>CAYHCO010000003.1:156583-200108 GCA_964355105.1 uncultured Porphyromonadaceae bacterium
TATGTCTGACAACCGCCTATATCTGCTCGATGCTTACGCCCTGATCTACCGGTCGTATTACGCATTTATCAAGAATCCCAGGATCAACTCCAAGGGAATGAATACCTCAGCCGCTTTCGGATTTACCCTGACGCTTGAGGAATTGCTGCGAAGCGAAAATCCCACACATATTGCCGTTGTATTTGATACACAAGCACCTACATTCCGGCATATCATGTATGAGGCCTATAAGGCCAACCGCCCGCCTATGCCGGAGGACCTGAGGGCTGCGGTGCCCTATATCCGTAAAATCATCACAGCGTTCAATATACCGATTCTGGAGCTCGACGGGTATGAAGCTGACGATGTGGTGGGGACACTGGCTAAAAAGGCCGAAAAAGCCGGTTATAACGTGTTTATGATGACGCCTGACAAAGACTACACCCAGCTGGTCAGCGATCAAATCAGGATACTTAAACCGCGTCGTTCGGGGTTTGACGTGGAGATACTCGGACCGGCGGAAGTGTGCCGGGATTTTGAAATTGAGCGTCCGGAACAGGTAATCGATGTTCTGGCACTCTGGGGCGACACGGCTGATAATGTGCCGGGAGCCCCGGGAATAGGCGAAAAATCAGCGAAAGACCTGATCGGAAGATTCGGATCCATTCCCAACCTGTATGAAAATCTGGATAAGATAAAGCCCAAGCAGAAAGAGTCGCTCGAAGCAAACCGTGCGCAGGTTTTCCGGGCCCGGGAGCTCGTGACCATCTGCATCGATGCTCCTGTGGAGTTCGATCCCGATACGACCCTGCGCCAGGCACCGGATGAACGTTCACTCCGCGCCATTTTCGAGGAGCTGGAGTTCCGTAACCTGCTGAACAAGATCATTCCCCAGCAAAACGGGGGCGACCTGTTCAGCCCTCCTGCACCACCCCAACCGGCAGCTCCCTCGCAGCAGGGAACGCTTTTCGGAGCCAGCGAAATGCCTGTTGCTTCCCCACTCACGACCGATATTCAAACAGCCGACCATCAGTATGTCCTGATCACCGGCTACAGCGAAGTGGAAGCCATCGCAAGGGAACTGGCTGGTAAAGCCGCTTTCTGCTTCGATACCGAAACCACCGGGCTCGATGCCCTGAAGGCTGAACTGGTGGGACTTGCGCTGTCCTGCGAAGAAAAAAAGGCCTGGTACATCCTGTTTCCTGATGACCGGAACGAAACCATCAGGCTGCTTGAGCCGCTGAAACCGCTTCTCGAAAACCAGACCACCCTCAAGATCGGTCAGAATATCAAGTACGACATGCAGGTGCTGGCCAATTACGGGATCAGCATAACCGGTCCGCTGTTTGATACCATGATCGCTCATTACCTGCTCAGTCAGGATGAGCGCCACAACCTGAATTTCCTCGCCGAAAAATATCTCAGCTACCGCATGGTTCCGATCGAGAACCTGATCGGGGAAAAAGGCAAGGAGCAGCGGTCCATGCGCACCGTGGAACCTGAGATCCAGAAAGAATACGCCGGCGAAGATGCCGATATCACTTTCCGGCTGAAACCGATATTGGAAAAACTGCTGACCGACAACGGTCTGACGAAGCTGTTCAATGAGGTCGAAATGCCGCTCATACCCGTATTGTCTGGCATGGAGCGCGCCGGTATCCGTCTGGATACCCTCACCCTCGCCGATATTTCACTGGGCATGTCGGAGGAGATCCAGGCACTGGAAAAAGAGATCATCGGAATGGCCGGGATACCCTTTAACGTGGCATCGCCCAAGCAGCTCGGCGAAGTCCTGTTCAACCATCTGCGCATCGACGACCAGGCGAAGAAAACCAAGTCGCAGCAGTACTCAACCGGCGAAGATGTGCTCCAGCGCCTGTCGGGACGCCATCCCATCATCGAAAAAGTTCTTGAATTCAGGGGACTCACCAAGCTCCTGAATACTTATATCGACACCCTTCCCGGGATGATCGATCCCGCTACCGGCAAGATCCATTCCCATTTCAACCAGGCATTGACCGCCACTGGGCGCTTAAGCTCCATCAATCCCAACCTGCAGAATATCCCGATCAGGGAGGCGCGCGGCCGTGAAATACGTAAGGCTTTTGTGGCCTCCGACAGCGAACATTTACTTCTTTCTGCCGACTATTCGCAGATCGAATTGCGTATTATGTCGCATTGCAGCCGCGATGAGAACATGATCGCAGCTTTCAACAGGAATGAGGATATCCACACGGCTACCGCTGCGCTGGTGAACCGCGTGGGCAGCGAGCAGGTGACGCGCGAGATGCGTTCAAAAGCCAAGGTCGCCAACTTCGGAATCATCTACGGGATATCCAGTTTTGGACTGTCGCAGAGGCTAAATATCTCGCGAAGCGAGGCTAAAGAGCTGATCGACGGGTATTTCCGGTCCTATCCGGGAATAAAGGTTTTTATGGACGACTCCATCCGTCAGGCCCGCGACCAGGGATACGTGACCACGATCCTGGGCCGAAAGCGGTATCTGACAGATATACTTTCTGAAAACCAGGTTGTCAGGGGCAATGCCGAACGCAACGCCATAAATTCCCCGATACAGGGTTCCGCAGCCGATATCATCAAAATCGCCATGATCCGGATCGATAAAGCTTTCCGGCAGAGAAAACTTCGCAGCAAACTGGTACTTCAGGTTCATGACGAATTGAATTTCGATGTTTATATTCCTGAACTGAAGCAGGTTAAAGAAATTGTCCGTCATGAGATGGAGCACGCCCTTCAGCTCAGGGTTCCGCTCCTCATCGATATGGGCGTAGGTAAAAACTGGCTGGAGGCACATGGATGACCGCACAGCCGGTTACCGGGATCATTCTTGCCGGTGGGGAAAGCCGCCGGATGGGTACCCAGAAACCATTGATCGAATATAAAGGCAAGTTATTGATCCAGTGGATATTCGACTCCATGTCGGCTATCTGCCCCCAGATCATCGTTATCGCCAATTCAGGCGACTATTCTTTCCTGGATGCACAGGTTTATCCCGACAATTACCCCGGCAACGGTCCAGCAGCAGGCATAGAGGCCGGTCTGAGCCACTGCCGTACCAGCCTGGCGCTGGTGAGTTCGTGCGATACCCCTAACCTGACTCCTGCATTTTTCCGTTATCTTCTTGAAAGGCACAGCGGATTTGATATCTCGCTTGCAGCTCATGACGGCCATAACGAGCCCCTGATCGGCGTATATTCGAAAAAGGTTTATCCTTTGTTCAGGGATGCAATTCTGGCCGGAGATCCGCACCCGCCGAGGATCATAAAAAAATGCAACTGGCAGGAAATCGAAGTTCATCCGGATCTGAACTTCCCGGGTCAGGATTTGTTTCTAAATTTGAACTCCCCGTCGGACTTAAAAAAGTAAACAATGGCGACCGTTAACCTGATCTATTTTGGTTCTGTAACCGATATTACCGGAATGACCTCCGAAAAAGCGGAAGTTCCGGCTACGCTGAATGAGTTGAATGACTGGCTGTTGGCCAGATTTTCGGGTTTATCTAAGATCCGCTTCCGTTTTAGTGTCAACCGGCAGCTGGTTACCGGCGACCGGCCGCTGGCTGACGGTGATGAGATTGCCCTGCTGCCGCCATTTGCCGGAGGATAACGAATTTCAGGGGATAAGCATTTTCAGGAGGATCAACCATGGAACAAACAAACTACCTAATCGAAGGGCCTGTGCCGGCCACCTACGTTTCCGGCGAGATTGCCGGTGATCAGGAAAACTCCTCAGCCGGTGCGCTGGCTGTTTTCCTGGGAAAGGTGCGCGCTGATCATGTGGATGGAAAAATCGTGGCCGGAATCGAATATTCTGCTTATAATGAAATGGTTGAGCCGGTAGTGCTTGATATCAAAAAGGAGTTGTTCAGTCATTACCCCGATCTGTTTTACGTACATATCATCCACAGTACCGGTCTGGTCAAATGTGGGGAAAGTTCATTGGCAGTGGTAGTTTCCTCGGGTCACCGAAAGCAATCCTTCGCCGCGCTCGGACATTGCGTGGAACTCATCAAGGAAAAACTTCCGGTATGGAAAAAGGAGCTGTTCACCGACGGCACCACCCGCTGGATCGAATAATTCCGGCACAATGGTGCCCACCGGAGAAGCGATTAGCCTCTAATTCAGCTTTTTACCGTATTCCTCCAGGTTTGCCAGCAATGCCTGAGCCCTTGCCAGTCCGTCATCATCGCGAAGCATGTATTCAATCCTGCCTTTTTGGAAATAAAACCTGGCGATAATCTCATCAGACAGTATTTCCGTGATCTCCGGCCTGAAGGATTCGAGATCCTTATCGAGATTGTGCGACAGTTTGGTTTTCAGATCCTCCAGAACAGACTGTGACCGGTCGAAGTATTTTTCCTTTTTTGCTGAAGCGATCAGCTCATCCAGAGCATCTTCGCTCTCTGTTTCGTATTTAAACTTTCGGTTGATGAGAAATTCCCTGAAGTCCTGATAGTCAGTATCCTTAAGCTCAAATCCGGCAGGGGTTGAAATCTGCTCGTGAGTGTTCCGGTACTTGGTGGCATAATCAAAAATCATGTTCTGGTAATACAGGTTGGTGACCATCCCGCTGAGCTGCCGGGGATCTACCAGAATGTCCGGCAATATACCGCCGCCGTCCTTGACGGTCCTGCCCTTCCTGGTCTTAAACTCATGAACCAGCGAATCCGGAACATGGCCCACGCTGCCGTCGGCTCTGCGGTTGGTGTAATCAAGTGCCTGAATGCAGCGGCCGCTCGGAATGTAATATTTTGCCGTAGTAATCTTGATCTTGGCGTTATAGCTCAGGTCGCGGGTGGTTTGAACCAGTCCCTTTCCGTAAGTGCGCTGGCCGATAATTATACCGCGGTCAAGATCCTGCACGGCACCGGCAACGATTTCGGAAGCTGAGGCTGATCCGGAATTCACCAGTACGGTAAGCGGGATCAGGGTATCAACCGGTTCGTAACGACATGCGTAGGATGCTTCCCACATTTTTGACTTACCCTTGGTGCTCACGATTTCTTGTCCGCGCGCAACGAAAAGGTTAACGATATCCACCGCTTCGATGAGCAATCCACCGGGATTGTTGCGAACGTCGAGGATAATGCCGCGTGCACCTTTCTCCTTCAGGTTTATCAATGCCTGCTTAACTTCCCCGCTGGCACCCTCGGTGAAACCGGTCAGACGGATATACCCGCTGCCGTCGGATAACCTGGTAAAGTAAGGCACATTTTCAAGCCTGATTTTATCCCTGACCAGGTTAACCGTGATCTCCCCCTTGACAAACGGGCGCTCAACAGTCAGGGTAACAGTCGTTCCCACGGTGCCTTTCATGAGCGGACTGATTTCGGAAGTGCTTTTTCCCTTCACCGACTTATTGTCGACTTTAAGGATCCGGTCGCCGGCCCGCAAACCCGCCTTCTGTGAGGGCGTTCCCTCGTAAGGATCGGAAATGTAAGCGCCGATGCTGTCCTGTCCGATCAGGGCACCGACACCTCCATATTCTCCTGTGGTCATCAGCTGGATATCTTCCACCTGGGATTCGGGATAATAAACGGTATAAGGATCTAATGACCTCATTATCTGATCGATTCCGGTCTTAATCAATTTGGCGGGATCGGTTTCATCCACATAATAAAGCTCAACTTCGCGGATGAGCGAATGGAATATCTCCAGATTTTTCGACCACTCAAATTCCTTGTCGTAGGAACTCGTAAACAGGACCGGTGCAGCCAGCAGGGCGCCGGTCAGGAGTAAACTTCTTATAATTCTTTTCATATCGATATTTTCTAGGGAACAGGATCGTACCCGTGGCCCCCCCAGGGATGGCAACGCAGTATTCGCCGGGTTCCGAGGTAACCGCCTTTAATCGGGCCGTGTTTTTTTACCGCTTCAATAAAGTATTGCGAACAGGTTGGCGTATACCTGCATGACCGGCCAAGATAAGGAGAGATCGCGTACTGGTAAAACCTGATCAGCAGGATCATAAACCAGCTAACAGCCTTTTTTATTGCGTTCACGATCGTTTTCATCGGGCCCGGGCGACCAGCACCTCATTTAAACGCTGCACAACCTGCTTCATGTGATCGTTTATTTCACTCAGTGTGAGAATATCCGAAGCACCGTAAACCATGAGTATGTAAGCCGATTTTCCATCCCTGGCCAGATTTTCCTGCAGCTCCTGCTTGTGATGTCTCCACGACTCGCGAAACCTTCTCTTGATCAGGTTGCGGGTAACAGCATGTTTAAATTGCTTTTTTCGGACCGATATGGCCACTTGCAGGGGCACCGAACCAGGCTCCTGGTCATTCAGCAGGTAGATCACCCTGAAAGGATAAATGAAAAAACTCTTTCCCTGCGCCAATAAAGCGTCAAACCTTCGTTTCAGACAAAGGTGCTCACTCTTTGGGAATGAGAGGTCCATGAATTATTTTCCTGCTCTCTTGCACAATTCGCCGATGAATTTATCAAGGGCCATTGTCATAGAGGGAAATTCCGGTGAAGGTACTCTCAGATCAATCCTGAGACCTGCATTTTCGGCGGCCTTGGCGGTGTTCGGGCCAAAAGTGCCGATGAAAGTTTCATCCTGGACGAAATTCGGGAAATTGGTAAACAGCGATTCGATACCGGCCGGACTGTAGAAAACCAGCATATCGTAATCCTTGAGGTTCAGGTGTGACAATTCAGAACTCAGCGTTTTATAGAAAAACGCTTTGGTAAAGGTCAGGTTATACTGCTTTAGTAAAATCGGAATTTCATCGTTGTGCACCGTAGAGGTGGGAACGAGATACTTTTCTTCCTTGTGCTTTACCAGTATGTCCACGAGGTCTTCCATGGTTTTTTGACCGTAGAAGATCTTTCTTTTGCGATAAACGATATATTTCTGCAGATAAACGGCAATTGATTCCGATGTACAGAAATATTTCATCGTATCGGGAACCTGTACCCTTAATTCTTCACATATCCTGAAAAAGTGATCTATGGCTGTCCTGCTGTTGAAAATCACGGCCGTATAGTCGAGAATATTAACTCTGCTGGCCCGGAAATCCTTGGAAGAAACGCCTTCAACACGGATAAACTGGAAAAAATCCAATGTAACCTTGTATTTGTCGGCAACCTCGAAATAAGGTGATTTTTCGGTGGTAGGTTGCGGTTGGGAGATTAGTATTCTCTTAATCTTCAAGTTTTTATGACTTTAATTGATACAGAAAAAGTTGTTCTCACCATCCTTCCGTTATGGATATCACTGCCCACCACAATGGAAGAATTTCAAGGGTACAAAGGTATAAAAACATATAAAATATCGATACCCGGTAAGATTTCAAAATTTCCAGCTCGCGTATAATGGTGAAAATCACCCATAAAATGAGAGCTGTCCACAAGCCTGCAAGGAGCAGAATCCTGACGATTCCCTGGGCAAAAGGAAGTGCCAGCGCGGGGATCAGGATATAGGTTCCCATGTTTTCGAAGTGGAGAACATACACCTGATTGAACCGCAGGGCGACCTCCTGCTTCTCAAAAGAAAGTCCGAAAAGATATAAAATCATGATCCTTCCGCCGAAATACACAGTCACGGCCATGAGTATGCCGAGGTACTTAATGAATGGGTTAACCAGCTGTGTTTCAGGATTAAAAAAAGCTCTCTGTTCAAACACGATCATCGCAACACAGAACAGCGGAATCAGGTTTAACAGAAAACCGCTGTTGTTGAAGAGTACGTTTCTTTCCGAAATCAGCTTGTTTGCTTCATATCGATTAAAGAATGCATGGCTGATCCTCGAGTGGTAACGGGGAAAACCCAGCCGGCTGATGATGTAGAGAACCGAAACAAGAATCAGGATTCCGATAGCCCAATCCGTGTCGGGTACGGTCCTTAATTGCTGTTTCAGAAAGGTTTCGTTCATACCCTGTAAAAGTAAGTCTTTTTATACTTTTACCGCTAAACCAATCATCATGCACCCCGACGAGGAAAGCGCTTATTATAAAAGCCCTGCGGGCTGGATCAGGGTCACTGCCCGGCCTGAAGGAATATCCTCCCTGATATTTTCCGATCCCGAACCCGAACCTGAGCCCGAGCCCGAGCCCGAGCCCGAATCCAATCCGCCACTCCATAGGAAAGTCAATGCCGCTCCGACAAACAAATTACTCAGCGAATGCTTCAGCCAGCTGAAACAATATTTCGCGGGACAATTGAAGTCGTTCACCCTACCCTTGGCTCCGACCGGCACCGATTTTCAGCTTAAAGTTTGGGCTGAATTGGTTAAAATACCTTATGGCCAAGTTATTACCTACCGTGATCTGGGGAAACGACTCGGCGGACCCAATTACACACGGATTGTTGGCCAGGCCAACGGCCGCAATCCCGTATCGATCCTGATCCCCTGTCACCGCGTAATCGGCATGAACGGGGCGCTCACCGGATATACCGGTGGCTTGTGGCGCAAGAAATTTTTGCTGGAGCTGGAACAGAAAGGCAGCCGGACGGATTTCAGTCCGACTCTTTTTGGTAATGACTGAGGATAATTTTCGCCTTGGCCGGACCCACCACGGCAGCAAGGGCTTCGAAACCAGCATTTTTCATAGACTCTACCGAGTCGAAATGAGTTAACAACGCTGTCCGGGTCTGTTCGCCGATACCTTTGATCCCATCAAGCTCCGATACCGCCATGGTTTTTTCCCTGCGCCGGCGGTGATGGCCGATGCCAAACCGGTGGGCCTCGTTCCGCATCTGCTGGATCAGTCGCAGGCTTTCCGATTTTTTATCCAGATACAAAGGCAGCGAATCTCCGGGGAAATAGATTTCTTCGAGGCGCTTGGCTATTCCGACCAGCGCAATCTTATGCCTCAGCCCCAGTTTCTCCAGACTATTCATGGCAGAGTGAAGCTGACCCTTACCTCCGTCAACCACAATCAGTTGCGGTAATTCCTGACCTTCATCGAGCATCCGCTTGTACCTCCGGTAAACCACCTCCTCCATCGATGCAAAATCATCGGGACCTTCCACAGTTTTGATATTGAAATGGCGGTAATCGTTCTTGGCCGGAAGGGCATTCCGGAAAACAATGCAGGAAGCCACCGGGTGGGTGCCCTGAATGTTTGAATTGTCGAAACATTCGATATGGATAGGTAAATCCTTAAGCCTTAAATCATTCTGAAGAGTTTCCAGTTTTCGTGTCACCCCCGACTTGCTCACATGCTTGACCTGCTGTTTCTGGCGGTCGAGCTTGAAATACCGGGCGTTCCTCGTGGAAAGATCGAGAAGCGCACGCTTGTCGCCCTTTTGGGGAACCGTGATGGTGAGGTTTTCCAGGGGATATTCAAGGTTGAAAGGCACGATGATTTCCGGTGCATCGCTCTGGATCTGTTCCCGCATCTCAATGACAGCATACAGGAGCAGCTCTTCGTCGGTTTCATCGAGTCGCTTTTTCAGCTCCATGGCGTGGGTTTGAACCAGCGCCCCGTCGACCACTTTCATGAAATTGACGTAACCCGCGCGCTCATCGGAAACAATGGAAAAAACATCCACATGCCTGATATTGGTATTGGCCACTGTCGACTTGCTCTGGAACTGTTCGAGAAGATCGATTTTTTCTTTCAGCACAGCAGCCTGCTCAAACTCGTAATTCTCGGCGTGCCGCTGCATGGAGGCAGTCAGAACGCGGATAACCCCGGAAGTATTCCCTTTCAGGATTTTCCCGATCTGGTCGATCTGCTCCAGATAATCCTGTTCCGTCTGGAGTCCGATGCACGGTCCCAGGCAATTCCCGATATGATATTCCAGGCACACCTTAAACTTCCCTGAACTGATATTTTCCGCGGAAAGATTGAGGTGACAGGTTCTGATCTTGTAGATTCCCCGGATCAGGTCGATGATGTTTTTCCAGATTTTTCCGGAAGTGTAAGGCCCGAAATATTTCGAACCGTCGCGGACCACTTTCCGGATGGTAAAAACTTTGGGAAACGGTTCGTTGGAGATGCAGATCCAGGGGAAGGTTTTATCGTCCTTAAGGAGGACGTTATACCGGGGAAGATGTCGCTTAATAAGGTTATTTTCAAGTAGTAAGGCATCACTTTCGGTGTCCACCACCACATGATTTATCGAATCTATCCTCCTGATGAGAACGGCGAGCTTGGCATTGTCGGGGGCTTTCTGAAAATAGGACCCCACCCTCTTTTTGAGGTTCTTGGCCTTGCCGATGTAGATGATTGTACCCTCGCTGTTGATGAACTGGTAGATACCCGGTTTTTCGGGCAGCGACCGGACACTTTCGAGAAGTTTTTCCGGGGCGTTGAATGCTTCGAACCGGGTTGCCATTGCTTATGCCTTGATATCTGTGAATGCAAATGTATCACAATCAAACAATCCGCGGTCTCCGATTTTCAGGTGTGGTATCACCAGCAGCGCCATGAACGAAAGCGCCATGAACGGGGCCTGCAACGAGGATCCCAGTTTTCCGGCCAGTTGGCTCAGACCTGCATATTCCGATCCCACCTCAGTGGCTGATCCGGTGCTCATCAACCCGGCTACGGGCAATGGAAGCGTCCGGCTTTCTCCGGATTCGGTCACGCTGATACCGCCTTTATGCAAAATGATCTGGTTAATGGCTTCAGCGATTTCCGCATCGGAGGTTCCCACAGCAATTATGTTGTGGCTGTCGTGTGCAATGCTCGAAGCCATGGCTCCTTTTTTCAGTCCGAAGCCCGAAATCCAGGCCACCGACGGTTTGGTTACGGTATAACGGTTTAAAACCACGATTTTCAGGATATCTCTTGATGTATCTCCTTGAACAATACCACCTTTAGCCTCCAAAATCGCTGTCTCCGAACCGGTCAGCAGCTCACCGTCCCAGGCCCTGATCACCTTGTACAATCCCGACTCTCCCTTCAGCTCCAGGGCGGCAGGTTTCAGCGGTTCGGCCTTAAAAGCATTCATCGGTTCCACCGGCCGCAACTCTGCGTTAACTCTTCCTTCATTAAAAACCGGAATCCCGTTGATATAGGTTGCCGTCACCCGGAAATCTTCAGTCATCCCGGCCAGGATAAAATCTGCCGGATCACCGGGCTGAAGTGTTCCCACCGGAAGCTGGTAATGAATGACCGGGTTCAGACTGGCAGCCCGATACAGGTTGAAAAAGTTTATACCGTATTTCAGGCCTCTCCGGATTAGCCGGTCGAGATGCGCGGTAATCAGATCATCGGGATGATAATCGTCGGAACAGAGCATAACCATTCCCGGATATTTATCGATCAGCAGATACAACTGCTCAAAATTTCTCGCCGAACTTCCTTCCCGGATCAATATTTTCATCCCGAGTGCGATCTTTTCTTCAGCTTCCTCCATCGTTGAGCACTCATGATCGGTGTCGATTCCGGCTCCCACATAGGCAGTCAATTGTTCACCGACCAAACCGGGTGCATGACCGTCGACCGTTTTTCCCCATTTTCTGGCAAGTTTTAGCTTACTCAAAACGCCAGGATCACTGAACAAAACACCGGGATAATTCATCATTTCACCCAATGCCACTACCCTATTTTCGGAGAACAATTCCTCCAGATCACCTGCCTCCAAAACAGCCCCAGCACTCTCCAGTGAGGTTGCCGGAACACAGGATGGAGCGGTAAAATGAATTTTCACGCAGGCATTTTCAGCATCCCGGATCATCAACCTGATTCCTTCGAGTCCCAGTACATTGGCAATTTCGTGCGGATCCGATACGGTAGCCACCGTCCCATACCTCACAGCCTGGTGTGCAAATCTCGAAGGCATCAGCATGGAGCTCTCTATATGGACATGCGAATCAACCAAACCGGGCAAAATCAGCGTCCCCAATTTGTCCTTTTCACTCCATTTTAACCTCTCTGCTCCGGTCTCTTCCACCGACACAACTTTACCCTCAGCCAAAGTGAGCCGCCCACAGAAAAACTCGTGGCGGTCAAAGTCTGCGAACCATCCATTGATTTGATTGTTTTCCATACTATAACATGCTGATTTTATAGGCCTTTAAATCCTATTATAGTAATTTATGCTTGATGTTCCACGTGGAACAATTCTATCTTCCGAGCATAACTAAAAGAACACTAATATCTGCCGGACTAATCCCTGGAATTCGACTTGCCTGGGCAATCGTTTCCGGACGAATTGCCGAAAGTTTTTGTCGAGCTTCCATGGTTAAACCCATTATCTCATCGTATTTTAACCACTCAGGTAACTTCAAATACTCGAGTCGCTTAATCTTATCGGCAATCGTTCTTTCCCGGTCAATATAACCACTGTACTTGATCAGGATCTCAGCACCCTCAATAATCTCTGCCTGCCACTCCCTGAATCCACCAATCACGTCCTGCAAGGCTGGAACATGAGCCGCCAAACCGTTAATAGTGATCTGCGGACGGGCAACCAATTCCTTAATTTTCACCTTTTGCCGGGTTGGCGAAGAGCCGCACTCTTCCAGAAAAGCGTTCACTTCGTCGGGCATAACCGGTGTGGATTCCAGAAAACTGATCATCGCTTTTGTACCGGTCTGCTTTTGATCGAGAGCCCTGAGCCGCTCTTCACGGGCTAATCCCATATCAAAACCCAGCTGAGTCAGCCGCTCATCGGCATTATCCTGGCGAAGTAAAATGCGGTATTCGGCGCGTGAAGTAAACATACGGTAAGGCTCATCCACTCCCTTGGTAACCAGGTCATCAATCAGCACTCCGATATAGGCCTGGTCGCGGTTCAGAACAAACTCCTCCTTTTCTTGAACCTTAAGATGAGCATTGATTCCGGCTACCAGACCCTGTGCGCCGGCTTCCTCGTAACCCGTAGTGCCATTGATCTGGCCTGCAAAATACAATCCTGAAATCAGCTTGGTTTCCAGAGTGGATTTCAGCTGGGTGGGATCAAAAAAATCATACTCGATCGCATATCCCGGCCGGAACATTTCAACTTTTTCGAACCCTTCGATCTTGCGCAAAGCTTCAAGCTGCACCTCCCATGGAAGCGAAGAAGAGAACCCGTTCAGGTAAAATTCCACCGTGTCCCTGCCCTCCGGCTCAACGAACAACTGGTGCTTTTCTTTTTCAGAGAAGGTTACGAGTTTCGATTCAATACTCGGACAATACCTGGGTCCAATGCCGGTAATCGTACCGTCGAACATGGGCGAATCATCGAAACCGGTTTCCAGAATTGCGTGCACTTCGGGGGAAGTCCAGGCAATGAAACACGACATGGAATCGATGGCTTTCCGTGCGGGATTGAGATAGCTGAACGGAACCACCCACTCATCGCCAGGCTGCTCGCCCAGTTTGGTAAAGTCGATCGACCGGCCATCGAGCCTGGGCGGAGTTCCGGTTTTCATCCTTCCGGTCCGGAAACCCAGCTCATTCATTTTTTCGGATAACCCGTAAACTCCCGGCTCCGAAGCACGACCACCTTTCTGCTTCCTTTTGCCGATGTGCATGAGGCCGTTCAAAAAAGTGCCGTTGGTCAACACCACACTCCGGGCTTTGAACATCACCCCCAGGGTTGTTTCCACTCCGGCAATCTTTCCGTCCTTGAGAATAATATCTTTTACCGTGTCCTGCCAAAAATCCAGATGAGGTATCGACTCCATCCTCTTCCGCCATTCGAGGCTGAACAGGACACGGTCGCACTGAGCCCTCGGACTCCACATGGCCGGACCTTTACTTTTGTTCAACATCCTGAACTGGATCATCGAGGCGTCGGTCACCAGACCAGCCTGTCCGCCGAGCGCATCGATCTCGCGAACGAGTTGTCCCTTGGCGATACCCCCGATGGCGGGGTTGCATGACATGAACGCCATTTTGTTCATGTCCATCGTTATCAACAAAGTTTTAGAACCCATGTTCGCTGAAGCCGATGCCGCTTCACAACCGGCATGCCCTGCACCCACCACAATCACGTCATATTCCTTCAGCATATCTCGTTTTCCTTTGAATATTCAGATTAATCCTGTGCCCTGGCCAGGTATAAATCTTCCCTCGCGGTCATAACCGCCTTTAAATCCTTTGTAGAATCATCATAACCAATAAGATGCAGCAATCCATGCACCATTATCCTTTTCAGCTCCTCCAGATAGGAAATGCCCAAATTCACTGCATTTTCCGCTACCCGGTCGAGACTGATCATGATATCGCCGCTGATCACCCCATTTTCAGAATAATCGAACGATATGACATCGGTGAAGTAATCCCTCTTCAAAAACTCCATATTCACCTTCACCAAAAATTCATCGCTGCAAAAAATGTAATTGATCACGCCAGGTTTCTTACCCTCCTCCTTCACCACTTCCAACAACCACTTTTTTGCCGCCGGCCGGTTAAGGCTTTTTTCCTTCCGGTCTTCCTCCAGATAATGTATCATGATTATTTTTTGGTTGATTCAATATACTTCTGATATTTCTCCTGGTAAAACTTTTTCAACTTTAATTCATTGTACTTTAACATCTGTTCGAGAGCTTTGTTCTGATCGGCCACCTTTCCGGGATCTTTGATGTTGGGCTCAAAACTTCCCTTGAACTCCTTCGATTCCCGCCGGTTCTCATTCTCCCTCTCCTTCTCAGCGTTCTCAGCCTCCAGCAGGCGGGTCTTTATAATGTTGTCCTTTTCCATAGTCTGGTCGGACAATCTGTTGTAGATAATATCCTTCTCCACTTCCTTCATCATGTTCAAGGCATCGTTGGCCTTTTTCCTGGCTTCCTCACCCAGACCGCCACCCTGCGTGAGCTGTTCCAGTGCTTTGCGCATCATCTCACGCTCACCCAGCATCTTAGCCAGACCTTCCCTGTCCTTCTTGCCGTTGGCCCCCGACTTCATCTTTTGTATGGCGCTCTTCAACTGCTCTTTTAATGACTCCTGCGTGGCCTTCGATTTTCCCAGTTTTTCTGAACCCGACTGATCTCCATCCTTGGGTTTCTTGCTATCCGTAAAGCCCTTGTCTCCCTTGCCCGAACCCTTCGCATTCTGCATCGACCGGATGAGCTCATCCAGTTTTACAGCCATGCTGTTCACCTCGGTCATGATCTTGTTTTGCTCAATTCTTACGACATCTGCCCTGCTTGCACTATAGCTTTCAAACAGGTTATCCAACGATGTTTCCACGTGGAACAATTCCGTTCCTACGATTTTTGTAATCACAGGTTGCTTATAACCAATACTTTTCAAGCTGTCGCGGACACTAACGAATTTTTCCTGAAGCTCTTTTTGCTCTTTTATGACCGAAGTAAAAACCGGATTTACCAGGTTAATCCGTTCGATTCTCTTATTCAGCTCTTCCTGCTTCACGCTGAAATCATTCAGTGAATTACGGATCTGCCGGATCTCCTCCAGGTCGACCGACTCTCCTTCCCCACCCGATAATCCCAGTTTATCGCCAAGCTTTTTAGCCAGATCCTTTAAACTCTTTGATGCCCTGGACCTCGACTCCTTGGAAGGCTTCCCCGATTCCTTTTTGGCCAGGTCATCCGCTGCCTGTCGTATTTCCTCCCTCTCTTTTTCTAGTTCCTCAAGCCCCATTGGCTTCTTTAACTCCTTATCCTCCTGCAACTTCTGATTGTATTCCTGTTCCCACTTCTTGAATTCATCCTTGAATTTACCGGTGGAATCTTCTTTCTGTGAATTCACATTCTGCAGGCTGTCCGCCATGGCATTCAACTTGTCGACCTGCTTCAGCAAGTCCTTTTCCATGCCGTATTTCTTAAACAGCTCAAGGCTCATTTCCATCTGCTCCTTCAACTTTTCAAGATTCAGGGCCATTTTTTCTGTTATATCCTCAGCCTTTCTTGAATTAAATTCCTTAGCCAGATCCTCGAATTGTTTCAGTAATTCTTTCATTTCATCATCCAGCAAACCTTCCATAAGTTCCTGAATCTGTTTGGCTTTCGCGGTCAGCTCCTCATCATATTTGAGCAATTTTTCGTTTTCAGTAAATTCTTTATTTGCTTTTGATACATTATTTAAAAAATCGACCACTTCCTGTTTTAATTGATTTAATTCTTTTAATTTTTCATCAATTTCCCAGGGCTTCAGTTCCCCGACCAGCTGCTCCATTTTAAAGTCGCTGATCTTCTTCTCCATCTTATCTATGGCGTTCATGCCATCGGAAAGATCTTTAGAAATACTGTCAGACAACTGATCATTAATAGTTTCCAATTCAGCCTTGGTAGCTGTTCTGATGGAGAGCTTCCGGCTGTCGGTCGATTTGGGTCCGTTCAACCGATCGTTGTCCCATATCCTGAAAAAATAAAATACATCAGAACTGTCTGGAATCAGGGTATAATAAAATTGTTCATAGATGCCGGTTTTCTTAATAATAATTTCTTTTACCGTTTCTTTACCGGCCCTGTTTTCCACCACCTCGAGCTTGCTGAATCCGTAATCATCCTGCACAACACCCTGTACATAAACATCATTCGAAATCGTACTGTCGCGGTTATCGGAAATATCTATACTTGGATAAAGATCCTTGACGACCGAAATTTTATAATAATAATTCGTGAATAATCCATTTTCATTTTTGCAAATTAATTGATAATCCAAATTACTATTAATTTGCCTTTCATAATTCCAGGAATTTTTATTGCCTTTTACTTTTTGTATGCCCGTCACCTCACCAAACAGCAGTTCATCCGTATTTACAGTTTTTAAGGTCCAGATCAGTGTTGAGCCTGCAGGCACCTCGGCATTGCCGTCGCCCTCGATGATCGTACTCTCAACCGTGGTATATCCCGGAGGGATCAGCTTCAGTTGAATGTTACTGATTTCAGGCTTTTTAAGCGTTTTAACGGTATACTCCTCAGAAACTACCCCGTTGCATGCCAAACGGAACGAAACGGACGAATTGACTGCTTTAAACAAGTATTCGAACCCATCGGCCCACCTGCCCGCACTTTCCTGGTTTGAAGCAATCTGAATGCTTACGGATTCCACCGGGAATTCAGACACGACCTTAAAACGCAAAAGGAAATCCTTGCCCGACTCCACCTCCAGAGAATCATTCAAAATGACAAACGTTGTGTTACCCAGACCGGCGATCTGCTGGTTTGAAGTCAGGATATGACTGATACCACTCTTAACGAATTCGGGCCTGATCAGGAATATGCCCAGACAAACAGCGGCCACGGCTGCCAGCCTCAGCAGAAAGTTGAATAATTTGCGGAAGGAAATTGCTTCGTCGAAATTAAATCCGCTGATGTTTTGAGCCTTCTGGGCAATGGCAAAATCATACAGCTTATTCTCCTGGCCGGCCCTTTCCTGTGCGAGTTCGATGATATTGACAATCCGGTCCTCAATCGATTTGTGCTTCTGCCTGATGATATTGCTGGCCTCCTTAAAATTCAGGCCTCTGATAATCCCGAATCGCTGAAGTAACGGTCGGAATATAAACAGGGATAAAACAACGGCCAGGATAAGTACTCCGGCATAGAAAGCAATGGCATTCAAAGTTTTATTATCCGGAGCTGCGTTTCCGATGATGATCAAAGCGAAAAAAATCAGCAAGGCGGCAGCTGCGGCAATGATCAGTCCCTGGAATATTTTTACCCGGTAAAATTTGCTGATAAAATGGTGTAGTTTTTTCTCAACAATTTCCTCTTCCGTCAGTCCGCCATGCGTTTTCATTTTGCCAGCCATTTTTCAGGATCCTGATTGTTTTGCCCTTTCCAGATCTGGAAATTGAATTCAGGACTGCCATCCTTGCCTGAGCGCGTTGCCCGGCCGATTTCCTGCTTAATCTTCACATGATCACCCACTTTAACCTTTAGATCGGTGATATTTACGTATGCGGAGAAATACTCTCCATGCTTGATTAACACGAATATGTTTCCTCCGGCCATCACCATGATCGATGAGACTTTTCCTTCAAAAACAGCCTGTACCACCGCCCCGTCTTCGGTTGCTATACTGATACCCGGGTTCTCGATTTCCACACTTCTCAAACCCGGCGCGTTCTGTCGTCCGTGACCCATGGAAATCACGCCCTTGGCTACAGGCCACGGCAAACGCCCCATGTTCTGGCTGAACTCGTTGGAGATGATCTTTTCTTCGGGAGTCATGCGCATGCCCGTGCTGCTCACCTCGGAACCGGTGGCTGCGGCAATCAACCTGGAGATCTCCTTCTCCAGCTTTTTAAAAGTAGCCTTCTGGGCATCAAGGTCCTTCTTAACCTTCTTTTCCTGTTTTTGTAAAGATTTTACTGCGCTATCCTGCTCCTTGCGGTCGCTGTTCAGTTTCGACATCTCGCGGGTTTCATCTTCCAGAAGTTTCCGCCGTTCATTCTTGTTCTCTTCCTGCTGCTTGTTAATATTGCGAAGCTCCACCGTTTTGGCTTCAATCTTCTCCGCTTGTCCCTTGCGGAATTTTGCATATTGCTGCATGTACTTCAGTCTTTTAAAGGCCTGGCTGAAATCCGATGCGGCAAAAATATACTGCGACTGGTGATAGGCGTTGCGGTTCAGGTAAGTCTTGTAAATGACATTCGCGTAATCCTTTTTAAGTACTTGAATTTCAGTGTCCAGTTCACCGATAGTCGATTCATTCTGCCGGATCTGATTATCCAGCAGTGAAATTTCATTACTTATACCCTTAATGACCTTGTTTCGTGTGGTGATTCTCCGGTTCAGCAGCAGCAGGTTATTGTACTCATTCTGCCTGTTTTTCTGCGTCTGCCTGAGCAGCTCCTCCGTCCGGGCAATCTCTGCCAGGCTTTTCTCACGCTGCGACCGCAACTGGTTAATATCCTGGCAATAGCAATTTATGGATAAAATTACTCCGATAAAAACAACAGCTATTTTCCGTATCCGCTTCAAAATTTATCGAAATTAAAATCCAGTGATTCCTTAATTTCCTTTTTTACCACATTAATCTCAATCGCAAAATTCCGCTCCGAATCAATGCCCTTAAGCTCAATTTTCCGGATGACATTATCCTTGTTGTAAAGGTATTTAACATCCGCAATCCACTGACCCTTTATATCCCGGATCTTGGTATCATCGATGATAAACGATTCCTTGTTCAGCTGAAATTCGTTGAGATATTTTATTCCGCTTGAATCATCCTGGTAGCGTGTATTCGACGCGAGCCTGAGATCTTCCTTGTCCGTTTTTATCACCAGGTTTTCAATCAGGACGGCCAGCTTGTCGCCGGCGGAGGTGAAAAGCGACTGGTTAAGGATACCCTGCACGGCGTAAAAATCCACCGGGTAGCCAAACTTGCCGGCAATGAGTTTCCAATCACCTTTTTCCTTGATGCCCAGCATTTTGGAAATGATCCATACGCTATCCCTGTTGGCAAATATTTTAGCCACCTCTATTCCGATGGAGGAGCGGATAACCGCATAAACCTGTTTTTCTTTTTCCAGTTTTATCGTACCCATGAACCCGATCTTCTTGTCGTCGTCGTCGGCTTTTCCGGTGCATCTGATCTCCAGGAATTTCCACTCAGGCATGTTGTTTACGACCTTCCTGACCAGGTTTTCGTCATCCGACATAGTTTTTTTCGTACTTACCGATTTCTTAAGCAATGAACAGCCGTTAAACGATAACAAGGCCAGAGCGACCATGCACAGAACACCGGCGTATTTAACTTTTCTCATCATGATCATTTCAGCCCGTTACTGATTTTATCCTCGATTTTATCCGACGTTTCCTTTTTACCCCTGGCGTTTATCCAGGCTTGTTTTGCTTCTTCGGGTTTCCCGTTTCTGAAAAGGATATCGCCATAATGCTCAAGCACTTCACCGCTCGGATCCGGCGACAGTTTGATGGTTTTAGTCATTACTTCCAACGCTTTCGCATACTCTTTCCTCTGATACAGGACCCATGCAAAGGTATCGAGGAAAGTAGGATTTTCGGGCTCCAGCTTCACACATTTTGTGATCATTTCCAAGGCCTTATCGAGATCCTTTCCATCGAGCGAAAGATAATAACTGTAATTGTTGAGTACCTGAACGTTATCGGGCTCCAGCACCAGCATCTGGTTAAAATTCTGAAAAGCCTCCGTTGAATTGCCGTTCCGGTATAAAGCCTCAGCCAGTGAAAGATAGAATTGCTTCACAATCTCCGCATTCTGTCCGGGCACGCTCAACCCCTTATTGAGCGCTGCGATAGCTACCGGGTAATTCTTTTTCTCGATGGCTGCAATGCCTTTGAAGAGATGAAAGAGCCCCTGACCCGGGAAATATATCAGGGCACTGTCGGTAACTTTCAGGATATCGTCGAACGACTTTTTCTCATTCAGAATGAACAGCAGGTTTTGCCATACCATGAAATTTCCGGGTTGCGTAACGGTTAATTTCCGGTACAAAGGCTCCGCCTCCGCGAGACGCTCCCCAGAATACAGGTAATTGGCATATAAACCGTCGACTTCCGGATCACCCTTGTCTACCTGGTAAAGCGTTTCTATCAGTTTAACCACCTCATCATCAAGCTTTTTCTCCTGACTCTGCGCACTGACATACGCTTTAACGATCTCTATCTTGATTGCCGGATTCACGTCGGGGGAGCGAAACCCCTTCAGAAATTCATCCAGCGCCTCCTGTTTCTTACCGTTCTGATAATAGAACTGTCCGAGTGAAAAACTGATTGCCGGATTTTCGGGATGCTGTTCAGTGAGGATTTTGTACTGAGCCAGTGCTTCCTCTTTTTTCCCTTTTGCCGCATAGGCTTCTGCCAGGATACCCCTGATCTCATAATCCTCAGGATATTTTTTCAGCCAGTCCAGTAGAATCTCCACGCCTTGATCGAACTTGTTGACAGAGAAATAGATATCTTTCTTGCGTACCGCACCCCAACGTGCAATATCGGTATCCTTCGGCAGCTTGTCAAGCCGTTTCAGGGCTTCCTTCACCTCCTTGGCCTGAATCAGCATTTCAATTTCGCCCGTGATGAATTCCTGTTCCGCGGGATCAATTTTCTGCAGATCGCGGTACACCTGAACACAGTCGGCGGGCTTGCCGAGCATTTTAAGATTTTCCACCAATAACTGGCCGTACCATTTATTCGAAGGATCCCGTTTCCAGGCATTTCTGGCGTAGCCCACGGCGGCCGAATAATCTTTCTTATCTGAATACAGGATACCCAGCTCATAAAAAGCCGCACCCGAAACAGCATCCAGCTCGGTGCAATTCTGGAACATGGCGATCGCCTGGTCCTGGCTCCCCAACATCTTCAGCCGCAACCCCTCGGCATAGAAATACTTGAACTTCACCGCCGCGGGAATTGCCGTATCACCCATCGTAACACCCTGTCCCACAAGGGTAACTGTCAGCATCATCGACGCCAACACCACCAAAACAACCCTCGCCGCACCTATATATCTCATAAGATTTATTTCCTTGATGAGACGCATGTATGCGTCTCTACCTTTTTCTTATTCCTTTACTTTTGCCTTCTTGCCCTCCTGCCCTTTGCCCTACTTATGCCCTGTATGTCCGAAGCCGCCGGCACCGCGGTCACTTTCCGCGAGCGTGTCGACCGGCTCCCAGCTGATCGTTTCGTGTTTGCTGATAATCATCTGGCAAATCCGCTCGCCATCCTCGATAGTTACATCGCCGCCCGACAGGTTAATGAGGATGATCCCCACTTCACCGCGGTAATCGGCATCGATGGTTCCGGGCGTATTCAGCACGGTGATTCCCCTTTTCAGGGCCATGCCGCTGCGCGGACGGATCTGCGCCTCAAATCCCTGTGGCAGCTCGATAAAGAGCCCTGTAGGAATGAGCTTACGCTCCATGTGCTTCAGCGTTACCGGAGCCTCCAGGTTGGCGCGGATATCCATGCCGGCCGAAAATTCGGTACTGTAAGCCGGCAGTTCATGCTTCGAATGATTAACAATTTTCACCTTCATAAAACGTTCAATTTTATCATAAGTTATTTTCGGCCGCGATTTCTCACCTGCTGCCAGATGGACTGAACCATGGCTTTCTCCCTGATGCCCACCACTACCACGAAAACCAGCAGCAGCAAAGCATCCCAGACAAGCCGGATCACGAAGTTTTCCGGCTTCACCAGCGTGGATACCACATACAATGCAACAGCCAGGGCCGTCCAGGCCAGTAACATTCCGGTCTGGTAGGGCACCGGATAGATTTTCCGTCCCCAGAAATAGGATATCACCATCATGGATGTGTAGCAGGCGAGGGTGGCCCAGGCGGCACCCATATATCCGATTTTAGGCACCAGCAGCCAGTTCAGTACAACGGTAACCACCGCTCCCGACAAGGCCATCACGGCAGCATAGCGGGTGAGGTCCTTAACCTTGTACCACACGGAAAGATTGTAGTATACGCCGAGGAAAAAGTTCCCCATCAAAACGATCGGAACCACAGCCTGACCTTCGAAGAATTCTTTGCTGCCCAGCAGGGCGCGGGTAAAAATATCGATATTAAGAGCGGTAACCAGGAAGAGCAGCAGTCCGGTAATCACAAAATAGCGCATCACCAGGGCATACGTCTCCCCCGAATCCTTATCCTTGGAAACCTTGAACAGGAAAGGCTCAAAAGCGTATCGGAACATCTGGATAAACAGGGTCATAAGCACGGCCAGCCTGTAATTGGCGGCATAAATGCCCACCTGTCCCTGATCGCCGGTCAAAAGTTTCACAAATATCTTGTCGCCCGAATCGTTGATGGCACCGGCCAGACCCACAATCACCAGCGGCGCGGAATACATCAGCAATTTACCCATGAAATTGCGGTCGAACTTAAACTGAAAAACGCGCAGTTCCGGTATCAGCAGGAAGAACATCAGGGCGCTGGTTATCAGGTTGCAAAGAAAAACATAACCTACACCCAGTTGTGGATCGTACAGCCAGCCGGGCAGGGGAGTGCTTTTATGAACCCAGGGGAAAATAACCAGAAAAATAATTACCAACCCAATATTAATCAGTACGTTGGCCATTTTCAGCAACGCAAACCTGCGGGGCCTGCCATCCTGTCTGATCTTGGCAAAGGGTACCATCGCTATGGAATCGATAGCCACGATCCAGGCCATCCAGATGATATAATTCTGGTTGTTGTTGTAATGGATGGCTCCGGATATCGGATCGATAAAAAGGTAAACGATGATCATCCACACCACTGCCAGCACCACGATCAGTCCGGTGGCATGACTGAAGGCCTTTCGCACGGCTTCCTTGTCCCTGGCGAACCGGAAAAAGCCCGATTCCATGCCAAACTCGATAACCACCAGAACGATAGCCAGCCAGGCGTACATCTCACTGAGTATGCCGTAGGGATTGGTTCCGAATATCCAGGTATAGAATTTGGTCAGTATAAGGAAATTAAGCACCCTGGGCAGGATGCTTCCCAATCCGTATACCATCGTTTGACCCGCAAGTTTTTTTACCTGATTCAATTGGCCCTTTTTATGTCCGGGTCAAATTTAGGAAGATTCTACAGAGAATCACTGAGTATATCGTCCATTGACCTGCAAGGCATTCCGCCGAGGATTTTGCAGCCGTCGTCGGTCACCACGAGAGAATCCTCGATCCTGACTCCGAACTTGCCGTACAGGTAGAGTCCGGGCTCATTGGTAAAGGTCATCCCGGTAGTCATCACCAGCTTGTTATTCCTTACCAGATAAGGGAATTCGTGACCTTCGGTTCCGATACCGTGACCCAGCCTGTGGGTAAAATATTCATAATCTGCCCCGTATCCGCCTTTGGCCATTTCTTTGCGGGCCGCTGCATCCACATCACCGCAGACTGCTCCGTTATGGATCGCCTTGAAGGCAGCCTGCTGGGCATTCCAAACGGTTTCCCAAACTTTTTTCAGCTCGTCCGACGGTTTACCAAAAATGGCAGTCCGCGTAACATCTGATTTATAACCCTTAACTGAACAACCTCCATCCACCAGCACCGGATCACCCTGCTGCAGGTTGCGGATAAATTTTGTCCCGTGCGGAAAAGCGGCATTGGTGCCGAACAGCGGTCCGCCGCCACCCTGAGCACCCAGCTCGGTATGCGCCTGACTGATGATCTTGCTCAGTTCACCCGTGGTCATGCCGTCGCGGAGTTGGGCAAAGCCCTTTTTGAACGATAATTTGGTGATGCGGTTAGCCACATCCATCAGCTTGATTTCCTTCTCCGTTTTAACGGCCCGGGTATTCTCCGTGATCACCGATCCGTCGACCACCTGAACACCGCCGGCCCTGCGAATACCCTCATTCACAAAGCTCCGGGCGTTCGGATCGATCCCGATTTTGCCTCCCGGCTTGCCTATTTTCTTCAGATAATCGGCAAAAAGGCCATAAGGCCCTTCATGTTCATGCCATAGCCTGATATCTTTACCGTATTCGATAACCTCTTCAGCACGCTGCTTTTCGAAGGCCGGACAAAGCCAGACCATCTCCGCATGAGGACTCAGCAAAAACCCAAAAACCCGCTCGCTGCTCCACCAGGAAGCATTGGTAAAATACGACAGGTTATTGCCCCCCTCAACGAATAGGGCATCAATGCCTGATTTAACCAGCCATTCGCGCGCCTTTTCCTGTCGCGCCAGATAATCTTCCCGCGTAAACTCCGGCAACCCCTTCAACAATTCACTTTGGCTTTGCTCCTCACCATCCTTTGTCATCCCGACGAAAGTCGGGACCCCGTCCCTTACCACGGAATCTTGCAAGGCGGGGACCCCTTCCCTAACCACGGAACTAAAACCCGGCACCGCCGCCATGCCCAGCGCCCCAACAGCCGCTGTTTTTAAAAAATCCCTTCTGTTATTCATCAGGCTAAAATTTCAGGTTAAAGTAGAAATAATATCCAATCTCAATCCTGCTGCACATCATCCGACAATAAACAGGTCGGAAAGTATCCCGTCGCTCCGGAACCAGGCCAGCCGGTCGAAAAACAATCTCCCGTCTTCATGTTTCAGATAGCCCTTACGGATATGATTACCGGCCATATCGAGCAATTCAGGCCAGGCCGCCTCGCCGAATTCCAGCTTAAATCCAGCCTCCGGAATTCCAGTCGAAGTGCGCAGGCGCGTCATCACATATTCATTCCGGTGCATAATTTTATCCACCAATTCCCCCTTCGGCTCCTGTTTTTCGTGGACTCCGGCTGTGTATTTTGACAGGCTTGAAGGATTCCAGTGCCTCCCCAAACCGTTAAACGAGTGTGCCGACGGGCCCAGTCCGAGGTAGCTCTCGCCGGTCCAGTACTTGGTATTGTGACGGCTGTACAGCTGGTTGCGGGCAAAATTGGATATTTCATATTGCTCATAAGCATGTTTATCCAGATAATTGATCAGCAACTGATACTGTCCTTCGCTCTGCTCCCCGGAAATCTCCGAAAACTGTCCGGCCCGCTTGAGCCTTCCAAAACGGGTACCCGGCTCCACAGTCAGATGGTAAGCCGAAATATGTGTCGCAGGCAGGCTGCAGGCAATTTCGAGGTTCTGAAGCCACTCCCCGGTGGTCATTCCGGGAATTCCGTATATCAGGTCGAGACTGATATTGTTGAACCCGCAATTGGCTGACATCCGCACGGCTTCAATAGCCTGAGCCGAATCATGGCGCCGGTTCATCAGTTGCAGATGCCGGTCGCAGAACGATTGCGTGCCGATGCTGATCCGGTTAAATCCGGCCTTCCGGTATTCCGTCAGCAAACCGGGCGTAAGATCATCGGGATTGGCCTCAACGGTGATCTCCGCATCAATGGAAATCTCAAATTCCGAGTTCAGTTTGCCCAGCACCGCCACCAGATCAGCCGGAGGGAGCAGGGTAGGGGTTCCGCCCCCGAAATATACGGTATCTACCTTTTTATCAGTCAGATAATTCTTTCTGTAATCGATCTCCTCCAGTAACAATGAGGCAAATCCATCACGTCCTTCGGTCTTGATAACCGAGAAAAAATCGCAATAATGACACTTGCTTTTACAAAATGGGATATGTACGTAAATGCCGCTCATGGAAACCTTTTCAGCTTTAATCGCCCAATTTTAGCTATTATTGTACCATCAAAAATCGCCTTGTTAATGATACGAAAGTTATTTATTATTAGTCTGATCTGGGCGGTCATCATTCTCATCGCGTGCGCTGTACCGGGCGGTTCGCTGCCGGCCACTCCCTTTCTCAGTATTCCCAATTTCGACAAGATAGTTCATGCCGGTCTCTATTTACCGCTTGCCGTGGTGCTTGGCGCCGAATTCGACCTTTCAGGAAAAAGGCTTCTGCAACTGTTCGGACCCCTGCTCACCATACTGATCATTGCTTTTTACGGCGGACTGATTGAGATTCTCCAGGAATACCTGTTTGTGGGCCGCTCGGCTGATATAGCTGATTTCCTGTTTGACGTGATAGGCGGACTGGCCGGATTAACCCTTTATTACCTGTTTGTCAGGCCTTTCCTGCATAAACTGATCGCCCGCCGACGCGGATAACACCTAAAGCTTTAAAGCCCTTTTTTCTTCCATTGCGAATGGAAGGATTCCTTCGCAAAAACCAACGGAGCTCGTCGGGGCCCCCAGACTTTGGTACCCACGGTTGTCATGGCCATATTTTTCCATACCGGTTTTATCCGCTCCAGTTTTTTGCGGTGAAGCATGAATTTGCGGTAGTTATTAAATGCAAACCGCTCCACTCCCACTTTTCCCTCCGATTGCACGATCTTGTTACGGTTGGCCAGCAGCAGCTTGTGAAGGGGAATGTTAACCGGACAAACCTCCGAGCATTTGCCGCAGAGGCTCGAGGCAAAATTCAGAAATCCCATATCATGGCTCTTGTCCATGTATCTTGATATGACCGATCCGATAGGGCCTGTATACACGGTGTCATAGGTAAAACCCCCAATATTCTTGTAAACCGGACAGGCATTCAGGCAGGCGCCGCATCGCAGGCATTTGAGCGCCTCTTTCATATCGTTATCCTGTAACAGGTTGGTACGACCACCATCGTACAAAATAACAACCATCCTGGTGGGCCCATCGCTTTCACCGGGTTTTGAAGGTCCGGAAAGTATGGTGTTGTAAGCCGTAACATGCTGACCCGTACCGTGCACCGCCAGGATAGGCCAAAAGAGGTCAAGATCGTTCAGTTCCGGAATCATCCTCTCAATACCCGCAATCACCACCAGCGTTTTTGGCCAGGAAAAGGTCATCATGCCGTTGCCCTCATTCTCGGTGAGCGCAATGGAACCGGTCTCAGGAATGATAAAATTGGCGCCGGTAATGCCCATCTGGGCTGAGGTAAATTTCTCGCGAAGGAAGTTCCTGACAAAAACGGTAATCTCTTCCGGCTTCGCATCAGGGGCCATGTTGTATTTCTGGTGAAACAGGGCAGCCACATCTTCCTTCGATTTGTGCATCGCCGGGGTAACGATATGGTAAGGCCGCTCGCCGGCAAGCTGAACGATGAACTCACCCAGATCGGTCTCGAAGGATTCCACCTGGTTCTTTTCTAGGAAATGATTGATTTCCAGCTCCTCAGAGATCATCGATTTCATCTTCACGACCGTTTGTACCTTCTCGTCGGTTATAATCCGTTTCAGAATCCGGTACACATCCTCTTCTTTTGAGGCCCATTCCACCTCGCATCCGTTGTTGCGCGCGTTCTTTTCATATTCCAGCAGGAGAGGACCGAACTCCTGCAGCACATAATCCTTGATTTTCGAGGCCTGCTCACGGGCGTTTTCCAGATCCCGGTAAAACCGCTTACCCCGCGTGACGGCATTATCGTACTGTCCTATATTGTATTTCAGAATACGACGGTGATCCCGGTCGAACCCCACGGATTCCGATTTGTCATGAAAGATCTTGTTCTTGCTTTCCATACCCTGCTAGTAGTTGATCGGAATCTTTTTTATCCGGATACTGTGGCGGCCTGCCTCAAAATCAGTATTCAGAAATTCCTCTATAATAGACTGAGCTTCAGCCGGTACAATAAAACGTGCGGGCAGGGCACAGATATTGGCATCGTTGTGACGGCGAGCCAGGCTGGCAATTTCTTTGTTCCAGCACAATGCCGACCGTATTTTAGGGTATTTGTTAACAACCATGTTGATCCCGTTGCCGCTTCCGCATAAGCTGATACCCACCGTGCAGGTGCCAGCGGATACTGATGCAGCCAGCGGATGTCCGAAATCAGGATAGTCGCAACTGTCGGTTGAATTGCATCCAAAATCGGTAACTGCGTAGCCCTCATCTATTAACCAGGTACGCAGAAATTCCTTCATTTTATAACCGGCATGGTCGCATGCCAAACCTATTTTTTCGAACGATTTTTTATCCACAATGTCACTGTTTTGTTAACATTCGTCAAAATATCCTCATTATCAGGAGTAAAAATAGTCAATCACCGGATGAGAATCACCCACCTAAATTCACCTTAAACACTCAAACATCAAAGAATCAATCAATAAAATATCATAAAGGTTATTAACACTCTCCTATTGATATCTGGATATAACTCCGGGCTTTTTTAAGAATCTCGGATGGTCTGATTCCGGTATAAAAATCGATCCGATAAAAGCAAGAAAAATCTTTCATCAGATTCAAAAATCAATCAACAATCTTTTTGACAAAACTCTTTGCCTATTTTTGTAAAGCTGATATCCTGTAATACCGTGTTTTATCCTACAGTCGAAACAGGCATTACCGACTTATCAACACTATTAACAGCATATCATTAACATCATCAGATTTTATATAAAACCTATATGATAATAAAGAAGGTAAAGGGTGCCGCACTTACCCTGCTTCTGTTTCTGATCAGCCAAAGCCTGTTTTCCCAAGAAGGCCTGAAGGATGGATACAACAAACTCTACTACGGAAACAAGCAGTTGTCGAGCGAGGGGATGATTGTGAATGGCAAACCCGACGGGAAATGGATTTCCTATCATATCAACGGTAAAATAAAATCGGAAGGAAACCGAAAAAATTTTCAGCTCGACTCCGTTTGGAAGTTTTATGATGAGCAGGGCAATATCACGGAGGAAATCAATTATCTCGATGGTAAAAGGAGCGGATATCACCTTAAATACCAGTTGATCACGCAGAATGATAAAACTGTTTCGGTTCCATTGTTCAAAGAACTTTATCTGAATAATCTCAGGCAGGGACTATCAACCTATTATGATAAGAAGGGTCAGATTGAGCGGATAGTTCGATACAAAGATGGCAAGAAGGAGGGACTCACCCGCGAATATTTGAATGGTACGGTGCAGATTGTTTATAAATATCACAACGATTTTCTGATCGACCGTGAGTTCATTAATCAAACTGATAATAAGGGAGTTAAACAGGGGGTATGGCGCGAATACTTTGATAATGACAACATAAAGACCGAGGAGAATTACAAGAACGGGCTGCTCAACGGGTATTCCCGGGAATATACCCAGGCCGGAAAAATGGTCTCTTCAAAATTCTATGAGAACGGCAAGCTGATTGAGACCGGTGGTGATCAGGAGATCATTGCCGAGGTGAAAAACGAGTATGACAGTCTGGGTAATCTTTTAAAAAGCGGAAGTTATCTTAACAGTATACCGGTTGGCACTCACCGGAAATATCAACCCGGCAAACCCGTAGTGGAAGTCAAGGAATTCAACAACAGCGGTCAGGTTATGTCGGCTGGGGTTACCGATGAAAAAGGTACCAAAGAAGAATTCTGGCAATTCTTTTACGCGGGCGGACAGGTACGTCTGGAGGGTAACTATAAGAATGACAAGCGTTCAGGGGTATGGAAGTTTTATTTTCAGGATGGCAAGCTCGAGCAGACAGGCAGTTATCTGAACGGATTGGAAAGTGGCCTGTGGACCTGGTATTTCCCCGGCGGATCGATACGTCGCGAGGAAAATTATTTGCGCGGTAAGGAAGACGGTTTATCAACTGAATACGATGAAACCGGTGTCATCCTTGCTCAGGGCGAATATATTGAAGGACTCGAGGAGGGGCCCTGGGTTTATAAAAGCGGTTCCGTAACCGAAAAGGGAATGTTTAAGGCAGGGTTGAAAGATGGCATCTGGAAAGAATTTTATGAGAACGGGACACTGAAGTTTGAGGGAGGTTATATTCAGGGATCGCCTGATGGAAAACACAAGCTCTATTTCGATACCGGAAAAATTAAGGAAGAGCAAAATTATCGCATGGGTTTAAGGGATAAAACCTGGTGGATTTTTGACTCCGAAGGAAACGTGGTGATGTCATACGTCTACGCAAATGATGCGTTGGTCAAAATAAATGGAATAAAGGTCCTTCTTGAGACCGAAAACCGGTAATATTATGGTGGCTGGTGCCCGGTGAAGCTACTTTTGGGAAAATTTCCTAATTTTACACGGAAGAGTCTCGTGCTTTATGGAACCAAGTGGAAAGACAATTTTATTGGTCGAGGATAATAAGCTGAATCAAAGGCTTATGGAATCCAGCTTACGCCGGTTCGGTTTTGCAATTGATTTGGCCGGCAATGGATTGGAGGCCATTGAAAAATACCAGGCGGATCCATTGAAATTTTCCCTGATCATCATGGATATCATGATGCCCATCATGGACGGACTCGAAGCCACCCGGCAGATCAGGGCATTCGAGGAAACGAGGAATATCCGGATTCCCATCATTGCTCTGACAGCCAATACTTTTAACGCCGATCGTGAACGGTGTCTCTCCTACGGCATGGACGATTATCTTGCCAAGCCACTGAACATTGAACTGCTTGCCCAGTCTTTCCGGAACCTCGGGGTAATCAAATAGGATATGTCTGAACCCTACGATTTCAGGGATCCTGAAGCGCAAAACGAGGATCAGGAAATTGAACGGCAACTGAGGCCGGTCGAGTTTTCCGATTTTTCGGGGCAGGAAAAAGTTATCAGCAACCTTCGCGTTTTTGTTCAGGCAGCCTCCATGCGCGGCGAGGCCCTCGATCATGTGCTGCTGCACGGCCCTCCCGGTTTGGGAAAGACCACCCTTTCGCACATCATTTCCAAGGAATTGCATGTTGGCATGAAGATGACCTCCGGACCGGTGCTCGACAAGCCCGGCGACCTGGCTGGTTTGCTCACCTCGCTGGACAAAGGCGATGTGCTGTTCATCGATGAAATACACCGGTTGAGCCCGGTGGTTGAAGAATATCTCTATTCCGCCATGGAAGATTACCGGATCGATATCATGATTGACCGCGGCCCGGGTGCCCGGTCGATACAGCTCGATCTGAATCCCTTTACGCTGATTGGCGCTACAACCCGTTCCGGACTGTTAACCAGCCCGTTGCGTGCCAGGTTCGGGATAACCTGTTACCTGGAATATTATAACAAGGAAGTTCTTAACAAGATCGTCCGGCGTTCCGCATCCATACTGGGCGTCAGAATTTCCGAAGACGCATCGGTGGAGATCGCCACCCGCAGCCGGGGTACACCGAGGATCGCCAACGCACTGCTGCGCCGGATCCGCGATTTTGCCCAGGTCAAAGGCGATGGCCATATCGACATAGAAATTACCCGTCACGGACTCAACGCCCTGAATATTGATGCCCATGGACTGGACGAAATGGACAACCGGATTTTAAGCGCGCTGGTCAACAAATTCAGCGGCGGACCGGTGGGGCTCAACACCATCGCGGTATCGGTAGGAGAAGAGCCGGGAACTATTGAAGAAGTATATGAGCCTTTCCTCATTCAGGAAGGCTATCTGAAGCGCACGCCTCGAGGACGCGAAGCCACTGAAAAAGCTTATATCCATATGGGTAAGATCCCCGGGGAATCGCAATCAAGACTATTCTGATATCAAAGCATTTACCATGAAACGTTTTATTTTTCCGGCATTCACGCTGTTGATAGCCGGCACTGCAATTGTTGGCGGTCTCCTCATTACCAGGCCATCTGAAAAACCCCGGCCCACGGAAAAACCGCTGCCCACGGAAATCGTTACCGAAGAATCCGATAATTACCTGAAGCGTCAGGAGTGGATCAATACCATGCACCGCACGGCTCCGGGAGTGGACTGGCGCGAGATGGACGAGCAAACCCGGCTGGAGATGTACCAGGAGCGGCTGCCCGCGCTGCAGGAAGCTGCGGCTGAAGGCCGGCAAAAGAGCGGTATCATTGAAAGCATTGCCGAAGGATCGCTCACCGGGCAATGGGTAGAAAAGGGAAGCGGTAACCTGGCGGGCCGCGTTCACTGCGTGGATATCGATTTTGCAGCAAACAAATTGTATGCGGCGGCCGATGGCGGCCAGATCTATGTGGGCACCCTCGACGGCCAGAACTGGGAATCCATTTCCGACCCGTACCGGATAGCCAATATCCAGTTTATCAGGGCATTTCCAAATAACGGGGGTACCACCCGCGTGCTGGCATCGAGCGACAGGGTGCGGATGCACTATTCCGATGACAACGGAACCACCTGGCTGGTGAGCGACGGCCTCACCTCCTACTATTCCGGTTACAACCTCATCCGGTCGGTCAGCCAGGCCGACGGAACCCTGTATATACTCGCCTACAAATCGCCATACCTGTATCTGTTCCGGTCGAAAAATCTCGGAACCAGCTTCACGCGGATCATCCGAAGCAACGGATCGAGCATAGCCGATATCTGGACCAACCGCTTTGGCAACGATTCGGTTTACCTGATCGACAAAAACCAGGTGTTCAGTTTGCAGGACTCCACTTCCTGGCGCAAGACGGCTGATATCGGTCTCAATTTCGGGACCAGCGAGATCAGGCAGGTCCAGCTTACCGGCAGCATTATTCAATCGGTTACCCGGTTGCACGCCATGTTTCAGCTCGAAAAATCGACCCGTTTCTACGGAACATCTCCTGGCGGAACCAACTGGGCTTATCGCGGAACCAGCACCCAGGGCCCGTTCATGCCGAACAGTTTTGGAGCCTCGCCCGTGGTCCCTAATGTGCTGGGATTTGGCGGGGTAAATGCGGAATACAGCATCGACGGCGGGGTGAACTGGAGATACGTGAACTCCTGGGGCGACTATTACGGCAACCCCGCGGAGAAGCTCCATGCGGATATCCCCGAAATCGAATTCTTTAAGAAACCCACTGGTGAAGAGCTGGTGTACATCAGCACCGACGGTGGTACTTTCCTTTCGGAAAGCCAGATGGCAACCGTGAAAAATGTGTCACTTAAAGGACTGAATATCAGTCAGTATTATTCCACCTACACCCATCGGACCAAGACCAACGTGATCTATGTCGGGTCGCAGGATCAGGGATTCCAGAAGAGCTGGCAGGTGAGCGACGGGGTGGTGGATTTCGAACAGACCATCAGCGGCGATTACGGGCATATCGTTTCGGGCGACGGGGGAGCCAGCATGTGGACCGTTTACCCGGGTTTTGCCATGTATTACCCTGAGGCATCGACCAGCAATGCTGCCGCCACTCTGGGTTTCGGCGACATGAAAATGTCGGGGCAGTTATGGATGCCGCCCCTCATGGCCGATCCTTACTATCCCAACAAGGTATATCTTGCAGGCGGCACCTCTACCACGGGCTGCCATATCTGGCAACTGACCCATGAAACATCAGGCAACGTAACGGCAATGGAGTTACCCACTGATTTCAGCAACGGTGTTGCGGGCACCAATATTGCGTCCATGGCTTACTCACCCATCAACAAGGATTACCGGTATGTGCTGAACTCCAGCGGTAAGTTTTTCGTCTCAAGGGACCGCGGAGCCACCTATAGCATGTCGACCAACCGGGGACCGGGCAGCCACTATTTTTACGGCAACAGCATTGTGCCGTCGCCAAAGGACACCAGCGTCATTTACCTCGCCGGCAGCGGTTATTCGGGCTTTCCGGTATGGGTTTCCCGCGATGGCGGAAAAACCTTCCAGTCTATGTCGGCAGGCATGAAGAACAGCCTTATTTTTGAGATGACCTGCAACGCCGACGGGACGCTGCTTTTTGCGGCCTCCGAGGTGGGCCCGTGGGTTTACGTGGTTGCCAAGAGCAAGTGGTACGATCTATCCGGGCTTGCCGCCCCGCAGCAGACCTACTGGTCGGTCGACTTCATTCCGGCCCTGAACACCGCACGTTTCGGCACTTACGGACGCGGAATCTGGGATTTCAAGATCGCGACGTTTAACGGCATCGACGATCAGATTATCGCCGGCACCGGCCTCTCCGTTTCGGTCTTCCCGAACCCCTGTAAAGAAAGACTTAACATCTCCGTTGGAAATATGGATCAGGGAGATCTTCTTATCACTTTGCTCACTTTAGACGGGAAGACATTAAAGACGGAAAGACCAGGATCGGGCAGCCATGTTGAGGTTAACATGAGCCGTTTACCGGCGGGTGTGTACCTGGTTGCGGTACAGCAGGGAAGCAGGAGAGAGGTGGTGAGGGTGGTTAAGGAGTAGGCAGTCGGCAGGTACTTTCAAGAGCGTTACTGATAGGGGTAGAGATCCTCGCTTTCGCGAGGATGAAAGAATAAAACATGTTGTGAATGCCGGCCTTTCGCGAGGATGAAAGAGAAGAAATGTTGTGGTAGGGGAGGAGGTCCCCGCTTTCGCGGGGATGACAGAATAAAGGCGGTACGTTGGATGCTTTTTTGTAGGTCCGCTTTGGCAGAAATGGTTGAAATTTCGCTGCTTTAAGGAATTCGAGGATCATCGGAAAGGTCGAACCATAACGGATTATGGGTAGAAACCAGTTCATTCTTCCAGGCGCGCCTCCATGTTTTCAGTTGCTTTTCCCTTGCAATAGCCTCATTAACATAGTAATACATTTCATAATGTACCAGCTTTGTTACATTGTATCTTTCCGTAAAGCTTTTCTTTGATCGGGTTTGATGTTCAAATATCCTTCGGTGCAAATTATTGGTGAAGCCGATATAAAGTACTCGATTGCAATTAGTTGCCATCACATAAACAAAATATCTTTTGGTCATAAGCTCTTTTTCTGCATTAGATGCAAAAAACAAGCTCCAATGGAAGAATTTCAGTAAGTTTTTTCCTACTTGGAAAACCCTACCCTGTTATCCTCGCGAAAGCGAGGACGGCACCAAGTCCTGCTCTGTCGTCATTTTGAATGCCAGTATCATGTACTAAGTCATTCTCTGTCATCCTCGCGCAAGCGAGGACGGCACCAAGTCCTGCTCTGTCGTCATTTTGAATGCCAGTATCATGTACTAAGTCATTCTCTGTCATCCTCGCGCAAGCGAGGATCTCTCAACCCACCAAGGCATCCATTTTCTCGAAGATTTCCCCTCTGAGCTTTCCCATCCGGCTTATGTCACTGTTTTTCCGGCCTTTCTTCCACATAAAGCGGATGCGCGACCACCATTTGCGGTTTTCGAACATGTAATGCATCATGTACACGGAGGTAGGCAGGAGGGTTACGCCGTAGGCCAGCCAGATCCACCAGGTTTTGAATATCAGGCCGACAATCAGGGTTTGGAGGGTGTATGAGAGGGGCATCATAACTACCAGACTGATTACGTAAGCACCGGTTGCGCGGAATTGCGGATCCTTAAACAACTTGCGTGAAAGCATCATCGGAACGCGGTACAAATGGTAACTGTTGATCAGGGAATAAACGTGCAGCGGGAAGCCGGCGGCCAGGATCAGGGTATTCCAGATCAGCCGGAGCGGACCGTACGGGGCATGTTCCACGGTATGATCGCGGAAATTGTGCTTCTTGAGCAGCTTCCAGTATTCAAGGACCAGCGCATTCATTTCGCTGATTTTTTCAGGTTCGCTGGTTCGCAGTCCATCGATGACGCGGATCATTTCCTTGTCGCCCTCGAATTTATCGAAGAGTGTTTTGCCCGGCAGGTTTTTCAGCTGGCGGAAACGTTTGCCGTACATCATTCGCAGGTCCATCACCATGAAGTAGATATCTTCCCAGGGGATCTCAATCATGTGAGGCTCTATATGGATCCGGATCCGGTTATTGAGCTCTTTCAGGGCACGTTGCGGATCGGTTCGGTAAACCTCTTTAAGGTCGGTAATGGTGATGGGTTCTCCGTAGCTCACGGTGAGCCGGCCGCGGACATTCTCGTAATTTGAATAATCGATGCCGCATGGAACAATTTTCAGTCCCAGCTTAAAATCGCACTGATCCTCAGCCTCAAAGGCGATACGGGCCAGGCCTTTTTTCAGAGGCCGGAAAAAACGCCGGTCGCCGTGGTTGCCTTCCGGAAACATGCACAGGGAATGTCCGGTGCTCAGTATCTCGGTGCAGCGGTCGAACACTTCCTCATTTTTGGCAAGATTCTCATAGCCGTCGCGGATGCGGTAAACGGGCATCATCTTTATAAAATTCAGGAATCGCGTGAGGATTCCGGGCTTGAAAATATCGGCTCTGGCCAGGAAGATCGGCTGCTGTTTTAGGGTGGTCACAAAGACCAGTGCGTCCATCAGCGCGTTCTGGTGGTTGGGGGCAAAGAGCAGCGGGTCGGTGGTTTTGAATTTTTCCCTTCCGCGGATTTCCGTGCGGCGGTAAAAAATGTGTTTAAAGCTGAAGCCGACCCAATAGCGGGCAATCTGGTATCCCCAGGTGAATTTTTCAACTTTTTTCATGGCGCAAGGTTTAGAGTTTCAGGGGCACCGGTAACCGGCCTTTTCGACCAGACACCGGCCAGGATCAATCCGGATACGATATGCCATATTCCCCACCAGGCTGCGATAAAGGCCATTCCGCCCAGCTCAAGTTCGGGTGGAAAGATCTTCGGATTGAATATCAGGATCAGTCCGAGTGCGCTGTTCTGGATGCCTGTTTCGAGGCTGATGGACCGGATGTCCCGGTGAGCGAGTTTCATTGCGCGGGAGAAGATCCATCCGGTGAAAAGTGCGAGTCCGTTATGTAGCAGAACGATGAGGAATATCGGCGGGACATAGTTCAGGAAATGATCGAAATTATTGGCAAAAGCCATGACAGCGAAGGCTACGAATGCCAGGAAGGAAAACAGGCGGAACGGCTTCATGATTCTTTTGGCCAGATCGGGAAAATAGCGGGTGAAGAGCAATCCGAGGATGATCGGGATTGCCATCAGGATCAGGACGGTCATAAACATCTGCAGCGGGTCGATTTCGAGAGGCCGCAGCAGGGGAGAGGACCTGGCATACAAATATCCCCAGAGGGCAAAATTCAGGGGTGTGAGGATGATTGCAGCGATCGTGGTGAAGGCGGTCATGCTGATGGAAAGAGCTACGTTGCCTTTGGCGAGCGAGGAGATGAAATTGCTCACCAGTCCGCCCGGGCAGGCGGCCACGAGGATCATTCCGAGAGCGACTGCGGGGGAGGGATTAATGATTTTTACCAGCAGGAAGGTGACGGCCGGAAGAAGTATGAATTGTGATATTGACCCTATGATCAGTGACTTAGGATTTTTAAGAATATCACGAAACTGGGAGATACTGAGGTTGAGGGCGATCCCGAACATGATAAAAGCCATGGTCAGGTTCATGATTACCAAACCTGTGGGACTGAAATTCAGGCGAACCGAATCAAGAATTTCCAGGTTTTCAAACATCAGGCTTTACATATTGGCTATTTTCCGCAGTCCGGGAATATCCAGCAGGCTGATTTTTCGGCCATGCAGATCGATGAGGCTATCGAGTTTGAACTCGCTGAGCAGACGAATGACGGATTCGGTTGCCGTACCCACCATATTGGCCATTTCTTCGCGGGTAAGGGAAATTTTCAGGACTTTTTCGGAATCCAGTCCGAAGGTATCCATGAGGATCAGGAGAATCTCGGCCAGTCGTTCGCGAACGGTTTTCTGGGCGATATCGGTAATGAAATTATTGGCTTCGCCGAGTTCGCGGCAGGTAAGCTGCATGAGTTGCATGGAGAAGGCCGGGTTTTCCCTGACCAGCTGGAAAAGGTTTTCCGACGGGATAAAGCAGAGCACGGAATCCTCGATTACTTTGGCGGTTGTGCAGGCGAGTTCCTTGCTGAGTACCGAGCGAAAACCGATGATGTCGCCACGCTTGGCAAACCTGATAATCTGTTCTTTGCCGTCGATGCCTGTTTTGTATATCTTGATGATTCCGTCCTGCACACAATAGAAGCCGTTGATCCGGTGGCCCTCATGGTAAACGATGTTTCCCCTTTTGTAGAGGCTGCAGCCTTTGCCGTAATGAACCGAATCGAGCTGTTCAGGTGTCAGGTCTTTGAAAATGGAATGACCTTTGATGATGCACTCGTCACAAATGGGAACATGTGGAACGCTTTTCATACCGACAAATATAAAAATTTTAGACAAGCGGTTTACAATTATGTAACTTAATAAATATGTTCTGCATTAGGGGAAAACGTTGTATATTTCAGAAAATTGAAGACATGGAAAAGCAGATTTCGGTAGTATGGAAAGGCGATATGGCCTTTGAGGCTCAGATAGATGAGTACAAAGTTATGATGGATGCCACGCCGGCAGTTGGCGGAAAGCATCTCGGTCCCACTCCCAAGCCTTTGGTTATGGCTTCGATGGGCGGTTGTACAGGCATGGATGTGATTTCACTGGCGAAGAAGATGCGCCAGGAAGTGGAGTCGCTGGAGATCAAAATGACAGGATCGATAGCCGACGAGCATCCGATGAAATACAACGGGATTCATATGATTTTCGAATTCACCGGCAAAGATCTCGATCCGGAGAAGCTGCAGAAGTGTGTAGATATGTCGCAGGATAAGTACTGCGGCGTCGCTGCCACCCTCAAAGACTCAGTTAAGCTGACGTACGAGATCGTAATAAAATAAATATGTTCGCTTTGCTCACTAATTATGCTCGGCTGCGCCTCGCTAATTATCAATTAGCGCGAAGCGCATAATTAGCGAGCGTTAGCGAGCATATTTATAACGCTGAGGTAAATTGCCGTAAAAACCGCACGTCGTTCTCGAAGAGCAGTCTTATGTCTTTGATTCCGAATTTTAGTAAGGCAATTCGCTCAATCCCCATGCCGAAGGCAAAGCCGGTATACTCCTGACTGTCGATGCCCACACTGTCGAGGACGTTGGGATCCACCATTCCGCAGCCCAGGATTTCCAGCCATCCGGTGTATTTGCACATGTTGCAACCTTTGCCTCCGCAGAGCGTGCACGACACGTCCATTTCAGCCGACGGCTCGGTGAACGGGAAGAATGAGGGCCTGAGGCGTATGCGGGTATCCTTGCCGAACATCTCCTTGGAGAAGAAGAGCAGGGTCTGCTTCAGGTCGGCAAATGACACGTTCTTATTGATATACAGGCCTTCCACCTGATGAAATATGCAATGTGACCGGGCCGAGATGGCCTCATTCCGGAATACGCGTCCCGGGCTGATGGTGCGGATCGGCGGTTTCTGCTTTTCCATCACGCGCACCTGTACCGATGAGGTATGGGTACGCAGGAGGATATCCGGATCCGATTCGATAAAGAAGGTATCCTGCATATCACGGGCGGGATGTTCCGGCGGGAAGTTCAGGGCCGAGAAAACATGCCAGTCGTCTTCAATTTCCGGGCCGGTGGAAATGGTGAAGCCCAGCCGGCTGAAGATATCGATGATCTCATTGCGCACGAGTGATACCGGGTGACGCGAGCCCAGGGGCATCGGGTCGCCGGGTAGGGTAAGGTCGATCGTAGGATCCACCTTGAAAGTCTTCTTGTGCTTTTCCTGCAGTTCTTTCAGCTTATTGATCGCCAGCGTTTTCAGGACGTTCAGTTCCTGTCCGAATGCCTTTTTATCCTGAGGCGCCACCTCCTTGAACTTTTCGAAAAGCTCGGTAATCTCGCCTTTTTTCCCCAGCATGCGAATGCGGAACTCCTCCGCAAGTTCCGGAAGGTCCGTATCGAACTTCTCAACCTCAGCAATCAGCTGCTTTACTTTATCTAACATGGGATTCCATTAAAGAGGGTATCGGGTATCGGGTATCGGGTATCAGGCAGCTCTTGCCCGACACCTGAAACCCGACACCTGAAACCTATTATTTTACAATCGTCGCCGAAATGATCTTCACATCAGTTTTAGGCCGTTTTGGGGCATCGACTTCCACTTTAGATATTTTTTCAACGATATCCATTCCATTGGTTACTTCGCCGAATACGGTATATTCCTGATCCAATGGGGGATATCCGCCAACAGTGGAATAAACCTTTTTCTGTTCCTCGGTGAACTTGGCATGCTTGCCGGAGGTTACCATGCTTTCCAGTGAGGTGGCGGGCCAAACGCGGCCGGTTACGATATAGAACTGTGATCCAGATGACTCTTTCAGAGGGTTTACCTCATCGGGGGTGCGGGCTGCAGCCAGGGCGCCTTTTTTGTGGTAGCGGTTAGCCTTGAATTCAGCAGGAACAGTATATCCGGGGTTACCTGAACCGAGCTGTACGCCTGGTTTGGCATCTTTTGAATTCGGGTCGCCGGCCTGGATCATAAAGTTCAACATTACGCGGTGAAAGAGGAGGCCGTCGTAATATTTCTGGTTAACCAGTTTCACAAAATTATCCCGGTGTTTCGGGGTATCATCATACAGGACGAGAGTAACATCGCCCAGCGTGGTTTTCAATTTAACCTTGGTGGTTTGAGCCTGATTTTCATTCATCATACTGATTGTTAGTAACATCATTACTGCTAATACTATCCTGTTCATATCGATAAATTTTAGGGCTGCAAGTTAGTAAAAATGAATAATCGGTATACCAGGCATTTGGCCGGTTAGAGGAAAATCCCTAATATTGCAGGCTCTGAGATATTAGCTCAGCTGGTTTAGAGCGCTTGCTTGACAGGCAAGAGGTCACTGGTTCGAATCCAGTATGTCTCACGGGTGAAAATCAACGACTTACAGCGGTTTGCGGTAAGTCGTTTTTCTTTGGGTTGATACAGTAATTGATACAGTTGATTTGCATTCTAAGAACAGTAATGGCAAATGGAAATCCATTTGTCAGTTTAGTAGATCCTGTGTTTTTTAAATTTCGCATGACTTATCCTATTATGAGAAAATAGACTTATAAACTCTATGTCACTTGAACTTCTTGATAAAACCCTGCAAATTCCTGAATGATCAATTCCTATGAAATGATCATCGGGATCCAAATAAAGCGAAAGCATGCCCTCATATAGTTTTTCGACTGCTAGAGGATTAAAGAACATATCATTATACGCACCAGACATGGCCTTTAGAAATTGATCAAATCCCTTTTCTGGTTCACCAACAAAGTGCAGAAAATTTAAAGCTACGAGTTCAGCTTTTTCTATTACTACCTGGCTCTGGGTTTTACGCTGGACCAGATGCAAGTAAAGCCAAAAATGATATCCCACTTTTTTGTAGTAGTCATCAAACTTGATTTTTTGATATTCGCTTTCTTGGTAATGAACAAAACTTTGTTGAATTAATAGTTTTGTAAAATGGCCCAAGACATTAAGCATCTTATCTAAATAAAGGTCTTGAATCTTTTCAAGGCATTTCATTGGATCCTTCTCACTGAATTCATTGTTCTCTTTAAGATTTCCCTTTTTACTAATAATAAATTCGTATTCCTTGAAATTGCAGACTACCGTCAGGATGTGCGTTACTAAAAGGAAGTTACCATTATCCAATTCATTTATTTCGTGACCAGGTAAACAACTTATCCTGTTTAACTGTGCTATGTAATTATCTGCAAGTTTGGTAACACTATTGATCATCCTGCTGAATTGATCCTTGTTTTTGACAATTATCTTTTCTTGATCATTATCTGCATTATTGCGATCCCTTCCTTTTTCAGCATTACCTTCTTCCTCTTCATCCATTAATTCCTCACCAATATTGTTCTTTTTTTCTTGGAACAGCTTGGATATTGTATCCCACAATCTTGTTGAAGAGTGCCCCCTGAAAATGGCTTCTGAATGTTTTTTGTCTCGTGAAGCTTCAACAGCTTCCTGGTAGGTCATCTCTACAGCCCGATGTTCTATAGATTCCTCTTCATCTGAATTAGATACTTTCTTACCTCTATGTATTGTAATGGATTCTGGTCTCCCCCGGTTAAGGTCATTAATAAACTCAATAATCTCAAATTCATTTATGGCACCTCCCTCAAGGGAATTCAATACTTGTCTGATGCTTCTGTTTCCTTTTGAAGGATCTGTATTAATAAGTTTGTCAAGATAGTTTATCAACTGTTTATTTGATACCGCCTTCCCTTGCTCGTCCTCAAAAACCACAAATGCAGGATTCATTCTGAGGATTTCATCATTTAGATTTAAGGATTGAAAAGGATCAGATACTTCAAATTCATCACTCATTAGTCTCTGGCCGGCACCGTCACATAAAGATAACTTGTGTGTCGATTCAATGGTTTTAAAGATTATTTTTAATCTTCTCCCAATTAAATCCGCACTTGAAATTCTAGCTTTTTTGGCTGGAGTATTTCCTAAACTTTCAGTCAAAATATCTTTTTGCCGATTGAGGGTGCTAACAATAACAATATTTTTTGGCCCATAAACTCCAAATTCATGTAACAGCCTAGAATTTTTCAACTTATAGAGAACACAAAATTCCTCATTTATCGGTTTTTCTGTTTTACTACCTAACGCTGCCACAGTAGCATTGGCACTTCCAATCATGCAATATTCATGGCTTTCAGTTTGGAAATGAAATATTTTACTGTGAAGTTTTCTATCATACTTTTCAGGGCTATTAATTGGTTGTTTACCTCGTTTCGTCTCCTCCCAATCATAGAATTCTATTTCCTTGTTGGAATTCATTTTTACGGGGGGTAATCCATCCTTCGTGGAAAGAAAGACATCAAATCTGGCCTTGGTGAAAAAGTTCTTCAGATTTGTTAGAGCTTTTCCATTTTCGTCATAATATGGGCTTACTATAGTGACTTTACTTACCTCATCACCTGGTACTAGGGTTGTCAATTGTTCAAATATTGGTGATTCGTCTGTATATAATAGGGCTATATCAATTTCATCATCAAGAGTATGGAATTTGTGCTTTTCATGTGAATCATGTTTCAACAAGTCACTTGTGCTCGGTAGTACTTTTATCAATCTGTCTTTATTGTATCCTTCAAAATCCTTTGCAGTTGATAACAAATAGTTCCATGCTTCAATAATTATAGGAAGCTGAACCAGATCGCTTTTATCAGCATAAAAACCAGTAAATATTTCATGGTTTTTACCATGCCCCCCTGGAGTAATGTTCCCTGAACCGAAGAAGAGCAGTAAACGATCATCGCCTATTAGAAAATTGATTTTTGGGTGAAAAGCTCCTTTCGCTTCTATCCCTGCTACTGCATATGATTGGCTCAAATTTTTAAGGTTAGATGAGGCCATTCCTAGTTCTCTATCCAACATTTTTTGATCAACCAACACCATGACACTAGAAATCCACTTCTGTCTGAGTGTTCTTAAAACTTGGTATTCAAAATGATGAAAATTGAATGAGAAGCTGGTGAGAACTGCTGAATGGAACTTGTTCCTTCCACCAGGTATCTCTTGGTATAATTTCTTTTCAATCATAATCAGGAGATTTCTTTCAATAGTTCTCTGCCTAAATCTGTAGCCTTCCCCTGAGGATTTATATATCCCATGTCAGTCAGGATATTCTGTAATGTTCGAATTCTGGGATTTGTAAATCGAGGAGACATTGTTTGAATGTGTCCAATGATACCGTCTTCAATAACAAACTTCAATAGGTTAGACTCCC
>CAYHCO010000004.1:0-5078 GCA_964355105.1 uncultured Porphyromonadaceae bacterium
TGATCACGGTCATGCGGGTAAAAGACCCCAACGGCCTCTATCGCATTGACCCCGACGAACCCATGCTGATGAAGAAAGCCGATCCGGCAAAAGGAGAAAGGGGTGAATATTCCATTTATCCCGAAGGCATTGATAACGATATTGATGGCTTTATAAATGAAGACCCTGTCGGAGGCACCGACCTGAACAGGAATTTCATGCATGCTTATCCTATTTTCAAAGAAAGTGCCGGACGATACATGGTCAGCGAAAGTGAATCAAGAGCTTTGATTCAATGGATGCTGACTCACAAGAACGTGGCCATGGTAATGACTTTTGGAGAAAGCGACAATCTGATCGTTCCTCCTACCTCACGCGGTTCAATGTCCTCCGACCGACCAATCGACCTGATCAATTTTGCCCAGGCCGCAGTGGCAGGAGCATCACGGGTTGGAATGGTTGCAGAAGGGGGTGGCAGAGGCCGCGGCCGCTTTATGATGGGCGATTTCCCAGGCGGAATGTTCGGACAGACCAGTCAGACTGAAACATCCGGACGTAACCAGAGACCGAGCCAGACGGCCGCAACAACCATCAATTCTTCAGATCTGGAGTATTTCAACAAGGCCAGTGAAAAATACAAGGAACTCACCGGCATCAAAACACAGCCTGTATTAAGGAATCCTGAAGGTGCCTTTTTCCAATACACTTATTTCCATTTGGGATTGCCATCCTTTTCAACGCCGGGTTGGGGAATCATTCTTCCAGCCGATACTGCCAGAAGAATGGGCAGAGGCACTGCTCAGCGGCCGGGAGGTACTGAAACCCCATCGGCAGGTGGCGGCAACTTTACCATGGGCGGCGGAGGTGCCAGGTCCATGGGCGGTGGAGCCGGACAGGCTGCAGCTGCAGGAGCACAGCAGGAAGCAGGCGCACAGGCTGCAGGCATAGATGCATCTTACTACAAATACCTGACATCAGCCAAAATAAACGGTTTTGTTAAATGGCAGAGCGTCAAACATCCCGAATTTGGCGATGTAGAAGTTGGAGGCTTTGTACCCTCCGACTTATCGAACCCACCCGTGGACAAGATCGCTGAACTGGGCGTGAGCCATGCGAAATTTGCACTGTTCCTATCCACCCTCTATGCCGAAATCAAAGTGGCAAAAACTGAGGTTATCAATGAAGGAGGCGGTCTGTTCAGAATCAAGGCTGAGATATCCAATGAAGGATTCCTGCCTACCGCACTCCGCCAGGGTGTTCAGGCCCGGTCGGTAAAACCAACCATGGTGCAGCTGGGCTGCAAGCCCGAGCAGATCATGTCAGGCAACAGCAAGACGAACTTTTTCCAGGGCCTCGACGGTTCCGGGAAACGGCAGAAATATGAATGGCTGATCAAAGGAAAAGCCGGCGATCAGATCGAGCTGAAGGTGGTATCGCAAAAAGGCGGATCCGACCTGTCTAAAATCACATTAAAATAAGGAGGACCAGCATAATGAAAACAAAAAGATTCTTAAGCGCTGGCATTTGCCTGATGATCATCCTGCTGGCTTTTCAACCGGTAAACGTGATCGCACAAAAGTACTTTTCCGATCCCCAGTTCAAGGTGAAACTTGATTTCAACCGCTGGCACGATGTGAATGAATTATATGCCGATATGGCTCGCCTTCAGAAAGCATTCCCGAAGTTCCTCAAACTGGAGAGCATGGGCAAGAGCTATGAAGGCCGGGATATCATGGTGATGACGATCAATAATCCCGAAACCGGACCCGAACTGTCGAAGGCAGGCATGTTTGTGGATGCCAACATCCACGGAAATGAAATACAGGGCGGCGAAGTCTGCCTGTATACCATCTGGTACCTGATGGAGAATTACGGGCGGATTGAAGATGTGACCCGTCTGGTTAATGAGCGCGTATTTTATATTGCGCCCTGCGTTAACCCGGATGGCCGCCAGTACTTTATGGAAGGCGACGGTGGAAATGCACGTGCAGGTCATGTGCCGGTGGATGATGACAACGACGGCCTCACTGAGGAGGACGGCCCCAATGATCTGAACGGCAACGGCGTTATCGAGCAGATACGCAAATACGTTCCGGGCTTGGGTAATTACCGCATCAGCTCGGTTGACAAGCGGGTTATGGAACCTGTTCCTTTTGGTGAAAAAGGCGATTATATCCTGCTTGGCGAAGAAGGCATCGACGACGATGGCGACGGAAGGGTAAATGAAGATGATAAAGGCGGGTATGACCCTAATCGTAACTGGCCGGTCGACTGGCAGCCGAACTATGTCCAGGGCGGCGCGATGGATTTCCCGTTCCAGTTGCCTGAGACTAAAGCAGAGAATGACTTTCTGATGGCACACCCGAATATTGCCGGGGTTCAGGCTTATCACAATTCCGGCGGCATGATCCTGCGCGGACCGGGCGCGGAAGCACTTGGCGAATATCCTTCTTCAGATATCAGGGCATACGACGAACTCGGAAAGAACGGTGAACGAATCCTTCCTTTCTACCGTTACATTATTATCTGGAGTGGTTTATATACGGTGCACGGTGGTTTCATCGACTGGACCAATGACGGTCTGGGTATCATGTCGTTCTCCAACGAGCTTTGGAGCAACTCCCAATATTTCTCAAGTCCCGAGCTGATGAAACAGCGCGAAGACCCAAACAGCCCCATTTCAGGGCGCGCATCAAGCAATTTCTTTGATGACAAACTGGAATTCGGCGATCAATATGTCGATTGGAAAGAGTTCGATCATCCGGTTTACGGCAAGGTTGAAATGGGAGGAGAATGGAAAAAATTCCTGGGACGTCTTCCTCCTCGTTTTATGAATGAGGAACTGTGTCACCGTAACATGGCCTTCAGCCTTTACCAGGCCGATGAGATGCCAAAAATGGAGATTGGCGAAACAGCGGTTAAAAAGATCGGCGATAATGTTTACCGGGTATGGATAGATTTCACTAATAAGAAAGTAGCCCCGACCATCACGGCCAAAGCTGCTCAGAACAATGTGGTACGTCCCGACCTGATCACTTTCGATGGCAAGCAGGATATCATATCTGCAAGCTGGATCAGTAATAAGGAAGCATTCGATTATCTCAATCCGATCACAGACATGATCGATCAGAAACAGATTAAACGACTGATCATCCGTAACGGTCATCCGGGGAAATCAACCCGGACGCTCCAATATCTTGTTAAAGGTTCAGGAAATATAACAATCACCTACGACAGCGTTAAAGGAGGGAAAGTCTCCAAAACGATTTCTGTCAATTAGCCAAACCTCTGTAAATAAAAAAGCGGCTCCAGGGTCGCTTTTTTTATTTCTTTACCACCACAAGGGTTACATCGAGGGGAATCATATCGTCAATGGCTTTGTCGCCAAGATTTTCGAAAAATTTCCCCGAACCGTAACGAACATCATACTTCGACCGGTCGAAAGTCACAGTCGACTGATACACGTCGCCCATCCTCTTGACCACAAAAGTCACCGGATGAGTTGCCCCCTTGATGTTCAGGTCACCGGTAACCGTTGCCTGATCTTTTTCAAAGGCAGTGCTGCCCGTAATAGTCAGTTTTGCAACCGGGAATTTCTCCACACTGAAAAAATCATCAGATTTAAGGTGCCCCATCAGCCTGGCACCCATATTGGGATCCTTACCGTCGCCTTCAACCATGGTGTTCATATCGATCACAAATTCACCGCTTACAAACTTATTTTTCTTGATGAGAAATGAACCTTCCTTGAGTTGTATAACACCGGTATGTGATTTGGTGGTTTTTTTACCTGTCCACCTGAGAACCGACTTTTCGGTCAAAACGGTGTAATTCTGAGAAAATCCCTGCGCAGCAGCTAAAACTATAACTGCCAAAAATAAAACCATCTTCTGCTTCATAATGTTTCCTTTTACTGTTTAATGAATTACTGAACAAAACACCGGAAGGCTCAAAAAGATTAGGGATTGGTGACGAATTAACAAATTATTAGGATCTTGGTGGTGTGAAACAATAAACTCTGGAATCATGAAACCGGTAATCAAAATCACCTTTATCCTTTTCGCAATCATTTTCACCAATAGTCTTGTGGCTCAGGACCTTGAGACTATCTGGCAGGACGAAAAAATAAACAGCATCAACCGGGAACCGATGCACGCCACTTATTTTGCTTTTGAAAACCGAGATCAGGCTGTCATGGGTGTTAAAGAACATTCCAGCTCATTCATTTCGCTTAATGGCATATGGAAATTCAAATGGGTGGAGAAGCCAGCCGACAAACCCAAGGATTTTTTCAACCCGGCCTTTGATGATGCAGGCTGGAATTCATTTGAAGTGCCTGGTATCTGGGAAGTCAACGGTTACGGTGATCCCATATACACCAATACCGGGTATGAATTCAGCCACCTCATGAAACCGGCCCCGCCAAAGGTTCCCGTGGAATTTAATCCGGTGGGATCTTACCGGCGGACCATCAACATTCCTGAATCCTGGACAGGCAAAGAAGTATATATCCAATTCGGTGCAGTCCGGTCGAATCTCTGGTTATGGGTCAACGGCAAATTTGTGGGATACAGCGAAGACAGCAAACTGCCTGCTGAATTTAACCTGACCCGGTTTCTCAAGCCGGGGCAAAACCTGATCGCCTTTCAATCCATGCGCTGGTGCGACGGCAACTACCTGGAATGCCAGGATATGTGGCGTATTACCGGTGTATCGCGCGACGTATTTCTTTATGCCCGCGATCCCAGGCATATCAGGGACATTCAGGTTATTCCGGATTTAGATTCGAACTACAAAAACGGTTCACTGGAAGTTTCCCTCGAATTGACAGGGAAGCCCAAAGGACTGGGCCTTAAATTCGAGTTGCTGCAGGCTGGCAAGCCGGTTCTTTCGCAGGATCTTGGAACCCCTCAGAATACCAACAAAATAGTTCTGCAGGTTACGGATCCCCTGAAATGGACGGCTGAAACACCGAACCTGTATACACTGGTCACCACCCTGAGTGACAGTAAAGGCAACGTGATTGAGGTTATTCCTCAAACCGTTGGGTTCAGAAAGGTGGAAATAAAAAATGCTCAATTGCTCGTGAACGGCAAGCC
>CAYHCO010000004.1:5178-21630 GCA_964355105.1 uncultured Porphyromonadaceae bacterium
GACAGGTCGCTGGCCAAATTTCCCAGCTGGTACCAGGCACATTTCGAGAGATTCTCACGCATGATCGAGCGTGACAAGAACCAGCCCTGTATCATTATCTGGTCGATGGGAAATGAAGCCGGCGATGGAGTGAACTTTGAGCAGTTGTATGCCTGGGGCAAGAAACGTGACCAATCGCGTCCAATCCAGTATGAGCGGGCAGAAAAGTTTGCGCACACCGATATCGTTTGCCCGATGTACGATGCCCCCTGGGATCTCGAGCGCTACGCAGCCAGCAATCCCACCCGGCCCCTCATTCAGTGCGAATATGCGCACGCCATGGGCAATTCACAAGGCGGGTTCAAGGAATACTGGGATATATACCGGAAATACCCGGTTCTGCAGGGTGGATTCATCTGGGATTTTGTTGATCAGGGATACCGTAAATACAACGATAACGGCGACATGTTTTATGCTTATGGAGGTGATTACGGGAAAGACCTTCCTTCCGACAACAATTTCCTGAACAACGGTTTGGTAAGCCCCGACAGGAAATTCAATCCCCATGCTTATGAGGTCAGGAATTGTTACCAGAATATTCTGACTACCCTGAAAAATCCGGCTAACGGAACCATCAGTGTATACAATGAGAATTTTTTTATCGACCTCAAGAATTACCTGATCGAATGGCAGTTGATCGAAGACGGCAAACCTGTTCAGGTCGGGTTTTACGATAAACTAATTGCGGGACCTCACAGTTCCGAGGATATTACCCTGGGATATGTCGTTCCGGAAAAATCCAGGGAACTGTTCCTGAATATAACGTACAAACTGAAAAACAAGACCGGCTTATTGTCTGCGGGACAAGAAGTTGCCTGGGAACAGATGGCGGTTAAAGAATCCCCCGTCTCGCCGGTTAAACTGGCCAAATCCGCTACTCCCGTCAATTATACTGAAGGGGCGGGCAAACTCGTTGTGAACGGGTTGTTTACGCAGGTTGTTTTTGATCAGGCTACTGGCTTTCTGACACAGATCACCCATCACGGATTAAAAATGATGAAAGACGGAGAAGCGCTGAAACCGAATTTCTGGAGAGGACCCACAGACAATGATTTTGGCGCCAACCGGCAGAATAAGCTGGCTGCATGGAAAAGATCCACCAAGAAACAGGATCTCAAGTCGTTCAATATCAGCAAAAAAGAAAACAATCTGCTGGTGACAGCAATCTATGGGTTACCCGAAGTTTCATCCACCCTCACCATCCAATATGAGATAAACGACAAGGGACAGATCCTGGTGGATCAAAAGCTGGAGGTCGACAAAACTGCTGATATCAAGAAAATGCCGGTTCCCCTTCGTTTTGGGATGCAGATGACCCTTCCGGTTCAGTTCGACCGCATCCGATATTACGGGCGGGGTCCGTGGGAGAATTACCGCGACCGAAAATACAGCAGCCTGGTAGGATATTATGAGCAAACCGTATCCGAGCAATTCTATCCTTACGTTCGTCCCCAGGAGAATGGAAACAAAACAGACATCAGGTGGTGGCAACTGTCGGATCCCGACGGGCGCGGTCTGAAGATTACCTCGGATGTCCTTTTCAATGCCGCTGCGCTTCATTATACGACTGACGATCTGGATGACGGGGAGAAAAAGGATCAGCGGCATTCGGGCGAGCTGAAGGAACGGAAGCTGACGACACTCAATATCGATCTGGAGCAGATGGGACTGGGATGCATCGACAGCTGGGGAAGCTGGCCACTCAAGGAACACCAGATGCTTTACAAGAATTATGAATTCCGGTTCCTGCTGACCCCGGTGATCAAAAACTAATTGTTAATACCAGCGGAAGACCCGGAGCCCGGTGGTAGGCTCATCGAGCAGCAAGATGGCAGGCTTGTTCAAAAGTGCCAGACCAATGGCCAGTCGTTGCTTCTGACCGCCTGAAAGGTTTTGAACGATTTAAAAACTCCCTTGACTTCAATGGCTGGTGTCCCCGTCATGTTATTCCCTGCCCTTTTCCTGAAGTATATCAGACTCGAAAATGATTTCCTGATTTGATGACCGGATTAGGGTCACCAATGCCCGGGCTACCGTCGTGTCCGTTATACCCCGGTATTTCCTGAGACCCCCGATCATCAGGAAGCTTAGCCCTTTCATGATCACCTTGCCGACCGCCTCACCGAAACGAAACTCCTTCCGGTCGCCCAGCAGCATGGATGGCCTTGCAATAACTTTCTTGTCAAAGGGAATCTGCATGACACCCTTTTCCATCTCCCCTTTTATCCGAACATAAAAATTCCTCGATCCTGCATTAGCCCCCATCGATGAAACCACAGCTATCTTCCTCACACCGTTTTCATAGGCTATCCGGGAAATCAGCAGGGGAAGGTCGCGGTCGATGGCCTCCACGGCTTTGACGGACCCCGCCTTTTTGATGGTTGTTCCCAAACAGATATAGAGCTCGTCGCCCTGCAGCAGATCCCGCACACGCTCAAGTTTAGTAAAATCCACCACGTGTTCGGTGATTTTCGGATGATTCAATTCCATGGGTTTCCTGGAGAAAACAACTATGGAGGAACACTGATCGTCCAACATCAGTTCGCTGACGAGCTGAGATCCAACCAGGCCGCTACCCCCGAATACCAGAGCAGTTAAAGAAGGTGAATTTATGGGCATGTGAAAGTTATTACGGTTTTTAACGTTTAAAAGTACATGAAAGTTGAAACAACACCTGTGGAAATAAAATACTTTCATAAATTGTGATAGTTTTATTTTTGACTAATCGATTTGATTTTCAAATTCTTAGAAAATTCTTTTGCTTTTTGTCAGACCGGAATAATACCATAGTGCCCCATGAAAGTTTCCGAAACGTCAGGATTTTCGGATTACTTGCCTTTCTTTTGATTGCCGCTGCATACCCTCTGACCGCTCAAAAGCAGGGCAATTTCTGGTATTTCGGTAACCAGGCCGGGCTGGATTTCTCGAATTTCTACCCTATTCCGCTGGATAACAGCCAGATGAATTCGCCGGAGGGTACAGCCTCAATATCCGATACAACCGGAGTCCTCCTCTTTTATACCGATGGCATGGATATTTGGAATTCCCTCGGTCAAAAATTGAATACCGCCAGCCTTAACGGCGATCCTTCCTCAACGCAGCCCGCAATCATTCTCCCCGACCCCAATGTGGCCAATCAATACTACGTTTTTACCACCAAGGCTTATGTTGATGGAATTCAGACTAACGCGGGAGTCAGTTATTACACGGTAAAGATGACCTCCGGAACGGCAGGCACGGTTACGGGACCGACACCACTAGCTCCTAATACTTCTGAAAAACTTGTGATTGTTCCCTTTACCTATGAAACGGATAAAACAGGCTATTGGCTGATCATGCCGGAGCTGAATTCCAACAGGTTCATTGTTGTCAAATATCAGGGTCAATTCTTAAGCCCGGATTATCAATCCGTTCCACTGAGAGTGATCAACGATCCGGTTGAATACGGCACCATGCGATGCCAACCGGGGCAAATCAAAGTGAATGACCGAAGCAACCGCATTGCCCTGGCTTCGGAAGGAGGGAAATTCTTTGAACTGCTGAGTTTTAATGCTAATTCCGGAGCCATCTCAAGTCTTTTTCAAATCCCGGCCGGCAGCAGTTGGTCCGGCAATTTTGTTCGCCAGCTTGCTGCCTATGGCGTCGAATTTTCCCCAACCGGAAACTACGCCTTTGAAACGATTAACGGGAATTTTCTGTACGGTACAGCCAGGGACAGCGGTTGTGTCTATCAATGGGACCTTTCAACCCAGTATGATGCGACGCAGTTTATTAAAAGCAACAAATTCCTGTCGACCGATCCTGAAAAGCCATGCGGATCCTTGCAGATGGCACCCAACGGAAGAATATATGTCGCCTACAATGAACAGGATTTTATCGGCGTGATAAATTCCCCGACACGCCCGTTCCCCAATTGCGGATTTAAGCAGAAAGGTGCCCGTTTGATCAACAACGATACCAAATTGGGAGGGTTGGGCACATTCGGATTGCCTGCACCCATACCGGGAAAGAAAGTCGCAGAACCCTTCTATTTCGAGAATCTTTGTGAAGGCGACGAAACCCTGTTTTACATAACCGATCAACCTACAATCATCGCAAGAAACTGGATCATCCAGAAATTGCCTGGTGGCGCGGTTAAAAACTTCCCGAAACAAACGAACGATTTTACCTATAAATTTCCATCCGCCGGAGAATACAAGGTAGTTTTGTTGTTAAGAAGGACTGGCGTACTGCCAAACCTGACATATACCCGGAAAGTGGTCATTAATACAGTACCGGTAGTTAAACTTGCAGCTCAGGATTATACCATTCTTTGCCCTGGTGATTCCCTTCCTCTGGAAGCCGGCTCGGGTGCCTTTTACAAATGGGAAGACCCTAATATTCAACTTAGAAGGCGCGTGATTCCATCAGATTCAGTCCCTGACAAAGACGTGGGGGGATACCGTGATTTCCGGGTAACCGTTACCGGCTATAATGGCTGTAGCGGTTGGGACACGGTATACATCGCAAAAACGAAACCTCCGGTGATTGATTCTGTCCATACTACCAGTGCGTTCTGTCACGACAGCAATGGCAGTGCCATTGTTTATCCTCACGGCAGAGTTGACCGATTCACCTACCGATGGGATGGCCGACCGGAAAAGACCAATTTTATCAATAACATTGATGGTGGCGATTATATTATTCATGTGGCTTCCACGACCCCACCTTTCTGCGAAACAACTGATACTGTTCGTGTTCCGCAAATTGGCGGCACCAACGTCAAGATGATAGCGGTCGGCGATTCCATCGTTTGTCCGGGCAGTCCCCTAACATTGAGGGTGACTGGTGCCGATGAGGTGAGCTGGCTTAATCCTGCAGGAAAAACGGATTTCGAGATTACGGTAAATCCTTCTCAGCAAACTGTTTACAACGCAATCGCCATTACCCGCGATGCCGGTCGCAGTTGCCCCACCCCGGTCAACTTTACTGCTGAAGTACACGAACTGAAAGTGCCAAAAATAGGGAACGACACCACAGCCTGCGAAGGTCAGGTGGTCAGGATACCGGGTGAAGCCGGTTTTGAAATCTACCAATGGAGCAACGGCCAGACCGATCAGATAGCCAGGATCACCGAAAACACAATGGGTCTGACACTCACAGTCACTGACAAAAACAGCTGTATAACTACTTCAGCGCCCGTTTCCATCAGTTTCGATTCCAGTCCCGCCATCAACCTGGGTCGCGATACTGCCTACTGTTCCAAGGATCCGATTATTCTATACGGCGGATTAGGCGAGAGGTATTCATGGAATGAGGGTGAAGGCACCGAATCAACATTTTCCGTTGTTAAAAGCGGTGATTACCGTCTGGAAATATTCAAAGGAAAATGTTCCAGCCGCGACACGATCCACATCCAGTTGAATGACCCTACCGCATTAAAAATTAACGGTGTAACGGTCAAGGACATCAGCTGTTTTGGCGGCAGCGACGGATCGATTAAAATCGATGCCAAAGGAGAAGGATTGCATATCGACTATTCTATTGACGGAGGGACGGTTTTTACCGATAACGCAGGCTTGTTTGAAAATCTTCCGCTGGGCACGGGGTATAAGGTACAGATCCGTGAAGACGGGGTTTGCTATAACACCTGGGAGCCCCTGGTATCCATCAGACAGCCCGACCAGCTTGCCCTGACTTACTGCGCCCTGGCACCATCCGCTCCTAACGGCAAAGACGGAGTCATCACCTTTGCTGCATCCGGTGGAACTCCTCCCTATGATATCCTGCTGGATGGCAATAAAATAAACGGAAATACGATTTTCAACCTGGGTGCAGGGACTTTTTCGCTCGACCTCACGGATAAAAACAAATGCCAGCTCTCCAAAAACATTTCACTGACTGCCGGGGCCAGGCTAAACCTGATCACTAACCACGATACGATCTGCCCGGGATCGGCAGTAGATATCAGCGTGATCAATGGAGATGAAATTGAATGGATCGGTCTTCCAGGCAGAAACGGTACTTCAATAACGGAAAATCCACTCGTTACTACGGTATATCATGTCCGCTCCATCCGAACCCAGACCGATGGGACCAAATGCGAGTCGACGGACAGCATAACGGTTAATGTTACCCCGGATTTTACAGTCAGCATCGGTAATTTAAAGGACAACAACTGTTTCGTATCCCCGGAATTCCTGGCCGACGGATCGGTGGAGATCAAGGTCGTTCCATCAGGGAACTACGAATATTCAATCGATGAGGGTAATTCCTGGCAAACGTCGCCTGAATTCAAAAACCTGATTGCTGCTGATGATTACAGTTTCCGGGTCAGGGACAATCTGAAATGCACAAAGGAGATTACCGATATTGCCATTACCCAGCCTGATTCGATCCATGTATCCTATCGTATAAAATCGCCTAACTGCGTTGGTTGTTCAAACGGGCAGATCATTATCAAAAGCATCACCGGCGGGACCCCCGGATATAGGATCTTTCTCGACGGAAAAGAGACCGAATCGCCGATGACCGGCCTCATCGAAGGCAAATATCAGCTGATGGTAACCGACAAAAATGAGTGCACCCGGATCATGGACATCCCGGTCGACATGAACAACCTGATCCCCAATGTAATAACTCCGAATAACGACCTGGTAAACGACAAATGGACCATTCCTATGCTTGTGGGAAATCCGGATTGCGAGGTATCCGTATACGACCTGAACAGGCAGCTGGTTTTCTATTCCCAGGGGTATGACGACGGATGGGACGGAATAGCCAACAGTGGCAAGAATTCAGGTACCGGGGTACCTGCAGGCACCTATTTTTACATCATCAACACTCATGATGGCGATCCGATATATACCGGCAGCCTGACTGTTATCAGATAAGGAACTGAGGATGAAACTGAAAAGTAAAATATTGATCCTGGGAATACTACTGACCCTGCCTTCGCAATTATGCAAAGGCCAGGTACCGGCATTTTCTGATCAGTTCCTGGTTAACAATTTCCTGATCAATCCCGCAATAGCCGGCACCTCGCTGCAATCACCCCTTACCCTGTCGATCCGCCGTCAATGGATGGGTATAGCTACCGCTCCGGTTTACCAGACTATTTCATACCACAAAAGCATGGTTGAGAAGGGGCGCAGGTTCAATCAGCGTGGATTCCTGAACCGGGGTGAAAACACATTCGCCAAAGTGGGCTTGGGCGGCGGACTCTTTAACTTCAAATACGGAGCGGTTACCCAGCTTGGCGTCCATCTCGATTATGCATACCATGTTTTTCTGGATAACGGAAGATTGTCTTTCGGTCTTGCTCCCTTATATCAGCAGTTTTCGATCAATACGGGAGATTTCATCAGGCCCGACGGCGATAAGACGGATCCATTGCTGGATGGAACAAAAGAAGTATCAAGATATTTTGATGCCTCAGTCGGAATTAATTACCAGTCGAAAAGTGTTTTCGGCGGTGCCTCAATTATTGAGCTGTTCAACTCCAGAGTAAGGTTCGGAAGCAAGATCCTCAATCCGGCAGGCGATGCAAACCACAATTACTATCTGGCCAGAACAGTGTATGCATACGGGGGAATCAGTCCGGCGCTGGGGAAACATTTCATATTGAAACCGTCAGTGATGGTGAAATACAGTGAGCCAACCGGGATCAGGTTCCAGGCCAATGTGGTGATATCGTACGACGACTATATTGAATCGGGTTTGTTGTACCGCTTTCAGGAATCTGCAGGCTTTTTTCTTGGGATCAAGGCTTTGCGCGTCCTTATCCGCTACCAGTTTGAATATCCGCTTGGTGCAGTGACCGGAATCAATTTCCTGACCAATCAGATCCTCGTCGGTTACCTGTTGTAAAGGAATACCCGAAACGTCACCAAAGACTTTTATACACGATGGTTTTAGGCTGGTTGGTGCCCCAGGCTACCCCAACATCGCGCCATGCCTTGATACGGTCCCTTTCCAGGTCGATTTGCGTTTTTAGGATAAAATCCCATTCCCGCCCGTCAATCTCCTTGACCCTTTTGGCGATCTCGCCGGTCAGCTTGACCGCTTCACTGAAGCAGGCAGCTTCGGGATCGATGGATGCCAGGATAACGGCAGCATCATCGGCAGCACGGCGGTTCAGACCTGCACTCCAAACATTCCGGGCTGCATTCACCTTGGCTTTGCATTCCCAGTCGATCTTGTTCTTAAACAGCGGAGCCACAGCATCCATGGCCTTGTCGTAACATTCCTTGCAAACATCGGGAATGCACATCAGCGTATAGATGGCCTGATCAAACTGGTGCTGACTCTCCAGCATCTGTGCCTCTTTCAGGATGAAATCACATCGGGAATTGTAGTAGGCGATAATTTTCCGCTTGCCTTCTTCCATGAATCGCTGGATTTCCTTGTTAGCCGGATCCAGACTTTTTAATGCCGCGGTATAGGCTTTGGTCTCGTTTGAGCCTACCCCCTTGCCGTTAACCGATGTGCTGGCAAACAGCTTGCCTTCAATTCCGTCGCCGATATAAAGGGTGAATGTCAGCGTCAGTGCATGCATGGGCGGAGCGGTTTCGGTAATATCCTTCGACTGCACTACCACATTTGCGCTGATAATGAACCTTGGATTCAGCTCGCTCGATCCCATTCCGTAACGGGTGGCAATTTGTCCCAGCTTGTTCAGAAGATTCACGCTGGAAGCCTCGGGCATGTATTCTACCTGCTCCGGAACCCACGGATTCAGGGCGATCCTTCCCAGGTCATCCATTTTTCCGATTGTATTTTGCCCCTGTGCCATGACTACCAGGCAAAAGGTGCACAATGCCGTCAGGATTATTTTATTTGCTTTCATGATATTGCATTGTTTAATTATTTTTCACCGATTACCACGGTAACCCCACCCAATCCCTTGGTCATCACCTTGCTTTCGATGCTGTATTTCGCCTTCAGGAATTTCCGCAGCTCCTGTCCCCAGGCCCGCGCATCCATAGCGGAACCTGAAGCATTGTAGAGTGGAATCCTCACCTGCTCAAAAAGCATCATGCTCTCGGTAGCATCAGTGGTGCTGAACCGGTGCTCAACGGTATTTTCACCCACCCATTTTTCAATGTGCTGGCCAAGCTCATCACCATCAAATTCTTTTTCCAGATCCCCGTCGAAACTGCTGAATACTTTTATGCGAAGCGTAATCTCCCGCCCGTTGGCAAAAAGGTCGTCGAAATGCTTCTGTAATTGTGCGTTGAAATTATCCAGCTGACTGAGGACAGCCTCCTCCAGCAGGACGGGTAATTCAGTGCTGAATGATTGCGGTCCGGTACCCGAAGCTCCCGCCACCTGTTTATCCGTATAAGCATCAATGCCCTGCAGGTTAAAAGTGATCGATTTCTTTGGACCCACGGTATTCACAGTCCAGGTTAATTGTATCCAGATATCCGCCTTGGCTGTCTTTCTGAGCTTGTCGATAGGTGTTTCCGTTGCATCGGCGCCACTCTTGCTGGTGAGCATGGCATCCTCGGCAGATTCGTTTGCAATAGTCCTCAAAGCCGACTCCATATTCTTCAGCGGAAAATCACGTTCTACCATCAGCTCATTGATCTTGCTGATCACCAGCAGCAGATCGGTATTTTCCTGAAAAGCCATCTTGTAATCGGGAAATTTTTGGACTGATCCCTGATTGTCGAAGGTCATCATGTACCCGCTTTTATTGCACCAGGCATCACTGGGCACAACCATGATCGTTGGTTTCTTTGCCTGACCGAAAACGGCCGTTGCCGACAATAACATCATTGCCGCAAGCACTATTTTTGAAAAGCTAATTTTCATAATGATTATTTTAATATCCCGTCGTCTTTCATTCTTTTTATCAGTCCCGGTCTGTCAACCCGAACAATGACACTCCTCACCTGCTGGTTGTCGGCTTTCATCTTGTCCCTGAAAACCCTATGCCCGATTCTTTCATCGCGCAGGGTGATGTATTTCGCGAAATCACCGCCATCGGAAAAGAACTTGTTGAAATAGCCTTCGTTCTTCTCGCGTACGTTCACTTCACCCAGGACCGGTTTTTTCTGACATTCGGGCTTTCCGGCAACAATCCCGCTGAACAGAACGTCCCTTACGGCATTCTTTTTTGCCTGTTCAACCGCATCATGCCGGTTACGTCCGGTTCCCCAGGCCTGAACAGTTTGCGAGCCATCCATTTCAATACCCAGACATTCGGTTTGAAAGGTGTTGTAGGCAGCAATTTTCCTTTGCGGATCGCAGGAGTTTAAGCCCAGCAGCAGGCTGACCGCTGCAAATACCAATAAAATATCTTTAGTTTTCATGGCAAAAAATTAAAAGCCTGCACCCAGTTTCTTGACGATACCGGCAGCTTCAAGTTCCTGTCGCAATGCGGTATGCATAACAGAAACATTAATGGCCACCTTGTAAGTTTTTTTATCAACCTTGATACGGTCCTGCACCCCCTCGCCGGAAATGGAAACAAACTGCAGGTATTTTCCAGCGGGTTCAAAGAACGCCTTGAAATAATCGGCATGGGCCTCTTCGGCACCTGCATCGGTTATCAATGGCCGTTTGATGCAGCCCTGCCCTGCAGTAATACCCTTGAACATGATCGCATGAACGGCATTCCGCTTGGCCTGAATAACGGCATCCTCAGGGGTCTTGCCATACCCCCACACTTTCAGCAGCTGAGTGCCCTGTGAACCGGTCCCAAGGCATTCCACCTCATAATTCTGGTCGATGTAACCAGCGATTTTTTTCTCTTTTCTGGTTTGCGCATTCATGTCCATGCTTGAGAACACCAGGAAGATCAGCCCAACAAAAAAAAATGTCTTTTTCATGGTAGATAAGCTTTCATTAAAATCATAAAAGTATCCTGACTCCGCCGAATACCGTCAGCCATTCACGGCCGTAAAAGATCGATGACCAGCTCTGCGTGCTGGTCTTGGGATTGTCGGCCCCGTACATCACCCATAAATTGCCCACCGGTACGTAAAAATTGAATCCCCCGACCAATTGGAAATTATGAAGCAGGTTCATGCCGCCCGACACACCGGCTAGCAGATGGTCACCCATTACCGCCAGGCCTTCCGGATAATTACTGTCGCCGTTCTTGAGCAAAGAGGTATATTCAATGCCATAACCTACCCTTGGAGTAAAATGGAAATTCTTGAAGAAGTAGTAATCCTTGCTCAATCCGGCGCTAGCCCTCAGGAAATTGTAGGACTCGGGAATATCGGAATAGAAAATATCAGGGATGTTGATCGGTACGGCGGAAGAACCGTAATTTGCCTGATCAACAGCCAGATCGATGAAGAAGTTCACACCGGTCGGTATTCTTTTCAGTTTCATGGATTTGCTGAGCGACCGTGAAAGGTTATAGCCCAGAGTAACATTAAAACCCTGCATTTCACCATATTGCAGTGTCCCCATTACGGAGAGGCCCCGGTCGCTCATCTGCTGGATATACATCCCGAAATGGTCGATCTTGCCGCCGGCCACCTGATAAAAGGTGGAAGGCTTGGTCTTGCCTTCAGTAATTTTCTCATTGTTCTCAACGGTTTTTGCACGGATAACAGCTCGCCTCCGCTTAATGACCTCCTGGTTTTTCTTTTGCAGATTCTCATAAACGAAGAACCGCTGATCAACATACAACCCTTCCTTGCTGCCAATCGTTGCGCCAATGGGATTACTGGATATGAGATTTTGCATCACCTGAAATTCAGGCACTTTTCGGTCGAGCTCTTCAATGATGTTTTCGTAGAGGGTACTGATGACCCCCGCGATCAGCTCTCCGTCGGGTGGCTTTTGTCCGGATACCGTGGCATTTGATTTCGAAGCGGACACGTTAATGTTTTTTACGGGAACTATCGGAAAAACAGTTGATTCGAACTTCTGCTTTTTTGCGCTCTTAACATCACTTTTGTCACCTTCCGAGATCCATAGATTCTGATAAAAATTGGCACTTATCGAATCATTCCAATCGAGTTTATAAAGGTAACCTCTAGCCAACCCCGACCATGAACCGGACTTGATCGACTGAATTTCAGTATATTTTATATCTGATACATTAACAAACAGGATATAGCTGACCTTAAGCAGTTTTTCGCCCTGATCCTTCAATCCTGCAAATTGCCGCTGAGTGGCAGCGGCGGTTATATAATCGTTATCGGTAGCATTGTACAATCCCCGCTGGCCAATCAGATCCATTCTGAAACTCCCGTCGGGTTGCCTGTCGAACCATTTAGCCACGATCTGCCTCGAGATATCGGAATTAATCACAAAATCCAGAATCTGCTTGGTTTCTTTGGGATTACCGATCATGTTCCGGTCTTCGGCGGTGAAATTATCCAGGTCGATCCTGGCAAATCGGGTAGAGATGGTATGATCGTTATATTTAGGTCCGACCAAACGGCCCTGGTCAAAAAAGCTCCTGACCGACTGGCCGATGCCGGCATTGAATTTTGGATCCGGATTGGGATCATCGACATAAATAACGGTTAGGGAAATTCTTGAATAACTCCGGCCGGCAGGTGTTTGCTGCCCTGTCAGGCTTTGCCATCCTGTTAAAATGAATGCAATAATCAGCAGAAACAATGCTTTCATCCGAGTAAAATTAGGCGTATGCAAAAAAAACAGTTCCGAGCTTTCCTTCAGATTGGGTTCCTGTTAAAAGTAAAATACTTTTACGAAAGTACCAACCTGAAATAAACCCGGAACTGCTTCATTTTTAAAGACGCAATCCCGATAAAAATCAGGACGGGCTAATCCAGAACAGCCAGCTTCCTGGCGTACGGGGCTCCATCCCTGCGGTTCACAACAATAAGGTAAACACCGTTTCTCACCTGGGAATTGAATGAGAATGTCAGTGTATCCGGATTTAGCCGGGTCATCAGTTTGCGGCCCTGCATATCGAACAATGTGATATCGCGGATTTCCGACGGCTGTATCCCCGTGAAAATTACCTGACGGCTCTCTCTCTGATAAATCATCCCGATTGATGAGTTTACGATCTCGCCGGTTGAAGCCGGGTTTTTCTGGTCGATGAGCACGTTGTCGATAAATCCCGAGGAACCTGAAGCTGCTGCATTGTTTACAAACCTAAGTCCCTTGAATGGATTGGTATTGGTAGCACCACCAATCTGAACGCGCCATGACCACTCTTTAACCAGGATATCGTTTACACTCAGGGAAGCCAGTCCGGAGCCCAGGTGCAGAGCAATGTTTACCCGGTTCCACTGGTCGGGGAGAAAATTGAACGTATAGCTGGTCGTTCCGTAGGTGAATAATCCCAGATCCTTGCCCAGAAATTCGATTTTTGAATTGACCACAACATCGCTGGATGTGGCGCTTTTCTGCAGCAGCTCGGTCGCTATCTCCCCACCCTGATTAAGAATCCGGTATTCTATATAATATACCGTATCCTTTGGGGTGTTTATTACAACAGCAGCCTCGCTTTTGGGTTTAACCTCGAGAGAATAGAATCCTTCGTATTTGGTGTTTCGGTTTGCGACTGCCTTACCCGTAAGCTTGGTGTCGGTGGTCGACCAGAAAGGAGATTCATCCACTACCGGACAGGCCGAATAATAATTGTTGAAATTATCGGTAAAAGGCATGGTAACATCCTGCCAGGTTGAAAAATGATAGATTCCGGAGTAGTAGGTTGAATCGGCATGATAAGCCTCCACGCGCCAGTAATAATCCTTATTGGACTCAAAGGTACCGTCGTAATACTTAAGGTCCTGGAACACGGAGACCAATTCAAGCGATTTTCTGCTGGTCCCTAAAAACACATTGTAGTAAACTCCTTCCTGGTTCCTGAAATTACTCTGCCAGCTCAGGCGTGTCACAGCAGGCAGGTTCGCCTCACGTGCCGGAACCGGATAGCAGGGTGCAAAATCAGTCGGTTTGGTATGAGCCATCACATTCTGATTGGCCTTGATCTTAGGATAGATATCCAGGTACGATTCATAACTTACAAAACAATCCTGATAGGCGCCGTTTATGCCTTCGGCCAGGTGCCTGACATAAAAATCAGCCAGTTTCGGAAAGTATTTGTCAGCTCCGTACAGGTCCATAAGCATATTGGGATTGGTTCCCGAAGTAGTGAAAACCAATAACCCCAGGTCTGTATTGTGACGGAAATCGTACAGGTCAACGGGAAGGAAATCATATCCATACAGTTCCTGTAGATTTCTCGTTTTGTTCAATGCCGAGAAATCAAATTCAACGCACTTGAAGAAAATAAATTCCTTCAGGTTTTGCAGGTAATCACCTTCGCGCAGATACGTAATGCGTGTACCATCGATCCTCAGATCTTTTAGCTCGGTGAGTTTTTCAATCCCCCGCTGATCCTGAAATGTTATTTCGAGGTCCTTAATCAATTCAAGTTCACCAAGCATAGGTTGGCGTAACAGATCGGATGAGCCTAGAATTGTATTGATAAGCTGCCTTAATGCCAGGCTGGGGATATCCGTTTCCCTTTCGTCAGATATGTAGCGATAGGCCCCGCTCATTTCTGAAGAACCGTAATTGCCAAAATCTGCCAAAACCCTGAGATTAGCGCTGGTTCCCAGACCGGTACGCGAAAGGAGTATGGTCGGCTCCATGGATTCAGCGATGGGGATCAAACCATCTTTCAGTACAACATACCTCTTTAGTAAGGACTTAACAGAATCGGTTAGTTCCACATTCCAGGTCAGGCGAATGTTATCTCCTTCTTTTGATCCTGTAAGGTCATGAATATCCGGGAAAGTACTCTTGGGATGATAGTTGGTATAACAGGTCAATAAAACGTGCTCCGTGTCGGCCTTGACGATGGGATAATCCAGAAGGAAGAATCCATTGAAGCGCCCACCCAGGCCCATATTGAAGTGGAAGAGGTTCTCCGGGAAATATCCGTCAATTACAAATGCCTGTCCAAGCCATTCAGCCGGCACCGGGTGCCTGAGTGACAGCTCGAAACGGATGACTTCGCCGAGATTGTAATTCCAGGCTTCGACGGCGCCCATCTCGCTGCTATAACCGAAATGCAGCGGAAGTGTTTGATTATACACGGCGAGGGAAGCACCTTCAGGCTGCAATCTTGCCGCTACCGACATATAATAGACCAGGGAATCAACCGAGCTGTTACCGGTAGTACTGGACATCCGGCTGAAGTTGAACTTGGCATTTTTATAATCGGTACATAGCTCGCCGTACCCGTTCAGGATGTAGCAGGATTTTTCAACACCGGCGGAAGGCCTTCCATAATAACGAAATACCTGGGCCATGGCAATCGGAACAGATCCCCCGGCTTTGAAGCTCTTTGGGAACAATTCGAAATAAGAGCTGTCCGTATCCCAGGTTGTGGATAATAATGGGGAAACAATGCCTGTTTTGAGATCGCTTCCCGATTTTGTGTTGGACAACGCTTCCCAACTCTTCGTAATGGCCGGTGATACGGAATCAACCCTGGAGTATGACTCACATTTTGTCCGGATATTGTCAAATATAGCTTTCATGACCTGAGGAGATGCGGCTGACTGTCCCTCATAATCCGATTCCCAGGAAAAGCCTAAAATCGGCGGAAAGTTATCGCTCTTTGCAACCAGAACGTATCCTGATCCACCCACATTACAGACATAGAAAGGGTCCGTATCCGGCATTCCCTGACGGATGCTGATATTGGAAGCCTGCATCCTTAAATTGGATGGGAAATATTGCCTGACGATCTGCCCGGCGATTGTCAGGGCCTGATCTTTTGCCACTTCCCCTGCCCAACCCGGCGATTGCGAGAGGCATATGAGCGCGAGGCTCACAATCAAAATACGATTAAAAATTCCTGATTTCATTTGTTTGCAAATTTGAGCTTAACATTCAGCGAATATAGGGATTTCCCTATATGGAAAACCTGCTGTTGATATTGGTGTTTATATAAAAAAAATGCCTGCCGGATAATTATCGGCAGGCATTTTCCCTACAAAAGAGGCTAACCGGGTTAGCCAGTCATTATCTTGACTATCTTACGCATAGCGGGATTGATCCGCATGAGGCTCGAATTATCATCGCGAACGAGATAACCTTTTCGTTTCAGTTCCAGGATCTTTTTCAGTCCCGGCGCCTGGGAAATACCCAGGTCTTTAACGACATCACCCGGATAGGTTCTGCCTTTTTTCAGGATGTTCCTTAGGATAAGCTTCTCAATCGGTGGCATAAACAGCCTCCGGATGAGGATCCCGAGAACATTTAATTTTTTTGAGAGCATAATGTATTCGTTATCGGTTAAAACTGAGTTAAAGTTCAAATTAGTGTGCGCGGACTGAATAAAATATGTTGCTGTACAGGTTCGGATTCCAAGCTACGACTTTTTTGCTGTATAGCAATGAAAACAGCTATAATTTTTACAAGTGCAGGGGTTTGGTTGGCCAATGAGTCAAAAAAAAGAGCTGACAGCTT
>CAYHCO010000004.1:21730-38812 GCA_964355105.1 uncultured Porphyromonadaceae bacterium
AAAAGAGCTGACAGCTTTACGAAAAGCTGTCAGCTCTGGTCGGGGTGAGAGGATTCGAACCTCCGGCCTCGTCGTCCCGAACGACGCGCGCTAACCGGACTGCGCTACACCCCGTGGAAAAAATCCGACCGCGAAGATAGTGGTTTTTGCACAAAAAACAAGTAAAAGCGACATTCAGATAACAGCCCTGAATTAACATTTTATGTAACGATTGTTACAATAATTCAATTTTCTCGTGTGTAGGTTTGTGGCTTAAAAGATTGTATCTTTTTGGAATTAAAAGTATCCTATGAGAATTATCCGCTTTCTTCTTCCGCCGCCTGCCTGGCGATTACCGGTGATCCTCGCACTGGGCATCTTTTTCGGTCTGTTCTTCTTTGCATTTTATATTTCGAAAGCACATTCTTACCTCTCAGATAATCCAAAAACATGTGTGAATTGTCACATCATGGCACCCCAGTATGCCACCTGGACGCATAATTCGCATCGCCAGTATGCAAACTGTGCAGATTGCCATGTTCCGCACAACAATATTCTGAACAAATATTTCTTCAAAGCCAAGGATGGCATGAGACATGCAACCATGTTCACGCTGAGACTGGAACCCCAGGTGATACATATAAAAAAGGCTGGGCAGCAGGTAGTTCAAAACAATTGCATCCGTTGCCATATTAACCTCCTCACCGACGAGCCAATACAGGCAATAACCCTTGAGGCTCACAACACTCGCTCGGAGCGTCAATGCTGGAGTTGCCACAGGGAAACCCCGCATGGCCGTGTCAACAGTCTGGCCAGCGTTCCCTATGCGCGGGTGCCGCTGCCTGAGAGTCCAGTTCCTGACTGGCTAAGAAAAATTATGAAAAACGAAAAATAAAATCTAAATGAAATCCATTCCTGAAATATTAAAAGAAAAACCCTGGCTGGGTTGGGTTCTGTTCGCCGGCACCATGGCCATTGTATTCCTGCTCGGCCTTGTTGCCTCCTCAATTATCGAGCGCAGATCGGAAGCCAGTTTTGCCTACACCCCCAAAAATGAGTTTTCACAGTTCGAGCCAAAAAGTGCTGTCTGGGGAGAGAACTTCCCGCGTGAATACCAATCATACCTGGAAACCGCCGACACCTCCTTCCGAAGTAAATTTGGAGGATCAGCCACGCACGACATGCTGGCTGAAGATCCACGTTTGGTTATTCTTTGGGCAGGTTATGCCTTCTCTAAACAATACAACCAGGGACGGGGCCATCAATATGCAATTGCTGACATCAGGAATTCCCTTCGTACCGGAGCGCCGGGATCAGGCAAGCCGAGTCCGCAGCCCAACACCTGCTGGTCATGCAAGAGTCCCGATGTTCCCCGGCTGATGAATGAGGTTGGCATTGCTGAGTTTTATAAAGGCAGTTGGGACTCACGTGGCACAGAGGTGGTGAACTCTATTGGATGTGCCGACTGTCATGATGCTAAAACCATGAACCTCCGGATTTCACGTCCCGCATTGGTTGAAGCCTTTGAACGCCAGGGCAGGGACATCAGCAAGGTATCTCACCAGGAAATGCGGAGCCTGGTTTGCGCACAATGCCATGTGGAATACTATTTCAACAAGAAGAAAATCGAGGGCGTCGGGTATCTCACCTTTCCCTGGGACAAAGGGATGAGCATGGATTCAATCGAAGCCTATTATGATCATTACGGATTCTCCGACTGGACCCATGCCATAAGCAAGGCTCCGATGCTCAAGGCCCAGCACCCCGACTATGAGCTTTCGCAGATGGGTACCCATGCCAGCCGTGGCGTTGCATGCGCCGATTGCCATATGCCTTATAAAAGCGAGGGAAGTCAGAAGTTTACCGACCACCACATTCAAAGCCCTTTAAACAATGTTGCCAATTCGTGTCAGGTGTGTCATCGTGAAGAAACCGAGAAGCTGGTTAGAGATGTTTATGTGCGTCAGGAGAAGCTCCTGGAGAATCGCGACAAACTTGAAAAACAGCTTGTTCATGCCCATGTCGAGGCAGGCAAGGCCTGGGGGTTGGGAGCTAATGCAGACCAGATGAAAGGTATTCTTGCTGATATCCGGAGGGCTCAATGGAGATGGGATTTCGCAGCAGCAGGCCATGGCAGCTCGTTTCACGCCCCTGTTGAGACGGCTCGCATAGTGGCATCCGGGATAGAAGCTGCGGGCAACGCACGAATCAGCCTGGCCCGCTTATTGGCCGAACTTGGCTGGAACCGGGAAGTTCCTTATCCCGATATCGATACAAAGGAAAAGGCCCAGTTGTATATTGGACTGGACATGAAAACCCTCAATGCCGAAAAAGCTGAGTTCTCCAAAAGCGTATTGCCACAATGGAAATAAAGACAATCCCGGACTTGAGTCCTAAAATCTTAATATTCAGTATATGAACCCCTCATGAGCAATGCTCGCGAAATGCCATGAAAATAAATTGAGGGCTCCATGAGTGCGAGCTATTTAAACTTGAAAAGCAAATTATTAACGAATGAAAAACACCATTATCCTGATAGCGCTGATTACACTCAGTAGTCAGGGATTTGCCCAGTTCCGGTTATCGGCTGAATACCGGCCAAGAACTGAGTACAGCCACGGATATTCCACGCTGGCTGCAGAGGACCAAAAGCCATCTTTGTTTACCAATCAGCGTACCCGGTTAAATTTAGATTTCAAAGGTGGGGGGATTACATCAAAATTGGTATTGCAGGATGTCAGGATATGGGGCAGTCAGGCCCAAATGAACAGCAACGAGGATTTTGCCATCTCAATTCATGAAGCCTGGGCTGAGGCCGCCCTCGGCAAAAGCCTGTCGATAAGGCTCGGCCGGCAGGAACTGGCATATGATAACGGCAGGCTCTTTGGCAATGCCGGGTGGCTGCAGCAGGCAAGAAGCCATGACCTCGCCCTCCTGAAATTCACCGGATATGTGGAGGCCCATCTTGGAGTAGCCTACCACGAGAGTGGGAACCGGAAAAACAACATATACGCAGGACCGGATGCATACAAGTTCATGCAGTTCATCTGGATTAATAAAAATTTCGGGGACTTAAAGGTCAGCCTGCTCGGAATAAATAACGGCATCCCCCAAAATACGACTAATTCACAAGGTTTGATCCTATCCCAAAAGATCCGGTTTACCCAGACTTTCGGACCTTATGCCGAATATTCCGCAGGTAAATTCGGCATTTCAGGTAACGTATATTACCAGATGGGCAAGCTGGTCAATGGAAAAAACCTCTCGGCCTATGAATACCTGCTTGAAGCCACCTGGAAATTATCCGATAAATTCTCATTAGGTGCTGGTTACGAAGAGCTCTCGGGCACCCATGCCGAAGAATCAGATACCAAGGCAAATTCCTTTTTGCCACTTTACGGTACCGCGCACAAATTCAACGGTCACATGGACTATTTCTATGCCGGAAACCATTTTGCCTCGGTTGGATTGCGTGACTTGTACTTTAAGGTCGGCTATAAAATCAAAGGCATCAGTCTTGGTCTCGATGTGCATCATTTTATCGCACAAGCTGATCTCTCAGGAAATCCAGACCGAAAACTGGGTAACGAATTCGATTTTTATACAGGTTACAGAATCAGTGAATCCGTTGAGCTGAATGCAGGCTATTCACACCTTTTGCCCACTGAAACACTCCAGGTACTCAAGGGAGGCAGCGTGGAAGCAGTGCAGAACTGGGGCTGGATCATGTTCACCTTCAAACCCGTATTCCTGAAGTGAGATTAAAAAAAAGAGGCTCACCCTGGGGCAAGCCTCCTCAAACAATTAACATCAGACTATTTCACATACTCATATCCCATGATCTGGGCATCATTGAACGTAGTAAGTTTTGCGGTAACCATCTGGTCATAAATCATCCCATTCGCACCATAAAGAAGTGATTTTGCATCATAACCGAGGAGACGAAGGTAAGCAGCCATGAATGCACTGGTCTGGCCACTGTAACAGTAGACAACTACAGGCTTATCAATAGGCAGGGTTTTAAGGCTGGTTGCCAGGCTTATGGAAGCTTTCGGTTCATATTGGATAGCTCCCGGAATGTGACCAGGTGCGAGATAATGCGCAACAGGCCAGTAATTTACAATGTAATATCCGACCAGGTTATCAAAAACTGCTTTGCTGGTTACGGATGCAGGAGTGAATCCTTCGGTTAACAGGGCAGCAACACGGGCTTCCAGGATCTCTGGGCCAGTAGTTTTACCTGTGGTCAGGACTGGCATTTCGCCGGCAGGGCCTTTGGGAGTTTCAGATGCCGTAAATTGGGCAGCATATGCATTGCCAGCAGCAACGGTATTCTTCCATTTTGATGCAAAATCAACATTCCATGCACACATTCCCCATTTCATGGAGAAGGCTTTACTATAACCCATGATTCTCAGCAATGAAGTGGCAAAGCCCGCCGTCTGACCGGTATAGCAAACCACTGCAACTTTGGTGAAGGGAGTCAGGTCGACTGCTTTGATATGGGTTACAACATCAGCCAGGGCCACATTATGGGCATTGGCGATATGTCCAAGTGCAAAATCAGCAGCAGCGCGAATATCCATGATATAAACCTGCCCGGTTTCATTGAGGGTTTTCACTTCGCTTGCAGCCATGATTGAGGGCAGGTCGGTGTTTACGTAATCCTTCATAAGTGGTGAATCGGCTGATTCAAGGTATTCAGCCAATACCTGCGATTCGTTTACGGCTTCTTCTTTTTTACATGATGTCACCATCAGGGCAACAGCAAGGATGCCAAGCATCAGAATTCTCATTTTTCTCATTGTGTTATTATTTTAATTAATGATATGATATTCAGATTACTTAAACCAGGTAGCAGGCAACTTTTCGTCGACGGCAATTTTTGATGTTGCAGATTTCTCCCAGTCCAGAAGGTTTTCTTTGAACAGGAAATTCTTCTTATTTATCAGGGTACCGCCCTCATTCCGGATATGGCAGTTCGCCGAGCAGGAAGCGCCTTGCGAAACCTGGGTTCTAACCGTCCATCTCAGGATATTGTGAGGAGTGGTGTAATTGTAGGTAGGGAAAATATCAAAGTTTGCATATTCCGACACACCGTATCTCTCCCAGTTGTCGGGTGCCGCCAGAGTACGCCGGACCAGAGAGAATTTAAATCCGGTTTTAATCTCAGGAATTGGATTTACAGCAATCTTGTAATCCATGTACGATGGAACACGCGCGCCTTCGCCGTGAACATGGCAACTGCCGCAATTGTTATAATTCTGTGAATGACATACCTGGCAACTAAAATCATCATAATGAACTGAGTGGTACATATTCACATTTTGCTTACCTGCATGGCATTTGTCACAGGTAGGCAATTCCCGGTAGGCGTAACGTTGGATAACCTTTTCCCCCTGGCCATGCAATTCGCCTCCGGTATGGCAATCCATGCAGGTAAATCCGGCTTTTTTCAGATGCACGTCGGGTTGCGTGCCTGATGCAACACCCATGTAAGCATGACCGCCGCGTGAGGAGTGGCAGGTAACACAAACACTCACCATGTCAGGTTTTTTTGTGAAAGAATGGCCATTTGCCAACCCGCCACCACCAAGAGCCGGACGGACGACATGGCAGTTACCGCAAGTGCCGTGACAGGTAGCACAGTTATTGGTGTACCCTTCAATCTGATGCGCAGGCAGCTTATCGAAATCATCAGGTCCCGACAGCCCGCTCCGCATGGTTACTTTCCGCTTTTGACCGAATCCGTTATGAATGCTGTTCTTAAAATTATCAGTCACTTCCTGATGGCATGCAGAGCATTTTGAAGCATATTCCGAAGAGGGATGCGAGATAAAATTATCCGAATGTGCTTTATTCTTATCGGCAGTTTTATCAACGCCATTGTGGCAACCAGTGCATCCGATGGCATAATGCCCAGAGAGCTTATAGCTGGCAAACCCTGCCCCACCCATGTAAACACGATCATAAGGTTCATAAACCGGGGCATCGCCGCCGCAGCCACCGGCAGGGGCGGCCGTATCAGGTGTATATACGGATTGAAGCTGTGCATAACTGGTATGGCAGCCTTCGCAGGAATCGACCCGGTTTCCGGCAGGGTCTTTTGCACAACCAATAAATAATACCAGTAAAAACGCAGGAACGCTTATCATTCCGATCTTAAGAATCCGATTGTAAATTGCCATTGCGTGAACATTGATTGTGAATAAATTATCAGTACAAAAATCGCCGTTACCTGAGATATTTCATGGTTTTGAATGCTTGCACGCATTAAGATTTCTTCTGATTTTGACCGGATATAAACCTGATCCACGTCAGTTTTTCCTGATTTTTGTGTTCTTTTGCTAACCTTTTAACAATAGATTAATGGATAATACCACAGGAATCACAAGTTGTACGATCAGTTCGCAACAGTGCAAATGTTTTGATATCCTGACCCCGGCAGAGAAAATGTATCTTGAGGATCATTCTGTTCGGGTGCGATATAAAAAGAAGGAAGTCATCTGCAAACAGGGCAGCTTCGTTTCCCAGGTAATGCATGTGGAGCATGGCCTGGTCAAAGTTTATATTGATAACGGCCTGGACACACTGATTCTTAAAATAATACCATCCGGAAACCTACTGGGACTGACTTCAATTTCAGAAGAATTCAATACTTTTCAGTATTCTGCCATGGCCTACGTGGAATCAGATGTGAGGCAAATCGACCTGACTGCTTTCAGAACGCTGATAAACCAAAATCCGATATTTGCACGCGAGGTGATCAATATTTTAAGCTCGAACAATGTCCAGATCACCGGTCGTTTTTTCTGTCTCAGCCACAAACAGGCCTACGGCCGTCTGGCTGACATCCTGCTCTGCCTGTCGGACAGGATTTTCAAAACCACCGAATTCGACCTGCCACTTTCCAGGCAGGACCTCGCTGAATTATCCGGCATGAGCGCTGAAACAGTCATCCGGATGCTTAAAAAATTCGATGCTGAAGGATTAATTCGGATGAAAGGAAAGAATTTCAGCGTTCTGGACTATAGCCGGCTGAAGAAAATAAGTGAAACCGGTTGATTTTCGACTGTTTTTTTGCTTATACAAGATCGCGCAGATAGAAAACATCACAGGAAAAATGACCGGTATTTCCCATCGAATGGTCGATCCGCTTGAATCCCAGATGTTCATATAATCCCCGGGCAGCTAACATTTGCGGGATCGTTTCCAGGTAAATCCTACCATATCCGGATTTGATTGCCTCCTCAAGGCATAATTGAAGCAATCGCTTACCGATGCCGATTCCCCGAAGTTCCGGACGGAAATACATTTTAACCAGTTCGCAGGTTCCCGGCTCACCCGGCAAAGGAGCAATGCCAGCTCCTCCAAGAACAGGATTTCCTGCACCAGCTACCCCATTGGCGCTTTCACCGGTCAATTTCTCCACGACAAAGTATTTTCTCCCATCCTTTTGAAAAGCCACATACATTTGCCGGGTATCCAGATCACCGGAGGCGAAGCCGCCTCCAACAGCCCCATGTTCCACAAGCGTTTCCAGGATAATGTCGCGGATGGATTCACTGTCACCAGGCTGGATTGGCCTGATCCTGAAGCTTCCGGCTTCATTGCTGATTAGAATTTCGCTGTCCGTCATAAAGTATTCAAATATCAAAAAAAAATACAATTTACCGGAACGGAATGCGTTAAATATCATATATTTGAGCTTCCGAAAAGAAAAAGTTGGCAAACTTTTTATATATTATTGTGAATTAATCAATTAACACCACCGTTAATTCCGGTTGGCCGTGCAATGAAACCAGTTATTTTTCAGACTCCGGAACCGCTGTTTAACAGCAAGATAACCGACTTAGTCATCGAGATCGAATATCTTCGTAAAAAGGATACTATCGTTACCACCGATTCCTTCATTTACAATCAGTTGCGTAATATTTTCCTTGACCTCGATGCGATGAGTTCAGCACGCGTGGACGGCAATAAAACCGGGCTCAGCAAGTACCTGGAAGCCAAGGATGACGACCCGGAGTCGAAAGGAAGGAAAACTGTTGAGATAGATAAAGTATCTCAATCCATGCGATATCTGGATAAGAATTTCAACGAAACGGTCTTTTTGCAAGGTTTCTTTACCGAGCTCCATCGTTCCATTCGCGAAGGAATCACCAATGAAAGTAGCAGGTTTGCAGGTAAATACAGACATAATCCGGCTCGTCCGGAGGTGCCCGGAGGCACCAGTCCGGCCTTCCATTTGGTAGAAACTTTTATGGATAAGCTGATCAGCTACCTGAATAAGCACGAAACTCCGAAATTCAACGCCATAAAATCTGCATATGCCCACCAGCGCTTTCTGTGGATACATCCCTTTAGAGAAGCTAATGGTCTGGTTGCAAGACTATTAACTTATGCAATGCTTCAAAAACAAGGATTCGCAGGCACAGCTAACCGGATCATAAATCCCACTTTCAGTTTTTGCTGGGACCCGGAGAAGTACATCAAGCTGATCCGGAAGGCAGACTCGGAGAAGGAAAAGGACGTATTTGCATTTATTGAATTTGCCCTGGAAGGTTTAAAAAGCGACATGACCCGGATGGATAAGCTTCTTAATTACGAGATTGTCAAGGAAGAGATTCTTCGCCCTGCTTTCAAGCATCCGTTATTCGACCGGGTATTTGGCGAGCAGGATCGTCTGATCATCGATATCGCCCTGGAGAAACAGGTTTTCCAGGCCGCCGATGTAAGATTGTATTTTCCTCAAAAACATCCCACCGAAATTTCCAAGATGCTCAAATGGCTGCGCGACAAGGAAATGATTATCGGCCTTGACGAACATGCCAGAAAATACGCTATCAACCTGGAAAATAAGTATCTGGTAAAATTAGTGGTTGGCAAACTCGAGCGGGCAGGATTTATTCCGTTCACCTGAACAACAAATGCAGCCCAGATGTGTTAATTTCGTAGCTTATTATTTCTAAAGTCATTTATGAAAAGAAAAATCTCCTGGATGCTTATTGCAGGAACCGTAATGGTTCTTACCTCAGCATATTTAGTACCTAGCAGCAAAAAAGAGCTTGTACTCAATGAAGCAATTTCTCAATTTCTCTCTTACCGTCACTATCAGCCGCTAAAGGAGGACGACAGTTTTTCCGAGCGCGTTTTCAGCCTGTATATTGACCGGCTCGACCTGAATAAAAGGTATTTCCTGCAGTCGGATTATAATGAATTGTCAGCGTACAAACTCAAACTCGACGATCAATGGAAAGCCCGGTCGCTGGAATTCTTTCAGAAATCATCGGACCTCATCCAGAAAAGACTACTGGAGACCAAAGCATATTATACAGAGTTTCTGACCGTTCCCTTCGATCTGACCAAGAATGAGACCATTGAGACAGATCCGGAAAAGACCAGATACCCCAAGGATAATGCAGAGCTGCGCGAAGCCTGGCGTAAAGCGTTGAAATTTCAAGTCATGACAAGGGTTGCCGGCAACCTTCAGCTTCAGCAGGAAGCTGCAGCAAAATCAGATACTGTCAAGATCAAGCCGGTGGAGAAACTCGAAGCTGAAGCCCGCAAAGGCCTGCTCGACAATTACAATGACTGGTACGACCGCGTCCGCAAGATGGATGAGGACGACAGATGGTCGATATACATCAACTCGGTCATATCAGCCTATGATCCTCACTCGGTTTATATGCCACCGCGGGATAAGGAACGGTTCGACATGAACATGTCGGGCAAATACGAAGGGATCGGGGCCACCCTGCGCCAAAAGGACGGTTACCTCGTGGTTGTCGACATGTTTCCGGGCAGCCCATCATGGAGGAGCAAGAAAATCGAAGTCAACGATCTTATTATGAGGGTCGGCCAGGGCGACGAACCATCGGTCGACATCCTCGACATGAAGCAGGAAAATGCAGTGGCATTAATCAAAGGACCAAAAAATACCAAAGTCAGGCTCTCGATTCGCAAACGCGACGGCTCAATAACCGAGGTGGTGCTCATCCGCGATGTGGTAATCATGGAGGAGTCGTACGCCTCATCGCTGATCATAAAAGATGCCTCAGGCAAGGTTCGCACCGGTTATGTATTCCTGCCCCAGTTTTACCAGGATTTCCAGGATCGCAACGGTCGCAAATGTGCCGACGATGTAGCTGCCGAGATTCAGAAACTCAAAGCTGAGGGCATCGACGGACTGATCATCGACCTTCGCAACAATGGCGGCGGATCACTTCCTGAAGCCGTTAAAATGGCCGGCCTGTTCTTTCCGAAAGGGCCGGTTGTTCAGATAAAAACCAAGGAGGGTTCTCCAACCATCCTCGACGATACCGATCCAAAAACTGAGTATGACGGGCCTCTGGTGGTGATGACCAATTATTCCAGTGCGTCCGCATCGGAGATCTTTGCAGCCGCCATTCAGGACTACGGCAGGGGGATTATCGTAGGAAGCCCGAGCACCTGGGGCAAGGGAACCGTTCAACGGGTCACCGACCTGGATGAATTCGTCAATGACAAATTCAAGGATGTCAAGCCACTAGGCGCACTGTCACTGACCATCCAGAAATTCTACCGTATCAACGGGAAAACCACCCAGCTGAAGGGAGTTACCCCTGATATTGCTTTGCCTGATTCCTATCAGCACATGGATATCGGGGAAAAAGAAGAAAAATATGCCCTGAGCTGGGATGAGATTACCCCGGCCAAATATACTCCATGGCCGCAAACCCTGCCAAAGGATAAACTAAAGAGTGCATCGGAAAAACGTTTGCAGAACAACGAGCAGTTCAACCTGATACGTCAGAATGCCACCAGGATCAAGAAGGATTCCGATAGGAGCAACTTCAACCTCAATTTGGACGCTTACCTGAAAGAATTGAAGGCCCAGTCGCAGGAAGCCAAGAAATATGAAAAGGTTATGAAGACCCCAACAGGGATGAAGATCAGCGCGCTCAAATCGGATCTTACCCTGAACAAGTCGGATACCGCCCGAAGCGAGATCGTTCAGCGAATGATCGAGGACCTCACGAAAGATATTTACCTGCAGGAAGGGGTTGAGGTTATCAAGGATATGGTGAAGAAATAGTTGGCAGTCGGCAGTCGGCAGTTGGCGGTCTGCAGTCGGCAGTAAAAAAAGAGAGCCCTGGCAATTAACCAGGGCTCTCTTTTTTTTCAGGTCACTTGTCACCCGTCACTTGTCACCTCTTTTAAAGCAAGCTGTCAAATTTCTCCCTGGTCTTCTTGTCCGAAGGCCGGGTCATCTTAACAGAAACAATTTTTCCTTCACGGTCAAATAACATGAATGTAGGAACACCCATGATCTTGTACTTGATGCACAAATCAGATTGCCAGGCTTTTTCGCCGATAATCTGTACACCCTGAAGCTTATTTTCAGGAACGAATTTCATCCAGGCGGCATAATCCTCATCAATGGAGTAGCTGATGAAAACGATGTCTTTCCCGTGATAGTCCGTTTCCAGCGTGTCCAGATAAGGAATCTCATATTTACAGGGACCGCACCAGGTAGCCCATACATCAACATAAACGAGCTTTCCTTTAAAATCTGACAGTTTCACGGTATTGCCCTGCTGATCCTTGCCGGTAAAATCAAAGGCTGGCTGACCGGTTGAAAGCCTTTTCCATTCCGCAACTGTTCTATTCAGTTTGTTAACCAGGGATGTATCCTTGCATCTTCCAACAAAGAAGTCGATGTTATCCTGTACATTCTTGTCGATATCCTGCCATTGAACAACCGAATTGAGATCTTCATAAATGTAATTGTCAAGCACGGCATCATTTTTCAGCAATTCAACCGCCGTTTCCATACGTACCTTTAAATTATTTACGGTCACCGTGGAGTCAGCTTTCTTCATCGCTTCAACTTTATCCGAAGCAGCTTTCTGAACCATCATCGACAGGTACTCCTTAAAAGCACCGGATTTAACGTATTCCGGGTTGTTAAGGTTCAGATCCTTCTGGAAAGTATAGAACTCCTCAGGGGCTTTATAATTCTTGATTCCGGTAACATAACCGTGGTAGCTACCGTACATGGACAAATTATTAGCCCAGCCGAACAGGATTTCAGCCTCTTCGATTTTCCAAAAAGGATCATTGGCGTCATCCCTTATTGCATCTGCCAGGAGCTTCTTCTGAGCGTTCAAAACGGAATCTTGCTTGACGCGGTAAGCATCCGGTTCAAGCTTGAACTCATCGTAATTCATCTGACCGGCACTGATACTTTTGGCAACCAAATAGTTATTAATGTCAGCACCTTTACCCGAAAACTTCAGGGAGGTTTTGAAGGCTGCCGCATCAAAACTGATGTCGAGGCTCATACCCGGAGCCACTTTGAATGGCATGTAATCCTGTGCGCCCGATAGGATGTAATAATTTGCCATCTCGGTGAGATCCTTGATCGAATGGGTAAACTTGCCAGTGGCATCGGGACGGATGGAATCCTTCGCGCCGCCCGGACCTCCCAGCATAAAGAAACCGGAGGTCAGGTTCTTAACCGTTCCGGTAAGCCCAGCTCCCTTCTTAACAGTTGGATTGCAACTGAAAAGAAAAGGAACAAGAATAAAAGACAACAATAACTTTCTCATTTTGATTTACTATTAGGTTACATAATTTACACTACCTACTGCCTACTGGCAACTGCAGACTGCCTACTGCTGACTGCCCCCTGCCTACTCTCTAACAAACCTCGCCGTCAGGTTCTGTTTCCCGGCCCAAACACGCAGGAAATACATCCCGGGAGCCAGTTCCGGATGAAGTTGCTTTTGAATAATCCCATTGGCAACGGGAACCGTTTCCTCGTAAACGCGCTCGCCGGTTACGGAAATCATTTCGATTCTGGCCACTGAAGCTTGAACGCCCTCAACTTGGAGCGTCAACATTCCTAAGGTCGGATTCGGGTAAACAGTCATCCTGCTGGCAACAAACCCAACAGGCTCAGTACCTGAGGTTCCCTGCACGAGGTCGGTCATCCAGATACCCCTTCCGAAAGTGGCAGCATACAGCTTTCTGGTCGGATAATGGATCTCCAGCTCGGAAACAACCACATTCGGCAGCAAATTGCTGTAAAGCGTCCATTTACCGGATGATTCAGTATAATAATAAACTCCGGCATCGGTTCCGACATATACCACATCATTCCCGTAACCTTCCTGATGGACCACGGAATTTACCGGGATGTTAGGCAGGTCGAGCGACATGTTGGTCCAGCTGAGGCCCCCGTCCTTGGTGCGGAAAACCTTTTCACCCGGAAGGAATCCGCCGAAAGCCACCCACAGGTCGAGTGAATCATTTCCGTTCACGGCCATGGAGGTGATGTAGAGCGTATCCGGAATACCCTGAATGATATTGGTCCAGCGGCTACCGCCATCCTGGGTTGCCCAAAGCTTGGTATTCGTAGGTTTATCATAACGGATTCGTGACGCTGCATACAAGGTTTTGTTGTTACCCGGGTACATGACCAGCGAGGTGATTTCTGCAGGTGCATTGTAGCCTGCAACGACCGGGAAATTGGATATCTTGGTATAGGAGTCTCCCTTATTAAGGGATTTGTAAACGTTACCATAACCGGTGAAAATGATATTCGGGTTATTCGGATCCTGAATGATCGGTGTCGTCCATTCCCCTTTTTCACTTCCCACGCTTGGCCGGATTCCCTTAATACTGCTCCCGCCATTGTCGGAACGGACGAGGCTGCCATACTGTGAAGAGCCGTATACGATATTCGGATTATCGGGGTTGATCATGCAATCCATTCCGTCGCCGCCGATAAAATTTATCCAGTTTCCGTTCTTGTTATAGAAGCTGGAATTATCCTGTGCTCCCCCAACCACATAACCGGGGAACATCTCACAAAGTCCAATCCTGTAGAATGATGTGATAATCATTCCATTGGAACGCTCTTCCCAAGTCGTATTCCACTTTCCATCGGTTCTTGTTCCGGGGATGATGGTGTCAGTTCGTGCAACTCCGCCATCATGACAGGCATAATATTTTTTGTCAACCTGGTTGTACTTGTACTGATGCTGGTCGGCATGCAGGGTAAAGTTATCATCGGAAAACACCCAATTCGAAACCGGCTCCCAGGAGACTCCGCCATCTGAAGAGGCCCTCATATTAAGACCGCCAACATATATGCGCTCTTTGTTTTTGGGATCCACCAGGATAGCCAGGTCGTACCATCCCTGCTGATTATCAAGGATATTCTGTCCGTTGGCAGCCTGGGTATTACGGGCAGTCCAGGTTTCACCAGCATCCGTGGAGCGGTAAAATCCGTAAAATCCACCATTAGGATCAGCGGCAAGGATATAAACGTAATTTGAATTCTGAGGGGTAAGTCCTATTTCGGTCCTGCCAATGCTCAGGTCGTTTGGCCAGTTGGTAGTCTTTTGAACCCATGTTTCCCCAAAATCGGTCGATTTCATCAGCGTTGCAGAACCGCCTCCAAAACTCCGGATAGTTCCTGTGGTTGCATAGATCACTGATCCGTTATTGAAATCCTGCTCAATATCCCATATGACATGGGTATCCACCTTGCGCCAGGTATTCCCGTCGTCAGTGGATTTAAAAATACCCGAAACCCCGGCTGCAACAAGAACACCATCCTGTGTGGGGTGATAGAGTACGCGACGGATCAACGATGCATCAAATTCTGTTTCCGAGAACGTCAACCCAGTGGGCCTCCATGAGTTTCCGCCGTTATCGGTCCGGTAAACACCCAGTCCGTAATGGGTATGCCGCTTGCGGCTGTCAGTATTGAGGGCAACGCCGATATAGGCGTAATCACAAACGGCTATGAAAATATTATCCGGGTCTTTTGGATTCACGGCAATGTCACTGACCCTTAAAATTGGCAGGTCATCAGTGAGCGGTCTGTAGGTATTCCCACCATCCACGGTTTTCCATACTCCACCCTGTGCCACACCAACCCAGTAAGTCAACGGATCAGTCGGATGAAAAGCGATGCAATTGATTCGTCCTACTCCGTGCGAGGAGCTGGAATTAACACTTGGCGGCCTGCGGTCGGGACCTACCGGTGACCAGCCGTTTCCCGATTTGAGGCTGGCCATGGATTCCTTCTCAGCCTGAACCTTGACAGCTTCATTGAGGAAGATGGCAGGATCAGCAGGGTTTCCATCGGGATTCAACCTACTGCGGTTGAATTCCATAAACCGACCGTAGGCCTTCCAGCCTTTCTGGTCGAGGTTCGGGGCAAACGACGCCCACTCGTCATAGGCTTTAAGTGCCTCCTTAAAGGTATACTCGCCATTAACACTTTTACCCTGCGGATTCAATGACTGTGCCAGCAGACTGACACCGGAAAGCAAAAAAATCAGGCTGATAGAAAAAATCGACAGCTTAGTTGAATAATCCTTCATCTCGTATGAGCATTAAAATAAATGAGTGTGATATGATAAGGTACTTTTCATTGTTGAATTCAATTTCATAACCGGAATCCTGCAGGTAAACAGCAAGATCACCAACTTTAGCCTGAATGGGCACATAACGCACTTCCTCCTGTTTTGGCTTCCATGCCTCATCAATATCGGTAACGGCAGGTATCGGGTAACCGGGCCCCACCCTGACAACATACCCGCTCTGCACCCTTTCCTTTTCCTGAACAGTTGGCGGAAGATAAAGTCCGGCCTTGGTCCGTTGATCAGGGCTTTTGGGCTTGATCAGTACCCGGTCTCCAACGAGGATGAATTTCTCAAGGTCGCTCTCTTCAATAATCATAATCAGAAAAATATCACGCAAATATAGAAATATCTGTTCCTGAAGTTTAAGCTAAACGAAAGGGTTATGTTAATGATTGTTAATCAAAAGCGCTGATTAGGGTCCTTCTGTGTAATTTGGCGTCGTGAACCGGAATTTGAGATATATAATCATTACGATGTCTGTGGCACTGATCGGCATCATCATTTTTCAGATTTACTGGATTAGCAACGCCTACGACCTGCACAATAAGACCTTCCGCAATGAGGTGAACACGGCACTGGAGGAGGTACTGAACCTCGAAACCGAGGAAAACATCATCGGTCACATTCTGGACAACCAGGATGGTTCCGACCAACCTATTATCATTGAATCTTACCGAATCGCCGAACAAGCCGACAGCATGCTCAATGACCCGAATGCCGGAGCAGTTAAGGACTCCATATTTATCAAGCAGGCCGACCTTAACCGGATCGTCGGCAAAGTCTTTCAAAGCCTGGCCACTATTCATCCGGAATTACCTGCCATCAGCAAAAAATACGACAAGGCCCTCAAGGAGAGGAATATAACTATTCCTTTTCTTCTGGCATTCAGTCGTAATGATTCGGTGTTTGACCTGACAGGTGGTAAGCCGGAACTTTTCAAGGGCGCTCAGGCGGTGCAAAAGTTACCCGGAATCAACCGGGACAATGAGAAAGTTCTCGCCTACTTCCCTGAAACCCGTTCCTTTCTGCTCAAGCGGATGTGGATCACGCTTTTCGCTTCGGTTTTCTTTGTCCTGCTCATCACGGGAAGTTTTTTCTATATGCTGACCATGTTCGTCAGGCAGAAAAAACTATCGGAAATAAAGAACGACTTTATCAATAACATGACCCATGAGCTCAAGACACCCATTGCAACGGTATCGGCAGCCATGGAGGCACTGGTTCAGTTTGAAGCGCTTGACGACCGTAACAAAAGCCTGAAATACATCGATTTATCCAGAACAGAACTTAATCGTCTTTCCGGAATGGTTGAAAATGTTTTGCGCATCAGTACTTTCGAGAAACAGCGGCTCGTTCTATTCAAGGAAACGTTTAATATCAGCCAGGTATTGGAAGAGACAGCCCAAAAATTCATTCTTCAGAACCCAGGTCGTGTTGAGTTCAGGTTCAATCTGAAAGGACCCGGCTATATACATGCCGATAAGTTTCACATTCAAAACGTTATAAATAATCTGTTCGACAATGCCGTAAAATATTCAGGACCTTCGGCGCTGCTTGAAATCAGTTGTTACCGCGAGAATGAGTTTGTCGTGTTTGGGGTAAAAGATCACGGCATGGGAATATCCAAAGAACAGCAAAAACATATTTTCGATAAATTTTACCGGGTACCAACCGGCGA
>CAYHCO010000004.1:38912-61942 GCA_964355105.1 uncultured Porphyromonadaceae bacterium
ATCGACTCGGTGACACCCATCATTTTTCTTACGGCAAGATCACAGACGACGGATGTGGTAAAAGGCTTTGAGGTTGGCGCGAACGATTACATCAAGAAACCTTTCAGCATGGAAGAACTGATCGTCAGGATCAAGGCTCGCCTCACCGATCCCGGTCAGTCCCTCAAATCCGATGATGAGGTTATGGTTCACCAATTAGGCGAATACAAATTCGACCATAGGAAGCAGACTCTTGAATTCCGCAACCAGACCACTAAGCTCACTCACCGAGAGGCTGAGATACTCAGGCTTCTGTGCGTTAACCGGAGCCAGGTGGTTGAGCGCAGCTTTGTCCTGAAAAAGGTTTGGGGCGACGATAATTTTTTCAATGCCCGCAGCATGGATGTTTTCATCACCAAACTGCGCAAGCATCTTCAGTATGACCCGAATGTGGAGATACTGAATGTGAGGGGGATTGGTTATAAGATGATATACTAAGGCAAGAGGGCAAGAGGGCAGAAGGGCAGGAAGTAAAGGCAAAGGGCAAAGGGCAAAGGGCAAAAATTAGTAATAGGATTAAGAATAAAGAAATAGGTGTGCATCACCCTTGATTCCTACTCCTATTACATTTTACTAATTTCTGCCCTTTGCCTTCTGCCATCTGCCCTAGAAACCCAGCGTCTCCCTCAGCCGTTTGAGTCCCGTTTTGCTGGTATGAATCTTCCTGCCCGATTTCATAACCAGGACTTTCGTTTCCTTATCATAAGGCTCCAGCTGGACGATCTGGTTTATCCTGACGATATGCGAGCGGTGTACCCTGATGAACTCGGCGGGATCGAGATGTTCCTCGAGGTAGCCCATGGTCATCTGCTTCATGTACCGGCCATCATCGGTGTAAACCATTACATAATCGTCTTCAGCCTCAATGTACTCAACCTGGCCGATGGAGATCACCTTGATTTTCTGACCGGTCCTCACCACGATGCGGTCGAGGTGCATTCCTTCCGCCAGCATACCGCCGGCTAATTTTGACAGGCCCGGCGCCGGTCCCGATTTTTGGTTTATCCTTTCGAGGGCTTTGTTCACTGACTGCGCAAAGCGTTCGCGTGAGTAGGGTTTGAGGAGGTAATCAACCGCATTGAATTCAAACGCCTTGATGGCAAATTCATCGAAGGCGGTCGAAAAGATCACCTGCGGATATTCATCAAGAAGTTCTAGCATTTCAAACCCGGAGATCTTGGGCATCTGGATATCCAGAAAAACAAGGTCGGGCTTGTCCGCCTGTATGGCTTTCATCCCCTCAAAGCCATTGGTGCATTCACCGGTTATCTCGATCTCGGGAAAGGAATCAAGGTATGAGCGAATGAGAACCCGGGCAGGCTCTTCATCGTCAATGATCAGTGCTTTTATTTTGGGTCTCATTTACAGGAAATTGAGGAATGGACATTTTTATGGTGAAGCGGTTCTCCGACCGAACCACTTCGAGGCAATTATCGCAATTGTACGCCAGAAAAAGTCTGTTTTGAGTATTGATCAATCCGATACCCTTACCCTTTCGCGGGGGAGCTTCCGGGTCAAAATCATTGGTTATCTCAACAAACAATATTTCCTTGCTGCGGCAGGATGCTTTCAGTTCAATCCTGACCGGTTCGGTGCTTTCATATACCCCGTGCTTGATGGCGTTTTCGGCGAGGGGCTGCAGGATCATGTGCGGAATCGTCAGGTTCAGGCACTCCTCGGGGACGATAAAATCAAATTGCAGGCGGCTGCCGAACCTGGCTTTTTCAATTTCAAGGTAGTAGCGGATATTCTCGATCTCGGCGGCGAGTGAGGTCAGGTTATTATGCCTGCTTTCCAGGGAATACCTCAGAAATCCGGACAGACGGACAAGCATCTCCCGCGCCTGTTCAGGTTTAGTGGTTATTAGCGATGAAACTGAGTTCAGGCTGTTGAAGAGGAAATGCGGGTTGATCTGGGCCTTGAGCCGGTCGATTTCGGCCTCCTTCACCTGCAGTTGCAAAGTAGATTCTTTGGTAATCCTGGCTTTACGGTCCTCATTGTTAATGTAGAGGTAATAGATCATGATAACCAGGGAATAGAAAAAGAATCCTGCAATGCCGCGCCAGGGAAGCGAACTGGTAAGAAATTCCTGGTAAGGCTGGTTTTCGCTCCACAGTTGGCTGAGAATAAGATAACCCAGTCCCAGCCAAACACCCAGAACGATCAGTGCAATGAGCAGATGATTAAGAAGTCTGTCGAGAACCCCCGCCTTGTTGAAATCGTAATAACGTATGGAATACCACAGTCCGAGAGCTATAGCTGCGAACAGGACATTGAAGGTTAGACTGTCCGTGACGGCCACCTGTAATATCTGTCCGGATGCCAGCCATAACACAATTGCATGGATACCGGCGATCAGTATCCATGCAATCAGGTAAGAAAACGTATAAGCACGGTTTATCAGGAAAGGGTTTCTCATGGAATCAGATGCCGTAGGATTTTACCTCGCCGCCACCAAAGATAGCCATCCCTTTTATCACCAGCATGGTGTTCTGGTCGTAAACAAGGTTGGGCATCCTTTCGCGCTTGTCGCTGAATCCGCCGAAAATCGCCACTACTTCCACCTTGACGGTCCACCCGGCCGGAACAATGACATTCGAACCGCCGAAGATGCTCAGCGTATCAAGCACCTGCTGTCCCTCAGCCAGTTTAGCGTTCATCAGGTTGATCTTTGACCCGCCGAAGATGCTCAGAATACGGCCACCCTTGAAATTCTGTGAGGTGATGATTCGGTCGCCGCCGCTGAAAATCGCCACCTCATCTATAAAATCCATATTGTCTCCCTGCGGCCTTTCCGGGGTTTTCCAGTGGCGGAGGTAACGCGGTGGGGCTACGATCAGGTAAACACCGAACAGGAGCAGCACCAGAGGCCAGAATGCGTGACGCCAGTATTCGGGAAACTCAAAATAGTGATTGGCCAGCGAAATCCCGCCGATAGCTATCAGGAAGATCCCCGGAACCACACTGCGGTTATTGATGAGCGAAATAACGCCGATGGCGATCAGAAACATCTGCCAGGAGATCAGGATTCTCCTCACATCGTAAGGTATAATATCGAACACATTGCCCAGGGCGATCAGTCCGACAAGTATGAGCAGAACACCCCAGCCTCTCCGGCTGTTGATGTGCCTGCGGCGGTCGAAAACCGGACTGTCGTGCCGGCGACCCATTCTGAAATCTTTGTCCATTCGTTCCATGTTGACTTGTATTTAAGTTTTACTTATTCTGTTTCGAATCACGAAGCAAATGTAAGTCTGTGGAAACGAGGCATTCAATATTCCTTCGGTAAAGGGATGATTATTTACCGGTAAACAGCGAAAAAGCCTTGAATGTGATGAGCCCCGATAACGCTTCACAGGCCCGTATTGTTTTATAAGTGAGCCGTTTTTTTTTTTTAAAATTAGGTAATTCTGTTTTGTTGATATTATATTTGCATGCTTGACAAATTTCGATACCAACATGATGGCAGGAGACCGCGATTTGAACGAAGGAAGACTGACATGGAGTCACCACCTGTTCCAGTTATTTGGATTGGTACCTTCTTTTACCCCTGATTGTTCCCCCAATCTTTCCAGTGATCATTTCAGGATTTTGACCGGAATTGATCTGAGGTAAAATGCCCAGCCAGCATTATGATTTACGTTTCGATTGACAAAAATTATGCATAATCAATTAACAATTAATTAACTACTCAATGAAAAAAGCAAGAAAAAAAAGTAAGATCCAGGCCGCTGCGCTGGTCATCCCGGCTGCTTTGGTAATCAGCGTTGTGATCTTCAGATTTATTTTCGGAGCCTCGGAAAACTTTATCGGTGGCGATTCACATAATTTGCCGGTGAACGGTAATTTTATGGGAACTGTTTATAAAGGTGGTTATATCGTACCGATCCTCATGACTCTTTTGCTGACCGTTATCACCTTCTGTATTGAAAGGTATGTTGCCATTCGCAAAGCTAAAGGCAAAAACCAGGCTGTTGACCTCATCGCCGGAGTTAAGGAAAACCTGAATGCACACAAGGTAAACGAAGCTATTGAGTTGTGCAATATCCACAAAGGTTCATTGGGTAATGTTATCAAGTCAGGTCTGCTGAAATATGCGGAAGTGGAAAAAGACACTACCATGAGTAAAGAGCAGAAATCACTTGCCATTCAGAAAGATATCGAAGAATCGACTTCACTCGAATTGCCAACGATGGAACAGAACCTGGTTATTCTTGCAACCATTTCTTCCGTAGCAACCCTGCTCGGTCTGCTCGGTACGGTATTGGGTATGATCCGGTCATTTGCCGCCATGGGTAACGCAGGTGCTCCTGACTCTGTAGCTCTTGCAACTGGTATTTCGGAAGCTCTGATCAATACTGCTTTTGGTATCGGTACAGCAGCTATCGCTGTTGTTGCATATAACTTTTTCACAACCAGCATTGATAAAATTACCTATAGCATCGACGAAGCCGGCTATAGCATTGTACAGTCATATGGTGCGACCCATAAATAGTCCTGGTCTATGCCAAAAATTAAAATACCGAGGAAAAGTACCTGGCAGGATATGACTGCGATGTGTGATGTGGCATTTTTGTTACTTACGTTCTTCATGCTCACATCAAACTTCACCAGTCAGGAAGCTGTTTTGGTATCTATACCCTCTTCGATTTCCGAGATAAAAATCCAGGAAACGAATATTGTAAAAATTCTCATCGATCCGGAAGGAAAAATTTTCTATGAGATTGACGGTCAGGAACATCGCAAGAATTTGCTCAAAAAAATGGGCGACCAATACAACATCACATTCAACGATCAGGAATTGAAAGAATTCAGTGTTGTTGGAAGTTTTGGAGTTCCCATGGTTGCTATGAAGAACTTTCTTGCCATGAAAGCTGAACAACGGGGACTTAGAGAAAATCTGCTGGGCATACCGGTAGATTCCACAGATAACCAGCTGAAATACTGGATCGGCATGTCCCTGTCCGTGAATCCAAAGATTCAAATTGCCATCAAGGCGGATTCGAAGACTCCCTACCCGGTAGTTAAAAAAGTGTTCGGGACCCTTCAGGACCTGAAACAAAACCGGTTTAACCTGATCACCAGTCTAGAGGAAAACCCTTACGCACGCTAAATAACCAGACCTATGGCAGAAATAAATACGGATAAGGGTGGCGGTAAGAAGCACTCGAAAAAACCAAAAGGGAAAAAGCTTTCGACGAGAATCGACTTGACTCCTATGGTTGACCTGGGCTTCCTGCTGATCACTTTCTTTATGCTGGCTACTACGCTGATAAAACCACAGACGATGGATATCAGTATGCCTTCCAAAGAAAAAGTTCCCGAAGAGGAGCAGACTAAAATTAAGGCATCCAAGGCAATGACGATTATTCTCTCGAAAAACGACAGTATATATTACTATTTCGGTACCCGTGAAGGTGACGTTGACCCGGAGGTGGTCGTTTCTAACTATGGTCCCACAGGAATCCGAAAAGTTTTGCTCGAGAAGAATGCTTCAGTCATGGCCAGAGTTGCCCAATTAAGAAAGGAAGCCAAATTGAAGAACCTGGACGATCAGGCTTTTGCAAAGCAGCTTTCAGAAATCAAATCTGACGTTAACGCACCGATTGTTGTAATCAAGTCGACTGACGACGGAACTTACAAGAATATGGTGGACATTCTTGACGAGATGAACATATGCAATATTGGAAGATATGCTATTGTTGACATTACGGATTTTGACAAGGAATTACTTCAAAACCGTAAAAAATGATGCTATGAAAACAGGAACAAACATTTTTTCCGACGAATGGATCGCACTGGTTTTTGAAGGCAGGAATCAGGATTACGGTGCATTTGAGATCAGGCATCTTTCCAATAAAAGGCATAGGCGGGCTATTTTAATAGCTTTTATTCTCTTTACAGTCGGACTAACCGCTCCGACCGTATTCAAGAAGATAATGCCGAAATCAAAAGAAAGAAACCTGCAGGTGACTACACTTGCCGACATTAAACTGGATGCACCGGCTCCTGAAAAGCCGAAGGAAATTTACATTCCACCGCCACCGGTAAGGTCGACAATCAAGTTCACGGCACCTGTCATCAAACCCGACGAGGAGATTCCTCAGGAGGAGGAGATGAAAACACAGGATGAACTGAATAAGACAGAAATTACCATCGGAGCAGCCGATGTTAAAGGGATTGACACCCTTCCTCCCGATTTGTCGGGTCTGGAGGCTGATGCCCAGGGACAACAGATTGTTGAGGTTGAGGTACTGCCTTTCGCATTGGTTGAGGAACAGCCAATTTTCCCGGGTGGTGAGGATGCATTGCTGGCCTTTATTCAAAAGACCACGAGGTATCCCGATGAAGCCATCGAAGCCGGCGTTTCTGGCCGGGTTTTCGTAGGTTTTGTCATCGACACCAGAGGAAAGGTAACGAATGTTAAACTGCTCAGGGGAGTATCGAGGGCACTGGATGAAGAAGCATTACGTGTTATCAGGCTCATGCCGGACTGGATGCCGGGACGGCAGAACGGTCACACCGTACGCGTATCCTATTCAGTTCCTGTTAATTTCGTTCTTCACTGATGGATACATTTTCCGTTCGGATATTGAAAGTCCTGCGGTTAGCGATGCCTGCGTTTTACCTGCTGGCAGGAGTACTCCTGCTTTTCACCGGGTTTCTGGCTGAACAAACAGGTAAATATCAGCATGTTGCAGGAGGATTAATGTTACTTTACGGAATATTCCGGTTTTACCGGACAATTAAAAATGAACCAAAGAAAGACAGCAATGAAACAGCCGATTAACAAAGTTACTTTGTCTCTCGCTGTTTTATTGCTGATCTTTTTTTCATGCCAGCGCAGCAATCCGGGAGAGAAGCAAAGCACGCCCACTAGCGGCAAAGTCACTATTTACTCCGACGAATCGTTCAAGCCGGTTATCGATCCCGTTGTCAGCGTATTTAACGGTATTTATAACCTGGCGAGCGTGACCTGCGTTTACAAGCCGGAAACGGAGGCAATGAGCCTGTTTCTGAAAGACAAAAACTCCATGGTTTTTGTAACAAGGCACCTTACCGCCGAAGAAAGTGATCTGTTGAGCTCAAGTGCTCTGGTTCCAAAGGAGCTCCATGTTGCCAGCGATGCCATCGCCCTGATTGTGCATCCCGGCCATACCGATTCCCTGATCTCTGTCAAGCAAATAAGAGACATTCTTACGGGCCGGATATCAACATGGAAACAACTGGGACATAAAGTCGAGGCCGACAGCATCAGGCTGGTATTCGACACCAACGGATCCAGCACTTTACGCTTTATGATAGATTCAATTTGCCGTGGTGAAGCTTTGGGAAAGAATCTGAGTGCCCTGACCAGCAACAGTGAGGTAATCAATTTTGTGGCAGAGCATCCCAATGCCATCGGGGTCATAGGCGTAGGCTGGATCAGCAACAGCCGTGATCCGGCAAGTGCGACATTCTACGAAAAAATTAAAGTGCTCAGGGTGAGTCTGGAAGATACCCCTACCCTGGCAAACTCCTTTCTACCTTTTCAGGCCAACCTGTTACCAGGGAAATATCCTTTGGTAAGGCCGATTTTTCTCATTAATGTTGAACCCTGGAACGGTTTGGCCAATGGAGTTACCTCCTTCATTCGCAGCGACCGCGGTCAGCGCATCATATTAAAAACCGGCGTTCTGCCAGTCTTTCAAACAATTAGAAAAGTAAAAATTAAAGAATAACCTGTTATGAAGAAGATCCTAATCCCGATGATTACCCTTTTCGCCGTACTCTTTTTTCCGGTTTTATCAGGTATTGCCCAGGATGCAACCCAACGCATGGAATTAAACAATGACCTGAAAGCAAAAGCCGCCTACCTGGAAAAGTGGAACAAAAACAAGTCATCGGACCCAAACGTTTATTTTAACCTTGGGAAAATCTATCTAAAATTCAACCAGCTTGATTCAGCAGCCATCGTTTTCCGCCAGGGCATTACGGTCGCCAAATCCAATCCGCTGAACTATGTTGGACTGGCCAATTATTTTTACCAGACAGGTGATTCTGTACAGGCTAAATCGAACCTGAAATATTCCCAGTCACTGGCGCGGAATAATCCGGATTATTACATCGCACTTGCCGAAATGTACATGCAGCCCATTCCAGGCAACCTTGCACTGGCCGAAAAAAACGTGGATAAGGCCATCGAACTGAAGCCCGGTTATGCAAAGGCTCACATGATGAAAGGCGATTTCTACATTGCCCAGAACAAAGCCGGTGATGCTGCCAACTGTTATAAGCAGGCTATTTATTACGATAAAAACAATCCCGTTACCCACTTCAAGGCCGGGCAGGTTTATGCACGCGGAAGGATCTACCAGGATGCGGTAAATGAGATGAAGAAAGCCATCGAGATCGACAGCACCTTTGTTCCCGCCTATCGCGAAATGGGTGAGATCTATCTTTTATTTGACAAATATACCCTGGCTCGCCAGAGTTACGACAAGTATATAAGAATGACTGATCCTCAGCCAAATGACCTGATCCGCTATGCTTCCATGCTGGTCCTCGATAAAGATTATGCAAAAGCCGGCGAAATCCTGGATCAGCTCAAGGCAAAGAATGTTCAGGATAAAAATATTCTCAGGCTTCAGGCCTATTCCGATTATGAGACTGGCAAATATCAGACCGGTCTGGAAGCAATCCAGAACTTTTTCCAGAACCCACAGAATGTCAGTCCGATTGCCTCTGACTATGAATATTACGGTAATCTGCTGAGGAAAAACAACCTGGATTCACTGGCGATTCCCCAGTATTTGAAAGTTATTGAACTTGATACAACCCGCTTTGCCCTTAATGACGAGATTGGCAAGATTTACGAAAAAGCAAAGAACTTCCCCGAAGCGGCTCATTATTATGAGATCATGCTGACCAAGAAACAACCTACCCAGGTGGATTATTTCAAAATCGGACGTTTGTATTACCTTGCTGCAACTGCCAAGCCGTCGACAGATTCAATCCAGAAACTTAACGATTCCCTGATCAAGCCGGAGAGAATCAAAAAAGCCTCGGATAATTTCAAGAAAGTGTGCGAACTATCGCCAAACAATTACCTGGGCTGGTTATTCCAGGCTCGTACCGAAACTTTGCTGGATCCTGAAACTGAAACAGGGGTTGCCAAGCCGTTTTACGAGAAGGCACTCGTGATCATGAATGCCAATCCGGAAAAATACAAGAAGGAGATCATCGAATCTTTAAAATATCTGGGATTCTATTATTATGTCAGGTTTGACAACGCCACCAAGCTGGCGAAAAAAACCGACATACCCCTTTACCGGGATTCTTCACTGGTTTATTGGAACAACATTATAACCATCGACGCAAACGACAAGCAGGCGGCCGATGCGATAAGTGCCCTGAAGGCGAAGCCAACAACTGGCAAGTAAATAAAAAAGGCATCTGAACGGATGCCTTTTTTATTTCAGGATCAGGCAACATTTTATTACCATTGTAGTCGTTTTAAAGACAAAACGGGAGACCCATCAATATGTCAGCAATTTCTGATCAGGTGATAGCCACAACACCGGCAGGCATTTCAGTTCTGGACCTTTTGTTCAAGGGGGGATTTGTGATGATTCCGATCTTCCTCCTGTCAATTATCGCTGTATACGTCTTTGTGAATAAATTCATCTATGTCAGGCGCCTTGCACTGGTAGACAAGCAATATGTAAGCAGTATACTCAACAGCCTTGACGGCACCGACATAAACAGGGCTATCCAGATGTCGAAACAGAATTCATCGGCCATCGGCCGCATTTTCGAAACCGGTCTCTATTATATCGGTAAACCGGTTAAGGATATTGAGGCATTCATAGAAACTGCAACCAATCTCGAAATTGCCAAGATGGAGCGAAACCTGAGCTATCTGGGCATCATCGCCGGTATTGCGCCCATGCTTGGCTTCATCGGGACCATTTCCGGGGTTATCAAGATCTTTTACAGCATTTCCATGACCGACAATATCAGCATCGGAATTATAGCCGGCGGACTTTACCAGAAGATGGTATGCAGCGGGGCGGGACTGATTGTCGGGGTAATGGCCTATTCATTCTATCATTACCTGCAGATGATGATCGACCGCTTCACCCTGGCCGTTCAGGATTCCGCTTTTGATTTTATGAAACGAATCACCCAGCCGTGAAACTTCGCCGAAACAAGCCGTTCCAGGCGGAGGTGAGCACCACCTCGCTGAATGATATCATGTTCTTCCTGCTGTTGTTTTTTCTTATTGTTTCAACAATGGCCAATCCGAACGTGATCAGGCTGCTCCTTCCCAAAGCAGGATCATCCCAAACGGTCAGTAAGCTCCAGATCACCGTTTCGGTCACTGAAGATAAGCGCATTTTCCTGGACAGTAAAGAGATAACCTTCGACCAATATGTTGCGGAAGTTAAGAATGTTGCCGCAACCATGGATGAGCCCACAATCATCCTCCGCATGGCACATAATCTGATCATTCAGGATCTGGTTGATTATTTGGAGGTGGGAGCGCAGGAAAAAGTGAAAATTGTCCTCGCCACCGAAAAAAAGAAGTAAAAAACAACCCTAACTGGTTCTTTCATAATCACATATGTACATCTGTTAATTGATGCACATTTAGTTTTCAATTATCCCTGAAAAGATTAATTTTAGGCCTTTGAAAAGTAAATAGAACTTGAAAAACAGGTAAACATTGCTGATATGTCAAGCTCCTCAAATCATGAGATACATGTGGATAATTCGTTATCCGGCCAAATCCTGACGCATACCGAAGTCCCGGTACAAAAATGTTATCAGTGTGGCAAATGTTCCGCCGGATGTCCGGTAGTTTCGGAGATGGATTATCCGCCGAGCCTAATCCTCAGAATGCTGCAGACCGGCACTCCGGAGATGGAAGAGAAGGTGCTCCGTTCCTACTCGATCTGGCTTTGCCTGAGTTGTGAACAGTGCATTTCCCGCTGCCCGATGGAGATCGACATTCCCAAGATGATGGACTTCCTCAGGCAGATGTCGTACCGGAAAAAGATGGTCAACCCCAAAGCAAAGAATATTGTCAGGTTTCATAAGGCTTTCCTGGATTCTATCCGCACCACCGGAAGGTTATATGAGTTGGGTCTGACGGTTGATTACAAGCTGCGTTCACTCAATATGACCCAGGATGTTGCCCTCGCCCCTTCAATGGTTTCCAAAGGCAAGCTGGGGATGTTTCCTGAAATGATCAAAGGTACAAAAGAGATGGCCAGGATATTTGCAAAAACTGCCGGACTAAAATCGGAGGATGAAAAATGAAGCTAGGTATTTATCCAGGATGCTCGTTGGAAGGATCGGCCAGAGATTACAATGAATCGGTATTCGCCATTGCCGATGCTTGCGGCATCGAGCTCGAGCAGGTTCCCGACTGGAATTGCTGCGGAGCTACGGCAGCCCACAATATGAACAAGGAATTGTCACTCGCCCTGCCCGCCCGTATTCTTGCCCAGGCAGAAAAGGCCGGTATGACTGATATTGTAATCCCCTGCGCAGCATGTTACAGCAGGCTGATGGTGACTCAGCATGAACTGAACCAGGATCCTGTATTAAAGAATAAGGTATCAGAGATCATTGAGATGGATTATCGCGGAACCACAAATATTCTCAATGTGGTTCAGATGATCGACCTCTACGTAACCCCATTGCTGCCGGAAAAAGTTGTTAAGAATTTCAACCACAAGGTCGCCTGTTATTACGGCTGCCTGATGGTTCGTCCGTATAAAGTCCTGAAATACGACCAGCATGAAGATCCACAGGGCATGGACAATGTGATCCGGCTGCTCGGCGGAACCGCCATCGACTGGGGTTTCAAAGTGGAGTGCTGCGGCGCCGGGCTTACCATGTCAAAGACAGAAGTCGTTGGGATGCTTTCAGGAAAGATTGTTAAGGATGCTTCCCGCCGGGGCGCCCAGGCAATCATCGTAGCTTGTCCGATGTGCCATTCGAACCTCGATATGCGCCGCCCGGCCAGCAATCAGTGGGCAGGTGAAAAAATGGACATTCCCGTGCTTTACATAACCCAGGCTATCGGGTTGGCATTGGGTATAGATGGAAAGAAACTTGGCTTGCCCAGGCATTTCGTTCCGGTAAAAATGGAAGAATACGTTCCGCCGGTGCCGGAGACCAAGAAGCCAAAGGCCAAGGAGCCCGTGAAAACCGAGACCGTTTCCGAATAATTATTGACTCACAACTAACAAAATATAAAGATGTCCCGAATAGGTGTTTTTGTTTGTCATTGTGGTGAAAATATCAGTGCAACCGTTGATGTTGCCAAAGTCGCCGAAGACGCTTCCAAGCTACCCGGAGTAGTTCACAGCGTTGATTATAAATATATGTGTTCCGATCCCGGCCAGACCCTGGTTAAGGAAGCCATCAAGGAACATAACCTCACCGGCGTGGTTGTTGCCGCCTGCTCACCCCGCATGCACGAGCCTACATTCAGGAAAGCCTGCGCACAGGCCGGTCTGAACCCCTACCTGAGTGAAATGGCCAACGTAAGGGAACATTGCTCATGGGTCCATGAAAAAAGCGAGCAAACTACCCAAAAAGCTTTCGACGTGGTGCGGACCATGATTTCCAAAGTCAGTAACAATGCCGCTCTCGAGCCTATCAAGGTTCCTGTTACCAAAAGGGCACTGGTTGTTGGTGGGGGAGTTGCCGGAATACAGGCCGCGCTCGACATAGCCAACTGTGGGCACAAGGTCATCCTGGTGGAGCGCTCGCCCTCGATCGGCGGGCATATGGCCCAGCTGTCGGAGACCTTCCCCACCCTCGACTGTTCACAGTGTATCCTGACTCCGCGTATGGTTGAGGTTGCCCAGCATCCGAACATCACGCTCTACACCCACAGTGAGGTGGAGAGTGTCGACGGGTTCATCGGCAATTTTCATGTGAAGATCCGCAAGAAAGCACGGAGTCTGGATGAAGACCTGTGCACCGGATGCGGCCTGTGCACCACCAAATGCCCCCAAAAGAAAATACCCAGCGAATTCGAGCAGGGACTCGGTGTGCGCCCTGCCATCTATACCCCGTTCCCGCAGGCAGTTCCGAACAAGCCGGTTATCGACCGCGATAATTGTACTTTTTATAAGACCGGCAAATGCAAGGTCTGCGAGATCGTTTGCCCGACCAAGGCTATCCGTTTTGACCAGGAAGATACCATCCTCGATGTGGAAATCGGAGCTATCGTTCTCGCTACCGGTTTCGATATCAAGCGTTCGGATTTCTTCCCTGAGTACGGTAAAGGAAAATACAAGGATGTTATTGACGGACTGCAGTTTGAAAGACTGGCTTCGGCCTCGGGCCCGACTCAGGGCATGATCCGGAGGCCTTCAGACGGACAGATACCGAAAAAAATTGTTTTCATCGCCTGTGCGGGCTCGCGCGACCCGGCCAAGGGAATCGAGTATTGCTCAAGGATCTGCTGCATGTACACCGCCAAGCATGCCATGCTGTACAAGCACAAGGTGCATGACGGTGAAGCGCACGTATTCTATATGGATATCCGTGCCGGAGGCAAGATGTACGAGGAATTTGTACGGCGCGCCATTGTTGAGGATCACGTAAATTATACCCGGGGACGCGTATCCACCATTTACGAGCTCGACGGGAAACTGATTGTGAAAGGGGCCGACACCCTTCTGGGAGCCCAGGCTGTTGAGATTGAAGCCGACATGGTTGTTCTGGCAACTGCCGGTATTGCCAGTGAGGGTTCTGAGGATCTCGCCCAAAAAATGCACGTATCCTATGACCAGCATAAGTTCTTTGCCGAGGCTCACCCGAAATTAAAACCGGTTGAAACCAATACCGGCGGTATATTCCTCGCTGGTGCCTGTCAGACCACCCGCGACATCCCCGACAGTGTTTCCATGGCTTCGGGTGCCGCGGTAAAAGTTGCAGCCCTGTTCTCTGAAGATCTGCTGACGCGTGAACCCATAGTCGCAAAAGTTAACCGCATCGCCGGACCGGCCCTGTCGACCTGCGTAGGTTGCTTCCTTTGTCAGCCGGTTTGTCCCTATCAGGCAATCGAGCGTGAAGAAATCAAAGACCGTGCAGGAAACCCGATACGCTCACTGGCTAAAATCAATGAAGGTCTCTGCCAGGGCTGCAGAACCTGTGTTGCTCTTTGCCGCTCAAAATCAATCGATCTGTTTGGATATACCGACGACCAGATGCACAACGAAGTGTTGGCCGTCCTTGAAGAAGCCTTTGTTTAATAAATACAAAATCAATAAAAACACCCGGATATGGAGCAGTTTGAGCCTAAACTAGTAGCGTTCGTCTGTAACTGGTGTACCTATGCCGGCGCCGACCTTACGGGGACCAGCCGCATAAAATATGCAACCAACGTCAGGATCATCCGTTTTCCCTGCACCGGAAGGATAGATTTCATGCTGATCAGCAAGGCATTTGCCAACGGGGCCGACGGGGTGATTGTTTCCGGTTGCCACCCGAACGACTGCCACTACACTTCAGGCAACTTTCATGCCCGCAGGAGATGGATGTCATTCAATGCAATGCTTTCATTCATGGGTATCGATCCCGAAAGAATAATCTTTTCCTGGGTATCTGCCGCCGAAGGAGCCAAATGGGCCGACGTGGTGAACAAGAGCGTTGAGAAGATCCGGGAACTGGGTCCTTTCACCGAATATCAGAAATTGGTAAAAACCGGTATCGAGGAGGAAAATCTCAATGGATAATTTGCAAAAGAAAGCCAAGGAATTACTGGAGAGCAAAACCGTTGACCTCGTCATTGGCTACGAGAATGGCACCAATGGTAAAGCGCGCGCGGTATTTATCACCGATCCGGCAAAAACGGGGAAACTCATTTATGATCAGCGCTGCAAGCAGAATCTGGCTGTCTACCTGAACAAGCATGAAGTAAAGCATTTCGGCAAGATCGGTATCGTCGCCACGCTGGAAGTCATGAGGTCAATACTTGTGCTTATTTCAGAGTGCCAGGTAAAACCTGAGAATATAGTGGTCATGGGCATCTCCGGTGATGGAAGTCTGCTGGATTTCCCATCCCTCGAGGTAGTGGAAAAATACGTATCCAAGGAGCCACTGGGCAATCCTCCATCTGATCAGGAAATCATCGACAAGCTCAATGCCATGTCGATGGACCAGCGCAGGGAATTCTGGGAGAACGAACTGGCGCGCTGCTTCAAATGCTACGCCTGCCGTGCTGCCTGCCCGATGTGCTACTGTCTGCGCTGCACGGTTGAATGCAACCAGCCCCAATGGATCTCCTCGCCGGCCCATCCGCTGGGCAACCTGGAATGGCATATGCTGCGTACCATGCACCTCACCGGCCGTTGCGTAAGCTGCGGCGATTGTGGAAGGGCCTGTCCGCTGAATATCCCCATACACCTGCTTACCATGCAGCAGGCTGAACAGGCGCACCTGATGTTCGGCGTGCATGCCGGTACTTCCATGAAGGCGGATTCAGCACTTTCGACATTCAAACCTGACGATAAAGAAAACTTTATCCTTTAACTACACTAAAACAGCTCGCGGTCATGACACCCGAAAAGAAAATAATTGACAGGGTCGCTTTAGACAAACTTTACGACAGTTTGAGGGCAGCAGGAAATAAAATGTTTGCTCCCGTTTTTCGTAATGAACAGACTGATTTTGAATACAATCCGGAAGCTGGCGAGATTTCCTATACACATATCCAGACCACCCAGTCGGTAAAGAATACAGTATTCCCCAGGATCGAGAACCTTTTCAGGTTCGAGTCCGGCCAGAAAAATGTTGAGCTGGTCAACATCGATTTTTCCCTGGTGCCCAGGGTCATAGTGTGGAACGTTCATCCCTGCGATGCAGCGTCTTTTTCCGCACTCGACTCCGTTTTCAACTGGGATTTTACCGATGAGATATACAATGCCCGTCGCTCCAAACTTGGTGTTATTGGGATGAGTTGCGTAAAAGCGGACGAAAGCTGCTTCTGCACCTCCGTTGATCTGGGTCCGGGTTCCGTGAAGAACAGCGATATTTTGCTTACTCCGCTCGCAAACGGGAAGTTCCTGGTTGAGATCCTTACTGATCTGGGAAAAGAAATTGCCAGCCAGCATGCGTCGCTTTTCACCGAATCGAACGGTGAAAACAAGGAAGAAGTCCTCGCAAAGGTTGAAAAGCAGTTTGAGCATGCCACTGTTACCGAAAATCTCGGTAAGGGATTCGAGAACCCGTTCTGGAAAGAATTTTCACTGCGCTGCATCGGTTGCGGTGCCTGCGCTTATGTTTGTCCGATTTGCACCTGCTTCGACATTCAGGATGAATCCAAGGCCGGCAACGGCCGCAGGCTGAGGTGCTGGGATTCATGCGGATTCGGTCTTTTCACCCTGCATACTTCCGGTCACAACCCACGCGAAGTCCAGAGCCAGCGCTGGAGGCAGAGGCTGATGCACAAGTTCTCCTACCAGCCCGACCGCAACGAATTCATCGGATGTGTCGGATGCGGCCGTTGTTCACGGGCTTGCCCGGTGGATATGAATATCCTGGAACAACTGGTAGAATTGGAAAAACTTGAGATAGCCGTTAAATAGTATTGTATTACCGAAATCACCAATAAACCATGAGCCCATCCAATATTTACCTTCCTTACCTGATGGAAATCGAAAGCATCACCGAAGAGGCTCCCGAAGTACGGACCTTTCGATTGAAGTTCAAGAATCAGGAAGAAGGGGAAAATTTCGATTTTAAAGCCGGCCAGTTCGCAGAATATTCTGTCATGGGTGGCGGCGAATCAACCTTCTGCATTGCTTCCTCACCGACCCGAAAAGGCTATCTCGAATGCACTTTCCGCAAGGTTGGACGGGTGACCAACGCCCTGTCGAAGTGCGAAGTCGGTGATACCATCGGTTTGCGAGGGCCATACGGCAATGTGTTTCCGATAGAGGAATGGGAAGGCAAGAACCTGCTGTATATCGCCGGTGGGATTGCTTTGCCTCCAATGCGCTGCGTGATCTGGAATACCATCGATAAAAGGGAAAAATACAAGGACATAACGATCGTATACGGTGCCCGTACCGTCAACGACCTCGTTTACAAAAACGAACTGAAGGAATGGGAAGAGCGTCCCGATATTAACCTGGTCACCACTGTGGATCCGGGCGGACAAACACCCGACTGGAAAGGTGAGGTTGGATTTGTGCCTACCATTGTGGAAAAGGTTGCACCCAATGCACAGAATACCATCGCAATCGTTTGCGGACCGCCGATCATGATCAAATTTACCTTCCCCGTTTTAAAGAAGCTCGGCTTCACAGATGAGAACATCTATACCACGCTGGAAAACAGGATGAAATGCGGATTTGGCAAATGCGGCCGCTGCAATGTCGGCAAATTCTATGTTTGCAAGGATGGCCCGGTATTTACCCTGAGCCAGCTGAACGACATGCCAGCGGAATACTAGAGATTTAGGGCAGAGGGCAGAGGGCAAAAGGCATAAATTGGTAAAAGGATTAGGGAATAAGAATTAAGTCTCGCTTATGCAAGGTCCTTTGGGGAGTGCTCACATATTCCTTAATTCTTGATTCTATTACAAATTTTTGCCCTCTGCCTTCTGCCAACTGCCAACTGCCATCTGCCTTATTATTCGATCTTCGAATAGAGTTTCATGAACTGCACGCGTTCGTAAGCAGCAGGGTTTTCTATATTCTGCTGACTGAGCATGCCCCTGAAATCGCTGATGTGTGCAAATTTGTGCTCATCCATCCATCCATCCAGGCCTGAAACCAATCCCTTGATGTGATCAGGTCCGAATTTATAAATTGCTGAGGCAACCTGGATCACCGTGGCACCGGCCAGCAGCTGCTTAACTATCGGCTCAAAACTGTGGATGCCGGATGATGCGGCAATGTCACATTTCAGTTTCCCCGACAAGATGGCTACCCAGCGGAGCGTACGGGCATATTCCTCAGGATTGCTGAGCAGATAATTGGAGGTAAGCTTTAAGGTATTGATATCAATATCGGGATTGTAAGGCCTGTTAAACATGACAAGGGCCGCAACGCCGGTCTCACTGAGTTTCTGGACCGTATTAACCAGACTCGAGAAATAGTATCCGATTTTAAGGGAAACAGGTATCGTTACCTGTTTCCTGACCTCTTCCACCACATCGAAATAGATTTGTTCATTCTCGGTTCCGGTGCGGTTAAAATCCGAAGGAAGAACATACACGTTCAATTCAAGCGCATCGGCGCCCGCATTCTGAATCCGCCTGGCAAAATAACTCCAGTCGTATTTCGATACGCAATGAATGCTGGCAATAACCGGAATACCAAGTGTTTTTTTAGCCTCGGTAATGAAAGAAAGGTATTGGTCGAGGGTATGCTCTTTGGCAAAATTTGTAATGTACTGCAGTGCCTCATCGTAATGATGAGCCTGGCTGTCAACTATCCCCTGAAAGGCGGTGCTCCACTGCTGTGCGTCTTTATCACCTGAGTTCATGTAACTCTGGGTCTCCAGCAGGATCTGTTCCTCAAACACCGATTTCAGCACGACGGCTCCGGCACCGGCTGCTTCGAGCTGTTTAAGATTGTCGATGCTGTTCATAAGCCCCGAGCTTCCGGCGATAACCGGGCTCTTCAGTTTTAAGCCCATGTAGGTAGTTGATAGGTCTGCCATTGTTGATCAGTTTAATGCTATAAAACTACAAAAACTAAGCATACCTGAGGCATACAGGAGATATCAAACTTTAACTAAAATCAATCCCGATAAAAAAAAGCCACTTACCCGGTAAACCCTTGTAAGTGACTTAATTTTCTGTAGCGAGAGCCGGGGATGATCCGGCGACCTCATGATTATGAATCATGCGCTCTAACCAGCTGAGCTACCTCGCCATTTTTAGAGGACGCAAATATAATAGTTTTTGCAAACGTTAACTCCCCTTGAATGAGGAAATCTTGATTTGTCTATATTTTTTTCCTATCTTGCCGAAATTGAACCAACTAGTATTAAAAATGCCGGGAAAACTGAAATTTGAACTTGAATATGTGATCAACGCTTCGCCAAAAGTGCTGTTCACCAGGCTTAGCACTCCAGGTGGACTCTCGGAATGGTTCGCAGACGACGTGAATATTGAAGGATCAATCCTGACCTTCATGTGGGATAAATCAACACAAAAAGCGGAGCTGGTATTTGTGAAGGAAAATCGTGCCGTCAGGTACAAATGGCTGGATGATCCCGACCCAAAAGCCTATTTTGAGTTCCGGATTACCCAGGATGCCCTGACCAGTGACGTCTCGCTTACTGTTACGGACTTTGCCGAAGAAGGCGACCTTGACGATGCCAAGGGTTTGTGGGATAAGCAAATATCGCAACTTTTCAGCCAACTGGGATCTGCCTGATCCAAACCGCAGCCTTGAAAAGACTACACCGCTATATGATCCGATCGTATATCGGACCTCTCCTCATGACGGTTTGCCTGGCTATGATCGTTCTGATCCTTCAGTTCGTATGGAAATACATTGATGAACTGGTTGGCAAAGGCCTCTCCTCGTCAGTCATTACCGAGCTACTCATTTATGTTTCAGCCAGTCTGATACCCATGGCATTAATTCTGGGAGTTCTGCTGGCCTCTATCATGACTTTCGGTAATCTGGGTGAACATTCGGAGCTTAATGCCCTCAAGTCATCCGGCATATCACTCACCCGGATCATGGCCCCCCTGTTTTACCTGGCCCTGGCAATAGTGATCGGCGCCTTCCTGTTTTCCAATTATACCATCCCAAAAACCAACATGAAATTCTATACCCTCCTGTTGGATATCCGGAACCAGCGCCCGGAGTTCGATATCAAGGAAGGGCAGTTCTATAATGGCCTCGAGGGGTACAGCATGAAAATCGGAAAGCGTTCGAAAAACAGTCGCATGCTATACGACCTGATGATATACGACCATACCGCCAAACAAGGAAACGTAACCGTCACAATTGCCGATTCAGGATACCTGGTTCAGACCGTCGACAAGCGCAATCTCATGCTGACCCTGTATAACGGGTACGGGTACTTCGAGCAGTTGGACGAAAACCAGCGCATCAAGAAAAATAAGCCTTTCCGCCGCGACAAATTTGCCATGCAGCAGTTCCTCTTCAAACTCCCGTCGAACGAGCTGAACCGCACGAATGAAGACCTGTTCAAAGACAATTACAAGCGGAAGGACATGGCTGAGCTCAAGAAATATGTCGATGAATTCAGGGTCATCATGGAAAACAAGCGTGAAAAAGTCTCCAAAGACCTGATACAGAATCATTATTTCAAAATGGCTGACAAAAGGGATACCCTGACTCCATTAACCGAGGCACAGCAGAAGCTCGCCGCCACGCGGGTCGATATCCGTCAGGTATTCGACTCGCTCCCGATGCAGGAACAGGCAAAGGTTATGGATTACGCACTGGGACTAGCCCGCACCACCCAAACCATCATAAAAACCGCATCGGAAGTATACAAGAGCGACCAGGCATGGATGTTCCGGTATCAGATCGAATGGCACCGTAAACTCACCCTGTCGCTCGCCTGCCTGATATTCTTCCTGATCGGTGCCCCGCTGGGTGCCATTATCCGCAAAGGCGGGTTGGGAACGCCAGTGGTAGTTTCAACCATGCTGTTTATCTGCTACCATATTATCTCCCTCGCAGGTGAAAAATACGCACGCGCAGGTATCATGCCGGTATGGCTCGGGATGTGGGGCTCAACGATTATTTTGCTGGCCACCGGTATCTACCTGACCATAAAATCAACCCGCGATTCGGCAGTCATGTCGGGAGACACCTATCTGCTTCTCATCCGGAAATTCTATAGATTTGGCAGGCAAAACGGAACAGTCAGGAATGAAAATCCTCCAGCTTACCAATAAGGTCCCTTACCCACCCCGCGATGGCGGCGCCATTGCCAGCCTGACACTGGCCAGGGAGCTCACCCGCGCCGGACATCAGGTAACGGTCTTGGCCATGAATACCTCCAAACATTTTCTTGACACTGATAACCCTTCCGCCCTGATACCGGGTTTGAAAATGGAGATTGTTTCGGTGGATACCCGGATAAGATGGACCCACGCCATAATTAACCTGCTATTCTCCAGGTTACCTTATAATGCTGTCCGCTTTATATCTGAGGATTACCGGTCAAAGCTCAAAGAACTCCTGACTGCAGCAGACTTCGATTTCGTCATTCTCGACCAGGTATATACTGCGTTGTATATGGATGATATCCGTGCCAGCAGCAAGGCACCGATCGTTTTAAGGGCTCATAATATTGAGCATGAGATCTGGTCGCGGTCGGCAAAGTCATCCACCGGTCTAAAACGCTTGTACCTGACCATTCTGGCCAGCCGTATCCGCAAGTTTGAACTTTCGCTGATCAACCGATATGATGCGATTGTTCCCATAACCGACCGGGATGCCACTCATTTTAATCAGTTCGGCAATACAAAGCCCTGCCATGTGATGCCTGCAGGAATGGACCTCCGCGACGAACAGCCTGAAAACCCGGCGGCTGCGGATAAAGAGGACAATGAAACGATCACGGTGGCACATCTTGGAGCCCTCGACTGGCTCCCAAACCAAACAGGAATGCACTGGTTTGTTGAACAGGTATGGCCGATTGTCAGGACCCGGATTAATAATATCGAGTTTCATCTCGCCGGCAGGAATGCCCCTCCCGGTTACAAAGAAGTCATTAAGTCACCTGGCGTATTTTTTTACGGTGAAATTGAGGATGCAGCGGATTTTATCGCCAATCACCGGATATTTATTGTCCCCCTGTTTTCAGGTAGCGGCATGAGGATCAAACTTCTCGATTATATGGCAGCGGGTAAGGCAACCGTCACGACCACCATCGGTGCTGAAGGCATACCGGTAACCCATGGCAAGGAAGCTTTCATCGCTGACCAGCCTGAAGAATTTGCCAATTATATTGTTGCCCTCGCAGGCGATCCGGGGCTCTGCACCAGAATGGGGGAGCATGCCAGGGAATTTATCGGGAAAAATTTCGACAACAAATTGCTTATTAGTCAGTTAACTGATTTTTTAAAAACCATTGATCACCGCAGCTAACATATTATTGGGGCTTTGCGTTCTCGCCATCCTGCACAGCTACGTACTGTTCCCGCTGATTCTTCAGCTCGTGGCCTTGGTACGGAAACCAGTGCCGACACAGGCATCTGAAGGGTTTGAACCTATGGTCAGCATTCTGCTGTCGGCCTTCAATGAGGAGGATGTGATCGAAGAAAAGATACGCTCAGTTTTTGACACCAGATATCCGCCATCCCGGTTCGAGCTGATCATCGGTTCCGACAACTCTTCTGATCGCACGGCGGCCATTGTCACAGATCTGGCAAAAGAATTTCCCTCATTGCGGTTTTTCAACTTTACCGTCAGGCAGGGAAAGCCCAATGTGATAAACAGGCTGGTTGCCGAAGCCCGCGGTGAAATCCTCGTTCTGACCGATGCGAACGTCATCTTCGACGACTATACCCTGACAGGGATTACCGCTCCCTTTTCCAACCCCGGCATCGGCCTGGTGGATACCCGCATGATCAATAAAGGCATGAAAAAAGAGGGGATTTCCTATCAGGAGAAGGCATACATTTCGAGGGAAGTCGGGATCAAGCACCTGGAAAGCAAGCTCTGGGGTGTTATGATGGGTCCGTTCGGCGGTTGTTTTGCCATCAGAAAAAACCTTTTCGAACCGGTCCCGGACAATTTCCTGGTTGATGATTTCTTTTTGAACATGAAGGTTTTTGAATCGGGATACCAGGCAGTTAACAATCCGGAAGCAAGGGTTTATGAAGATGTGTCCAATGACCTCTCGATTGAATTCCGGCGCAAGATCCGCATTGCCACCGGTAATTTTCAGAATCTCAGGCGGTTCTACCGGTTATTGTCGCCCGCCCGGCCAGCACTGGCCTTTTGTTTCCTCAGCCACAAGGTTATCCGCTGGCT
>CAYHCO010000004.1:62042-193625 GCA_964355105.1 uncultured Porphyromonadaceae bacterium
TTCTGCGCATATATTGGCCTTCTACTCCTGCCGGCAGCAGATTATCTGCTAAAAAGACTAAATTTGCACTTTCAAATTTTGAGGTTCGTCACTCATTTTCTGGGAATGAACCTTGCATTAATTATAGGATTGGCGCGTTATCTGAAAGGGGTAAAATCGAATGTCTGGCAACCGACCAAACGTCATCAATAAAAGCCTTGATAGTATTGAAGATGCCATTGAGGCCATCAGAAAAGGGGAGATAATCATTGTTGTGGATGATGAGGACCGCGAGAACGAAGGTGATTTCATAGCCTCCGCGCAACTGGCCACAGCGAAAACCATCAATTTCATGGCTCGATTCGGCAGGGGTCTCATCTGTGCTCCGCTGCCCAAAGAACGCTGCCAGGAGCTCGATCTGCCGCCAATGGTCGGTAAAAACACTTCCTTCCATGAAACGGCATTTACCGTATCGGTCGACCTGCTCGGACAGGGCTGTACGTCAGGCATTTCCGCACAGGACCGCGCAAAAACGGTTCAGGCATTAGTCGATCCCCGCTCAAAACCGGAAGATTTCGGGCGACCAGGCCATATCTTCCCCCTGATCAGTCGCGAAAAAGGAGTTATCCGCCGCGCCGGTCATACCGAGGCGGTGGTCGACCTGACCCGGCTTGCCGGCTTACGGCCGGGAGGCGTTCTGGTTGAGATCATGAACGACGACGGCACCATGGCCAGACTTCCGGAGCTTCTCGGAATTGCCGAAGAGTTTAACCTCAAGATCGTGACCATCAAGGACCTGATCGCCTATCGGCTCAAGCAGGAAAGTCTCATCGACCGGGGAGTTAAGGTTAACCTCCCGACAGAACACGGTGATTTTGACCTGATCCCTTACCGTCAGAAATCCAATGGACAGGAGCATATAGCACTGATCAAAGGAACCTGGTCGGATGATGAACCGATATTGGTCAGGGTGCATTCCTCCTGCGTTACCGGCGACATTTTCGGATCATGCAGATGCGACTGTGGTCCTCAGCTGCATAAGGCGATGGAGATGATCGATCGTGAAGGCAAAGGCGCCGTAATTTATATGAATCAGGAAGGCCGTGGCATCGGACTGTTCAACAAAATGGCTGCCTACAAGCTTCAGGAAGAGGGACAGGACACGGTGGAGGCTAATATAAATCTGGGTTTCGATGAAGATGAGCGCGACTACGGTGTGGGTGCGCAAATTTTGCGCGACCTCGGGATCAAGAAGATCAGGCTGATCACAAACAATCCAAAAAAACGCGCTGGTCTTGAAGGATATGGCATCCAGATCGTTGACAATGTTGCACTTGAGATTTCGCCAAATCCGCATAATGCATTTTATCTGCAAACCAAGCGTGATAAAATGGGGCATTTTCTACATTTGCATCTTGATTATCCTGATCCAGAGCTGACCTGACAGAAAAATGAATAAAAATCTTCCCCGCATAGTATTCATGGGTACCCCGGAATTTGCCGTCCCATCCCTGGATGCACTGTATCAGGCCGGCTATCCGATTGCAGGTGTGGTAACCGCACCCGACAAGCCTGCCGGACGGGGATTGCAGCTGACCCTTTCCCCCGTGAAACGATATGCTGAAGATAAGAACCTGATCGTCCTTCAGCCTGACAGTCTGAAGGAAGACTATTTCCTCGAAGATCTTCAGGCGCTCAACGGCGAACTGTTTGTGGTTGTGGCTTTCCGCATGCTTCCGGAAGTGGTTTGGGCCATGCCGAAGCTCGGAACGGTTAATGTTCATGCTTCCCTGCTTCCCCAATACCGCGGTGCAGCCCCGATCAACCGGGTACTGATCAACGGGGAGATGGAAACCGGGGTAACAACGTTTTTTATCGAGAAAGATATCGATACCGGAAATATACTCAAGCAGGCCGGCATTTCGCTGACTGAGAACACCCTTGCAGGTGAACTGCATGACAAGCTGATGGTTAAGGGTGCTGAACTACTTGTGGACACTGTTAAAGAGATTGCTGCAGGAACCATTAAACCGATCCCGCAGGACACCATCATCAAGCCTGGGATGGAACTCAACAAGGCTCCCAAGCTCACTCGCGAGGACGGTCATATCATCTGGACCGATCCCGCACAAAAAATCCATAATCAGATACGCGGATTGTCGCCCGTGCCGGGTGCATGGACTCAGTTTCTCACCGATACCGGTTACAGCTTTGGGATCAAGATTCTGGAAACCGAGATTGACCCTACCGCCCAGTGGGGCTATCCGGGTGAGGTTTTGTTTGAGAAACCGAATAAACTGTGGATACAAACCGGGCTGGGATCGCTGAGAGTGAAAAAACTTCAGCAGGCCGGTAAGAAAGCCATGGTTATTGCCGAATTCCTAAGGGGATTCCGCGAACAGATACTCAGCGCCGGCTAGGCTTTTTCCCCCTCAACCACAGGTCCTGCCCTACCCTGGGCTCACTTCCCGACAGCATATTGTTGCGCTTGTAAAGCCACTTGAGTTTAATGCCGTAGTATTGGGATATGCTGTACATGCTTTCCCCCTTTTCGACCGTATGAAGCGGGTAGCCGGCTTCCGCATGCCGGCGCTTGGGTTGCAGATAGACTACCTGACCCGGGCGAAGATCCTGTCCCTCCGGAATCTCATTGTAAGATCTTATCTGCCAGTCGAGCAGGTCAAGTTTTTTAGTCAGCGACTCGATATTGTCACCGGGCACGGCAATCACATATTTAATCCGGTTCCTGTGACCGGCCTTGGCTTCCGGTGCCTGCGCTTCCGCAAAAACATTCGGGATCTGGCCCTGAGCGATTGAATTCATCGGTTCGATGACCGGCTGCTGCCTGTCGAGCTGATAAAGCTTATAATCCTCAACCAGTTTGATGAGAATGGTGGCATAGCTGGGATTGGTGGCATATCCGCACTCTTTGAGACCTTTTGCCCAGGCTACATAGTCGGTTGGATTCAGCTGAAAAAGAGGGGCATAGCGCGGCCTGGTCATTAAAAAATTGGAATGGTCGCGATAGGATTCCGAGGCTGAATCATAATGCCTGAAGCAGGTATTCGCATCATCATCCTGATATTTATAAGTCTTGCCCGACCACCCGGTCTGGCATTTGATACCAAAATGATTATTGGCATTTACCGCCAGCTCACTGGTTCCGTATCTCGATTCATGGAGTGCCTGGGCCATGGTAATACTGGCCGGGATCTTACTGTAATACATCTCCTCGATGGCTGCCTTCGACCATTTCCGGATATAATCCCAATGCGCGGCATCGCTCTGCGAAAAGACCGCCAATGGCTGAATTACAATCAAAAGGATCAGTATTATCTTGATATATCTGCGTGAGGTTGTCGACATGGTTCACAATAATTTCGGCTGCCAAGATAGCCAAAATTGGATATTTTAAATTCGTACATTTGGACAAAACATCTCGCATGCAGCCCAAGGAAATTAGGATCCCGTACGATGAATACCTGAGTTCGGAAATCCCGGTACCGATAAAGAAACTCCTGGCAATGGCTGATCAGTCTGCTGGCAAGGCCTATGCACCCTATTCTGATTTTCACGTCGGGGTAGCTATTGAACTGGCTAACGGACAGGTTTTTACCGCAAACAACCAGGAAAATAAAGCCTACCCTTCGGGATTGTGCGCGGAGCGGGTCGGGCTGTTTTTCGTCCAAGCCAATTATCCCGATATCCCGATAAAAAGAATGGTTCTGTTAGCCAGGCAGGGCGACAGTCAAACCGAGGAACCGGTATTTCCCTGCGGAGCCTGCAGGCAGGTAATGGTGGAATCGGCCGAACGGCAGGAAAACCCTTATGAAATCTGGATGGCCGGAAGCAAGAAAATACTAAGGATGGATACGCCGGATTACCTGCTACCCCTCAAATTCCTGTTCTGACGGACAGGCGAGGATGTCTGCTCCATAAATTCAAGCCAGAGCTGATCATTCTGAGGAGGATCGGCAATTATTTCAACCGGAACTTTGGTTACCGGGTGAACAAAACTGATCTTGCGTGAATGCAGGTGAATTCCCCCTTCCGCATTCGACCGGGCAAAACCATATTTAAGGTCGCCCTTGATCGGACAGCCGATTTTTGCCAACTGGCAGCGGATCTGGTGATGCCTGCCGGTTTGAAGATCTATTTCCAGTAGAAAAAAGTTGTTTGTGGTGCCGATGAGCTTGTATGTCAGCCTGGCTTCTTTCGCTTTGCCCTTGGGTTTGGGATAGGCGTAACTCTTGTTGTGCTCCTCATCTTTGACCAGATAATGAACCAGTTCACCCTCCTCGTTCTCAGGCCGGTTCTTGACAACCGCCCAATAGGTCTTTTTCACCTCATGATCCTTGAACATCTGGGTCATGCGGGTGAGAGCCTTGCTGGTCCTGGCGAAGATCACAGCACCGGTAACAGGCCTGTCCAACCGATGAACCACCCCCAGAAAAACATCACCCGGCTTTTTGTATTTCCTCTTGATATAGGCCTTTACCCGGTCGCCTAAAACCTCATCGCCGGTTTCATCAGCCTGCACCAGGTCAGAAGATTCCTTGTTTATAGCAATTAAATGATTGTCTTCGTATATAATGTCCATAACCTAAATCAGTATTGTTCTTTCTCGTTGGGGAAATCCAGGTCCTTGACATCATCAATGTACCGCGAAACGGCACCTTTGATCTCATCGAACAAATTATGATAACGGCGGAGAAATCTTGGTGAAAAATCCTGTGTGATGCCGAGCATGTCATGAAGCACCAGCACCTGGCCGTCGCACGGGGAGCCGGCACCGATACCGATGGTCGGGATCCGGATTGATTGAGTAACCTGACCGGCCAGGGAGGCAGGAATTTTCTCCAGCACAATGGCAAAACAGCCGGTTTCCTCCAGTATCTTGGCATCGCTCAGCAGTTTCTCGGCCTCAGCCTCCTCCTTTGCGCGGACCACGTAGGTACCGAACTTATGTATCGATTGCGGGGTAAGTCCCAGATGGCCCATTACCGGTATTCCTGCTGATAGTATGCGTTCCACCGATTCCACTATTTCAGCGCCGCCCTCGAGTTTAACGCCGCCTGCCCCGGTTTCCTTCATAATCCGGATAGCCGACTGCAGGGCTTCCTTGGAATTGCCCTGATAGGTTCCGAAAGGCATGTCGACAATGACCAGTGCACGCGATATTCCCCTCACCACCGAAGCCCCGTGATAGATCATCTGGTCGAGGGTGATAGGCAGGGTCGTCTCAAATCCGGCCATTACATTGGAGGCTGAATCGCCTACCAAAACCACATCAATACTGGTGCTGTCCAATATCCTGGCAATGGAATAATCATAGGCAGTGATCATTGCGATCTTGTCGCCCCTCTGCTTCATTTCCTGAAGGACATGAGTGGTAACTCTTTTTATCTGCTGATGAACTGACATGTTGTGCGGCTTTAGAATGCTGTTAATTCACTATTTTTATGCGTTGCAAAGGTATGATTATTTTGAGGATACGCCGGTTAATATTGCTTTCGATGATTTTCACATCCCTGCTGTCGTGCAACAACGACCTGGTTGTGATGGCACCGTACCAGGTTGTTCCGGTAGTTTACTGCGTGCTTAATCCGAAGGATCAGACCCAGTACCTCCGTCTGGAGAAATCGTTCCTCGGCGAGGCCAGTGCGCTCGATATGGCTCAGCAGACGGATTCAATATATTATAAGGATGCATCTGTTTTCATCGAAAGATGGGCAGATGGGGTCATGAAGGAGCAGCTGGAATTAGAGCGGATTGAATCCCCGCCAAGGGATTCAGGGGTTTTCACCCATGATCCCAATTACCTGTATCACCTGACCACACCGATTCTCACCAACCGGGAATACCGTCTCAAAGTAGTTATTCCGTCGGAAAATACTGAGATCACTGCCAGCACACGAACAGTCGGGGATTTCAAGGTGGTCAGGCCTGAAGCTTTCAAGAAAACACTCCCTTTCTCGAGTTACGACAATTACCAGACGGTCCAGTGGATATCGACTCCGTACACCCGCATTTACCATCTGATGGTGAGATTTCATTATCTGGAAGTGATAAACGGGGATACTGCCCACCATTCACTCGACTGGAATATCGGTCATTATATCACTGAAGATGGCCAGGGAGGAGAACTTATGACATCGGAAATCCTTCAGCGCAATTTTTATAAATGGATTGGAAATAAACTGACAAAGCCTGATGAAAGTGTTCAGCGGCTGGCCGACAAAAAGGCCATCGACTTTGTTTTCACCGTCGGATCTGAAGAATTGTACACGTATATGGAAATTTACAAGGAGGATCCCGGACTGCCAAAGGAAAAGCCCGTTTTCACCAATATAACCAATGGAATTGGCTTGTTCTCAGCAAAATACGAGCAGTCGGTTCTTGGCAAAGCACTCTCCGGCCATTCCGTGGATTCCCTTGCCTACGGTATCTATACCAAGCACTTGCGCTTCGCCGACAGCCAGAACGACTATTATTACAATTGATCCCGAATCGCCTTCTGTCGTTTTGTCACAATTCTTCGATTGGCACAATGCTTGAATAGTTGGGATAACTAACAAATAGAAATCCCGAAATCATGGGCAAAATAATAGGTATAGACCTCGGCACCACAAACTCGTGTGTGGCCGTAATGGAAGGGAATGAACCGGTAGTAATTCCCAATAGCGAAGGTAAAAGAACGACTCCTTCAGTAGTGGGTTTCATCGAGAATGGTGAGCGCAAGGTTGGTGATCCTGCTAAACGTCAGGCAATTACCAATCCCACCAAAACCGTTTCATCGATAAAAAGATTTATGGGTGAGCGTTACAGCAGTCTTAACAAAGAGATCAAACGCGTCCCCTTTACCGTTTTCCAAGGCGAAAATGACACTCCGCGCGTTGTCATCGACGACCGCAAATATTCGCCACAGGAGATATCAGCCATGGTTCTCCAGAAAATGAAAAAAACTGCAGAAGACTATCTGGGACAGGAAGTTACCGAAGCAGTCATCACGGTACCTGCCTATTTTAACGACTCGCAGCGCCAGGCCACCAAAGAAGCAGGCGAAATTGCCGGGCTCAAGGTTAAGCGTATCATCAACGAACCAACTGCTGCAGCTCTGGCATACGGACTGGACAAAAAAGGTAAGGACATGACAGTTGCCGTTTTTGACCTGGGTGGTGGAACTTTCGACATATCGATCCTCGATCTGGGCGACGGTGTTTTTGAGGTAAAATCAACCAATGGCGACACGCACCTTGGAGGTGACGATTTCGATCAGATGGTAATCGACTGGCTGGCAGCTGAGTTTGAAAGCGAAGAAGGTATTGACCTGCGTATGGATCCGATGGCTCTTCAGCGTCTGAAAGAAGCCGCGGAGAAAGCAAAAATCGAACTTTCCAGTTCAACCTCCACAGAAATCAACCTTCCTTACATCATGCCGGTTAACGGTATTCCGAAACACCTGGTTAAAACCCTGACCCGCGCAAAATTTGAGCAGCTGTGCGACAAACTGATACAATCGACCATCGAGCCATGCCGCAAGGCCATGAAAGATGCCGGTATCAGCACTTCGAAAATTGATGAAGTCATTCTGGTAGGCGGATCAACCAGGATCCCGGCCATCCAGAAAATCGTGGAAGAATTCTTTGGAAGAACACCTTCAAAAGGGGTGAACCCGGATGAGGTGGTTGCTATCGGAGCAGCTATCCAGGGTGGCGTTCTCAGCGGCGAAGTTCATGACGTATTGCTTCTTGATGTAACCCCGTTATCGTTGGGTATCGAAACCCTCGGCGGCGTTTTCACCAAGCTTATCGAAGCCAATACCACCATCCCAACCAAGAAAACCGAAACTTTTACCACCGCGGCTGACAGTCAGCCATCAGTGGAGATTCACATACTTCAGGGTGAACGTTCGATGGCCGCGCAGAACCGCACCATCGGCAGGTTCCACCTCGACGGGCTGCCGCCGGCACCGCGCGGTGTTCCGCAGATCGAAGTTACTTTCGATATCGATGCCAACGGCATACTCCATGTATCAGCCAAAGACAAAGGCACAGGCCGTGAGCAGAAAATCCGCATTGAGGCCTCATCCGGACTTACTGATGCCGAGATCAAGCGCATGCGCGACGAAGCACAGCAGTTTGCGGATGAAGACAATAAACAGCGTGAAAGGATCGACAAGCTCAATCATGCTGATACCTTGATCTTTCAGACCGAGAAACAGCTGAAGGAATTTGGTGACAAGCTGCCGGCCGACAAGAAGCCGCAGATTGAAGATGCACTGGCGAAACTCAAGGAAGCCCACAAAGTTCAGGATATCGACGCCATCGACAAGGCAACCGCCGAACTCAACATGGTATTCCAGGCTGCTTCCGAAGAAATGTACAAGCAGGGCAATCAGGCCGGTCCACAGCCGGGTGCCGAGCAGCAGGGCCCGGGAGCCGGTCCAGGAGCTGGTCAGGGTTCAGGCAAAGGCAAGGATTCCGAAGTGACTGACGTGGATTTTGAGGAGGTAAAATAATTCTCAGGAGCACCGAACTTTTATCTGAAATAGACGTTTAAGAATCAAATCGAAAAATCAATTATTGAATATGGAAACATTAATAGGAAAAAAGGCACCCCATTTTACCGCTACAGCAGTGGTAAACGGAGGTGATATAGTTGAGGGATACTCCCTTGAGCAGTTTATCGGCAAGAAAGACGTGGTATTCTTTTTCTACCCACTGGATTTCACCTTTGTTTGCCCGACTGAATTGCTGGCATTCCAGGAAAAACTGGCAGAATTCGAGAAGCGTGGAGTTGCCGTTGTTGCCTGCTCGGTTGATTCGGAATTCTCACACTGGGCATGGTTGAATACCGAGAAGAACAATGGCGGTATCAAGAGTGTTAAGTATCCGATTGTAGCCGACATCACCAAGACTATCGCTTACAATTACGGCGTACTTGCCGGTGATTACGATTACGACGACAATGGTAATCTGGCTTTTACCGGCAGTGCTGTTGCTTACCGTGGTTTGTTCCTGATCGACAAGAACGGAGTGGTTCGTCACAGCGTGATTAACGACCTGCCGCTTGGCCGCAGCGTTGATGAAGCTCTAAGGATGGTTGATGCCCTGCATCACTTTGAAGAGTACGGTGAAGTTTGCCCGGCCAACTGGCACGAAGGCGATAAGGCCATGAAAGCTACCGCCGCCGGAGTTGCTGAATATCTGGGTTCGAAATAACCAGGCAACAAGCTTAATAAAATAAACTGACAGGGGGTTGCGTTCAATTGAGCGCAACCCTTTGTATTTTTGTATGGAAAGAACAGCCATGTGCAGATTGATAATCATACCGCTTCTCTTGATCAGCCTTCAGGTTTACGGACAGCATGACACTGTTAACCTGACCGATAGCAAGGGCAGAAAAACCGGTTACTGGATTTCGAAAGATCCTTCCGGAATAAAACAATACGAGGGGCATTTTCGCGAAGGTGTGCCGGTGGGAAAATTTGTAAGATTTCATCCAAATGGAAAGGTTAAGGCGGACATGACCTACCACCCTGACGGCATCAAGGTGGAGGCCAGGTTGTTCGATACCGAGGGGCGCAAAAGGGCTGAAGGGGTTTACCTCAACCGGATCAAGGATGGGCTGTGGTCATTCTATTCCGAGAAAAACATTCCCGTTTACCGGATCAATTACAGCCAGGGCCTGGTTAACGGGGAAGCGCTGCGGTTCGACAGCAATGGAGCCTTAATGGAGCAGACCCAATGGACAGCAAATAAACTGCAGGGGTTACAGGTGATTTTTTATCCCGATGGCAAACCGCAGGCAAAGGTCAATTATCGGGAAGGCACTATGCACGGTCCCTACCTATTGCTATTCCCAAACGGTAACCCGGAGGTTCAGGGAGTATATGCCGCCGGACTGAAAACCGGCAAATGGGAATACTTCAAACCCAATGGCGACCATGATTACATTCTGCAATACAGAAACGGAAAACTGCTGAATCCGCAGATTCTGGATGCAAGGCAGAAGGAAACGTTCGACCGGTATGAAAAGAACAAGACTCTTTTAAAGGATCCGCAGGATTTTCTGAATAATCCCGAGGGATTGCTTGTGAGATAATTATATATTCACGTATTGATAAAAAAATACTGAGATGAATAAGGCAGGATTCTTATTGGTACTTATGCTTCTGTCATTGAAGGCATTACCACAGACCGCACCCGGCAAGTACTGGGTGCAATTCACCGATAAGGCCCATACGCCGTTTGTCATCAATCACCCGGAAGATTTCCTGTCGGACCGCGCCCTGGAACGAAGGGCCAGGTACCATATTTCCATTACCGAGGAAGATCTGCCGGTTGATCCGGCTTACCCGGATTCCCTGGTCAAAATGGGAGCCACCGTCCTGAACCGGTCAAAATGGTTCAATGCCGTAACCATCGCCACCACAGATACCGTATTACTCGATAAGATCAGGCATCTGGGCTTCGTCAGGCAGTTGAAATCGGTGAAAGCGGTAAAATCGGCCTCCGCCCCGGTCAACAAATTCAGGGAAGAGTATTTTTCCGCCGGAGAATTTGAAAACCAGACTGATACCACGGTGCTGCAATACGGTCTGGCATCGCGCCAGATTGGCATGTTGAACGGCCATATCCTTCACAACCAGGGATACCAGGGTCAGGGAATGGTGATCTGCATTCTCGACGGGGGTTTTCGTAACGCCAATATTAACCCTGCTTTTGATTCCCTGTGGGCCAAGCATCAGATACTTGGAAACTGGGATTTTGTGAATAACCGTCCCGTTGCCTTCGACGGCGATGCACATGGGGCTCAGGTGCTTTCGATCATGGCAGCCAATCTTCCGGGCAAGCTGATGGGATCGGCTCCAAAAGCTTCCTTCTATTTGCTGATAACTGAAGATAGCGGATCGGAATATCCGGTTGAAGAAGATAATTGGGTATCGGGGGCTGAATATGCCGACAGCGTGGGCGCCGACCTGATCAATTCATCGCTGGGTTATTCAGTTTTCGACAACCAGAACATGAATCACACCTATGCCGATATGAACGGACGGACAGCAAGGGTTTCTATCGCTGCCACAATAGCTGCCAGAAAAGGGATCCTGGTTTGTTCCTCTGCTGCCAACGAGGGCAACAAGGCATGGCATTACATAACCGCTCCGGCAGATGCCGACAGCATACTCACAGTCGGGGCAGTGGACTCACTGGGCAATTATGCCTATTTCAGTTCAACCGGGCCAACCTTCGACAAGCGCATCAAACCCAACGTATCCGGTCAGGGATTGTACACCGCCCTGGTCAATTCAAGCGGTTCGGTCATTCGTGGCAACGGAACTTCGTTCAGTTCGCCACTGGTATGCGGTCTGACTGCCTGCCTGTGGCAAGCCAATAAGACCAGGGATCCTCAGGAGATCATCAGGGCCATTCAGGAAAGCGCATCCCAGGCCAAGGCACCGGATTCCCTGCTGGGGTACGGATTGCCGGATTACGGCAAAGCATGGTTCCTGGTTCAGGGCATTGATCCTGTCCGTCTCGACAGTGAATCGCTCTTCGGCATTTATCCGAATCCCTGTACGGACAAGCTTACTGTTGAATTCTATTCGCATGACAGCCAAGACATTACGATAGAACTGATTAGCACCCGGGGTGAAATGCTTTACGCTAAAAAGGCCGTGGTGGGCTACACCTCCATCAACAGAATAGAGATCAATGAGTTCCAGCATTTGACGAGTGGCGTTTATTTCCTCCGGATCAACACAAAAACGGGGCACCATCTGCAGCGGGTAATCAAGGTTTCACAATAAAACTGACAATCCTGAACATGGCCGAGCAGGAACCCCTTGGACTTTTCGAACTGAACCGTCAGATACGTCTGGCCATGCAGGCTGCTTTTCCTATGTCGGTATGGGTGGTTGCGGAGATCAGTGATTTTACCGTAAACCGCAATGGCCACTGTTATCTGGAATTGATAGAAAAGGAGGCGGAGGGCGACAAGATACTGGCGCGCTCCCGGGCAACCATCTGGGCCTCAGCCTACCGCATGCTGCGACCATTCTTTGAAACCGCCACCGGTCAGGAGTTGATGCCCGGGATCAAAATCCTGGTAAAGGCAGATGTGGAATTCCACGAGCTGTACTCCATCAGCCTGAACATCAGGGATATTGAACCCAGCTTTACAGTCGGCGACCTTGCCCGCAAACGGCAGATGATCATCAGAAAACTTCAGGAAGCAGGCATTTTCGACATGAACAAGGAGCTGGAACTGCCTCTTGTTCCGCAAAAAATTGCCGTCATCTCCTCCCCGACCGCTGCCGGCTACGGCGACTTCAACGACCAGCTGCTGCGTAATCCGAGGGGCTATGTGTTTTACACGCACCTGTTCCCGGCGATCATGCAGGGAGAGGAAACCGGAAGTTCCATCATTGCGGCACTCGATGCCATTGCATCCTATGACAATTTCTTCGATGCGGTGGTAATTATCCGAGGTGGAGGATCGAAGCTGGATTTGAGCAGCTTCGACCATTATGAGCTTGGATTCAATGTTGCACAATTCCCGCTGCCGGTCATCACCGGAATCGGCCATGAACAGGATGATTCCATTATTGACCTCGTGGCGCATACCCGATGCAAAACTCCGACGGCAGTGGCAGAGTTCCTGATCAGTACGGTTGAAGAATTTGAAGCCAGGCTAGATGATGCGGTACAATCGACCATCGACCATGTTCAGAGCTTCCTTACTGATGAAAAAAACTCACTTGCCGGCATTATGGAAGGCATGAGGCTGCGCATCAAAGGTTATAAGGATTACCGGGAGCTGGTTCTGGCACAGATACTTACCCGTTCAAAAACAGCTTCGGCACAGTATTTAAGGCTGAAGCTGGAGAAGCTGAACCGGTATGAGCAGGTAGCCCTGCTGAAAGATCCGATAAACATTCTGAAAATGGGTTATTCCATAACCCTGAAAGACGGCAAGCCGGTCAAATCAGTTCAGCAGGTCAGCTCTGGCGACCAGCTGGCCACGCAATTGTCTGATGGTCTAATAACCTCTATAAAAACGTAACACGATACCCGAAACCCGATACCCGAAACCCGATACCCGAAACCCGATACATAATTTTGAACAACATGAACCTACGTCCCCGAATGCTGTCGAAGTTAGATGAAATGGAAAAGATCATCAACGAAGCGCAGGTTTGCTATATGGGCATGGCAGAAGAAAATGTGCCCTACGTGCTCCCCATGAACTTTGCCTATGAGCCCGGATGCCTTTATTTGCATGCCGCACCGGAAGGCTATAAGCTTGAGGTGCTGAAACATAATCCTGCGGTATGCATCAATATCAATACAGGCAACGAATTGTTTCACCGGCACAAAGAGGTTGCATGCTCCTGGGGCATGAAATTCAAGAGCATCAATATTTTCGGCAAAGCGGAATTTATAAGCGATTACCAGGAGAAATACCGGGTTATGCAGCTGTTTATGGTAAAATTCTCCGGGGAGATGTACGAATTCTCAGAGCCCTCGATTAAGAATGTGGCTATTATCAAGGTCGGAATAGAGAAGATGACCGGTAAGGTTTATGGATATTAAAATCGAAACACGAGACGCGAGACGCGAGACGCGGAACACGAAAAAAGAGAGATTATGGAAGATAAGGTGGTGAGTTACAAGCAGGCGATAGAGGAGATTGAATCCATTTTGAGAAAGATTGAGAATCAGGATCTCGATGTGGATGACCTTGGAAATAAGCTTAAGAGAGTCAATGAGTTGGTCAGGATATGCAAAAAAAAGCTCCTTACCGCCGAGAAAGAAGTTGAAAAGATCCTGGGGGAAATGGTATGAGGAAATTGCTCTTTTCCATCATCGCCTTATGCCTGTTCAGCAGCGAGCTGCTGCAGGCCGAACATACGGTAAAGATTGCCTGTGTAGGCAATTCAATCACTTACGGCGCAACCATTCGCAACCGGGACAAACTCTCATACCCGGCGCAATTGCAGGCCTGGCTGGGCAAGAATTATGAGGTCAGGAATTTCGGCGTATCCGGGGCCACCATGCTTCGAAAGGGCGATTATACATATTGGAACCGGCCGGAATACAAACAGGCACTCGAATTTCAACCCGATATTGTCATCATCAAACTGGGCACGAATGACTCCAAGCCGCAGAATTGGAAATTCTCCGAAGAGTTCAGCAAGGATTATACCGACATGGTTCAAGCCTTTCAGGCATTGGAATCAAAACCGCGTGTAATGATAGCCCTGCCGGTTCCGGTTTTCGTGCCGGACAAATGGGGAATCAGGGATTCGATTGTCAGGGACCAGATCATCCCCAAGCTGAAAGACATTGCGCGCGACACTAAGTGCCAGTATATTGATCTGTACACTCCCCTGCTCTCCTATAAATGGGCATTTCCCGATGATGTTCATCCGAATTCCATGGGAGCTGCGGCTATGGTGGAGCAGATTTACCGGGCTCTCTTTCATCGGGATAAAATGCACAGCTCCGGTTATCTGAACACCGCTATCCTTCCTGCTCCCGGAGCCGAATGCCGGGGTGCATCAGCCGGCTGGGGTGAAGGAAAAGACTGGTTCACCGAGTTCGACGAAATAAACAAGATTGGCAAGGATCGGAAAGTTGATTTTGTCCTGCTGGGCAATTCAATCACACAGGGTTGGGGTGGCGAAGGACGATCGGTGTGGTCACCTGTACCTGAGGTATGGGACTCCCTTTTCAAGCCTCTCAACGCAGCCAATTTCGGAATTTCCGGTGACCGCACGCAGAACATCCTTTGGAGGGTGTTGAACGGGAATTTCGATCAGATCAAACCAAAAGTCGTTGCCCTGGAAATCGGGGTGAACAATTTCCAGGACAACAGTCCAAAAGAGATAGCCGATGGCATTGACGATATCATCCATGCCCTTCAGAAGAAAGTTCCTTCAGTGAAAATAATCCTGATTGGTCCTCTGCCTGCAGGCAAGGACAGCAAAGATCCCAACCGGCAGAAATACAAGCAGGTTCATCAGATCATCGATGGACAGGCAAACGGGAAAAACATTTTTTACCAGAATACTGACAAGATATTCATCCGTAACGACGGATCCCTCGTCGAAGGGCTTATGGCACCCGACTGTATTCATCTCACCGCTGAAGGTTACCGGGCGTGGGCCAAAGAATTGATACCTGAGGCGCGGCGGTTATTAGGAAGATGAAGTTAAAAGTGAAATGGTCGGGATTCGAATTAAGAATTCCGAATTCCGAGGCAGGAGATTTAAGTATTTATGAAGTAGTAGTCTTCAACTTCATGGTGACCTGGATCTTGTACTTCCGCATTCGGAATTCTGAATTGGAATCTCAACCTTTTACCATACAACCTTGGTTTTTTAAAAGAAACTTCCATTTGATTGACGGTTATAGGGCCAGGGGTGAGTACATCTCAGAATGTGAATTTTTTAAATATTAGTATATGAAATATAAAGCATTGTTGATTGCAGCGGGATTGTTTCTGGCAAACTTGTCGATTGTTGCTCAAGAGAATACCAAACCGGAGGTTAAGCCGGTGAGCCTTTCGATTGGATTAACACCCGGTCTGAAACCGGTATTATTCAACGAATGGAACCAGTACGCCTGGGATATCAATGTGCTGCCGGTGACTATTGAATACGCCATAGACCGGCACTGGGCCATCAGGGTTCATCCGATATGCGATATCGAGGTAAGGCCTGAGAATTTTCCGACCGTTCTTGCCACGGTAGGCATGGAAATAGCAGCACCCTTTCATCTGTCACTCAAAAACAGTGAGGAAGGCCACCGTGGATTTTTTATCGCACCGGTTTTAACGCCTGGATACAACAGCCTCAACAAGTATTACCAACTGGGAATGGGCATTGAAGGCGGATTTGCACTGCTGTTCGGCAACCAATGGACCCTGAATCTCAGCGCCCAGGGCGGTGTTCAGCTCCAGAAATACCCGAACGACCGCTTTTTCCGTTACATCCCCTACTCCATCCCGGTAATTACCCTGGCCCGATGGTTATAGCCGTACCCGCAGGCCACCCATGAAATTAATTCCAGCCTGCGGAAAATATCCATCCATTTTACTGCGCTGGCCTTCATAATAATAGCTGTACACCCAGGCGTTAGTCTCGTATTGGTGATTCAGCAAATTATTGACTTGCAGAAACAGCACCATCTCACTGATCCTCTTTGGCTTAACCGTCCACGAAAGGGATAGATTATTGATCCAGTAAGGATCCAGGGACCGACTTAAATCTGAGGTATTGTCGATATACTGCCGGCCAACATAACGGCTGTCGAGCATGAACCTCAAATCATTAATTATCAGCCAGGTTAATCGACCTCCAGTCACGATTTCAGGGGAGAATGCCAGATTGGTGGTGCCAAGATTGCTAACCTGCTGAATACCCGTATCCCAGTCATCGACATATTCCGTGAAATCCCGGATCTTGTTCCGGCTCAGCGTCAGGTTGACCTCGATCTGAAGAGATTTAACCGGATTGATGCGGACCGCGGATTCCAAGCCGGCTCGGTAACTTGAAGGTATGTTCACCATGATGGGAGCTCCCACATCGTTTATCTGGCCCGTAAGAATCAACTGATCCGTATAATCCATCCAATAAAAGGTCAGATTGGCAGAAACCGGGCGCCTGTCAATCTGATACCCGGCTTCCAGGTCGCGGAGCAATTCGGGCCGGATAGCCTGATCAGCAGGAGCATCGGTAAAGTTGCTCCGCGTGGGCTCCCGGTGTGCGATCGAATAGCTGATAAATGCACGCTGCTTGTCGGAAATATCAAAATTCAACCCGACCTTGGGATTCAGAAAATGATACCGGTGCTCCTGGGTGATCGTGCTCAGGTCATCATCAGTCCCGGAAATCCGGTAATTAATATAGCGGTATTGCAGGTCGCCGTACAGCCCAAGTTTCGATAGGAGCTGGTAATTCACCTTGACAAACTGGTTGGCGTCATTTTTAACTCCGCGACTGAGATAATACTGATGGTCCGGAGCTGCATCCGAGGCAAACTGGGTCCAGATAACCCGGCCGTAATGGTCACCGGCATATTGGTTCAATCCACCACCAGCGGTTAGTGTGAACATTTTCCTCCGGTAATTGATGGAATAAACTCCGCCGTAGAACTTATTGTTCAACCACTTCCGTCGCACCAGGTTACTCTGGGTCACCGTATCGGTCCCGATAACAACCGGATTGATAAGGTAATCAGCAAGGGTTTCCCCCTCCCGGTATTGCTCATAATATCCTGATCCGCCGGTATAATGCAAAGCAACCGAATAATCGAGGTTTCGCGTGATCTGGCCCGACCAATGGAGTTGAGCGTTATTCTGGAGGTAGTCATCAACCTCATCTTTATAGGTATACGGATTATAGGTCCGGTTGGTCAGCAGTAATTCAGAGGGCACGCCGCCCCAGGCCTGATAGGTCCTTTCCTTGCCGGTAAAGAATGTTGCCTTTAAAATATTCTTCCCTGAATAATATCCTGCGGAGATATAGGCAGATGCCAGGTTGGTGAATGCCCGGTCGATAAACCCGTCGGAGTGGATTTTCGACAATCTGACATCCACGCTGAAATGATCGTTAATCAGTCCGGTTCCCGCATTCAGGCTCGTTTTCCAGGTATTGAAAGAGCCGGCTGAGGTATTCAACTCGGCATTTGGAACCGTATTCAGGGCCAGGGTTTGAAAATTGATATTGGCACCGAAAGCAGCCGCACCCTGAGTGGATGTACCCACACCCCTCTGAATCTGAATACTTTCTGTGGAGGAAACGATATCCGGGATATCCACCCAGTACACTTCGTGTGATTCGCTGTCATTAAAGGGTACCCCGTTAATCGTTACATTGATTCGTGACGGATCGGTACCGCGAATCCGGAGAGCCGAATAGCCCACCCCGGTGCCTCCGTCAGAAGTTACCACTACCGACGGGGTATTCTGAAGCAGAAAAGGTATGTCGCGGGTCTGCTGTTGCATCCTGATATCCTCACTTCCCAGATTGGTAAAGCTCACCGGGTCTTTAATCCCGGCGCGGGTTCCATGAATAACCACCTCATCGGCCATCAGCGAGGCAGGCTGCATCCTGATACTGATCTTCTCCGGGGTTATCAGCTCGATCGGGTATTCCACTCTCTGATAGCCCAGATAGGTCACAATCAATAAATAGGAACCCGGCGACAGGTTTCGTAACCTGAATGTGCCGTCATCACCGGTCATCACCCCCAGAAGGGTATGATCCACCACAACGTTTGCCCCCGCAAGGGGCTGATCCTGTTCGTTAGTAACTGTCCCGGTAATCGTTAACTGCGCCACCGCAGTCAGAGACACGAAGCAGGATACTGCAATAAGCAAAATCCTTTTAATCATCGTATGTAACAATTATAGCCAGGCCATAAGTCCCCGTGGCCGTTCTCCCTTCGCCGGCATTACCCGGATCAGGTTCTAAGGGTATGATCTCAGCCCGAAATTTTAAGGCACCCCCTTAGAGGACCCTGCAAAATTATGAAAAAAAAGCCGGCCAGAAATAAATCCCGGCCGGCCAAACCCAAACCAAACAAACCAAAATCAAAATTTACTCTATATCAACTTTTAAAACTTCTGAAAAAGCCTGCTTAAATGATTCCTTCGGCATAGCACCTTTAGCCATCGCTGGCTGGCCATCCATCGGAATGAAAAGAATAGAGGGAATCGACTGAATTGCGAACATGCTCGCCAATTCTCTTTCTGCTTCGGTATCAACTTTGAAAATATCAATCTTGCCCGCGTAATCCACGGCCAGATCTTCCAGAACAGGAGCAACCATTTTGCACGGTCCACACCAGTCTGCATAAAAATCAACTACGGCCGGACGGGTTCCTTCGAATTTCCATTCGGTGTTTTTCTCAAAGTCGAAAACCTTTTGTTTAAACGTTTCTAATGTTAAATGTTCGAGTGCCATTTTTTACCCCTCTTTCTGAATGATTAGACAAATACCTTTTGTTTTTGTTTAAAGCTAACTAATATTTGTGAAAATTAACATATTCACATAATTGGATATATCAATATCTATGCCGTTTTCGCAGGCTCCCAAAATTTGGTAATTTTGTCAGCAATAATGAAAGACATGTCATTCTCCCTGCTTAAAGAGCTGAATCATCCGGTCTTTAAAATCGTTTCCGAAGTAGCTGCAGCCGACAGTACTGATGTATATGTCATTGGCGGCTACGTGCGGGATCTTATCCTGCATCGGCCGTCGAAGGACATCGACATCATGGCAGTTGGCGATGGCATCGAGCTGGCCGGAAAGGTAGCCCAGAAACTTGGCAGCACGAAAGTCCAGGTATTCAAAAACTTCGGTACCGCCATGATACGCTACAGGGATCTCGACATTGAATTTGTGGGGGCCAGGAAAGAATCATACGTGAGGGAATCGCGTAAGCCCGAAGTGGAAACCGGAACGCTGGAGGATGATCAGAAGCGTCGGGATTTTACCATTAACGCTCTGGCAATCAGTCTGAATACAAACAACTACGGGCAGTTGATCGATCCATTCGGCGGATTGAAGGACATGGAGGACGGAATTATTCGCACTCCAATGGATCCAGATATCACATTTTCGGATGATCCTTTACGGATGATGCGGGCAGTTAGATTCGCCTCGCAGTTGAAATTTCATATCTCCGAAGAAACTTTTGAATCTATATCGCGCAACCGTCATCGGATGGAAATAGTTTCTGCTGAGCGGATTGCAGATGAATTGAATAAGATCATACTATCGCCAAAACCGTCCATTGGTTTCCGGTTGCTCGATGATACCGGTCTGCTGGAAATTGTTTTTCCGGAATTATTTGCAATGAAAGGGGTGGAAGAAAGAAAATCCATCAGACATAAAGATAATTTCCTCCACACTATCCGGGTTTTGGACAATATTTCCAGAAATACGAATGATTTATGGCTTCGCTGGGCTACCCTGCTTCACGACATCGCCAAGCCGGCGACCAAGCGATTTGATTTGGAGGCGGGCTGGACTTTTCACGGCCACAACCATTACGGTGCGCGTATGGTACCTGAAATTTTCAGGCGGATGAAACTTCCAATGAACGAGAAGATGAAATTCGTGGAGAAAATGGTGAACCTGCATATGCGCCCGATTGTCCTTTCGCAGGAAACAGTTACCGATTCAGCTGTACGAAGACTTCTTTTTGAGGCCGGTGACGATATAGATGACCTGATGACCTTGTGCGAAGCAGACATTACTTCCGGCATCCGTGAGAAGGTTGAGCGCTACCTGCGGAATTTTCAGCTCGTCAGGGAGAAACTTATCGAGATCGAGGAGAAAGACCGTGTACGCAACTGGCAGCCTCCTGTGTCGGGGGAAGAGATCATGGAGGCGTTTGGAATTCCTCCCTGCCGGGCTGTTGGTGATATCAAGAATACCATTAAGGACGCTATACTCGACGGGATTATTCACAATGACCGCGACGAGGCCTGGACCCTCATGATTTCAACAGGCACAAAACTGGGCATGAACCTGTTCCCAGGTTTTGAACACCCGCCAAAAATTGAAAAACCCGATCATGAAAACTGATTTCAAGCCCGGCACCATGATTTACCCGCTACCGGCGGTGCTGGTCAGCTGCGGCGAATCCGAGGCAGATTACAACCTGATAACCATTTCCTGGACCGGTACGATTTGTACCAGCCCTCCGATGTGTTATATCTCTGTCAGGCCTGAACGCCATTCCTACCCCATCATTAAGCGAACCGGAGAGTTTGTCATCAACCTCACCACCATCGAAATGACCAAAAAGGTTGACTGGTGCGGAGTAAGATCAGGCAGCGAATTCAACAAATTCAAAGAGACCAATTTCACACCGGGACCATCCAAGATGATCAAGGCTCCGATCGTGATGGAATCACCGGTTAACATTGAATGCAAGGTGGTGGAGATCAAGGAACTGGGCACTCATGACATGTTTATTGCCCATGTTGTGAATGTGCAGGTTAACGACAAGCTCATCCATGCGGATACCGGAAAGCTCAATATTCTGGACTCTGGCCTGATTGCCTATGTTCACGGAAGTTACTGCGTGATGGGCAAAAGAATCGGGACCTTTGGCTACAGTGTGGCCCGCAAATCCAAGTAGACCGGCAGGTGGTCGGAGTACCCGCCCTGGTAAAATGATCCCATATAAGTTCGCAGCGGCCTTTGGCCCAGACTCTCCTTATCGGCCTCCATCAGGTAATCAGCCATAAAAACATGCGCGTCCGCAGGCCTGGAATAAATTTTTCGGGTCGTATCCATCAGGGCACCTGAAACAACAATGTGATCCAGCAAATTCCAGCTCCCTTTGTATTTATAGGTACCGCCGGGTGATCCGTTTTTAAACTGCTGTGTCAAGTCGTAAAGTCGGCCCGACTGCGTTGCCTCAAAGGTTAACAGGGCTTTTAAACCGCCGGTAACGCTCAGATCCATAGGCTCATCATTGAAATCGCCGGTTATCACGATTCGCGCTGCCCGGTTCCTGCTGAACAGGGAATCCACCTTCGACCGAATGGTTTGGGCAACAAACATCCGTAGCGGTCTAGTCTGAACCTCACCTGATGATCTTGATGGCCAATGGCTTACAAAAAGATTAATGGTATCTTTTCCACCCAGCACACCCTGAGCGTAAAGAATATCCCGGGTTCTGAATGCACTGTCGCCAGGCATCCGTATCCGGATAAATTCCGTAGCGGTGACCTTGAAATACCCCGACCGGTAAAGGAGGGCAACATCTATTCCCCGGGAGTCAGGTGATTCCTGGTGAATTACCTTGTAATCGGTTCCTTTCAGTGAGGTTTTGCTGATCAGCTCATCCACGGTCCTGCGGTTCTCCACCTCGCACAAACCCACCAGAGCAGGGAGAGTATCTCCGCCAAGATCCCTGATCACCTGGGCTAAATGGTCGAGCTTCTCCTGATACCGGGCCTCGGTCCATTTTTTCTGACTCCCGGGAAGGAACTCCTCGTCGTTGATCGTGGGATCATCAACAGCATCAAAAAGGTTCTCCGTATTATAGAACATCAGCCGGTAATGAGGATTACGGTCAGAATCAGAGCCGGGTGACTGCTTCTCGCAGGAGGCTGCCATGAGCAGCGGGACGAGGACAAGGGAAAGTAGATACTTCATAGTAGGTTGTTAAGCCCCCAGGCTGAAGCCTGGGGTTGTTCATAATGATCGGGTTGAGCCCCCAGCAATTGGCAATCGGCAGTTGGCAGTCGGCAATTGGCAATCGGCAGTTGGCAGTCGGCAGTCGGCAGTCGGCAGTTGGCAGAATTTGCCCTCTTGCCTTACTTCTCATGGCGTTCGTAGGCGCCTATATCGGGTCCGGCATCCAGCAGTCTGCTGTTTCCCCTGATATCCAGAGGGAAAAATTTGGCGAATATCGGGTTACCCCGGTCTTTTGCAGGAGAGAGGGTATCCAGACTGTAATCACGGTAATAATAAGAAAGTGAGTCGAATCGCGGATTCAGGTTCTTGATGATATTGATCCATTTAGTCGGGTCACTGGTGTTCATAGTGTCGACACTAACCAGGCAGTGGTCGAAAGTATAGTTGAACCGTCCGGGTACAGGGATCTTGTTTACCTTGTTCAGAAACTCGATTTCCATCTGCCTGCTTCCGGTGATGATGCAATTGGCAAATAAGGCGTTATCGAGATTATACACGTAAGCCGTACCATTGTAAACGAAGAAATTATTTAATCGGAGGGCTGGCTCCGATCGGGTGCCCACTCCGAAATTATTGGACAGGGTGCAATGGTAAAATTCATACGATCCCCCTAGGGTTAGCGACACGCACCACGATCCGCAATTGGCGATCACGCAGTTGCTGGCCACGATCGTAGAACTCTGGGCAAAAATCCCGGCCACCGACATGTTTTCAATGCGGGAGTTAGAGATCGTCAGGGTAGGTCTCACCGTATTAGCCAGTGTATCAACCTGTATGCCCTTCATCCCATTTTTGATGATCGCATGATTAATGATATTGTCATGGCTTCCGTTGGCAAAATGTATTCCTCCGTACACGTAAATGAATCCGTTTTCATACTCTCGCCAGTCGCCCCATTGGCCTGGATATTCGTCGTACTGATGCTCCAGCCGGTCGCCCAGAAAACTGACAGGCTCCTCCAGAGTACCGTTCACCTTGAGGGTTCCTTTAACCAACAGGCTCGACCGTTTGTGAAAATATATCCGGGTACCCGGGTTTATCGTTAAAGTTTGCAACGTATCAACCAACATGGAGTTATAAACAAGATAGGGTTTGTCGTTCAGCCACTTCTGAGTCTTCAGGATCTTGCCGTTTATCAGGTGAACATCCTGGCCAAAAGCGATAACCTTAACATCCTGAGTATTGCCATTTGTCAGGAAAACCACCGAATCCTGCACCACCATGGGATTATTCTGGTTATTGGGATTCAGCGTTACGGAAACAAATATGTAAATGCTGTCCTTGGCCGGAATCTCAATTTTTTCCAGCTCATTTACCTGACGACCGTTGATGTTAAGACGGAAAGTTGAGCCGTTGCTGCCAGCAAGCCTGATCTGGTCGATGGTTATGGGTTGCTGATACTTATTGTAAACTCTGAAATTCTTGGTTGTTGAACCTATAGTTGTAAATACGGTATCGAACAAAACAGTATCGGCCGAAAACTCGAGTTTTGCATCAGGATTGACGATCGGATCTTTCCTGCAGGAGAAAAACATAACCAGCAAAATCAGGCTGGCTGACATTAAGTGATTTAACTTCATGGAATAATATTTCCGGGTCGCTGATATAACGTCGTTACAACTTGTTTATGATCGACAAAGTTAGTTTTTAACGCATCTTATGGAAAACCCCCATCCTTTGTCGTGCAAATGCCTGCCTATCTGCGAACTATTTGTATTAAGTGCCCGGTAATAGGCAGTTCCGTCAGCGTTACCGGTAGCGGTCCAGAAGGCAGTCTGGGCATGTAGCCCTCCGAAAAGGCCCTCAGGGGTACGGTTGCCACCCGGCAGAGCGGTAAACCCGGTTATATTCGTTGCGCCGATGTTGGGATTAAACCAGCGGCGGTTTCCCTGCTCCTTGAGCATCCCCCCCTCCCGGGTGCCCCGGAATATCAATGTTTCGGTGGTGGAAGGGTCCACACCCAGGAACTCTTCAAGCTGTTTCCACTCCTGGTCGGTCGGAAGGTGCCAGCCATCCGGACAGGCGAAAAGCGCTGAATTCCAATCGTACAGACGGCCGTAAACGGAAGCCGACACACCGTTGTTTTCATAGGCGTAACTGCCGGATGCCGCATAGTTCAGGTTTTCCGACATCCAGTACTGGTCACCAATCCTGATGGAATGGTAAGTTTTGCCATCGCGGTCATCGACCAGTGGGGAGGAGGATATGAAGGAGATCTCAATAAGGTCGTAATTCTCCATACAAGTTCCTGATATTGACCACTTAAGTACATATATATAACCATCCAGACCGGTAAACAGCGATTGATGACTGTGAGGATCCTGAATATATCCCCCATATCCCGAAATTATTGACCAGGTACCGGTTCTTGCGGTGCCCGGGTTGTTACCGGTCAGGCTGATGGTTAAAATTCCATCCCCGATCCTGACATCAGCTCCCGCATAGGCGATCACATCCGACTGGTTGAAAACGATGACTACCTCATCGAAAACAGAAATGCAGGCGGTGGATACGGTCCATCGGAGCACATACCTGTGACAGGGCAGTCCGTCGAACCGGGATTTGGGATCTGAGGGATCCGTCACACTGCCGTCACCACCCTCCACAATGGTCCAGAGCCCCCGGCCTTCCAATGGCTGCGTGGCATTCAGCCTGGCAAAGGAAGTGCCGTCCGTCACCATCCGGTCGTCCCCGGCAAAGGCAGGTGAAGGCTCGTATTGAAATCCGATAGTAACATTTGCCGAAGCCTCTCTGGCTCCGTTCCTTACGGTCCAGCGAAGGAGGTATGTCTGACAGGGCTCACCGGTGAGGATGGCAATAGGACTATGTATATCGGAGATCTTTCCTCCGGTACCCGAAAGAATCTCCCAGGTTCCCTGGCAATCAGCAGGCAGAAATGCTTCCAGCGGGTGGCTGGTTCTGGTATCCCGATAAGTGGTATCCATGCCGGCATAGGTGATCAGCGCGGAAACAAGCACAACCGGTGCTTTAATTATATACGGCTCGCCCTTGTTATCCACTGCCTTGATCTGAATCTGATACAACCCACGGGAAAGTCCGTCGGTGATCCAAACAAACTGATAAGGAGCTGCTTCATCGGCAAATTCAGTTCCGGCCGGATCGGTAAAGACCACCCTGACCACGGTTCCATCAACATCGTAAGCATTGACGAGGAATTCAACCGGCTCGCCCACCGTAAACTGAGCGCTGTCAGCCGGTGATAATTTCTCGACGTAGGGCGGCTTGTTGGGTTCCACATACTCGCAACCAACTGTTACGATGACCAGTAGTGATATAAGGGAAATCAGCCTGGTCCATCTGCTCGAAAGTTGCGATTTTATTGTGCTCATAGATTTGTATTGGCTTGTATATATAAAATTAACGCATCTCCGAAGAAAAAATGATGCAACGCCTGATTTTTCTATATTTGTTAACAACATCAAGTATTACGAAAAATGAAAATCCTTCCCGTGATGGCTCTTATACTCGCTCCGGTAGTGTGTAATTCCTGTAAAACCCCCGAGAAAGCAGATTTGATAGTTAAAAACTCTGTTGTTTACACTGTCGACGGCGATTTCAGGGTTATCCAGAGTTTTGCTGTCAGGGACGGAAAGTTTCTGGCTGTGGGGACCGACAAAGAGATTAGTCGGCAGTATCAGTCGGACAAGGTAATCGACCTTGGCGGCAAACCCGTATATCCCGGTTTTTACGATGCCCATTGCCATTTTGCCGGTTATGCCTCCAGCCTTCGGAAGGCTGATCTCTCCGGAACAAAAAGCATTGCTGAGGTATGTGACCGCCTGGCGGAGAACCAAAAAGCTTTCCCTTCTGCCTGGGTGCAGGGACGCGGCTGGGATCAGAATGACTGGGAAATCAGGGAGTTTCCGGATTGCAGCGAGCTCGACAAGCTCTTTCCCGATAAACCGGTCTACCTGACTCGTATCGACGGGCACGCAGCCTGGGTGAACAGCGCCGCATTAAAGCTTGCGGGGATCGATCAGAAAACCTTCGTAACCGGCGGTGAGATCATCAGGGAAGGCGGCCAGGCAACCGGCGTTCTGGTTGATAATGCCATGGATCTTGTTGCCCGGCTGATCCCTGAAATGATTGAAGCCGAGGAGACCAGGGCCTTGCTCGAAGCTCAAAAAAACTGTTTTGCAGTTGGGTTAACCACAGTTGCCGATGCCGGTCTGGGTACCGCAACGGTCCGGCTGATGGATAAACTTCAGCGGGCAGGTGAGCTGAAGATGAGGGTATTTGCCATGCTTGCAGCCACGGAGCAGAATATCAACGAATTCGTATCCAAGGGAATTTATAAAACCGATCACCTGAATGTCCGGTCGGTCAAATTATATGCCGACGGAGCACTGGGTTCGCGTGGAGCTCTCATGCTGGAGCCGTATACCGACGCTCCGGAGAAATCCGGCTTGCAGGTGAACAGTACCGAATATTTGCGAGCCATTTGCCGCAGGTGCTACGACGCAGGATACCAGGTGGAAACGCACTGCATTGGAGACAGCGCCAACCGGCTGATGCTCCATATCTACAAGGACATCCTGAAAACCAAAAACGACCGGCGCTGGAGAATTGAGCACGCTCAGATCATTCATCCCGACGATTTCAAGTTGTTTGGTGAATACAGCATCGTTCCTTCCGTTCAAACAACCCATGCAACTTCCGATATGTACTGGGCTGCTGACCGGGTGGGTCCGGAGCGCATCAAGGGTGGATATGCATACAAGCAACTGCTGGAACAGAATGGCTGGATACCCAACGGTTCTGATTTTCCGGTGGAAAAGATCAATCCCCTCTTCGGCTTTTTTGCCGGATTTGCCCGGATGGACCAGTCGGGATACCCCGAAGGAGGCTGGATGATGGAAAATGCCTTAACGCGGGAAGAGTGCCTGAAAGCCATGACCATTTGGGCCGCCAAATCCTGCTTTGAAGAAAATGAGCGCGGAAGCATTGAGCCGGGTAAAATGGCCGACTTTGTCGTCCTGGAAGAAGATATCATGAAGGCAGAACCTCTTAAGGTTCCGAAAACCAAGGTTTTGCAGACCTGGATAGGCGGAGAGACGGTTTTTATTACCGAAAAATGAAAGTACGGGCATGAAAATCATTCTGCTACTGACAGGAGGTGCTATCGGATTCCTGATGCTCTTGCTGATGGGATTTACAGGCCCGAAGGACCCGGTGGAATTTAAAGCATCGCTGTTCGATGAGCTTCTTCCTCTTTATCCGGATTCAAAAATCGAAAAAGCGGTAACCTCTTATACGGTTGATGCCTGCCTGGGCAGTACTGCCGCAGTGCATATTCTGCTTAACGACATGATCCCCGGCGAGGCCATCCGGTTTGCAGTTACATCCAAAGGAATTCTGGATAAATTCTATACCAACTGGTATTTCATGATTGATGTGCCGGTGGCGGAAAATACCGGCCTCGACAGCCGTACAGAGAAATTCAGCGGTCAGCCTAACCCTTATGTGATCAGGAAGGCGCCGTTCCGCATTTATGAGGCACTCGACCCCGTGCAAACAGGGTACATCCCGGGCCGCACAACACAGGCCCTGCGCATGGAGATCCCGATAGGCAAGAATTTCCCGACCGGTAAGCACCTGTTCACCATTCATCTCAGCTCGAAAGGCCTCGTCAAGAAACTTGAATTTACCGTCAACGTATATCCGGTAGAGATTCCTCCGGTCAATCAGGCTCATCTGAATTATGTTAACTGGCTGAATATTGGCAATTTATGCAAGGATCACCAGGTGGAGATGTGGTCGGAGCCATTCTGGGGAATGCTTCGGAAATACGCCCAGATGATGGCCAGTGGCAGGCAGAATACTTTCTGGTTTATCTGGTCCGACTTCTTCCGGTACAACCCTGACGGCACCGTTGCGGAGTTCCACGGACCCAGGCTTGAACGATACATCAGCACATTCCTGTCGGAAGGACTTACCACGATCCAGGGGGCTCCGTTTGCCACACGGCGCAACTGGGAATCCGATGCTTTCCTGGTGGGGGTCCCGACTGCTGATAAAAAAGAAATCCCGGCAGTATCCACTGACGGTCAACTCATCATCCGATCGATGGCTGAACCCATCATCGCCCTCATGAAAGCAAAAGGATGGGATTCCAGGTGGGTTCAGGGCGTTTTCGACGAGCCTACAGATGAATATGTGGATCGTTATAAGGAAACGGTCAGATTTCTGAAATCTATGAAACCCGACCTGAAAATACTGGAAGCCACGATGACAGTCAGCCTGGCAGGTGTGGTAGACCTTTGGTGTCCGCAGGTTCAGGAATACCAGAAGAATGTATCATTTTTCAGGGAACGCCAGACTGCAGGCGATCAGGTGTGGGTGTATACCTGCCTGATACCAGGTGGTCCGTGGATCAACCGACTGGTCGACCAGGAGCGCCTCCGCCAGGTATATGTCGGCTGGGCATGCGCAAAATATGACTTGCAGGGGTTTCTGCACTGGGGATTTAATATGCATAGCGGCAAACCCTTTGAAGAATTGGTCAGGATGCACGGAGGCCCCAACAATTTCCTGCCCGCCGGGGATTCCCACATCGTATATCCAGGGAAACAGGGTCCGATATCGAGCCAGCGATTTGAAGCTCACCGTATAGGCATGGAAGATTATGAACTGCTCTACCTGCTGAAAAAAAGCAATCCAGCGCTTGCTGAAAAACTGATTAACAAGCTGTTCCAGGCCTTCGACCAATACGACAAGGATGTGCGGGACTACCGAAAAGTCAGGCAGGAAGTGCTGGTAGCATTAAACGGTTCGACTATCTGATTATGGCATCAAAGGAGTTTTTACCCGATTACAGTAATATACTGGACGTTCTTCATAACCGCCGGCCAGCGAGACTGCCACTGTACGAACATGCCATCGATCCGCCCTTTATCAGCAAAATCATTGGCAGGGAATTGTGCCTTCAGGGTAACGCCAAGTCTGATTATGAGGAGTACTACCGGACTATCAGCAAGTTCTGGCTCGATATGACCTACGATGCTTTCGCCTATGAAGCGGCGATTTGCGAAATTCTTCCGGGCCATGGTGCGATTAATGGCGGTATGTCGGGTCCCATACAGACGCGGGAGGATTTTGAAAGATATCCGTTTGATGAGTTTCCCGAACTGTTCTGGAAAACCTACACCCCTCATCTTGAGGCGATCAGGACGGTAATGCCCCGGGGAATGAAAGTTTGGGGAGGTTGCGGATACGGAATTTTCGAAACCAGTGAGGATCTGGTTGGGTTTGAGAACCTGGCTGTCATGCAATATCTTGATCCCGAACTGTTTGCAGACCTGTACCGTAAGATCGGGGACCTGTTTTCGACACTCTGGACCGAAATGGTCAGACGGTACTCCGACATCTTCGTGTTTTTCCGGATGGGTGACGACATCGGTTTCAAGACCTCAACTTTTTTTGAACCTGAAGTTATCAGGCAGCACCTTGTTCCTCAATACAAAAGGGTGATCGATATTGTTCACGGAGCCAACAGGAAATTCCTTCTACACAGTTGCGGGAATATTTTTACCGTGATGGACGACCTGATTGATGCGGGCATCGATGCCAAGCACTCGAATGAAGACCAGATAGCTGCCTTTGACGAATGGATCCGTCTGTATTCCGGCCGCATAGGCCTGATGGGCGGCATCGATGTGAACGATCTCTGTCTGCACAGTTACGACGATATCTTCAGGATGGTAAAGGAAAAAGGAACGCGCTACCGGCAGAGTGCCGGAGGCTTTGGTCTGGGTTCCGGCAATTCCATTGCAGGATATATTCCGGTTGACGGATTTATGGCAATGATCGATGCCGCACGAAAAATCAGAGAAGAAGAAATTTGATAATTCGATAATTCGATAATTTGATAATTCGACAATTCGATAATTTGATAATTCGATAATTTGATAATTCGATAATTCGATAATTCGATAATTTGATAATTCGATAATTTGATAATTTGATAATTTGATAATTTGATAATTTGATAATTCGTAAATTATAAGAAAGAGATGAGAGCAATAACATATAGGGTTGTACTGATGGCAGTGCTAATGGGGATGGGAGTTACGGCAGGGCAGGCACAGGTGGCGGACCCGCTTGGCAGGACATCGGCTTATAATGTGGTGTGGGTTACTCCGAGCGTTAATTCGCTTGGGTCGATGCCGCTGGGTAATGGCGATATTGGGATGAATGCCTGGGTGGAAGCTAACGGGGATTTGTTCTTTTACCTTTCGAAGACCGACGCCTGGAGTGAGAACGGACAATTGCTCAAGCTCGGCAAAATCAGGATCAGCCTTGAACCCAATCCTTTCGCAACCGGCAAACCATTCCGGCAGGAACTGAAGCTGACCGATGGCGAAATGGTCATTCATGCAGGAAAACCGGCAGATGAAGTAGTAATCACTGTTCGGGCGGATGCCAACCATCCGTTGGCGGAAATTGAGGTTACTGCAAAAAAACCGGTCAGGATAAAGGCTGAACTCCAACCCTGGAGAACGGTCAGACGGGCAATGACCAATAAGGAAGAACTTTTCAGCGTTTACGGTCTGGAAGCTACGGATGAGAAACCGGTTTATCAGGAGGCGGACAAGATCCTGCCCGCCGCAGGTAACCGGATCACCTGGTACCACCGGAATGAGCGCTCGGTATGGAAAGAAAACCTTGACCTTCAGGCGCTGGGAGAGTTTGCGGCCAAGAATAACGATCCGCTGTTCTACCGGACTTTTGGTGCGGCCATGGAAGGGACCGGACTGAAATCAGAATCGTCTCTCGCTCTGGCCAGCGATGGCAAGATCACAGCCTGCAAGGTCTCAATATATCCTATCACAACATTTTCCATCCTGGAAAGCGATTGGGTGAACCAGCTCCAGTACGGGATCGACAAGATCAGGAAAATTGACCAGGCGACACGGGTTAAGGCACACCGTAAATGGTGGGCTGGTTTCTGGACCCGGAGCTACATCTTTGTTTCCTCAACCAATGCCCTGATCAGTGAAAAGGCTACTACGGTTACCCGGGGTTACATCCTTCAGCGATACATAAATGCCTGCGCAGGGCGGGGAAATTCACCCATCAAGTTCAACGGATCGATCTTTACCGTAGACACCTACGCCAAGAAAGAATCCAACGGGTTTGATGCCGATTTTCGCAGGTGGGGCGGTGCTTTCTGGTTCCAGAATACCCGTCTGCCCTACTGGTCAATGCTGGAGTCGGGCGACCTGGAAATGATGAAACCCATGTTCGACATGTATGTCAAGGCCATACCGATCAGGCAGTTTGCTACGAAGAAATATTACAAGCATGCCGGAGCTTTCTTTCCGGAGACCATGAATTTCTGGGGTACTTATACGAATGTCAATTACGGCACCAAACGTGGCGGCATGCCTGACGGACTCACCGAAAACACCTATATCAGGTATTATTGGACCTGCGGACTTGAGATATCCCTGATGATGCTGGATTACTACGATTTCACGAGATCAGCCGTTTTCGCAAAAGATACGCTGGTTCCATTTGTCACGGAGGTGCTGGAATTCTTCGACAAGCACTGGTACCGGGATATTGAGGGGAAAATTCTCTTTTCTCCGGCCCAGGCTCTTGAGACCTACCAAACCGTGGCAAACCCCACCCCGGATATTGCCGGCCTGAAATTCGTAACAGAGAAAATGCTTGATTTAAAGAACGTTACCATCACTCCTGCTTTACGGGAACAATGGACGAAACTACTGGCCTCGGTACCTGAGATCCCGTTGCGGACCGTCGGCGGTCAGCGTGTCATTGCCCCGGCGGCCTTATCGGCCCAGGAAGCGAACATCGAAAACCCGGAATTGTATGCGGTCTTTCCGTTCAGGCTTTACGGAGTGGAGAAACCGGATATTGACCTTGGAATAGCCACATTCGTTAACAGGAAATTCCGCCAGAATTTTGGCTGGCAGCAGAATTCTATTCAGGCAGCCTGTCTGGGTCTGGCCAATGAGGCAGCCGCCCTCACCTTTGACAAATTTTCAAACAGCGATCCTGAGTGCCGGTTCCCGGCTTTCTGGGGGCCCAATTACGACTGGACCCCGGACCAGGACCACGGTTGTGTTGCAATGACCGCTTTGCAGTGGATGCTCCTGCAATATGAAGGGGATAAACTGATAACCTTCCCTGCCTGGCCCGAGGATTGGGATGTTGATTTCAGGCTTCACGGTACCGGAAACCGGGTGGTTGAAGGCAGCGCAAAAAACAATAAGCGGGAGCACCGGGTGATCCCTGGTAAATGAGCAGAGAAGGTGAGGAGCAGAGGTGAAGGAGAGCAGAGGAGTTGAGGACCTGAGGAGCTGAGCAGGTGAGGAGCGGAGAACTGGATTCCAATATTTATATCTTTAGCGCCTGTATTGAGAAAATTATGGGCGGTTCAATTCGAAAATACCTTGTCGTCATCATATTAGCCTTGGGTTCCCTTTGGGCCTTTGGCCAGGATTACGACAGTGTCAGGCTGACCCAGCTGCCCAGGCTGACCTTGCCAGCTGAGCTGAAATCCTCCGTGCTGCCTTATAAAGTTGATAATTCCCGGACCAGGCATTTCCCTCCCATCTTTACCCAATACGGGTACAGCTGCAACCAGGCAGCTTCCATCGCGGTTGAATTCACCTATGAAATAAACGCGTTGCGCAATACCGATGCCAGCCTCATGGAGAACCGCATGCCCGAGTTTTTCCCCTGGAACATGATGAATAAAGGCAATACAGATACCGGAGTATCCTATTTTGAAAGCTGGGATATGATTCGGGCCATCGGTTGTCCCAACTGGCAGGATTACGGAACGAGTCCGGTAAACGCAACACGCTGGATGAATGGCTATAACGGATACTACCGGGGGATGATGAACCGGATAGAGGATGTATATTCTATTGATGTGAGTACTGAACAGGGATTGTTGACGCTGAAGAACTGGCTGTACGATCACCTCGGCGATTACCAGCCCGGCGGAGTGGCCAATTTCCAGATTGCCACGCTGGACCTGAAATTTTTGCCACTGCCTGAGGGTACCGAGGATGCAGGAAAGATAATGATACCCTATTTTGGTTTTGCCGTTGGTCATGCCATGACCTTCACAGGTTACAACGATTCTGTAAGATATGATTTCAACAACGACGGCAAGTACACCAACAATCTGGACATCAACGGTGATGGAAAAGTTACGATGGCCGACTGGGAAATCGGGGCGCTGATTTGCGTAAATACTTACGGTTTGGAATGGGGCAGCAGTGGCCGTGCCTATGTACCCTATCGGATTTTACCGCTGCATCCCGACCAGGGTGGTATCTGGATGAAATCTGTAGTGGTGGCCAAGCCACACAAAAGCTATAAGCCGCTGTTGACTTTGAAGGCGCGAATCAGGTACCCTGAACGAAACAGGCTTTGGATCACAGCTGGAGCCTCACAAAACCCAAATGCAGAAAAGCCCGATTATATTTTGGATCAGCCGGTATTTCATTACCAGGGCGGTGCGCTGCCGATGCTCGGCACCGGTTCGGCAGATCCTGAGCTGATCGAAATCGGTATCGACGCAACACCTCTGCTGGGCCATCTGGAAAGCGGTAAACCAGCTGCCTTATTCCTGGTCGTTTGCGAACAGGATCCGGCAGCCAACACCGGCGGCTCCATTGAATACTATTCCTTTACCGAATACAGCGGCAGTGAGACCGAGCACCCCGGTACGCTCACAGGCATTCCTGTCGACAAGGCCTTCACGGCATTGCCGGTTGTTCTGGCACCCACGATCGACGGCCCGGAAATCCTCAACACCCAGCTGCCTGGTGCCACTGCCGGCCAGCAATACCAGGTACAGCTGGAAGCCGGCGGCGGAAAGTCGCCCTACAAATGGCTTTCTCTCGAAGACAGCTATTCAGAAGAGCAATTTGCAGCGCAATTCCCTACCACATTTGCGAATAAAATTCTCCCTGACGGGGGTAATTTCGACAAGAAAACCGTTACGCTACCATTTGATTTCCTTTACCACGGCAGGATATATCGCGAGATGACCCTGACAGGCAGCGGAGGAATCATTTTTGTGCAGAACGATTTCTTCATCCCTTACGGCATTGACCTGCGGGAACTGCTCGGCCTCCACACCGCAATCTATCCCTTTTACAGCACCGAGTTTCACTATACCGATTACCTCAACGGCGTGTATTACGACCCGCAATCATCAGGAGTAACCGTTTACTGGAATGCCTCCCTCGGGAGTAACGGTCAGATCTCCGATGCGAATTTTGCCGTTAAACTCTACCCTAACGGGATGATCGAATTCTACTACGGCAATTTTGTCAATAAAACCTCAAATCCCTGGCTGATAGGGCTTACCGGGGGCAGCAAGACAAAATCCTATTATCCTGCTTTAAATGCCATCGGAGTAACGCCCGGATTGAATATCCGGTTTCAGGCACCTTCATTGCCCGAAGATTTTAAGATTACGGCAGATGGCGTGCTCACCTGCCGGCCTCTGCAGCCTGGCAGGGTATGGAATATTCCCGTTCGGGTTGAAGATTACCAGGGCCTTGCCAACTACCGGGAACTGACCCTTTCAACGGCACCCCAGTCGACCGGTGATGGCGGTCTGCTTTCGCCGGAAATCCTTGTGTATCCCAACCCGGTGATCCAAAGGGCCTATGTTCAGGTTGAAAGTATCAGTTCAGGGAAAATCGATTTAAAAATTCTGGATCTAACTGGCAGACAAATACTTGCCAGAAATTACAACATCAAAGCCGGTCGCACCACCTTTACTTTGGACATGCCTTCAGGACTCTCACCCGGTATCTACCTGGTTGAAGTTACGGGAATGGCAAGCTACCGCACGAAACTCTACTTAAGCAAACCCGGTGGGTAATAACGGTTGTTCAGCACCCAACCCCCATCTGCCGTTACCCCATTGATATTGCTCTCTGCCCTGCGGATCAGCAGATCGTCAATAATAATATCCTTTTTGACCTTTCCCGGAAACAGAGCCAATGAAACCGTTTCGTCCGCAGCCACGGGAACGGTAAATTCTATCAGGCCCCAATTCCCGTCTATTTGTTTCAAGAACCTGCCCCAGATATTTATGTCATAGCGCTTTGCATTATGCCCGGCATCGAAATTCACGATCTCGATCTCCAGCCTGGGCATATTGTCATCCTTGATATTATTGACCCAGAACGAAAATGTCACCTCACCCGGCGCAATACCTGCTGGGATCTTCTCCTCGAAAAACCGTCCCGGAAATTTCCAGGGCAGCACGAGTCTGCCCGGACCCAGGTATCCGCTGTCGGCTTTGAGTTCCGAATAGTTGCGATAGATGTAGAGTGTTGTTGTATCCCGCATGGTAAAACCCTTGCCGTTGAAAACGGATGCCGGATCCCGCAAAGCATATTGACTCCTGATATACCGGCGCGTCAGCAATTTTAAAGTATCAGGTGATATTTCACTCAGGTTGTAGTCACCAAGCTGTGCTACCGGAATGGAATGACTGATGATCATCTTCTCCCCCGGTCCCAGATCGTTGCACGCGGCATGCAGCACCAGGATGGGTTTATTCGAGGGCAACTCCTTCAGGATTGCAGGCTCACGGTAAGGTTCCCAGATCAATTCCAGCGATTTGTACGTTTGGGAGAGCGAAGTCCGGCCCATCATCACAGCATGCATGGGCAACCCGGTTTTGAGGGAAACCTTAAAAGCCTCCCCATCCATCCCACAGGCCGACTCGAGCCAGATATTCTCGGAGCCGATATGGAAATACGGAAGCGGCAGTATGGACTGGTATTTGGATGCATCGATCTGATTTACCCAGGCATCTTGCGGGAGGGCATTTTTGAGATCCAGAAATTCAGGATTCTTTTTATTCAGATAGGGATAGATGAACCGCATGTTTGAGTGGGCCTCAGCCAGCAGGATCATCAGGGTGAGGGAAATTAATATCCAGGGGAAAACCTTCTTTTTACGGGATTCCATAAATTTCCAGACGGAATAAACCGCCAGGATATTCATGCAATAATAGAAAATCCAGGCAAAGCGCCCTACCCCGCGGATCTGGCGGATCGGGCCGATATAATCGACAAAATTCTCCAGTCCCAGGATGAAAGGGATCCCGAAAGAGTACAGTAAAATCAGGAAGGAGCCCCAAAAAAGGTACGACAGGAACAAATTGCCGTCGTACATCCAGCCGGTGCGAAATTTACCTCGGAAAAACCGACCGATAACCCTTCCGAAGAACAAGGTACAAGCCAGGGTGGCAACCATGCCAACGTAGGCAAAACCCTCCCAGTTGATGTGCTTGTAACTGATGATATCCCTGATGAACATGCCGTAACTGCGGTCGGCAGGCAGAAACACGCTCTCCGGATACGCCCGGTAATAAAGAAAGCCGTAAGGATACTTTCCGCGATCGATGGCTTCACTGGAGAGGTAAACCAGCAATTCAACAATGATTACCGGCAGGATGAGCTGGATGAAAACATGCGGAATCCAGGTTTTCCATTTGCTGAAAGTTTCCGGCTGTCCAATCCCGAAAAACAACCAGAAGAGGAATATCAGCATAGCCAGGAAAGCGATATAATACATGTGAGTAGCACCTGCCCAGATGATCAGGCAGGCCACGATGATACTGTATTTGAATTTTGGCTTACGGGAGAATTTCAGGAGAAGGTATATCGCCATCGGTATGACAAAAACGTAGGACAGCGAAAAATGCGCACCCATGCGACCGATCTGCGGGGAAAGCATTGATATGCCGATCCCTGCCAGCAGGCTCAATGCGGCGGGCAGCCCGAGCTCAACCAGGATAAGGTAAAGGAACAGGGCTGCCAGGATAATCGATATCAGGAGTGACCCGTTCCAAACTGCCACCGAGTAATTGTAAAGTCCGGGAACCACTTTGCAGGCAATCCGCATGGCCTCGCTCAGGAACGGCTGGTTATCGGTGAAAAAAACCGATTCGCCGTAGGGATAATTCATCCCCTCGAATTTCAGATCCGAATGATCGTGTTTTATATGGTAGAGGTAACAGTAGTAGGATTTTAACCCGTCGCCGCCACTGGTAAAGATGGAGGTATTAAGGGTTTTGACTACCGGTGCAAAATAAATAAAGATGATCAGCGCACTAACCAGCACGGTGGCTATCCACCCGTATTTCAACGAAAACTGACGGTTCATCCTATTGCTGATCGTTCCGTGTATTGTCCTTTATGAAAAACAACGGCCGGTTCTTGGATTCATTGTAGATACGGGCAATATATTCACCGATTATGCCCATACAGAGCAGCTGCACGCCGCCGAGTAAAACCACCACCGCAATAAGGGAGGTCCAGCCTGGTGAGGTATGCCCCGTAATGAACGCGATAAGCGCGTATATCATATAGAGGACCCCTACCAGGGTGGTCAGAATTCCCAGGTATGCCGATATTCTCAGTGGCTTGCTCGAGAAGGCGGTTATTCCATCGAGGCCCAGCCTCATCATTTTTTTCAGGGTGTAATTGGTCTGGCCTTTGGTACGTGGCGGGGCAACGTAGGAGACCACTCCCTGCCGGAATCCCATCCATACCACCAGTCCGCGGTTAAAGCGATCCTTCTCCGGGAATGCCAGGAATGCATCCAGGGCCCGGCGTGTGAAAAGGCGGAAATCGGCTGAGCCGGGTTCCAGTTTCACGTCGCTGAGGCGGTTGAGAAGTGCATAAAACGTGGAAGAGGACCAACGCTTGAAACGGCCTGTTCCCTGATGTTCAACGCGTTTGGTATTAACAATGTCGCAACCTTCCTCCTGAACCCTGATCAGTTCCGGTATCAGTTCAGGCGGATGCTGGAGGTCGGCATCGAGGGTGATGACCAATTCGCCGCGAGCCTCATTAAGTCCTGCAATGAGTGCAATCTGCTGTCCGAAATTCCTCGAAAGGGAAATGCCGCTGATTCTTTTATCCTCCGCGGCACAGAACCTGATCTTTTCAAAAGTCGAATCGCGACTTCCATCATCAACCAGAATGATTTCCCATGACCTGCCAATGTTTTCGAGGACTCCTTTCAGCCTTTTCAGCAATTCATCAATATTGCCTTCTTCATTCAGCAAGGGAATGACCAGTGAGATGTCGATTGGTTTCATTAGGGATTAGTCTTGTTCCAAAGGTACTCCTTCAGTCCAAAAATCCCTAGCGTCGGGAAAAATTTGCTGGTTGCCCGCATGTTTGGAAATAATTAGGTAATTTTATGAATCCCCCAACTGTATATTATGACTGGTGACGAGTGACCGGTGACACTTTATTAAGTCATTGTGGGCAGTCGGCAGTCGGCAGAGAGGAAGTTTGAAATTTTGTGATATGAAGATGAAATTTACAATTGTTCTCATCCTGGCAGTGTTGGCTGCGGCGGCATGCGATCCGGAGGAACCGCCGGATGGCGGGGGGCTGCAGGCGGAACCAACCGGAACGTTAAGGGTTTTGTTCAAACTTTCACATCCCTGGATCCCGCCGGAGCGACTGATCCGGACCGAGCTTCACGTTGCCCGTGATGCCATGGAAATTTACAAGGGAAATTTCATCCAATCGGCCAATGTTACCAGTTTTCAGGAGGTATATTTCTTTTACCTCGAGCCCGGAACCTATTATTATGAAGCGGTTGAAGCCTGCATATGCGGGGGTGACAGCTGCTCGGCGGGCGGATTTCCGGGAAATAAATGGGGTACCAAGCATACAATGGGTAAATTCCTGATACAGGAAGATGAGGTAACCGCTGTCACAGTGCTGTTTCAATGACAAGAGCCATCAAATACCTGTTCACTACTTTCATCTGGCTTGGTATATTCTGCAGCTGCGAAACGGAATTAGATGTTATCGCTCCAGCCGATCCCACTCCGGTGGTCTATTGCGTCCTGAATCAGGACAGCACTTTTCAATACCTCAGGCTATCCAAATCATACATTGTTGAGGATGGAACTGTTCCGCCCGGGAATTCCGACAGCATTCTTTTTCCCGGTTCCACCAGAATTGCGGTTGAGGAGATTATCGGTGGCGAAGTCACAAAACGGGCATTTTTCTCCCCCGTTAATGTAGTCAAGGACAGCGGTTTCTTTCCCCGGACTGAGCACTGGGTTTACCGTGCGGAGTTCAAAGTCAGGCCGGAGACGGATTACCGGCTGATCATTTACCTCGACAAATTGGATAAAATTGTCTATTCGAGCTGTTACTCGGTTGGTGATTTCGAGATTGTGAACCCATTGTATCCGGAAGTAAGGTACATCCACATGCTTCCCGACCATAATCTTTCCTTCTATTGGACCAAAAGCCTCAATGCCGCTATCTATCAGCTTGGATTTATGATGCATTACCTGGAAATAAGTCCGGAAACAACGGTTGAGAAAGAGATCCTCATTCCGCTCAAATCGATATTCTATCTGGAAACCCGGGATAACCTCTTTTCCTATCCCATTAACAGCACGAATTTCTATTCCTATCTGGCAGAAACCTTACCGGCCGATCCCACGATCCTTCGCAAATGCCTCGACATAGATGCAGTGGTGCTCAGCGGCGGCGAGGAACTGGGATATTACATGAGGATTCAGGAGGCCGGCCAAACTTTCAGCCTGATCGATTATACTGATATTGTTAACGGCATCGGGATTTTCTCATCCGAGGTGACCCGAAAAATCAAAGGGTTCAATCTCACGGAGCAATCCATTGACAGCCTGGCTTACGGCCAAGTTACCAATAAACTGAATTTTGTTGACCGCACGGGAACCCGGAAAGGAGTACCGATGAAAACCACTTTAAGGCAGCATAAGAATTGAAGATTACAGATCACATATCTGAATTGATTGTTATTTGCCTACTCGCATCAAGCTTCTTTGGTTGCGAAAAACCCAAAGAACAAACTGACATTCAACCTATTGCTTTCTTTCAAACAAGTCCGGCTACCGGAAATACCACCACCGTCTTTCATTTCGGATCGGATTCGGTAACCCGTCAGGGCACACGCGAAAGCCCCGTTTTCGTAAGGTGGGATTGGGAATCCGATGGAATCTGGGACCGTATGTATTCAACCGGAAGTGAGATCACCCACAGGTTTTTCAAGGCAGGCAATTACCGGATAATGATGGAAGCTTCTTCACTCACCGGGAAGCGCGATACCATGCACATAACCATCGATGTTCCACAGGGGTACTCGCCTCCCCGCGCCGGTTTCAGCATGACCCCGGATTCCGCGAATATCAAGACAGAATTTGTTTTTAATGCCAGCCTATCAAAAGACGATGAAGACTCGCTGGAGAATCTGGAATTTAGATGGGACTTTAACGGTGATTTATTCTGGGATACCGATTTCTCTAAAGATCCCTTAATAAAACATACCTATCCGGATCACTCGCAATACCCGGTCAGGCTCGAAACCAGGGATCCTCAGAAAATGACTTCGATTCAGGTGGACACCTTGGCAGTAACCCGCTTCAATGACCGGATAGTGGCGATTGCCACACATGATTGCTGGCCTTGCACATGCGATGATACGGTAAAAATGGATGCAGGAGCCAGCTATTATAAGGATCAACCGGAAGCCAAACTGGTCTATTCGTGGGACATATTCAACGATAATCTTTGGGAAGTCGTCCACAGCTCTAGCCCGCTCTATCGGCAGGTCCTTAAAAAAGAAGGGAAATTTCCAATTAAGGTCCGGGTAACCGATCAGGAGGGTTTATACATGGATTTTATCGACTCCGTTGAATTGTTTCCTTTTAATTCCCCTCCCGTAACCAGGCTGGCGGTAGCCAACCGGATCGGCAATCCAGGTTCAACCTATCTCCTGCATGTTCGCGGAACCACTGATCGCGACGACAGCTACATGGACCTTAAGGCACGATGGGATATAAACAATGATGGCATCTGGGAACCGGAATATGACGGACTTTACGAGATCAACGTCAGGTTTGACGCACCGGGCAGGTACCCTGTCACAGCCATGATGACCGATCCGAAAAATAAATCCACTACTGATACCGATACGGTCTGGGTGGTGGCAGGGAATCATGAAACCGGGCTCCTGTCCGACAGGAGGGGAACCTTTCTGCCAGTCTATTACGGAACAGTAAAAATTGGCAATCGCTGGTGGATGCAGTCGAACCTGAAATACCAGCCCAGCGGTAAGAGTGATTGGACGGCTGATTTTTACAATAATAATCCTGCGTTGCTTGAGCGGTACGGTGCCCTGTATCCTCACAGCGCTCTAAAGTCGGAGAACCCAAAGGCTTGTCCGAAGGATTGGCATGTGCCCACCAGGGCGGAATGGCAGCAGCTCATGACCGATCTGGGACAGGATGCAACGGTTGAGCGACTCATGGAAGGAGGACGCAGTGAGTTTCATGCCGTTCTTGCCGGCCAGGAAGACTATCATTCAAACTTTCCCAATATGGTCAGTAAATTTTCAGGATTGGGAAAACTTACAAATATCTGGTCCTCAACAGATAACCTGACGGGTCAGGCCTGGGTTTGGTATATCGATCCAGTCAGGAAACAGAGCCGAGAAGCATTGGTCGGGGCCAATTACTGGTTCCCGATCCGCTGCATAAAGGATGAATAGGAGAGTTATTTGCCGACCACCTGGTTGACGATCCTGAAAGTTTCGTCGGAGGCGGCTGTCATGGCTGACTTCACCTTCTCGCTCATTCCGGAGGCCATATCTTTTGGGTCCAGCAGGGCAATATAGGTTTTCCCGTCTTCCTTTTCATAGATCGATATGCGGCATGGCATCATGATGGATACGATACGCTCATCGCTGCCTTCCAGCATCTTGCCGGAAAATTCGGGCTTGCAGATTTCAACTACCTGCACCGGCCTCACTTCTTTGCCCGATTTAGCCAATGATTGCTGAAGATTGTGCGTGGCAGGATTCTGCCAGCCCATGTCTGTGGCAACCTGAACAATTTTCCCCACAGTGGTTTCCACATCAAAAGGGCTTAACTGCTCTACTAAAAATTGATTTGCACTCATGCTATTTTGGTTTTCTGGTTAGTCTAATTCTTTGGCAATAACAATGGCGGCAATGGTTCCGTCAGCCACAGCCGTGGTGATCTGGCGATATTTCTTGCTGATAACATCACCCACCGCAAAAACGCCGGGAACACTTGTCCGCATATCTTCATCTGTTTTGATATACCCCCACTGGTCAAGCTCGAGCTTGTCGCGAAACAGGCTGATGTTCGGCTTCATCCCGATAAAAACGAACACGCCGTCGCTCACCAGTTCTGAACGTTCTTTGGTTTTCAGGTCTTCCACTTCAGTGATCATCTTATCACCTTCGCGCCTGAAAGCACGGGGTTCAGTCTCAAAAAGCACATTGATCTTTGGATTGGCGAACAATTTTTCCTGGGCCTGCTTATTGGCACTCAGTTTGTCGAACTGATGAACCATAGTGATCTTGCTGGCAAACTTGCTGATGAAATCGGCCTCTTCAACGGCTGAATTACCGCCTCCGATCACTATGACCTCTTTTTCACCGTAATATTTGGCATCGCAGGTTGCACAGTAAGATATTCCCCTGCCCTTCAGCTCTTTTTCACCGGGAACGCCCATCAGGTTGGGAGAGGTTCCGGTTGCAATAATCATCTTCCTCGCACGTATCGTTTCATATTCGTCGATGATCACCTCTTTTTTATCCAGGTCGACCCGCGTAACATCAACAGCCACCTTGTATACTGTTCCGCACAGTTTCGTTTGTTCCGACATATTATGCGACAGCATGTATCCGGGCTGGGGATCAATAAATCCGGGATAATTGGACACTTCGTGGGTTGTGGAGACATGGCCACCCGGCAGTGCGATATCGATGAGGACCGTATTCACCTTCGACTGGCAGAGATACAGTCCTGCAGTTAACCCACCCGGACCGGCCCCCAGGATCAGGACATCAAATTCTGTTACTACCGGGGTGATCTTATTCTTGATCTCAGCCACCTTATCGCCGGAAAGCATCTTATCGAGGTGAACGATGATGTCGCTCCGCTTGATTCCGCCCGAAAGCATCCCCGGAAGCTGAACGCCGTTATCGAAGAAAAGCAGTGTTGGCGAGGATTTCACGCCAAGCTTTTCTGCCAGCGGGCGGCTGTCCTGACGGAAGATTTTCAGAAACTTTATATCATTCCCGTACAATGCGGCAAGGCCTTCAAATTTTGGAGCCAATGCCTCGCATGGGGGACATTCCGTTGAGTAAAAATCGAGGACGACTTTTCCTCCGGCTAAAACTTCACTTTCAAATTCAGCAGCAGTAATTTCTTTCATGGGGTGTGGGGTATGGGGTGTGGGGTTTCGTGTTTCGTGTTTCGCGTTTCGTGTTTCGTCTTTCAGGTGTTGAGGTATGACGCGAAGCCAAGTTCGAGGAGTTCTTTTACAGGGCGGCAATCAGTGGTGCAGATTTTTCCGGTGCGGTTTTTGGCTACCGATCCGCAGCCGCCTCCGCAGGCCAGCTGAAGATTGCATCCATCGCAGCCTCTGATGGCGGTTACATCGCGACTTTCCCATTCATCTATCAGTGTCGAATTGCGGGTAACTTCCGGGTAAAAAGTACCCAGTGATTCATCGCTTTTCCCCACTGTTGCCGTGCATGGGAAGATATGGCCGGTATAATCGAAGGCCCATTCGGTTTTGCATGCCGGACAGCCATCGAAAAGCGGATCGGGAAGAGTGCCGTTTTCGGCCAGGAATTTAGAGATTGAATAAGCCGGCTTGTAAAAATCCAGTATATAGGGATGCTCCTGAGTGAGCGCGAAAATCGTCTCATACAGGCTGACTCTGGAGAAAAGCTTATCAGAAGCCGACTGACAATGGTGAAGCTCGTAGTTTCGCCCGAGCTGGGTCTTAAACAGAGGATTTCCGGTCCAGCCCCTGTCAATGGCAAACCGGGCTAGATCAGGTAGGTCGTTAATATTCTCACGGTCGGCAACCATTCTGAGGTTAACCGGGATCAGACTGGCCAGACAGGCATCGATACCTTTAACTATCTTGTCAAAGGTAGGGCCACCGCCTTTCAGAAATCGCCTTTTATCGTGCACTGCGGCAGTGCCGTCGAGCGTAACCTGCACCTCCCTTATTCTGCCCTTTAGAAGTATATCGACATATTCCTCCAGAAAAAATCCGTTGGTTACCACACACAATTCTAAACCGGCAAGGTTTGATTTCTCGACCAGGTAATCCATCAGGTCCCTCTGCTTTGGGGAATTGAGCAGAGGCTCTCCGCCAAAAATCGTGATATATTTCTTGCGGCCGGCAAATTCGGTCTGCACGTAGCGAAAAAATGCATCAACAATCTCCCTGCTCAGTGATTTATCCGGATTGGCATATTCATCCTGATAACAATAGGTGCAGGCAAAGTTGCAGCTGTAATTGGGAACAAAGAAAATTTGCACTTCGTCCTGATCGCGGGCATCGAGGAAATCCAGGTATTTTGAGCGGTACAGCTGTTTCTCAGCCTCTTCAGACATGAAATACCCTTTGGAGACCATTTCATCCATGAAATCGAGGGATGCATTGCCGGAGTTGAGAAAATCGCTGAGTTGACGCCCTTCCTCAGCGGAGAGGATGTCGGCATTCCCGGTGAGGGGGTTAACAATGAAAAAGTTACCCGATCCCTGGATTTGCGAAAAGATATTGTGCCTTGAATAGATCACGGTCAGGGGTTTACAGCGATCAGTCGTGACATCCGGCCACAACTTTTGAGGTTTTTGCACAGCACTGTGCAGGCTTTTTCTCAACTGCCTTCTGAACTTTTTTCTTAATTAATGTCTTCATGGTGTATGATCAATTTGATAATTATTCCTGTTTAGCAGCAGCACCCGCATCCGGCTGCCCTGCGGCCGGCCACGGTAAAGCTGGCCACTTCGGCTTTGCCTTTTTGGTAGGGTGCTGATTCCTCGATTATTTCAACCTCGAGAAAACCGGCTATCCTGAGATGATCCAGATATTCCTGACGGGTAACGGCACCTGCCCAGCATTCGGCGATGGCCACCGGATCATTCTTATATTCCTCCGGAATGGGTTGGGTAGCGTAAATATCGCTCACAACAAATCTTCCACCCTTCTTGAGTATCCTGTGAATCTCATTCCAGACTTTCTGCTTGTTGGCTGCATGGTTGAGGGTGCAGTTGGATATAACAAGATTGGCCGTTTTATCTGGCAATTCCAACTTTTCCAATTCGCTTTTCACAAACTCCACATTGGTAACACCGAGTCGATCGGCGCTGTTGCGCGCTTTTTCCAGCATCCCTTCGGCAATATCAATGCCGTAAACAAAACCCTGTGTACCCACTTTGTCAGCCATACGGAGAACATCGGTTCCGCGACCGCTTCCCAGGTCGACGCAAACCTCTCCCGGCATGGGAGTGGCGTAATTGATGGCACCTCCGCAGGAGAGGCAGCATTCCGTTTCGGCAAGCTGGCTGTAGCGTATGTCTATTTCTCTGGTTTCCATAACTTCTTAAATTTAATCAATTTCAGCATGCGCAGGGACGGTTTACGAAAAACCAGCCTAAGAATCCTCCTGACAATATACTGGTCAGCGGTGTACTCATGAAGGTTGAAGTTTGAGCAGTATCGTTCGTGAAATGGAAGTATAAATAACCAAGGATTGCTCCTATGATGGTCGCATTTACAGATTTCCAGAATCTGGCCGATACCAGGAGCCCTCTGATTGTTTTCGGTCGGGGTTCAATTTCGCAAGTGTTTTTCATACCATCTTTTTTGATGTGACAAATGTAGGGATTATTTCAAAACAAATCGCTTTAGTATCACCTAAATCTTTTTGATATCACTAAATTTATTATTTTTGCTGCCTACAATACTGATTATGAGCCCGATTTTCCATGATACCCTGACCCGTGAGCAACTGGAAACCATGTTTTCCAGCGACGAAGCGTGCCTGGAATTCCTGGCCGGGCTTAAATGGTCGGAAGGGTTTACCTGCCGGAAATGCGGTAACACCAATTCATGTCCGGGCAAAACTCCTCATTCGCGCCGATGCACCAAATGCAAATCAGAAGAATCGGCAACCACCGGAACCATCTTTCACAATTGCAAATTTCCCGTAAGCAAGGCATTTTATATTGCCTGGCATGTATGCAAGGGAAATGAAGATATTTCAACCTACGAATTTGCCAGAAGGCTTTCTCTCAGGCAGATGACCTGCTGGAACTTCAAGACAAGGGTAGTCCAGGCTCTGGAACAGATGCCAAACCTCACAGAGAATGAAGGTGCTGCTATCAAGCAGATGCTTGGTGCCGTTTGAGGCTTTTCTGTCATTTCAAACGGTTCATGTTAACAATTTGGTAACTTCACAGTAATCCACAGTTAATATTCAGGAAGTTTATTTGTACCGGATAAAAAACTGATTACAAAACTCAATTAAAATGAAATCCATTAAGATTACCCTTCTTACTCTGGTGATTATCACGGCTCCGTTTGCTACAGGCAGGATATCCGCACAAGTCACTGAACCTGAAAAAGCGGATACCGTTTATCCGATCATTGAAAAACTTCAATCGGACTTGTCTGTATTCAGCCGGTTAAAAATATCGGGCTACATACAGACCCAGTTTCAGAAAGCTGATACCGCGGGTATTGAATCCTTTGCCGGTGGAAATTTCGCTTCCGGCATAGATAACCGCTTCGCAGTTCGCAGGGGTCGTGTGAAATTCACTTACGATTATGCTTTTTCACAATTTGTTCTTCAGATGGATGTTACTGAAAAAGGCGTTGGCATTAAAGATGCTTATGTCAGCTTCACTGATCCATGGTTGAATGCTTTTGCAGTGACTGCCGGTGTGATGGACCGTCCTTTCGGTTATGAAATCTCCTACTCATCCAGTTCAAGAGAGAGTCCGGAACGCTCCAGAATGTTTCAGACCCTATTCCCGGGCGAACGCGATCTCGGTGCAAAATTAACTTTCCAGCCTCCAAAAACCTCAAGATTCAATTTCTTAAAAATTGATGCCGGTTTATACAACGGTATTGGACCTAATGCAGTTGATTTCGATGGTTTTAAAGATTTTATCGGTCATGCCATGATCAATAAATCAAACAAAAACGAAAAACTCAAAGTAGGCGTAGGGGTATCCTATTACAATGGAGGATGGAAGCAGGGGACAAAGTATCTTTACAATATGAGTGATATTGTTCTTGGAACCGGTAATGTCATGGCTTTTGCAGTTGACTCCACTACCTCAAAAGCTGGAACCAAACTTCGCAGGGAATATATTGGTGCTGATGCGCAGGTATCCTTCGACTTTCCGTTTGGTTTGACCACCCTTCGCGGCGAATACATTCAGGGCAAGCAGCCAGGTGTTGCGACCAGTTCATCAAGTCCTTCTGCACAGCCAGGTGATGCATACCTGAGAAATTTCAATGGCGGATATTTTTACTGGATCCAGAACATCTTGCAGACCAAGTTCCAGACCGTTGTTAAATATGATTTCTACGATCCGAATACCGCAGTAGCAGGTGACAATATCGGTGTTAAGATGTCCGGCAAAAATAAGGCGACCAACGCTGCTGACATTAGGTATTCCACACTTGGCTTAGGTTTGGTTTACCGGTGGAACAGCCAGGTAAAAATCACCGCTTACTATGATATGGTTACCAATGAAATCACATCTGCACTGCCAAATGCGAGCACGTTGAAAGACCTGGCCAACGATCGTCATGATAATGTATTTACCTTACGTGTTCAATACAAATTCTAACAGTTAACGTTAACTTAACATTGCTTTCACCGGCAATTCAATTCTCATTAGTTTATTTGCATAAGATATTTATAAGATGAAAACAAGAAATTTAAAATTAATGGCCCTGTCACTGATGTTACCGGCCATGCTGACCGCACAGTCCTTCAAAATTAAAGGTAGCGACACAGTTCTACCCTTATCGCAGGCAGAAGCAGAAGCCTTTATGAAGAAAAACCCAAGTGCCTCCATCGCTGTTACAGGCGGCGGATCGGGTGTCGGTTTGTCTGCAATCATCAGTGGTACCACAGATATTGCCCAGTCATCCAGAGCAATGAAAATGGACGAAAAACTGAAGATGCAGGAAGCCGGTAAAGCTTTTAAAGAAGTTATTATTGCTTATGATGCACTCGCAGTTATAGTAAATCCCGCCAACCCGGTCAGCCAACTCACCCGGGAGCAACTTGAAGGTATCTTTACCGGAAAAATCACCAACTGGAAAGACCTTGGCGGCGATGATGCCAAGATTGTTGCTTATTCCAGGGAAACCAGCTCGGGAACTTATGAGTTCTTTAAAGAACACGTTCTTAATAAAAAGAATTTCAGCGCAACTGCTTTATTGATGCCCGCAACCGGTGCTATCGTTCAGTCAGTAAGTCAAACCAAAGGCGCAATCGGTTATGTTGGCCTGGCCTACATTGAAAAAACAGTTAAACCTTTAAAAGTCTCCTACGACAAAGGCAAAACGTTTGTTAATCCAACGGTTGAGACAGCCATGGATAAAACCTATCCTATTACCAGGCCACTCTATTACTACTACCTGACCAGTATTGAGAAGTCGGTTTCTCCTTATGTGAATTATATTCTTTCAGCAGAAGGACAGAAGGTTGTTCTGGAAACTGGTTATGTACCTTTGAAGAAGTAACAAGGCAATAAATAAGCATGAACCCTTTCAAACGGATTATTGAAAAAATAACCAGAAGCGTTCTATTTACCAGCAGCATGGTCACCAGCGTGACCGTGCTGTTGGTCGTTATATTCCTCTTCCGCGAAGGGATCGGCTTATTCAACCAGACATCCGTTGAAAAACATCTCGTTATCGCGGTGAATCCTTTCAATCCGGTCAGTGCACTTTCCTCCACCCAAGTAAAAAGCATATTCAACCAAGACATTACCAATTGGAAAGAGGTTGGCGGGAATGACATAGAGATCTCTCCGAAAACAATCGACGATCTGGCATCGCTTTTCACAGAAGAAGAACTGGGAGAAGGATTTAAAAACCTGGCAAGCCTGATTGAGAAATATGTCGAGGAAAATCCAGGGGTTATAGCTTCCATTCCCGAGAGCTACCTGAAGCAGGATTTCAAAGGAAAACTCATACCGCTCAAGAAAGTATCTGTTAAGGAATTCCTCTCCGGGACAGAATGGATACCTACTGCCCATCCGGCTGCTGTTTTTGGAGCATGGCCATTAATTCTGGGTACCCTATGGGTGAGTCTGGGAGCTATCCTCCTGGCTCTGCCGATCGGGTTAATTACTGCCATATACATGGCCGAAGTGGCGGGCCAGCGATTCAGGAATATCCTCAAACCCGTAGTTGAGCTGCTGTCGGGCATTCCCAGTGTGGTTTACGGTTTTTTTGGATTGGTTGTTCTCGTGCCGCTGATACAAAAATTATTCAGGCTTGATGTCGGAGAGACGGCACTGGCAGGAAGCATAGTATTAGCGATCATGTCGCTGCCAACCATCATAACCATTGCTGAAGATGCAATCCGCACCACGCCGAGAGCCTTGAAAGAGGCGAGTCTGGCTCTGGGGGCTTCACACCTTCAAACACTGATCAGGGTTACTATTCCATATGCCAAATCGGGTATCATAGCAGCTGTTATTCTTGGAATTGGCAGGGCAGTTGGTGAAACCATGGCGGTGCTCATGGTAACGGGAAATGCTTCGGTGGTGCCCCGCACATTCCTCGAGCCGGTCAGGACTATTCCCGCTACAATTGCCGCAGAGCTTGGCGAAGCGCCATTCGGCGGAACACACTTTAAAGCATTGTTTGCGTTGGGTATTATCCTCTTTTTAATGACATTCATTTTCAACGCGCTGGTTTCAATGGTTAAAAGCAAGAAAGTATGACAAGGAAAAAATTGAACCAGGTTTTGGCATTTAATTTTTTCAGGCTGATCAGCCTGATGGTGGTGTCGATCCTATTCATCATCCTTGGGTTTATCATGTTAAAAGGAATCAAAGTGATAAACTGGGAATTCCTTAGTGCAATGCCGAAAGATGGCATGACCGGTGGAGGAATATTTCCGGCGATTGTAGGTACACTTTGCCTGATAGCCGGAAGCATGCTTTTTGCATTTCCAATCGGAGTGATGTCGGCAATCTACATGAATGAATACCTGAAAGAATCATTTCTAAAAAGATTTATCCGGACCATGACCAATAACCTGGCCGGAATCCCTTCTATAGTATTCGGCCTTTTCGGGATGGCCCTATTTGTGAATACTTTAAAATTCGGTGATTCGATAATTGCAGGTTCTCTAACGCTGGGATTGATGGTACTTCCGGTGATTATCCGGACCACTGAGGAGGCGCTGAAATCAGTCGACGATTCACTCAGGATTGGCAGTTATGCTCTGGGTGCCACCCGATTACAGACCATAAGAAAAGTTGTACTTCCGGTTGCATTCCCAAACATTCTTACTGGTCTCATCCTTTCAATCGGACGTGTTTCCGGAGAAACCGCACCCATCCTTTTCACTGTGGCCGCCTATTTCCTGCCCAAATTACCTTCCGGGATATTCGACCAGGTGATGGCCCTGCCCTATCACCTGTATGTTCTGACCACATCGGGAACTAATATGGAGCAATCTCGGCCAATGGCTTACGGTACTGCTTTTGTTCTGATTATGATAGTGCTCATACTGAACCTTCTGGCTAATCTGGTAAGAAAGATGGCCGGTAAAAAAACCAAGATGAACTAATATGCCTGATTATAAAGTAGAAGTCAAGAATCTGGACCTCTTTTACGGCGATTTCCAGGCGCTCAAGAAAATCAATTTTCATTCGGAAGCCAACACTGTTACTGCTTTCATTGGGCCATCCGGTTGTGGAAAATCTACCCTACTCCGGATGTTTAACCGAATGAATGACCTCATCGACGGGGTCAGGTTTACCGGTGAAGTGTATATCGATGGAAAAGATATTTTTGATAAAAATCTCGATGTAGATAATTTACGGAAAACTGTGGGAATGGTTTTCCAAAAGCCGAACCCGTTTCCAAAATCGATTTTTGAAAATGTAGCTTACGGACTTCGGGTAAACGGAATTACTGACAAACATTTCATTGAGCAGAAAGTAATTGATTCCATCAAAAAGGCCGCTCTATGGGAGGAAGTTAAAGACAAACTGAAAAAATCAGCGATGGAGCTTTCAGGCGGTCAGCAGCAACGGCTTTGCATTGCCCGCGCTCTGGCTGTTGAACCGGCCTTGATCCTCATGGATGAACCGGCATCAGCCCTTGACCCAATATCAACAGGAAAAATTGAGGACCTGATATTTGAGCTAAAGAACCAGTACTCCATTATTATTGTAACCCATAATCTTCAGCAGGCAGGGAGAATCAGTGATTATACTGCATTCTTTTACCTGGGAGAACTGGTGGAATGGAATAAAACCAAAACTATATTTACCAACCCTTCCGACATCCGGACCCAAAATTATATCACCGGACGCTTTGGTTGAAAAAATACTATTATGACACATATTCCAAATGAATTAGGGGCATTAAAAAATAGCCTCATGGAAATGGGAAGCCTGGTAATAAATCAATTGGTTAAAACCAGGGCTGCCCTAGATACCCTTGATCATGAGCTTATTGATGAGATTACACGAAATGAGCGGAGGGTAGATGCCTACGAACTGAAAATCAATCTCGATTGTGAAAATATTCTGGCGCTGTTCAGCCCGGTTGCCAACGACCTGAGGTTCGTTCTTGCAGCGCTCAAAATCAATTACAATCTCGAAAGGATCGGCGATTATGCATACAATATTTCAACTGTTTTCAGAGATATCCAAAAGCAGATTGACCCGGAATGCCTTAGTGAGATGCGTATAAGGGAAATGTTTGATATTTCTCTTAACATGCTGCAAATTATGGCGTCAGCATTCGAGAATGATGACGCTCAAGCTGCCAGGCAGGTCTTCAGGAAGGATGACAAACTTGATGAGATCAAGATGAAATCAAACGCAGTCGCTGCAGATTTAATAATTCGAAAACCTGAAGCAACCCTGACCATCCTCAACCTGCTGTCGATCATCCGAAAACTTGAGCGAGTTGGTGACCAGACTAAAAACATGGCGGAAGAATTGATCTTCCATCTTGAGGCAAAGGTACTTAGGCATTCGAAAAAGAAATCGTGACAAATTCTAAAATAAAAGTACTGTTCGTTTGTGTGCACAATTCTGCACGCAGCCAGATGGCCGAAGCCTTTCTGAATCAGTTGGGAGGTGAATTGTTTGTTGCAGAAAGTGCCGGTCTTGAACCTGGCGTTCTCAACCCCATTGTCATAGAAGTGATGAGTGAGATCGGTCTTGATATTTCAAAAAACGAGACTAAAAGCGTATTTGATTTTTTCAAGCAAGGACGTATCTTTCACTTTGTCATTTCAGTTTGTGACGGTGCGAGTGCGGAGCGATGTCCGATATTTCCCGGTATTACAAAAAGGTTAGGCTGGTCATTCGAGGATCCATCCTCCTTCCAAGGAACACATGATGAAAAGGTGGCCAGAACTCGTTATGTGCGGGATTGTATAAAAGGAGAAGTTGTTGATTTTATCAGGACTCACCAACTTTTAGGATTTTAACGGATAAATTCAATAAAGAGAATTTCCGTGGTAATAAGAGTGATCATCGGTTTAGCCTTCTCCTTTCTTAGGTATCCAGATCGAAAGAAGGATCGACAGGGTCAGTATCGATACCAGCACACCCAGCGATACCCCGATAGGTATCTTATATATTCCTGATATACACATCTTAACGCCAACAAAGAACAGGATTGCCGATAATCCGTATTTCAGGTACCTGAAATAATTGATTATCGACGATAGGGCAAAATAGAGCGACCGCAGCCCCAGGATAGCAAACACGTTTGAGGTGTACACAATAAACGGATCCTTTGAAATTGCCAGCACGGCAGGAATTGAATCCACGGCAAAGATCACATCCGTGAATTCGATCATTATCAGGGTAATAAACAGCGAAGTCACATGAAGTTTGCCGTCAATGCGGATGAAGAAATGTCCGAGACGGTGATCTGTTGCCACCGGAAACAGCTTTTTTACCAGGCGGATCACGGGATTCTTATCTGGGTCGATCTTTGAATCCTGGTCGAGAGCCATCCGGATACCTGTAAAGATCAGGAATGCCCCGAAAATGTATATGATCCAGTGAAACTTGTTGATCAGGGCCACCCCGGTAATGATAAAGACTGCCCGGAGAACCATGGCACCGACAATCCCCCAGAAAAGAATCTTGTGCTGGTATTTCGGGTTGACCTGGAAATAGGCAAAGATCATGATGAACACGAACAGGTTGTCGATGCTCAGCGACTCCTCAATCAGGTAAGCGGCCAGAAATTCGAGGGCTTTCTGAGGACCCATGAATTTCCATACTCCCAGGTTGAAAATAATGGCCAGTGTGATCCAGAACAGACTCGTAAGCAATGCTTCCTTCATCTTGATCTCATGGGTCTTCCGGTTGAAAACCACCAGATCAAGTAAAAGCATGAAGATAATAAAAACTACAAAGCCAGCCCATAGCAGGGCATTCTCGGGAATTGTCTGCATAATACAAAGATAAGCAAAGAAGATATTCGAAGGACCCTAATTATTGCAGGCTTCCCGCTAACAAGCCATCTCGCCCGCGTTCTTCTTTGCCGAAAGAAGATTGTAGGCACCTTTTACAACAATCTTAGCACCGCCGAGGTCCTGACTTCCTACAACTTCTATCCCGGTAAATCCGCCGCCTGTATCACCTTTCCTGACTTCGATCATACGGTATTCGGTGAAAGGTTTACCATCCTCTGTTTTTTCACGTTCAAAAATGAAAATGTAGTCTTTGTCATCAAAGCTCACAATGGCCTCTGAGGGTACAGCGGTAACTTCTGAAACCGACTGTTCAATGAGGGCATTCACATACATACCCGGCAGCACATTTTTACAGGTCGAGTTAACGTTGGCATAAACCAGAAAGGTTCTATCGGAATTCACCGACCGGCCTGTCTGGCTGACTATCGCATCATGCTCCTCGGCTTCATTGTTGATGGAAAAACGGATCTTCTGGCCGACAGCAACCTTGTCCGCATCCTTTTCAAACAAAGAAAGCTCAAGAAGAAGGTGGTCGCTGTTAACAATCTCGAAGAGCACATCCGCTGGAGACACATATTTGCCCACATTGACATTTACGGATTTCAGGAAGCCATTGATGGGCGAAACCAGCCTAACTGAATTGCTGATCTTGTCTTCACTTAGCCCAGCAGCGCTTATTCCGATGAGGTCCAACTTTTGCTCGAGCGATTTCAACAGTGCTTTAAGGTTTTTGTACTCCACGGTTACCTGTTGAACATTCATTTCGGAATAAACCTCATCCTTGAAGAGTGAGGTATGACGCTTATATTCTCCTTCGGCAAAAACCATTTTGTTCTTCGCTTCCAGATAATTTTGCTGAAGGTCAATAAACTCCTGATTCTCAATAATTGCCAAAGTCTGACCTTTCCTTACGGGATTTCCCGGATAGAGAGCGGTACTCTTAACAAATCCGCCCATCGGCATGCACACGGTTGCCTGATTTTGGGGTGCTACGGTTACTTCCCCGTTCACTTTCAGCACGCTGCCCAGGGAGCGCATCTCGACGGCGCCGAGTTCTATTTTCGCAAGTTTCATCTGATCGTCGCGCAATTCAACAATATCGGCGGGGAGAATCTCAGCCTCAACTTCTTCGGGAACAGATTTCTTTCCACTGTTGCAGGAAACAGCCGATGCCACCATGATGGCCAGGAAAAGAGGGTATTTATTATTGATGATTTTCATGATTGATAGCCATTAAAATATTTTACCGGTTAAGTTTTCGATCGAGATGTTAGTTTGCACATAACTGTTCAGTGCATCCAGATAATTCTGCCGGATCGCCAATGCCCTGTTCAGAGTAAGCACGTAATCGAGATAATCAAGGCCTCCCGATTTATAACTCAGTGTTGCCTGCTCGATGATCAGGTCAGCCTCCGGAACTGCCTGATTTTCATAATAATCCACCGTAGAGGAATATTTTTTGAATTCCTGGATGAGCGAGGTGTAATTACCGGACAACAACCTGGAATAGTTTTCGGCATCGGTTTTGGCTTTTATCTCACTTATTCGGGCTGCCTTGATCCTGGCCGAATAAGGCTTGAACCATATCGGCACGGATATTCCGGCCTGCACACCTGTAAAGCGGAAATCGGATCCAAAATCGCGCGGTTCCCCGTTCACCTCCTGGGTACCCATGATAGTCTGACTGAAATATCCAACGCTGAACTCCGGGAGCATGCGGCTGCCCTCCAGATTTTTATTGAGTGTGGCTGCTGACACCTGCTCAACAGCGTATCCCATAAGAGGATTTTGATCTATAGTCTGAATCCCTTCCTGAACGGCCTTTCCGGTCCGCGTGAGAAGAGTATCGGCAGGTAACAGCATGTCATTGCTGTTCAGCAGTATCATCAGGTTCCGGCTGCAAACTTCAATGTCGGATTTTATCTGAAACAGCTGATTCTTTATTTCCAGACTCTGTGAGCGGGCTGAAATCATCTCCAGGCGATTAGCCTCGCCCGCTTTGGTTTTAAGCTCGGATGCACGGGCAACACCGGAAAAGAGACTATCCTGATATAAAAGGAGTTTCTGCCGGACAAGCAGGTAAACATATTGCCAATATACCTGCTTTACACGTGTAGCAACCTCCAGCTGCGAGGTCTTGTACTGCCATTCACTGCTCCGGATCGCCGAACCGGCCAGTTTACGCTGATTTTGATACACGGTCGGGAAAGCAAATGATTGGGTGATATTGAGGCTGTTATCCTTTAAAAATGAATTAAACTGACCGTACTGCCCTTCGATCACCGTTTTAGGCAGGTCGATGGCTGCTCCTTTCAGTGCCTTCTCCACTTCAACTGCATAAGAAGCCGATTTTACCGTCAGGTTACTGTCCATGGCAGTCTGGATAGCGCTCCTGAGACTAATAGTCCGGGCTGTCTGGGCATTTACAGGGCTGGTGACGAAACCTGCACCTGTGAGGACCAGCAGGACAGTGAGCGTTGCGGCCATTGGACTGGATTTCAGCCGGCGCTTCTTTCGGGAAGAAAACAGCACATAAAATACCGGCAAAATAATGAGGGTAAGCAGGGTTGCCGTAATCAGTCCGCCGATAACCACTGTGGCGAGTGGTTTCTGCACTTCCGCACCCGCAGAGGTGGAGAGGGCCATAGGCAGAAAACCGAATGAAGCAACTGCTGCGGTCATGATCACCGGCCGTAGTCGGGTTTGAAGACCCTTAAGCACCCGCTCCACAGTATCGGTAATCCCCTCCTTTTCCAGCCGGTTAAATTCGGCGATCAGCACAATTCCATTCAATACGGCAACGCCGAATAAAGCGATAAAGCCGACTCCGGCAGAAATGGAGAAATTCATTCCCCGAAGCCACAAAGCCAGGATTCCACCGATTGCCGACATCGGGACCGCTGTAAAAATCAGCAAAGACTGCGATACTGAATTGAAAGTGAAGTAAAGCAATATGAAAATGAGCAAAAGCGCAATCGGGACCGCTATCGACAGCCTTTTCTGGGCAGCCTCCAGGTTCTTGAACTGGCCGCCGTAGGTCACGAAATAACCGGTAGGCATTTGTACTTTCTGGTCAATCTGTGCACTCACGTCACCCAAAACACTTTTCACATCGCGCTCGCGAACATTGAAGCCGATCGTGATCCGGCGCCTTGTATCTTCCCTTGAAACCTGGGCAGGACCTGATTTTATTGAAATATCAGCCAGCTGCTCAAACGGTATCTGATGGCCGTCGGGCAAGGCAACAGTCAGGTTTTTCACATCATCCAGACTCTGGCGATAAGCCTGGTCGAGCCTCACCACCAGGGCAAAGCGTTTTTCCTCATCATACACCACACCAGCCTGGCTACCCGCAAATGCGGCTCTCAGTTCCCTGTTCACATCCGACACCGAAAGACCGTACTGGGCAAGCCTCTCGCGATTGTATTCGATCTGTACCTGTGCCAGGCCGGTAACTTTCTCCACATTTATATCTTTTACTCCGGGAATATCCTGAATAATCTTTTCCACTTCGGAAGCGCGATCGGCCAGTGTATTCAGGTCGTCACCGAATATTTTTATCGCCACATCCTGCTTGGATCCTGTCATCAATTCATTGAACCTCATAGCTATCGGTTGTTGAAATTCAAATTTCACCCCTGCCAGGGCAACCAATTTTTCTTCCATTTTACTTACCAGCTCCTCTCTGGTCTCAGCAGAGACCCATTCACTCTTGTCTTTGAGTGTGATGATATAATCGCCTGTCTCCATGGGAGTTGGATCGGTTGGAATTTCCCCGGCACCGATTTTACAAACGGCATGCTTGACTTCCGGAAAATTATCGAGCAATATCTTGTTTGCCTGAATGACCTTATCAACCGTGTTGGAGAGCGATCCGCCCTGAAGAGTCATCACCCCGGATGCCAGGTCGCCCTCCTCCAACTGGGGAATGAATTCACCACCCAGACGGGTGAACATGAATATACTGCCTGCGAGCAGCAGGACTGATGCAACTGAAACTGCAATCTTATGCCTGAGGGCAAAAAGAATTGCCGGATTGAATGCTTTTCCGATCCATCCCATCAGGGTGTTTGAAAAATTAGGCTTGTGCAAGGTTTTTTTGCTTAGGAACAGCGCGGAAGCCATGGGCACCCAGGTCAGGGACAGGATGGCTGCTCCGATCAGTGCAAACGTAACAACCTGTGCCATTGGCCGGAACATCTTGCCTTCGATCCCAACCAATGCCATAATCGGCAGGTAAACGACCAATATGATGATCTGTCCGAAAGTTGCTGAACCCATCATTTTCCCGGCTGAGTCCAGTACATTTTCATCCATCTGCTCCTGACTGAGCTTTGTGATTCCCTTTAAGTGGTGCTTACTCATAAAGATCCGGTGAACCACGCTTTCCACGATGATCACGGCGCCATCCACGATCAGTCCGAAATCAATGGCTCCCAGGCTCATGAGATTTCCCGATACACCGAAAATGTTCATCATCGATACCGCAAAGAGCATGGAGAGCGGGATTACCGAGGCTACGATCAATCCGGCCCGGATATTCCCCAACAGCAATACCAGCATGAATATCACGATCAGAGCACCTTCAACCAGGTTGCGGGAAACGGTGCCGATAGCGCGTTCCACCAGATCGGAACGGTTCAGGTAGGGCTCAATACGAACCTGTTTGGGAAGGGATTTTTGTATGGACTCAATCCGGGTGGCCACATTGTCGATGACCTCCTGTGCATTCGACCCTTTCAGCATCATTACCACTCCGCCAACCGCTTCGGTGGTATCAACCACAAAGGCTCCGTAACGGGTTGCACTGCCAAACTGGACTGTCGCCACATCGCGGATCAGAACGGGATAACCTGAATTATTAGTCTTTACGGCAATCTGCTCAATATCCCCCATGTTTTTAACCAGTCCGATGCCCCGGATAAACCAGGCCGAAGGTTTTTTATCGATATAGGCGCTGCCGGTGTTCTCATTATTCTTTTCCAGGGCATTGAAAATATCGGTCAGCGTCAGATTCATTGCCCTCAGTCGTTCAGGATTAATGGCTATTTCATATTGTTTAACAAACCCACCGTAGCTGTTGATATCGGCCACACCGGGGGTCCCGAGCATCTCGCGTCGGACTACCCAGTCCTGAAGAGTGCGGAGCTCCATCGGGTTGTACTGCTTTTCGTATCCCTTCTCTACAGTCAGGTGATACTGAAATATTTCGCCCAATCCAGAAGAAACAGGAGCCAGGGAAATCTGGGCCAGTCCGGGCGGGATGGACTCTTCGGCTTCCTTAAGCCGCTCATTAAGCTGTTGCCTTGCCCAATACACATCGACCCCGTCGTTAAAAACCACGGTAACAACGGCGAGACCGAGGCGGGATATTGACCGCAGCTCGATAATGCCTGAGATATTGGCCACCGCCACCTCAATGGGAGCGGTGATAAAGCTTTCCACCTCCTGGACTGCCAGTGAAGGTGCGATGGAGATTATCTGCACCTGGTTGTTGGTGATATCCGGAATCGCATCGATAGGCAGACGTGTCAGGGAATAGGTTCCCCAACCGATCAGAGCCAGAATGAAAAGGCCCACGATGAATTTATTCCTGATTGAAAAGGCGATTATTCGATGTATCATGATGTACCATTCGTTTAACTGCTGAAAACTGAGAACTCAAAAACGCAGGAATCCTGCACTTCCGCATTGGTTTGGCGGAATCAGCTGAACGATGGTGGGGCCCGCAAAGCGCTGGCATACCTAAGATGAGGACTGCGGTATGGGGTTTGGGGTATGGGGTAAAAGGTGCAGCCAAGGATTAAATCAAAATCACATCCATCATCTACTATACTAAATATCAATTCATAGCACTGAATCTTAGATTGGAATTGGAAGGAAACCGCCTTTTCGGAAGCTACGTCATTGAAGGCATGGCAGTGAATCGGTGAATCGGGATGATGGCTGGAGGTATCCTCTGATGCCGGACACTTTTCTGCCCCGGAGGAGCAGGCAATCTCAGCATGATGATCATGGATGACAACCATGTGGGCCCCCATGGCAAAAATGGCCAGCCACAGAGCTAAAACCTGAAAATATTTAAACAATCTGCCCATCAGCGCAAATATAATTAAATTAGCAAATCTCATTGTCTAATTGTCTAATTGTCTAATTGTCTAATTGTCTAATTATCTTTCTTTCAATGCCTCATCCCCGATTTTACCTTGCCGCCAACAGTTTCTCCGCCGCGCTCGGAGGGTTACTGTTCGGGTTCGACACCGCCGTTATCTCTGGTACCATTCCATTCATTACCAAATATTTCGACCTGTCAAACGCGATGCTCGGATGGGCAGTTTCCTCTGCCCTGATAGGCTGTGTGGTCGGATCCGTTAGCGTTGGCAAACCCGGCGATCTTTTCGGACGCAGGCTCATGCTTAAAATCATGGCTCTCCTGTTTATCCTGTCAGCCATCGGCACGGGTCTCGCCAATTCACTCTCCGTTTTCGTTTTGTTCCGGTTTATCGGAGGACTCGCCATCGGCGGTGCCTCGGTTCTTTCACCCATGTACATATCGGAGATCGCTCCGGCTAAATGGCGGGGAAGACTAGTGGCCATCAGTCAGTTAGCTATCGTCTCGGGTATATTGCTGGCATTTTTCTCCAATTACCTGCTGGTTAACACGGGCGACAATAATTGGCGATGGATGTTCATAGCCGGCGGCGTGCCAGCCCTGCTCTTCTTCATTCTGCTGTTTTTCGTCAGCCAGAGTCCGAGGTGGCTGGTTCTGATGGGAAGAACCGATGATGCTCGAAAAGTGATCAGCCGGCTGAATCCGGGAGAGGACATTGAACCGGAAATGAAGGAAATCAGCGAATCCGTCCAAAAAACCGGAAATGGAATCCGGGTAAAACTGTTCCGCAAACCTTACACGCGCATCGTGATTATCGGCATGATCCTCGGTATGTTCAGTCAATTTACCGGAATCAACGTGATCATGTATTACGCCCCCTCAATCTTCCAGGCTGCGGGATTTTCCAGTGATTCGGCTCTCATGCAAACGGTGGTCATCGGTGCCACCAACCTAATTTTCACTTTGCTCGGGATGTCGCTGATTGACAAGGTGGGACGAAAAGCCCTTCTTATGGTTGGTGCCATGGGCATGACCCTTTTTCTGGGCCTCATAGCCGCCGGCATGACTTATGATTTTCTTGGAGGATTCGTACTTCTGGCATGCGTTGTAGGGTTCACTGCCTCATTTGCCTGCACGATGGGCGTTGTAATCTGGGTTTACCTATCAGAAATGTTTCCCAATGCCATTCGGTCGCGGGGTACATCGATCAGTTCTTTCTCCGTTTGGGTAATCAACTGTGCCACAGCATTCCTATTTCCGATCATCATGGGAAAATTCGGTACCGCGCCCGTTTTCGGATTCTATTGTTTAACCACCCTGCTCAGCTTTTTCTTCTATTGGAAATATCTGGTTGAAACAAAAGGCAGGTCATTGGAAGAACTGGAATCCGTTCTGTTAAAATAGACAGGGTTAGAAAAAAATTATGGTATATTAACCTGCATTTTGGTCAAAATATCTACCTTTTACCTGTTTAGACTGAGCATAATTATATTTTTGTTTAAAAATTCCTCGCGCCGAAATGGATGATCCCCGGATTCCAAGAATGACAGATGAAGATTTGCGCCTCCTTTCCAGGATCCCGAATGAAAATCCAAATCCAATTCTTCGAATTGGGTTTGACGGCACACTTTTATGGGCAAATGATGCTTTTTACAAACTCAATTGTTTTAAAAACGAAAAGGCAGGTCATCCGGTTAGCGATTCATTGAAGATTCCGGTTATGGAAGTCGTGGAATCTCTCCTTCCGATGGACACTGAGATATTAGACCTCGACAAGACATTCTTATTCAACCTGGTACCGGTCCCGGATATTAAAAACGTATTTCTATACGGTCGCGATATTACCTCTAGAAGAAATACGGAGAAGGAACTTCGTCAGATGGCACTTATCGCCCGCGAAACCGATAATGCAGTCATAATCACGGATCCCGAAGGATGTATTCAATGGGTAAACCAGGGATTTGAAAAAATGACCGGTTATACGTTTCACGAGGTCATTGGCAAGATCCCCGGACAAATTTTGCAGGGCCCTGATACGGATCCCGAAGCGGTAATTAAATTAGGCGAGGCAATCAAGAGCAGGCAATCCATTGAGCAGGATGTAGTTAATTATACCAAGTCAGGCGTTCCGTACTGGATTCATCTTCAGATTCAGCCGGTATTTGATCAGGTTGGCAATCTGGTTAATTTCATTTCCATACAAAAAAATGTCACTGCGGAGAGATTACTGCAGCAAGAAATTACTGATTCTGAGCAAAGGCTCAGGATGATCCTGGAGTCGGCGTTGGACGGGGTTATCATTATCGACGACCAGAGCCATGTTCTCACCTGGACCAAACAATCAGAAGTCATTTTTGGATGGACAGCCGAAGAAGTTATCGGCAAACCTTTAGGCAACTTTATCGTTCCTGACCGGATGCGCGACCAGCATTTGGCCGGGATGAGGCGATACATATCCACGGGAATTCCCAGGATTCTTAATCAGCGAATAGAAATCACTGGAAAGAATAAAAGCGGCGAAGAATTGCCGATAGAATTAACTATTATTCCGATAAAAAAAGACGATAAGGTTGTTTTCTGCGCATTTACCCGCGATATATCGAAGAGCAAGGAAGCCATTAAAAATCTGCAGTCCATCACTTCCAGATTATCTGCACTAATTTCCACCCTCAATGCCGGGATACTTGTTGAGGATGAGAACAGGTATATAGCCCTGATCAATCAGCAGTTCTGCGACATGTTCGGCATCCCGGTAGCTCCGCAATATCTTCTCGGCTCCGATTGCACCAATTCTGCCGAGCAATCAAAGAGTTTATTTAAACATCCCGAAGAATTCATCACACGTATCGATGCGCTCCTGATAAAACAGGAAATCAGCCTGAACGATGAGATTGAACTTGCCGATGGCCGTTTCTTTGAACGGGATTACATTCCGGTAATTTCCGGAGGCACCTTCCTGGGCAACCTTTGGCAATACCGGGATATCACCCAGAGGAAGAAAAATGACAAGATTCTTGAGCAATCCAAGCTTGCTGCTGAAGAGGCCAACCGCGCCAAAAGTTCTTTCCTGGCAAATATGAGTCACGAGATCCGCACGCCGATGAACGCGGTTCACGGCATCGTCAGACTGCTGACCGAAGCCCCGCATCTTCCTGAGCAGAAGGATCTTCACCAGCGGCTGATTGATTCTTCTGAATCCATGCTTGCCATCATCAATGACATACTCGACTTTTCAAAGATTGAAGCCGGACTGATGTCACTCGAGACCACGCCATTTGAATTGGCTCAGGTCTGCAAACGAATAACCGGACCCATGGAGTTGAAAGCCAGCCAGAAATCACTCACGCTGGTTCATTCTCTCGATAAAAGGATCGCGCCGGTATTGAAGGGTGACCCCACCCGTTTGACTCAGGTACTGGTTAACCTGTTGAACAACTCCGTTAAATTTACCGAGAAGGGTAGCATAACATTATCCGCAAAACTGGTTTCCGTAGATGAATTATTAAATACCATTGAATTCTCGGTTGCAGATACCGGAATCGGTATCGATCAGGACAGACTGGAAATGATCTTCCAAAGCTTTGAACAGGAAAATACCAGTACTACCCGTCAATTCGGCGGAACCGGATTAGGGTTATCCATCAGCCGGCAATTGGTTGAGCTGATGGGTGGCGAACTCAAGGTGGAGAGCAAAAAATTCCAGGGAAGCAGATTCTATTTCACGCTGCAACTTGAAACCGGGTCAGCCTCATCGCTTTCAGGTCAGGACAGAAAGGTGGTCATCGACTTTGAGAAACTCCGGGGGCGGAAAGTGCTAATCGTGGAGGATAACGAGATGAACCAGTTCGTTGCCAAATCCATCCTGAAGATGTGGAATCTGGATATCTATCAGGCCCGAAACGGGCAGAAGGCAATTGATCTCCTCAACGAACAATCATTCGATATCATTCTGATGGATAAGCAAATGCCGGTAATGGACGGAGTGGAAACAACACGTTATATCCGCGAGACCATGAAAAGCGATATCCCCATTATTGCACTGACAGCTGATGCTCTGCTGGAAAAGGTTCAGGAATGCCTGGCAGCCGGCATGAACGATTATGTCACCAAGCCTTTTGAGCCGGAAATCCTCTTCTCCAAGATCGTCAACCTCCTCGGCCTCTAACCTCCCCCCCTGCCTGCCAACTGCCAACTGCCTACTGCAGACTGCCTACTGCCTACTGCCTACTGCAGACTGCCTACTATTTAATTTCCTGTTTGCGCAGTTCTTCCGGTATCTGAACAACCAGCTTGAACAGGTTCTCATAAGCGTAAAGCGGGAGTTTATCGTAGGTGTCATCGGGGCCGTGACCGCGGCCTGAAGGGCCTTTGGTCAGGAAGAAAATCGCCGGAACCCCCTTGTCCTGAAATGGAAAATGGTCGCTGTTTGCGGTTCCCTCCTTATTCTCCACGTTCTTCATGTAATGGTGCTCTTCATTGATCTTCTGCACAATCGAAGCCTCATTCGGCCGGTTGGTGCCTCCAAAGAGAATTACGCCGTCCTGACCGGTCATGACCATATCAAGATTGACCACGAGTTTGATTTTATCAAGCGGAAAATAGGGATTGGCAACATAATTCTTGGAGCCCATCAGGCCTACCTCTTCACCGCTGAACAACATGAAAGCCACCGAATAGTAAGGTTTCTTCCCCTGCATGTAGTGACGGGCAAGATCCATCACCATGGCCGTACCGCTGGCATTATCCTCAGCAGCCGCGTTATAGTTGCCCTCGCCGTACGAACCATACCCGTCATAATGAGCGGTGAAAACGATGTACTGGTCGGTCTGGCCCGGAAGGTAACCGATAACATTCTGGGTAGGATAATTATCATTGTATTCATTCACAATTTTCAGTTCCACCTCATTCAGTTCAGCCGGAAGCGCTTTCCTGCCCACCTCAATATGAGCGATTTTAACTTTTCCCCTTCCAGGATAAGTACCGGGAGTAGTGGCAAAAACCTCGATCAATGCGACAATCCCAAGCTGCTTCTCGGTTGCGAGTGTTTTAATGAACCTGAACAACTCGGGATTCTTCAAACCGGCTGAATCCAGGACAACCACCTTGGGAGCCGGAGCCTCATTGACTGTTTGCAGGAACTTTTCGGGGCTCGACATGAGTTTTGCATTGATCATCACCGGCTTAAACTTGCCGGTTATGGAGCCGCAGGTCGGACTCACCACATAATCGGTATTGAATTTCAGCTCCGCTCCGTTGAATTTCACCATCACCTCATTGATGACGTTGACATTAAAGCTGTAAGGCTGCAGGTAACCTGCCGGAAAAGATTTGATTCCGAGCTGCTTCATCTGATCGGCTATGTAATTGGCAGCGATCTGGTCACCACGCTTGTAATATCCGCGGCCGTGCATTTCCGGGCCGCACAGGTTAACCAGTAATTTACGCACGTATTGCGTATCCTGCGAAAATGCAGGAAAAGCCATCACCGTGGTCAGAAAGAAAAAGATCGAAATACGAATTGCTGATTTTCTCATGTCGGGTTTAATTTTTTAACGAAGATAAATGAATGTACCAATGTACCAATATGCCAGTGCGCCAATTATTCCTATCTTTTGGACTTGATTTCAGAAGTAAAAAATCGGGTATGATTCGTGAAGAACGGTTTATGAAAGCATTGCGGCGCGAAGTGCCCGACCGCGTTCCCATGTTCGATTTTCTTTTCCAGCAACCTATGTATGAACATCTTATCGGGCACAGGCCCGAAGGGTACAATGGAAAAGATGCCGTAGAGTGTGCAATGGCTTTGAACCATGATGCCGTATGGGTACCCTTTGGCGGGTTTACCGGTCTGCAGCCAAAATACCTCGCCGAGAATGTTTACCAGGATGAATGGGGTACTACCTACCAGAAAAATGATTCCTCCTGGCCGATCGATGCTCCAATTGATTACCCGATCAAAACCAGGGACGACCTGCGAAAGTACCGGTTGCCCGACCCTACCCTGTCTGGTCGCGATGATGAAATTACTGCTGCGATAAAGGCCAACCATGATCATCTTGCCATCCTGGGCGGAGTAAGCGGGCCCCTGTGTACCGCGTGGCTCCTGATGGGTTTCGAGCGGATATGCTACGCCCTGTATGAAGAGCCTGAATTGATTACGGATGTATTGAAACTCTCTAACGATTATTTCAAGGAGGCAGCGCGCCGGTCTGTGGAAGCCGGATGCGTCGGGATGTGGATCAGCGAAGACCTGGGCGACAGTAACAGCTGTTTTTTCGGCCTCGACCATTTCAGGGAAATATTTCTGCCCTACCTGGCCGATCTGGCGGATTATATCGACAGCCTGAAAGTACCTGTCCTGCTGCATTCCTGTGGCAATATCAATTCCTATCTCGATGATATTGCCCAAACAAAAATCTGTTCGGTTCATCCACTGCAGCGAACGGCCCACATGGATTTGCGAGCGGTAAAGGAAAAATACGGACACCGGTTCTGCATTATCGGCAATATCGATTCCACCCGCACGCTGCCTTTTGGCACACCCGCCGAGGTAGAGGCCGAAGTTAAGGAAGCTATTGATATCGCAGCTCCCGGCGGCGGGTATATCCTGGCTTCGGACCATTCGCTTCACGACGGGATACCGATCGACAATATCCTCACTCTTTTCCACACGGGAGAAGAATATGGAAAATATTAAAACTATTCACCATGAATTACGGTCATTTTTCTTCGGACGGAAAAGAGTATATCATTGATAATGTGGCGACTCCCCGTCCATGGATCAATTACATCTACAATGATGAGTATTTCTCCACCATATCCGCCAACGGAGGCGGCATCAGTTATCACCGGATCCCGCTCCACGGAAGGATCACCCGCTACCGTATCAATGACGTGCCTGCCGACAGGCCGGGAAAATACATTTATATTCAGGACCAGGATTCGGGTGAAATGTGGAGCCTTACCTGGCAACCTGTAGGCAAGCACCTTGAGAAATACCGTGTCGCACACGGATTCGGTTACACGAGGGTTGAATCGGAGGTGGAAGGCATCCAGTCTGAGTTGAACTTTTTCGTTCCCCGCGGTGACAACCGTGAAATCTGGAAATCGGTCCTGACAAACAAAACCAACCGTACCAGGCGCCTGAGGATAACGGGATACGTTGAATTCGCCCTGGGCCATGCTTTGGTCGACCTGATCAATCAATGCGACGATCAGCATTTCAACCGGGCCCATCTGGATAAAGAACTTAACACACTTTTCGCCACAAAAACGTACTGGGTAACCCAATCACGCGGCACCCAGCAGCAGGAGAACAAGGAATGGGACCAGTGGGCATTCTTTACCGTCAACCATCCGATTACCGCTTATGAAACCGTAAGGGAGGAATTCATCGGGTTTTACCGGAACGAAACCAATCCGATTGCCCTGGAAACGGGTAAGTTGAGAAACAAGGATACCGATTTTGGCAATACCGTGGGCGCCATTCAGTTCGACCTGGAGTTAAAGCCCGGGGAAGCGAAGGATGTGATCTATCAGCTAGGAGTGATTCCGAAGGAAGGCAAAGGGCAAGGAGCAGAAGGCATAAATTGGGAACAAGTTTTAAGATTTAAGGATAAAGGGGAGGTGGAGCAGGCGTTTGCGGAGGTGAAAAAATACTGGGACGAGTATTTCAGCTTTACCAAAGTTCAGACTTCCGACGAGAACGTCAATATTTTCATGAACGGCTGGTCGCCCTATCAGGCAAAAGTGGCGTTCGATATCGGCAGGGTCACCAGCTTCTATTATTGGGGCATTGGCCGCGGATTCGGTTTCAGGGACACATCGCAGGATACAATTGCCATAACAATCTCCGCCCCGGAAAAAGCCAAAAGCCGTATCCTTATGCTGGCCAGACAGATGCAGAGCGACGGCAAGGTATACCATCATTTCTTCGGCGATGGCGAAGGGGAATTCACCCGGCATTGCGATGATCCGCTCTGGTTCATCCTGGCCGTGACCGACTATATCAAGGAGACGGGCGATTTTGGCATTCTGGAATTGACTGAACCCTTCAGCGACAAAAAAACCGGAACCGTGCTGGATCACCTGATGTCGGTAGTGACGTTCGTTAAAGGCAACCTCGGAGCCCACGGTCTGCCGGTTTTCGGACGGGGCGACTGGAACGATACGCTCGATTACATCGGCGGAACCGATGGCGGGGAGAGCGTGTGGGGCGGAATGTTTTACGTTTCCATGCTTAACCTTTTGTCCGGCCTCCTGGAGAGGATCCGCCGCCCCGACCTGAAAACGGAGGTCGACCGGGTAAGTGCCGATATGGCGCGATCGCTGGATGAAAACTGCTGGGACGGAGAATGGTACATCAGGGCATTCGGTGAAAAAAGCAAACGGATCGGATCCAGGGAAAACAAATACGGAAAAATCTTTATCAATACCCAAAGTTGGGCGGTACTCGCCGGGCTTGACAAAAACCGACAACTTACCGCTCTGGACAGTGTACACCGCGAGCTCGACAGTTTCGAAGGGCCCAAGAAGTGCACGCCCGCTTATCGCGAGATCGATCCCAATATCGGTCTGGTCACCCGGTGCGTATGGGGCAAAAAGGAGAATGGCGCCATTTTCGGGCATCCCACTACCTGGCTGATCCAGGCCGAATGCATGCTCGGTCGCGGCAACGAAGCCTTTGAATATTATAAGAAGATGCTCCCCAACCGCATCGATTCCGATACTTTTTACGCGGAGCCGTATGTATACTCGCAATATATCACCAGCAACGAACACGATACCGCCGGCAGGGCAAGCCATTCCTGGCAAACCGGAACAGCCGCATGGATGTATCGCGTGGTTCTGGATTATATTTTCGGTGCCCGTGCAGGCTATGACGGTCTGGTTGTTGATCCTGTCATCCCTGCCGAATGGAAGGAATTCCGGTTTGAAAGGGTTCACCGGGGTACACGCTACCTCATCCATGTGCTTAATCCCGATGGAAAGCAGAGCGGCGTGAAAGAAATAAAAGTTGACGGAAACAAAATCACCGGCAACGTCATTCCCTTGTCAAACAAACAGATATGCCACATTGAAGTACTCATGTAATAACCATCATTAAATACTGAACCAATTCTGTCATTCCCGCGAAAGCGGGAACCTGAAACCTGATACCCAATACCCATGCTACGCCATCCCAAAAACCCAATCCTTACCCGTGCCGATGTGCCGGATATCCAACCTCACCTGGTCGACTGCAGTTCCGTTTTTAACCCGGGCGCCATCCGTTTCGGCGAAAAATACCTGATGATGGTACGCACCCAGAGCCGTTCGAGAGAAACCTTCATGGTGATGGCCGAAAGCCAGGATGGCATCAATTTTAAGGTTGAGGATCACGTAGTTGACATTAAAGGCATTGAAAAGATCCAGGAAAAGATCTACCACATTTACGATGCCAGGATTACCCCACTCAACGGCACCTATTACATCATGTTCGCGATGGACATGGATGCCGGCTGCCAGCTGGGACTTGGCCAGACCGATGATTTCAAGGAATTCCGCTTCCTCGGCATCACCTCCAATGAGGATATCCGCAACGGGGTGCTTTTCCCTGAAAAAATCGGGGGTAAATACATGCGTCTCGACCGGCCCAACAAGGCCCGTCACAGCAGCGGTCCAACCTCCGGCAGCACGATATGGCTCTCCTCATCCGACGACCTGATCGACTGGATACCGGTTGCCCCGGTCATTGAAGGCAGGTTCCATTATTGGGATGAATTCATCGGATCCGGACCGCCGCCGGTAAAAACGCGCGAGGGCTGGCTCCATCTGTATCATGGAGTGGCAACACATTTCGGAAGTGCCAATATTTACCAGGCCGGAGTTATGCTCCTCGACCTGAAAGATCCCTCGAAAGTTATCAGCCGTGGATTTTACAATATCCTTGAACCGCGTGAATCCTGGGAACTCATGGGACAGGTGCCCAACGTGGTGTTCCCGAGCGGAATGATCGTAAAAGATTTTGATTCAGAAGGCTATGCCCTTCCCGAAAGCGAAGCATACGTGTATTACGGAGCAGCCGATACGTGTGTCGGGCTCGCGGTTGCCACCGTACAGGAATTAATTGACCAAGCCTACCAATCGTGACCCGTGACTCGTAACGCGGGACACGGAAGACAAAGGTTCGGGTTTTCGAGTTTCGTATTTCGCGTATCGTGTTTCGATTCATTATATTTTAATACTTAAAAGTCATAACATGAACCTCACAATTATCGACTGGGCCATCGTTCTCCTTTTGCTCGCTCTGATGGTTGGTTTTGTTTTTCTGAGCAAAACCCTGATGAAAAGCGTGACCGACTTTCTCGCGACGGGGCGAACCGGCGGAAGGTATATCATATCCATGTTTCAGGGCACCGCAGCCTTGGGAGCCATCACGGTTGTCGGGGCTATGGAGCAGAATTTCTCGGCCGGATTCAATGCGCGATGGTGGGAGATGCTCACCACCATCATCCTAGTTGCACTTAGCGTAACCGGCTGGGTGGTTTACCGCTACCGGCAGACCCGGGTCATGACCATGGCACAGTTCTTTGAAGTCCGCTACAGCAGGAGCTTCCGGATATTCTCCGGGTTCCTGGCGTTCACGTCGGGATTGGTCAACATGGTGATATTCCCGTCGGTCACGGCAAGGTTTTTTATCTATTACTGCGGCATCCCGGAAGTTGGGCATATCGGGCCCTATTCGGTAACCTTTATTATTGTGACCGCGCTGATGGTGGCCATCCCGCTGTTCTTTATCCTTACCGGCGGCCACATTGCGGTTATGTTCACCGACTTTGTACAAGGGGTATTCGTAAATATCGTTTTCGTGGTTATTGTGATATTGTTGCTGGTAAAAGTCGACTGGTCGCACATCTCCCAGGCGATGGAGGCCGCGCCCAAGGATGCCTCGCTGATCAACCCGTTCCAGTCGGGAAAGGTTCAGGACTTCAATATCTGGTTCTTCTTCATCGGCATGTTTGGACTGGTTTATACCAAGCTTTCCTGGCAGGGCAACTCATCGTTCAATGTGGCCGCCAAGAATGCCCATGAAGCCAAAATGGCCGACCTGCTCACCAACTGGAGACTGATTCCGCAATGGGGACTATTCCTGGTCTTTATCCCTGTTGTTGCCTATACGATTTTTAACCATACCGATTTCAGTTCGGTGGCCAATTCAATCAACGGCACACTGGCCGGAGCGGGCACCGATGCCATGAAAAGCCAGCTGAGGGTTCCGATGGTGCTAAATTACCTGCTCCCGATAGGATTCAAGGGAGCCTTTGCCGCTATCATGCTGGCAGCGGCGATCACCTGTCACAATACCTACATGCATTCCTGGGGGAGCATCTTTATTCAGGATTGCATCATGCCCCTTCGCAAGAAACCGTTTGAGAAAGATGAGCATCTCCGTTATCTGAAACTTTCCATTCTGGGAGTCGGCATAACCATATTTATCCTGAGCATCCTGTTTCAGCAGACTGAGAAAGTATTCCTCTTCCTCGCAATTTCAGGAGCCATATTTGTGGGAGGATCGGGTGCGGCCATTATCGGCGGTTTGTACTGGAAGCGCGGAACTACAGCAGCAGCCTGGGCCGCCATGATTACCGGGGCCGGAACCGCAACTTCAGGTATTGTGCTGAATGCCGTTTATCCCGATTTCCCCATCAACGGCCAGTGGTTCTGGTTTATCGCGATGGTCTCGGCGGCACTCGTTTATTTTATCGTTTCACTGCTCACCTGCAAGCAGCCCTTCAATATGGACAAGATGCTCCACCGCGGCGAATATGCCATCCAGGGGGAGACGAATGTGGTAAAAGAAGAAGCTGTCAAGGGATGGAAAGTCATGGGGACCACCAAGGAATTCACGCGCAGCGACAAGGGTGTGGTCATTGCCACCTATGCCTGGACTGCTATCTGGACGCTGGTCTTCGTTATCGGCACCATTTACAACCTGACCACGGAGGTGAAAAATGAGACCTGGATGCAGTTCTGGAAGATTTATACCTGGATATACCTGATCACGTCAATCATAGTCACAGTATGGTTTACCTGGGGCGGACTCATCAATCTCAAGGAGATGATTCACTCCCTGCGGACCATGGTGCGGGATCACAAGGATTCGGGCTACGTGGAGAAGAAATAATATTTTAGTTTTTTTCTCAAAGTCTGATTTATCGATAATTAAGCGTATCTTGCGTTATATTTTAATATCAAATTATGAACAACGGGACCGTTAAGTTTTTTGATGAAACCAAAGGATTTGGTTTTATTAAAGATGCAGATTCACCAAAAGAGTACTTCGTGCATTCCTCAGGATTAAAAGAACCTATCCGCGAGAATGATGAAGTAACCTTTGATTTGCAAGAAGGTAAAAAAGGATTAAATGCAGTAAATGTTAAGAAGGCTTAATTAAAATATTTGCCCCATTTAAAATTTATAGCCTTACGAGAGTAAGGCTTTTTTTATGCCTTAGATATTCCCTGGACTAATTTACAACCTTATTATTCAACCACTTAGAAACTCTAAGTTTTATCCGCTTCTTAAAAACTGCCAGGGTGATCAGTCCGGATATAAAGTATACGCCGGCCACTATAAAGAATCCGTACCAGGTTTTCCCGAGCAGCTCGCCCAACCAGAAAGCCACTCCGACTGAACCGATTATAAGGCCGGAAAACAGGATCACGCCGGCAATAATCCAGGCAGCTACTGAGGAAACCGCCTCCGAGATCCGGTCAATCGCCTTAAGCTTCAAAAGTTCAATCCCCGTTTTAATAAACTCTATGCCTTTGTCCAGCAGGATCTCCAGCCAGCTTGGTCGTTCTTCCATAATCGCATGTTTAAAATTCAGATTTCCAGGCGCGTGCCGGTTTAAGTCTTCGAGGATTTGAGATCATCGATCTCCTGTTTCAGTTTCTCCAGCTTATCGTCGATGCCTGACATCATCTCATTAAACTTAAGAGTAGCAGCATCGGCCAGGTCCTGACCCTTGGTTGAAATTTTCTTGCGGGTTTCCGTTCCCTTGTCGGGAGCGAAAAGAACACCGAGTAACGCGCCGGCGGCTGCGCCAGCAAGCAAACCCATTAAAAACCTTCCTTTACTCATGGCATCAATTTTCTTATAAAATTAACAAAAGTCTGTGTATTTTTAAAAATCCAAACCCTTCTAATTTCAATCCGTCATGTTAAAGAGATTCAGGTTCTGCTCCCAAATCGCATTGGTTACGTTAGTCCTCCTGCTTGTTGCCTGTTCCGGCTCTAAAACCGACATGGTCCGGCTCTCCTCCCTCAACCTGTCGGGTGTTAAGCAGGGATGGGGCAAGGCTCAGTCCAACAAATCAGTGACAGGCAAGGAGTTATCCATTGCAGGAAAGAAATATCAGTATGGAGTTGGCACCCATGCCAACAGCCAGATCCGCATGAGGATGAATAAAAAGCCGGCACGCTTTCAGGCCGAGGCAGGTGTTGACGACCAGGCATTGAACACCGCAGGATCAGTAGTTTTTAAAATCAGTGCCGACGGCAAAACCCTTTGGAAGTCGCCCGTGATGAAGGCGGGAGCATCAGCTGTTCCGGTCGACCTGGAGATCGGCAGGGTGAATGAGTTGATACTCGAAGTTACCGATGCCGGCAACGGAATGGATTATGATCATGCCGACTGGGCAGAAGCGCGCTTTACCGGCGACAGTTCGGCCATCAGGATATTTAAGCCCGTTATTGAGGAAGCTGTGATCCTGACTCCCAAACCGGGACCGGCGCCACGAATCAACGGCACCAAGATCTTTGCCGTACGTCCCGGCAGTCCCTTCCTGTTTAAAATACCGGCCACAGGCACGCGACCGATGAATTATGAAGTCATCAATCTGCCGGCAGGCCTGCAGGTTAACCCTAATACCGGTGAGATCTCCGGATCCATAGCCCAGGCGGGCGAATATCAGACCACGGTAAAAGTGACCAACGGTCTCGGAACGGCAGAGCGTCCATTCAAAATCGTTTGCGGCAAAACCCTGGGATTAACACCCCAGATGGGTTGGAACAGCTGGTATGTGTGGGAGAATCACGTGACCGACAAAATCATGCGCGAGGCCGCTGATGCCATGATCACCACCGGAATGATCGATCACGGGTACATGTATGTCAATATCGATGACTGCTGGTCGGTTAAACCCACTTCCGACAATCCGGAACTCAACGGACCCGGTCGCGACCAGAAAGGCAACCTCTTGACAAACAAGCGCTTCCCCGACATGAAAGCCATGGTCGACTATATACATGCCAAAGGACTGAAAGCCGGAACCTATACTTCACCCGGAACAACCACCTGTGCGGGACATGTGAGCGCCTATGGATTTGAAGAACAAGATGTTAAAACGATGGTTGAATGGGGTTTCGATTTTCTGAAATATGATTGGTGCTCCTACGGCAGCATCGCGAAAGACCAGAGTCTGCCCGAACTGCAGAAACCCTACCTGCTGATCAGCAGCATTCTCGACAAACAACCCCGCGACATCATCCTGAACCTCTGCCAATACGGCATGGGGAAAGTGTGGAAATGGGGTAAGGATGTTGGTGGTAACAGCTGGCGCACCGCCGGCGACCTCGGGGGATCCTTTGAAGGGATCGGCACCGCACTCTTCCGCGACGGCTTCGACGTGTACAGCACCGACTCGCTTCATTTATACGGCGGACCCGGTGGATGGAACGATCCCGATTACCTCCTCTTCGGCTACCTGAGCAATTGGGGGGGGCAAACAGTCCCCACCCCATTGTCGCCCAACGAACAATACACCCAGATGTCACTCTGGGCCCTGGTAGCGGCTCCCCTGATCTTCAGCGGCGACATGGCCCGTCTGGATGATTTTACGCTCAACGTTTTAACCAACGATGAGATCATAGAGGTCGATCAGGATCCGCTTGGCAAGCCGGGATTCCGGGTTAACCTGACCGGCGACCTGGAAGTATGGAAACGGGAACTGGAAGACGGATCGATAGCAGTCGGTCTGTTCAACCGGGGCGAAGAACCCGCCATGGTAACCGCCAGCTGGGCCGATCTGGGCATCAGCGGCAAAAGAAAAGTCAGGGATCTCTGGAGGCAGAAGGACATGGGAAAATACAAGATCCAGTATGCAGAAAAAATTGGCCGTCACGGGGTTAGCATGATCAGGATATTTCCAGAAAAATAATTCGATTGGGAACGTTCAACACCCGACTTTTCAAGGGCACACTAACGGTTTGCCTGCTCCTGGCTATCCCGCTCAGCCAGTCAGCAGCACAGGATACCCTCGATTTGTTCCCTCAAAAAAAAGGTTCACTGATCTGCTGGTCTGAAACCCGGACCGCACCCCGGCCTTTGAGAATCCATTATCTCAGGCTGGATCTCAACTGCCCCGATCTTGAGCTGATCACTCTTCCGGGCGATGATCCCGATGGCGCTGGTCCGGCAGAGAGCACCCTTACCCTCCCTGAAGAGCTCTTCACTTCCTTTAACGCCCTGGCTGCGATCAACGCCAATGCATTTGCCGGTTTGCCGGGAACGGAAAATGATATCAGGGGATGGTACAAGGGGCGTCCGGTGGATATTCACGGCACGGTAGTCTCGAATGGCATAGTTGTGAGTCCGGTGGAGAAAGACCGTGCAACTTTCTGGATCAATCCAAAGCAAAATCCATCCATCGGATCACCAAAGCCAGGAGAGAAGGTCTGGCAGGCTGTTGCCGACTGGCAGGCTGTACTGGTCCTCAATAATGAAATTGTTCCCTCTCCCACCACCACCACCCTGCATCCGCGATCGGCAGCAGGTTTCGACAGTTCAGGCAAATGGCTCCTGATGGTGGTCGTCGATGGCCGCCAGTCGGGATACAGTGAGGGAGTATCGCTTTATGAACTTGCCAGGATACTCCAAAAACAAAACTACTCCCACGCCATCAATCTCGATGGTGGTGGGAGCAGTATCATGCTGGTTAAAAATCCAGACGGATCCATCCGGACGATCAACAGCCCGTCGGGCCGTTCGCCGAGGCCAGTGCCCGTGATGCTGGGAGTGAGGAAATCCGGAAAGCGCTAAAAAAAATGCTCCCGGACCATTTAGGACCCGGGAGCATGAACACATTTAGATCAGGAACCGGTTATTTTTTTAAGTAATCGCAAATCCCGGTACTAAACTGAACATCGGCCTTAACGGTTACCAAAGAAGCCGTTGGTGTTACTGTAAGGGTTTTAATGGTGTAATTATCTCCCTTATTAGCCTCGATGACCCCTTTAATTTTCTCTGGATCGGTGGGAAGGGTGAAAGAATAGTAGTCCCCATCCACATTTATCCTGAATTCGTAATTTTCAGCTTCCTCCAGATGCAATTCGCATGTGCCCCCAACGAATGCGAAATCTGTCCAGGAATTTAAGCTTCCTGAACGCATAAATTGTCCGCGGATACTCAGTGCGAACGCAGTAGCACTGCCTGGACAAGTATACCGGGTAATGAACTTGTAGGTTTTCAGATTACTCTTTGGGTCTGCGTTGAATTCGGCGGTTTCGCCGCAGGGAGAGTTAAATTGAACAGCTTCCGAGATGTAGTATTGGGCATCACTGTAAAGATTGACAGTCACAGACTCATCAGCTGTCGGGAAATAAATCTGTTCAATCACATTGTCACTTGGGAACTTTGAACAGGTGATCCTGCCCTCCTGAGAAGAACCATCTGAAAAATCAATACGATAGTTAAAGGATCCGCTACCACCTGCCGGGCCGTTAACGCGAATTTTCAGGTTGGAGGTACAAAGGTTCAATCCTGTCTTTTTCACGGCTGAAATGAGATCGGCTCCTGCAGGCACAACCACGTCCCTTCTGGGTGGATCAGGAGGAAAGTGGTAACGCAGTAAAGGTCCCTCCTTCCAATAATAATAAACACCGTATTCGCTATACAAAACCGGGTCCGTCAAATCGGAGCAGGTAACCCTGCCACCTTCGTATGATTTGTAACCCAAATGATAGTAGTATCCATTTCCCAAAGGGCCAGTACCTCCGCCGTCAAACTCTTTTACAAGCCCGGTGGACCATAAAGCATTATTGAACTTAACAGTAAATGGTTGGGGACGAATTGTTTTAAGCAGAGGGCCCACCGATCCCTGCCGGTAAAGCTTGACAACAATATTCTTGACCCCCTCCGTGGTATAGGTATAATACCTGGCAACTGAGGTATAGTGCTCGCTCATGGCAAAAAGCGTAAACTGAATCGGATTTTCATTGTTTACAGGGATTGCCGGGTCGTAACCCACCTCCAAAAAGGCAGAACTGGTAGTATAAACAGCTTTCTTCTCGCCTCCGAATGTCACCATATTGGCGGAATCCGCTCCAATGAAATAAACGGTAACAGGCTCCGAGGTGATCTCCTCACCAGTTATATTATCGACCAGTTGCACGTAAAACTTCGTCTTGATGAAATTACGGTCGATGAGCAGCAGGGTAACCGTTTCTCCGGTTGTTTTGTCCTTCGTCGGATCAATAAACATGTCCTTGCATCCTGCCACGCCGGCGAGGATGATTATCGCTCCGGTCAGCGAAAGTATCTGGCTAATTATTTTGTTTTTCATTTCGTTATGTCTTTTTGCAAGTACCGATTAATTAAAAGGTCAGAATTTTGTAGGACAGGGAAAGCTTGAGAACAGGATAAACAGTATATTGGTTGAGCTGTCCCTCCAGCCTGGCAGCCTGCCCCTGATCAGGGTTTGAGGTGGGTTCGAGAAGCCCGCTGGTGGCGATGGTAATGGCCGGGGAGCCCTGATACCAGCCTCCCAGTTCAAATGCGAATCCAACTCTTTTCTTCAGGCCAAGGGTGCGACCGAAACCGAGACCCAGGTAAGGCGATATTTTCATCGACGGATCGACCTGGAAATTAAAGGTTCCGATACTTTCCGGCGGAATCGACAGATCCCCGAATTTCAGCGGCCCGGTGGCATGGCCGTCGGCATTAACCCGAAACAGGTTGTAGCCGGCGCCTGCAGTCAGGAACACATGGTTCAATACGTAAAAATCGTACAACAAGGATACGCTGCCGGTCTGAAATTTCACATCGGCTGAATATTCGATACCCTGCTCCTCAAATGGGACATTGGTGGCCAAACCCAATTTTTCAAAGCCCAGCCGGATGGCCATCCGCTTATGAAAATTATAGATCACATCCCCGCCAAGTCCATTGGTGGAGGCTTTCAGACCCACTCCGATCCCGGGCTTGAAAGTCCAGTCACCGGATTTTTCCTCAGATTTTGTTTGTGCCGAAAGATCCGGGGAGGCAAAAATGCCTAACAGGAGAGCCAGCAATAGCAATTTGATTGTTTTCATGAGCATATTTAAGTTTTCGGCAAGGTGTATTTAAATACATAACACCGGTTAATCAAAATTGTTTCGTAATTGTATAGATATAATGCCTTTAACCGGCTTATACTCGAAGTGGCCGTTCGCCCAGACTAGTGCCCGTGATGCTGGGAGTGCGGAAAACCGGGAAGCGCTAAAAAAAATGCTCCCGGGCCATTTAGGACCCGGGAGCATCAACATATTCTGATCAGGAACCGGAGGTTATCTTATTAAATCACAAATGCCGGCACTAAACTCAATCACTGCATCTATAGTTACAAGATTACCTACTGTTGTGATGCTCAGCGGGGGTTTGATCTTGTAATCATCACTTTGCTGACTGTTCAGATATTCTTCTATTTGGGATGGATCAGTCGGAAGCGTGAAGGAATAATAGTCTCCATCCACATTAATCCTGAAATCGTAATTTTGATTTGCCTCCAGACGCAATTCGCAAATACCGCCTGTGAAAGCGAAATCTGACCAGGCATTGTCGCCAGTGCGAAATTGACCACGTATACTCAGTGCTATCCCTACAGGATTGTCAGGGCAGGTATATTTGGTAATGAACTTATAGTTTTTAAGATTGCTCTTAGCGGTTGCCTCAAATTCGGCGGTTGCGCCGCAGGGCGAGTTAAGTGAAACAGCATCCGAGATGCTGTATTGTGCATCTCCATAAACGTTGATGGTAACAGCTTCATCATTAATCGGGAAATAAATCTGTTCAATTACGATGTCGCTCGGGAATCTGGAACAGGTGATCCTGCCCTCCTGAAAAGAATAATCTGAAAATTCGATCCGGTAATTAAAGGATCCGCTGCCTCCGGCAGGGCCGTTAACACGAATCGTAAGGTTGGAGGTGCAGAGTTTCAATCCAGTCCTTTTCACCACTGAATTAAGAATGGCTCCTCCTGGCACCGATACATCCCTCCTTGGTGCTTCTGGAGGAAACCAATAACGCAGTAAAGGTCCCTCCATCCAATCATAATAAACACCGTAATCGCTATACATAACCGGGTCAGTCAAATCGGAGCAGGTAACCCTTCCCCCTGCGAATGCACTGTAACCCCAATAATGGTTGTATCCATTTCCGAGAGGGTTAAGGCGACCATCATACGCCCTGTCCAGCCCGGTGGACCATTCGGCATTATTGAACTTTATGGTAAAGGGTTCGTCGGGACTGGTTGATTTTAGCAAAAGACCCGCCGATCCCTTCCTGTAAAGCTTGACAATAATATTCTTTTCCCCCTCCGTGGTATAGGTGTAATACTTGGCAACGGAGGTATAGTGGTCGCTCCTGGCGAACAGCGTAAACTGAATCGGGTTGTCACTGTTAACCGTGATAGCCGGGTCGTAGCCGACTTCCAAAAAGGCCGAACTGGTCGTATAAATGGCTTTCTTTTCTCCCGTGAACGTCACCATATTGGCGGAATCCGCTCCAATGAAATAGACCGTAATAGGCTCGGAGGTGATCTCCTCCCCAGTTGTATTGTCGACCAGCTGAACGTAGAATTTTGTTTTTATAAAATTCTGGTCGATGAGCAGGAGGGTAACTGTTTCTCCGGTTGTTTTGTCCTTGGTCGGATCAATAAACATGTCCTTGCATCCTGCCACGCCGGCCAGGATGATTATCGCTCCGGTGAGCGACAGTATCCGGGTAATTATCTTGTTTTTCATTGCGTTGAATCTTATTTAACCGACAAATTAAAAGGTCAGGATTTTATAGGAAAGGGAAAGCTTGAGAACGGGGTAGATGGTATACTGGTTAATCTGTCCCTCCAACCTGGCTGCCTGTCCCTGATCAGGGTTTGAGGTGGGTCCGAGAAGCCCGGTGGTAGCGATGGTTATTGCAGGGGAGCCCTGGTAATAGCCTCCCAGTTCAAATGCGAATCCAACCCGGTGCTTCAGGCCCAGCGTGCGGCCGAAACCGAGACCCATGTAAGGCGATATTTTCATCGAAGGATCGACCTGGAAATTAAAAGTTCCGATACTTTCCGGCGGAATCGAGAGATCCCCGAATTGCAGCGGCCCGGTAGCATGGCCGTCGGCATTAACCCGAAATAGGTTGTAACCGGCACCCGCAGTCAGGAATACATGGTTCAATACGTAAAAATCGTACAAGAGGGAAACGCTGCCGGTCTGAAATTTCACATCGGCTGAATATTCGATACCCTGCTCCTCAAATGGGACATTGGTGGCCAAACCCAATTTTTCAAAGCCCAGCCGGATGGCCATCCGCTTATGAAAATTATAGATCACATCCCCGCCAAGTCCATTGGTGGAGGCTTTCAGACCCACTCCGATCCCGGGCTTGAAAGTCCAGTCGCCGGATTTTTCCTCAGATTTTGTTTGTGCCGAAAGATCCGGTGAGGCAAAAATGCCTAACAGGAGAGCCAGCAATAGCAATTTGATTGTTTTCATATGCATTTTATAATTTTCGGCAAGGTGCACGCCAGAGTTAACCCTTTCAAATGAAAATAGTTCCGTAATTGTAAAGATATGGAACAATTAACAATCTGCGAAAAAACCAATTACTTATATTTTACGAGAAGAATTCAAGCTTATGCAGGTCTTTTCGCACACAATACTCGTTAGCCTGATGCATGAATGCCTGTAAACGACTCTCCAGGGAAGAATCCTCCTGACCGTCATAGGCGAAATTCTCCCACGGCAGGTAATCATGATCGCGCTTGAAAATATCGGAAACGGCGGTATTCAATGTCCCCGGCATGCAGGTGAACGGCAGGATGTTCACCACACCCGAAATATACCCGTTTGACAGTATCGATGCAGTTCCCAGCGACAATGGCGGATCCCCGTCATAATCGTGATGGATGTATGTATCGCAGTGGTCAAGCATATCTTTCACTTTCACCGTACGTCCTATTGGGGTATGTTCCCGAACTGCATCAAACAGGACCTCTTCAAAATGATGCTGGAAAACACCCTGGATTTTAGACTGTATAAGCGATCTGGTATTTTTCTTCCACTTGCTGTCGCGGGTAAACCGGTAAGTTGAATAGGAGATCCACTCGGCAAACGGCGCCATCAGCGTTTCTGCACCCAGATCCTCCAGCCTTCTCACCATTTGGGCGCTGCAATAAGGATTGTCGCGCATGAAAATTTCACCAACCACGGCAATGATCGGCTTGCGCTTACCGTTGGCATGTGGTATGACCATGAATTCCTGGGCATACTTCTCAAGTACCGCCCTGAGCGTTTTACCGCCGCCGGCCAGTGAATCCACTACAGCCTCGAGAGCCTTTTTATAAACTGCATCGGTCTGGCCTTTGACCAGTTCATACGGACGCCTCTGCTGCTGAAGTTTCCGCAGAATGTCAACGGCAACCATTCCTCTCCATGCCAGCATCCTCCATTTTACCGGATTGCCTGGGGCGATACTGGTGTAGTTATCCTCATTGCTGGGATGGACGATGGTGGCTTCCCCGTATCCCAGTTTTTCGAAAAGTATTTCCTGCAGCTTGTTATAGCCGCCAAAACGGCAGGGGCCGTTATGTCCCGGCATAAAGAAGGAGGTATCACCCGGAACGACGCCCGGCTCCATAAGTTTGCGAAGGAAACTCCCTGTTGTGGCTATAAACGGGAAACACTCCTGCCCGTTGGTATATTTCCTGGCAATGGCCAGGTCGGTCTCGTCCTGCAATGGCAATAACTCAGCCTTCATTCCGATACCGCGGCAGGCACCTACAAACGCCCAAACCACATCGTTGGCGTAGGGGAAATACAGCGTTCGTTCGGTGATCGGTTTTACCCGGCCTGTTTTAGGCTGCTCCGCTACCGGTTCGGTCCGTTTTGATTTGTAATATCCATCCAGGCTGTCGATGAAAGCCTCGATGCGCGTAATCATTCCCGCATTGGCGCTATGCTCGTCGACCTCCAGATGCAGGTACGGTTTGCCGTTCATTTCCTTGGCCAGATAATGCCGGAGGAAAGAATCAGGACCGCAGCGGAAATTACCCAGGTAAACGGCATTCAGCCTTTCATTTCGAGCAACAATTCTTGAGGCTGCCAAAATTTTCTGACCGCTGGGCCAGTACATCATCGGATAAGTATCGAAAATATTCTCATCCTTCAGCGGAAGAAAATCGATCGGGATAGCCAGAATGTTCATGTTCCTGAGCTTCTCCGAAAGATTGAGGTTCAGTGCCGGATCGCTGGTATTGTAGGAACGGCCGATCACCACAAACGACTGTCTGCCCTCGGGAAGATTGGCAATAATCTCCCTGCCCCTCTGATCAAGCCATTGCTCAAACCGGATCTGAGCTTCATCGGCTTTCTTCACCGCCTTCATGATGACCGACTTGGAGACTCCGAAGGTTTTTTTAGCAAATTCAATGATCTCCTCGCGGAACGCGGTATCAAAATACCGGAGATGAAAAGTGGGTGTGAGGAGTTTCTCCTTGAGCGGAGAATCATTGTAGGCAGCCTTTACCATGAACGGATGAGCCTGAATCCAGGGACAATTGCAGTTATTGGTCGGATTGTCGTCGGCACCTTTCTGGTTAACTACAAAAGGCAGGAAAACATAATCGACACCTTTCTTAAACAGGTCATCCACATGTCCATGCATCATCTCGATAGGCAGGCAGGTTTCGCAGGTCATCATCTCGAGCGACCGCGTAAGGGTTTTCTTGCTGGACTCCTTGGAAAGTACCACATTCAGCCCCATCTCCTCCAGCAATGTTCTCCAGAACGGAAAATTCTGATAAAAGATCGACAATTCCCGTGGCAAGCCGATAGTCATCTTTGCAGGATCCGGAACCGGGTTGTAACCGTCGACCAGCATCGCAGTGCGCTCCTTGAACAGGTCGGGTACATTCGCTCCGCCGCCTTTACGTTCGTCGGTATCGTAACGGTCGCAGATTCCGCCAAAAAACAGTGGTTTTTCTCCTTCGATACGAACCTCATGGATCTCGCAATGATTGGAGCAATGCTTGCACACAAAAGTATCGGTGGCATAGGCGACATCGCTGACGTGAAATCCCTTGAAACGGCTGGTCTGACCGGCCTCCATGCTTTCGCGTGCCAGCATGGCCGCCCCTATGGCTCCGGTAATATCGAAATGTGGGGGGATATGTATCTTTTTACCGGTTACCTGCTCGAATGCCGAAACCACGGCTTTATTGTTCGTGACGCCACCCTGATAATAGATCCGGTTACCAACCGGCTTATCCCCAACCACCCGGTTCAGGTAATTCAAAACCGTGGAATAGGCCAGTCCGGCAATCAGGTCCTCCTTCTCTTCGCCCTTCTGCTGGCATGAATTCAGGTCGCTTTCCATGAAAACCGTGCACCGCTCGCCGAGTTTGGAAGGAGCGGCCGATTCAAAGGCCAGCTTTTCAAATTCCTTTACAATATTGATATCCAGGCGTTCAGCCTGTTCCTCCAGAAATGATCCGGTACCGGCTGCACAAACCTTGTTCATCTCAAAATCAACGATCACCCCATTTTCAATCCGGATATACTTCGAGTCCTGTCCGCCAATTTCAAAAATGGTATCCACCTCCGGATCGAAATAGATAGTCGCCTTTGCCTGCGCGGTAATCTCATTCTGAATAGCATCCGCGCCGATAAAATCACCAGTCAGGTACCTGCCCGATCCGGTGGTTCCGGCTGCCTTGATGATAACACGTTCGCCCACTTCATCATGGATCTCACGCAAGCCGCGCCTGATAGCCTCAATGGGCTTGCTGGCCGTAGGAAGATACCGCCTTGCCACCACTCCGTGTTCAGAATTCAGCAACACGATATTCGTACTCAGCGAGCCTACGTCGACGCCCAGGTAAACCTCAGTCTTCACATCCCCATCGGGAAGCGGCACCATTTCCTTATTATATATTGATTCGGTTGGCTTCAGCGGGGCCAGGCTCTGTCCGCCGGATTTCTCATATTCAACCAGATAAGACCGGAGCACATCCAGCCCGTTGAAATCTTTCTGATCAGGCTTTTTGTTTTTCGTATAAATAACCGCACCGATCGCACCCATAGATGCGTAATGCTCCGGGACTTTAAAATCCTGATCGGAAAGGTTGAGAACTTCGCGGAACGCCCTTACCATTCCGGCATTTGCCGCAACGCCGCCCTGAAACATGACCGGAGTGACAAAATGCTTTCCTCTGCCCAGGGTTCCTTTCAGATTACGTGCCACAGCGAAACACAAACCCGCAATGATATCCTCCATGGGAGTTGCAACCTGCTGAAGATGAATCATGTCGCTCTTGGCAAAAACACTGCAACGGCCTGCAATGCGCGGAGGGTTTTTGGATTTAAGAGCCAGTTCGCCAAATTCCTGTTCAATTTTCACTCCCATGCGCTTGGCCTGCTGATCCAGAAAAGAACCCGTACCCGCAGCGCAAAGGCTGTTCATTGAAAAATCGGACAATCGCGATGAACCTTCCACCGCTCCGCCATCCATAAATATCAGCTTGGAGTCTTCACCCCCCATTTCAATCACGGTGCGTACCTCCGGATGAAGGCTGGACACGGCAGTGGATTGAGCTATGATTTCGTTAATATGAACTCCGCCAAGAACCTCCGTAGCTTTTTTCCCACCCATGCCGGTGAAAACCATGAAAGTCATATTCTCAGCAGGATAATTTTCGAACAAATTCTCGAGGCGGGCCAGCAGTTGATGAAACGGCCTTCCATAACCGTAATCGTAATATTCTTCGAGAATATTCCCGGCTTCGTCAATAAGAACGGTGTTTATGGAAATCGAACCGATATCAACTCCCAAGGCATACTTCAAGTTTTGTTTCTCCATCTAACTTATATTACTGACTAATAGTAAAACAAGCGTATGAATAATTCATCACGCTGAACTATGGCTATGTATCTAAAGTGAGTGTCCCTGACGAGTAAAACTAAATAACCTATCTGAATAAACCAAATTTATCTGCCTCCTGCCGACTGCCTACTGCCGACTGCCTACTGCCGACTGCCGACTGCCTACTTCCTATTTCCATCCCTCCATCATCTGCCAGCGGGCAACTGCCTCATTGAAGGTGTCTGAAATGAATTTTGCTTTTTTCACCGTGTACTCCTTAGCTTTCTTAACATCAAAATCGAGATAGCCGGCACCGGATTCAGGCAAACGCGTGGTTGCCCATGCCGGCATCATGATCACTCCCTTGTCGGTGCCCGCATGACCCAGATTGTCTTTGCCAAGCTTTTCGTACATCGCCCGGTCGATCAGATCGGGGTATTTCGATAGTACCAGGGCAGCTTCTTCCAGATCGCCGTGACCCGACTGGATAGGTTTCTGTCCGTACACCTCCTCTGCGAGGTTCCACGCAGCTTCCCACCAGCTGATGATCATGAAATGAGCTCCGGTCTCCATGTGCAACTTTGTAATTGCTTTCTGCATCGGCTCGGTATTACCCCCATGACCGTTGATGATCAGGATATTTTTAAATCCTGTGCGGACCAGATCTTTTAAAATGTCGTAGATATATTCCTGAAAAATCTCAGGCCTGATCATGATCGATCCGGGGAATTGCGATATGGAGGCGCCCGTAACACCATGATTGACAGCCGGAGCCACCAGTGCATTAACATCAGCCCATACATGGTCGGCCAGGTTTTCCGGAATATAATTGTCCGTACCTATGGGACATGCACCGTGTGACTCCACGGTACCAACCGGCAAGATGACCCGGTCGGTGACCTCGGGAACTATTGTTGCGAGACTCATCCAGCTGTACTGCTGCATTTCATGGTAAGGGAGGTCCTTGACTTTCTTCTGTGAAAAGGCAGGAATCACTGCCATCAGCATGACAGCCAGAATCGCCGGAAATTGTTTGTTTTTCATGGTTGAGGTTTTGATCTATTGCCAAAGGTACAAATCGGATCAAATAAATATATGTGTTAAAACTTGTTAAATCATGAACGCGAAAGCTGTCCGAAAGGCTATTCATGCTGAGATTGGATTAATTTGGTTGTTGAAACCGGAAGGATTTCACGACCCTTCCCTCAAATTAAAACCTATGAACCCCTCAAGAGCTAAGATTAAGAAATGGAATGAAAGCATAATGAGGGCTCCATGAGTACAAGTCATTTCAAATTGAAACACTAATTTCTTTACGAATGAACAATCGAGTGATTATTGTTGCCATGATTGCTTTATCATGCGCGGGGCTAACCCTTCAGAGTCAGGAGTTGTCCAAAGATATCCTGGGTAAAATAAAATACCGGTCGATCGGTTCAACCAGGCATAGCGGCCGCTTTGTAGATTTTGCGGTTTATGAGAAAAACCCGGCAACTTTTTATGCAGCTCTGGCTTCGGGAGGATTATGGAAAACAGTGAATAACGGGATCACCTTTGTTCCTGTTTTTGACGAAGCAGGGGCCATAAGTATTGGCGACATTGCCATGGACCAGAAAAATCCCGAGGTTATATGGGTAGGTACCGGCGAGGCAAATAACAGCCGAACAGCTTATTACGGTGATGGAATATATAAGTCCACCGATGGCGGCAAAACCTGGAACAACATGGGGTTAAAAAAATCCTTTCATATAGGGAGGATCATCATTCATCCCAAAAACTCTGATATTATCTGGGTTGCAGCCGAAGGCCCCCTGTACTCGCAGAAAGGCGACAAAGGAGTTTTTAAGTCGACCGATGGAGGAAAGACCTGGAAACAGGTTCTGAAAGTAATGGCCGACAACCGTGAGGTGGGAGTAGTGGATCTCGTTATGGACCCCACCAATCCTGATATTTTCTTAGCTGCTGCCTATGACAAGGAGCGCAAGCCCTGGACTTTTAATGCCGGTGGACCGGGCAGCGCCCTGTACAAATCAACCAATGGCGGATCCTCCTGGACCCGTCTTACCGGTGGCCTTCCGGAAGGAATTCTTGGCCGTATCGGGGTTGATATCTCTGCAAGCAATCCCAAGGTGGTTTATGCCAATATCGAGAATTGCAATATCGACAGTATGAGCACCGCCGAGAGATGGGAGATGATGAAAAACGGAATTGGACCGAAAAGGGGCCAGAGCGAAAAGGGCGACGAAGTTTACCGTTCCAACGACGGAGGGAAAACATGGAAGAAAGTCAGTCCCGACGGCCAAAGTATCGGTGGAGGACCGGCCTATTATTATCAGCAGGTTCGCATCGATCCTACGAATCCTGAACATGTGTACATTATCGGCATCAGTGTTTGGGAAACCACCGATGGCGGCAAGGAATGGAAAACCGCTTTCAGGTTCGGAGGCGACAACCATGCCATGTGGATCGATTCAAAAGATCCTAAACATTTTCTGCTCGGATATGACCACGGTCTCGGAATCACGTATGATTCAGGACTTAACTGGTATCACCCCGATTTTCTGCCGGTCGGACAATTTGTTGCCGTCGGTTATGATTTCGACTACCCCTATAATGTTTACGGGGGCTTGCAGGATAACGGCTCCATCAAAGGACCGTCAACGAAAAGAGGCGGCAGTGCTATCAGGCTCGAAGACTGGAAGACCACCGGCGGCGGCGACGGTATGTTTAATGTGGTGGATTGGGACGACAGCCGCTGGCTTTACAATGAATCACAGAACGGTTCGATCAGCAGGACCGACCAGCTGACCGGGGAATCATCAGGCATTCAATATGAAAAAATGGACCGCTGGGCATGGAATGCGCCCATAGTGGTTTCTCCGCATAACTCCAGAACGATTTATCACGCCGGTAACAAAGTGGTTAAATCAACCAATCGTGGCGAAAGCTGGACCGAAATCAGTCCCGACCTGACCACCAACGATACCCTGAATACGCACAGTACGGGTAATGTGCCCTATTTCACGATTGTCACGATGGAAGAATCGTACCTTGAGGCCGGAGTTATCTGGGTGGGAACGGATGACGGCAAAGTACAGCTCACCCGCGATGGCGGCAAGACCTGGACCGATGTGACCGCCAATATCAAGGATCACCCGGGATACTGGGTCAGTCGCGTTGAACCTTCCCATTTTTCCAGTGCAACCGCATATGTGACCATCACCGGTTTCCGTCACGATGATTTCCGTCCGTTCGTGTTTAAGACAACCGATTACGGCAAGAGCTGGACCTCAATATCCGCTAATCTGCCAGATGAGCCGGTTTGCGTTATCCGCGAGCATTTCCGCAATCCCGACCTGCTGTTTGTGGGCACCACAAAACAGGTATTCGTAACTATCGATGGTGGGAAGAGCTGGTCATCAATGAGGGGAAACATGCCTTTTGTAGCTTGTGAGGACCTGAAGATTCATCCGCGCGAAAACGATCTCATTGTGGGAACACACGGCAGGAGCATCTGGATAACTGATATTTCCTGGCTGGAGCACCTCGACAGCAAGGTCCTGGCATCGGGATTTTTCCTGTTTAAACCGGAAAACCGCATTCAATGGAAAGCAACCAGCGAGAACAACAGTTCATCAAGCAATTATGCCGGTGAAAGTGAATCGCCGGGAGTACCTGTATCCTTTTTCCTGAAAGATTCGGTCAAGGAGGTGGTCATGCGGGTTTATGAGGGTGAGCGCCTGTTATACGAAACCAGGAATCCGGGAGCTCCGGGAGTCAATCAATTTACCTGGAACTATCAGGAACGCGTTCGTGAATACACTGCCGAAGAGAAAGAGAAAATGAAACAGCAGGCCGACCGGGCAAGAGCTGGCAGTGCTCGTGGCGGTGCCGGTCGCGGTGGTGCAGGCATGGGTGCGGGCATGGGTGGCGGCCGTTTTGGACGTGGACAGGCCAATGATCCGAATTTCCTGAATACACAGACCGGTCCGGGCGATTATACGGTTAAGATGATCGTTAACGGCAAGGAGCAGGAGGCTTCGTTCTCCGTTCTCAAGGACAGCTGGAAATAAGGCCGAAACGCGTTTTTGATTTTGCCGGATTAGGATTCCACAGTTAAATTGTATTTTAGCTTCTCGCCGAAAAAACGATGAAGAAGCTATCCTTTTATTCCATATTGGTGATGATCAGCCTGGTGCTGACATCAATGCCCGCTAAGGCACAAAACACCAGTGACCGGTCAGGTTATAAGGTGATCGCATACATGATGGGTGCAAGAGCCCCTGAGTATCCGGATTCATTGATCCGCATGCTTACCCACATCAATTACGCCTTCGCGAAGGTGGTCGGTGGTGAAATCACTTTTCCCTTCCGTAATGCCGATCAGCAGAAACGCATCATGCAATCGGTTACCAGGGTTACCGGACTTAAAAGCAAGAATCCGAACCTAAAGGTCATCCTGTCGGTCGGCGGATGGGGTGCTGAGGGCTTCTCCGATGCAGCCCTTACTGCGGAATCCCGTCAGAAATTCGCTGTCAGCGGATGTAAACTGATCCGGGAGTACGGTTTCGACGGCCTCGACATCGACTGGGAATATCCCGGTCAGCCCGGGGACAATAATAGGTACCGGAAAGAGGACAAAGAAAATTTCACCCTGATGCTTAAGGCTTTGCGCGAGGAACTCAACAAGCTGGGGCCCGATTACCTGTTGACCATCGCGTCCGGCGCTGATGAGGAATATTTCCGTTGGACCCATCTCGGTGAGGCACAGAAGTACCTTGATTTTATCAATGTCATGTCATACGATTTTTACAGTGGTTTAAGCTCCGTGAGCGGTCATCACTCCAATCTGAGCATAACCGGCTCCCCGGGCGCGATTGCCATCAGCACTGAAATAGCTGTTGACCGGCATGTGAAAGCCGGAGTTCCTGCGGCTAAACTTGTGGTCGGAGTGCCTTTCTACGGCAGGTACTGGCGGGGTGTGCCGGATATCAATCACGGCCTGTATCAGAAGACATCCACAACGGGACAATATAAAATTTATACTGAAATTTTGGACAATTATCTGAATATAAATACATTCACAAGATATTGGGATGAATCAGCAAAAGCGCCCTACCTTTATTCCAAAGACTCCGCCATGGTGATTTCCTATGAGGATCCCCAATCGCTGGCACTGAAGGCAGAATATGTGAAAAAGAATCATCTGGGAGGGATCATGTTCTGGGAATATAACGGGGATAAAACGGGCACCCTGCTTGAGGCAATCTACCGCAACCTGAAACCTAAAACCTAAAATACGCTCACTATGAAAAGGACTGTCCTCCAAATGCTGCGCAACAGCGCCGAGAAATATCCTGGAACTGCCTATACCAATCAAAAAGGAGATGGCGGATGGGTTGGATTAACCTATCCCGAGGTACTGCACGAATCGAGGTTCCTGGCAGCCGGACTTTATCAGCTCGGCATTCAGAAGGGCGATAAGGTTGCAATTCTTGCCGAAGGCCGCAACCGCTGGATTACAGGCGAATACGGCATTCTATTTGCCGGCGGAACCACGGTACCACTATCCATCAAACTCATGCCCGACGAGGTGCTTTTCCGGCTTAACCATTCGGAATCCAAAGCAATCATCGTATCCAGAAATACTTTTGAAAAGGTGGCCTCTATATGGTCGCAAATGGAGTTTACCAAAAAGATCATCTTTATGGATGACGACATGGGGCCCATCGAAAAAGATTGCTCACAGAATGGCATCAGCATGTCGAAGGATATTGCCCGTTACACCGATATTCTCCAGTCGGGGAAACATCAGTTTGAGGAGCTGGAGTCCTATCTGGATAAAACAGAATCGGAAATTGAGGAATCAGATGTGGTCACCATCTCCTATACTTCGGGCACGACAGGTGACCCCAAGGGAATCATGCTCACGCAGCTGAATTACCACTCCAACTGCACCGATTCAATGGATTATTTCAACGTCAATGAAGGTGACAGGCTGTATATCATTTTACCGCTCGATCATTCCTTTGCACATACGGTGGGTATTTATGCGGCACTCCTCCGGGGTCTTAGCCTCTATTTCGTAGATGCACGGGGCGGTGGAGTACAAACATTGAAAAATATCCCGATAAATCTCGTGGAATGCAACCCACACTTCATCCTGACCGTTCCTGCGTTGTCAGGCAATTTCATGAGCAAGATAAAGGACGGTGTTGCAGCGAAAGGGGCTTTCGTCAATGGCATCTTCACTGCAGGATTGAACGCCGGGGTCCGGATGAACCGCGATGGCTACAACAAAGCAGGATTCCTGGTTAAACTGATTAATTACGTTCCGTACAAACTGGCTGACATCCTGGTATTCAGCAAAGTAAGGCAGATATTCGGCAACAGCATCCGGTTCCTGGTCGGTGGTGGAGCACTCCTCGACATCAGGCAGCAGGTATTCTTTTATTCCATCGGGGTTCCGGTATTCCAGGGATACGGATTGAGCGAGGCAACACCGATCATTTCGGCAAATACCCCTGAAGTTCACAAGCTCGGTTCTTCGGGTAAGGTCATTCCCAACCTGATCTGCAAGATCCTTCTCCCTGACGGATCTGAGGCGGCTAAAGGCGACCAGGGTGAAATCGTTATTCAGGGCGACAATATCATGAAGGGATATTATAAAAATCCGGATTCCACAGCTAAAACCGTGAAGAACGGGTGGCTGTATACCGGTGATCTGGGTTATTTCGATAAGGACAATTTCCTCATCGTGGTTGGACGGGGCAAAGCGCTTTTAATTTCGAGCGATGGGGAAAAATATTCTCCTGAAGGTATCGAGGAGGCAATACAGAACTCCTCTGAACTGGTTATGCAGGCGCTGGTTTACAATGACATGAGGAAATATACGACTGCAGTCATCACACTCGATGCAGCAAAAATCAATAAATACGTTCACAAGCACAAGGTTACTGATGCCGAAACCCTGCTGAAAGCTATCAAGCAAGATTTCTACGCATTTAAGGAAACATCTGAATATAAAAACCAATTCCCCGAGAAATGGATTCCCTCCACCTTCCAGATTGTGGATGAACCGTTTACCGAAGCAAATCACATGATCAATTCCACCATGAAAATGGTCCGGCACAAGATCCAGGAGGTTTATCACGACAAGATAGAAGTGATGTACACACCTGAAGCCAGCAATACTATGAATCAACTGAACCTTGAAGCAGTAAAGAAATATCTTTCAGAAAATCTATGATCAAGAAAATACTCGTTTTCGCAATCCTTCCGCTCGCTCTGCTGAGCGCCTGCAAAACCAAGCCGGCAGCAGACAGCCGTCCGGTCATCACCGTCACAATTCTGCCATTGCAATATTTTGCCGGCGAACTGGCCGGCGACGGCTATCGCATCAATGTGTTGGTGCCGCCTGGTGCAAGCCATCATAACTACGATCCCACTCCAAAGCAGTTGCAGGATCTGGAAAAATCAGGTGTGTTGTTCGTCATCGGCCATCTGGGCTTTGAGAAAGCCTGGATCCCGAAGATGAGATCCAATTACCCCAAAATGAAGATTGTGGATTTATCGGCAGGAATCGACCTGATCGAGGAGGAGGGAGGCGAAGGCGGCCATGCCGATGAAGAGGCGCATTCGGAAAATGAGGAAGGGCACAGTCACGAAGGCGTAGACCCCCATTACTGGATGTCCGTTATTCAGGCCCGCAAGATCGCCCGAAACATGGCTGAAGGTCTTATCCTGGCTGATCCTTCCTGCCGGCAGCTGGTCGAAAACAACCTTACAGAACTGGATAGCCGTCTCGATAGTCTGGAAAAAGAAATTGCGCCGGGACTCAGGGGTTTGAATCACAAGAGTTTCATGATTTTTCATCCTGCCCTCGCCTATCTTGCCCACGATTACAACCTGACCCAGCATTCGATGGAAAAAGCCGGTAAAGAGCCGACCGCCAAGCATTTCAGGGACCTGGTCGACCTTGCCCGTGCACAAAAGATAAACACCATCTTCATCCAGAAGGAATATGATCAGGAAAATGCGCAGGCCTTCGCCCGCGAAACCGGAACAAAGGTTATTGTTATCGATCCGATGTCGCCCGACTGGTTGGGTGAAATAAAATCAATTGCCGGCAAGATGCTCGACATGGACAAACGCTGACCCCGTCCCCCCGGCAATGAATTGCCGGGCTATTGATAAACCCCCTGCTGCCAACTGCCCACTGCCAACTGTCTTAGAGTTGTCGCGCAAAAGTGTAACTTTGTGGCGGATTAATTAATACAAGGTGAATTTAGTTGAGTTAAAATCCGTAAGCTTCGGCTATCGCGACGAGCCGGTAATCGACCAGGTGGATCTTGTTATCCGAGAAGGCGATTTTATCGGCATGATCGGCCCTAACGGAGGCGGAAAATCAACCATTATACGCCTTATAATGGGATTGCTGCAACCCTGGAGCGGAGAAGTGATCCTATCCAGAGATACCAATATCGGGTACCTGCCGCAGACACACAATTTCGATAACCGTTATCCGATATCCGTTTTGGAGGTTGTTCTCAGCGGATTGCTCAAGGTTCACGGAATAACCGCGCGAGTAAAGAAAAAAGACAAGGCCAAGGCTCTCGGCGTGCTGGAAAAAGTAGGAATGGCTGAACTGGCCTACCGAAGCATCGGGGATCTTTCCGGCGGCCAGATGCAACGCGTATTTATTGGCCGGGCGCTGATATCAAATCCCCAGCTCCTGATCCTGGATGAGCCGGTAACCTATGTCGACAACCGTTTTGAGCAGGAGCTGTACAACCTTCTGGAAGTGATCAGCCGGGAAACGGCCATTCTGCTGGTCAGCCATGACATTGGCCAGATCGTTTCTTCGGTTAGGACCATTGCCTGTGTGAACCGACATCTGCACTACCATCCCAGCAACCAGATAACCGAGGAGATTCTTGAATCATACAATTGTCCGATCGACCTGATAACCCACGGTCATGTTCCTCACCGCGTACTACATACACACCTTCCATGATTCCGGATTTCTTTCAATACGACTTCATCCTGTTTGCGCTCGCAGCTTCGCTGCTCGGGAGCATAACCGCTGGAATCATTGGCACTTACGTGGTCACCCGGAGAATGGTTTTCATCACCGGGGGTATAACGCATGCATCATTTGGCGGTCTGGGACTGGGTTTCTTTCTGGGTATCAACCCATTGATCGGCGCCGCAGCATTTGGTCTGCTTTCAGGGATCGGAGTTGAATATCTGTCGAGATTTCATAAGATCCGCGAAGATTCGGTAATCGCCATGGTATGGTCGTTCGGGATGGCTATCGGAATCATTTTCATATCCCTGGCACCGGGCTATGCGCCAAACCTCATGAGTTACCTTTTTGGCAATATTCTGAGCGTGTCCATGCAGGATATCTGGATCATGGGAATCCTGATGCTGCTCGTACTTGCCCTTTTCATTCCCTTTTTCAGGCTGATCCAGTACCTCACTTTCGATGAAGATTATGCCCGGACCAGCAGGGTTCCCGTGAGCCTGTTCAAATACCTGCTGGCAGCGCTGGTTGCCCTCACGGCTGTGGTATACATTCGCGTAGCTGGAATTATCCTGGTACTCTCCCTGTTGACCATCCCCCAGAATACAGCCCTTATCTTTTCCAACAACCTCAAGAAAATCATGTGGTTGTCCATCGGGTTCGGATTTCTTGGATCCCTGCTGGGATTAGTGATCTCCTATGCCGGGAATATCCCCTCCGGTGCTTCGATTATCTTTTCCCTTGTTATTTTGTACCTGGCCTGTTCAGCCGGAAAGGCAATTTTCTCAGCCAGAAAAAAAAGCCAGAACAATAACATGATCCGTGCAGCAGATTAAACCCTAGGGTGAATTTCAAGTCTTAAAAAATGTGAAAATGAGCCCTGATCTGGACAGTCGGATTTGTTTATGAGTTTATGAATCGTACTTTTACGCGGCCTTTTATCCCCCAGGCCAAATTGGTTGGAAATTTTACCATTTAGGTATTCAATATGTATATACGTAAGAAATTACTAATTCTTTGCTCGATCCTTGCCGCTTCGGCAGCAGGGATGCTGACATCCTGTGATACCTCCATAGATATCAATTCAACAAACCAGGATATTCCGATCGTTTATTGCGTATTGAATTCGGCAGATTCGATTCAGTATGTCAGGATTCAGAAAACCTACCTGCTTGACCAGGCAGCACTTGAAACTCCACCGGATCAGGACAGCATGCTTTTCACCGGTGAGGTTGTCGTCACTATGGAACGTTGGTCGGGCGGCAAAGTTATGGAAACCTACCGCTTCACCCCGACAAACGAGATTCCTAAGGATTCCGGTTTCTTCCCGTATCAGAAGAATATTTTGTACAAAGCCAAGATGCGTATCGTTGCAAACCAGGTATATCGCCTTTACATCTATCTGGGGAGCAAGGAAAAAGTTCTTTATGCCGAAGCCTCTTCTCTCGGTAAGCTTCAAGTAATTGATCCGATGCCACTTAAAGAACGAAAGATCAGTCTGTACCCGGGCAACAATTACACCTGCAGATGGGAACAGGTTGCCAATGCCGGTGTTTACCAAATTGCCATCCGTTTTAATTATAAGGAAACGATCAAAGGAGAAACTAAGATCAAGTATCTCGACTGGCCACTGGCCTTCGCCAGTCCGGGAACGGATGTCGATTACCTGAGCAATGATATCAGCGGAACGCGCTTCATGCATGTTTTGCAGGAAAATCTCACTGCTGGCACGGGAATTGTCAGGGAAGCCATTGGTGTTGATTTCCAGATCATCAGCGGCGGACTGGAAATGAAATACTACATTGAATCAACCGCCCCTTCTGAAGGAGCTCTGATGGAAAAGCCGGTATACAGCAATATTACCAACGGGATCGGACTATTCTGCTCGATTGCCCGCATTAATGTCTCGGATCTGCTGCTGTCGACCGTTACCGTTGACAGCATCGCCTACGGACAGTTTACCAGGAACCTTGGATTCCTGGATCACACTTTGGACAGAGACAGCACAAACAATTTTTAAGCAACAGCGGCCATGAAAAAAATATCAGCAATCTGGATTCTGTCATTTTTGTTAATCCTGGTTTCCTGCAATAAACCCCCGATTGATCCGGGTGGAGGACCCGATACGACCGTTCCGAAAATTACCGGCACACTGGAGATTGAATTCCGGGTACCTGGTTCATTTCTTGGACCCAGCCGGGTTCTGAGGGCCGACCTGAGTATCGCAAAAGATGCGGAATCCCTGTATAAGGGACATTTCCTGGAAACGGCTAATGTATACAACAGCAAGCTTGTTTACCAGTTCGATCTTTCCCCCGGAGTGTACTATTACCAGGCGGGCATTATCTGTGTTGCAGAAGGCGATTCCTGCTCTGCTGCAGGCTTTCCGGGTGGAAGATTAGGTATGAAATGGGCCATTGGTACCGCGGAAGTTAAAGAAGATAAAATCATCCATGTCGTTCCTCAATTTACCAGATAGATCATGAAGTTATTTCAAGTCAAGTATTTTTTCATTTTCGCCCTGGTGATCGCGGGGCTGACTCAATGCAAAGAGGAAGAGGTCCCAAAAACCCCGCCGGTTGCCGATTTTAAAATTGCACCCGCCAACGGACTGACAACCACTGTTTTCGGTTTCGATATTTCCGCATCCAAGGCAACCAATGCAGCCGACACCATTCTGTTCACCCGCTGGGATTGGGACAATGACAACATTTGGGATACCGGGTTTTCCCGCTCCAAAATCTTCTCGCACCGCTATTATAAGCCGGGATCCTATTCACCAAAAATGGAAATCCGCAATGAAGCCGGAATGAGCGATACCGCTCAGCTTCAGGTGCAGGTTGGCAGGGGATACAGCGCTCCGCATCCAAGTTTTACACTCGTTCCCGCGAGCGGCAACTTGCGTACTGAATTTGTTTTCGATGCCTCCGGCACACATGATGACGAAGATAGCCTGAACACATTGAAATTCCGATGGGACTGGGAAGGCGACGGCATCTATGACATCGGTTATACAGAACAGACTACTTTTACGCATTATTATACTGCCTCGAGTATTTACAACCCTGTTCTCGAAGTGATCGATCCCCAGGGATTAACCGCTACTGCAAGAAAATCGGCAAACGTTTCCCTAAGCAATCTGCGGCTGGTACCGAGTTTTACCTGGACACCTGAGAAGCCCACCACATCGGATACCGTGTATCTCGATGCATCAAAAAGCTATGATCCCGACAATGCCGGCAATAGCTTTACCTACCGATGGAATTTCATGATCAACTCGAAAGATGCCGATTTTGATACGGAATATCTCGCTGACCCCGTGTTTGCTCATCAGTTTATGACTGAAGGCGATAACGAGGTCATCCTGGAGATCCGGGACCAGTGGGGCTTAATCAATCAGACCAAAGTGAAGATCTTCATCGGCCATTCCAATCTGAAACCCACGGCTTCGTTCTTTATCGGCTACGAATACGGAAACCTGACTACCAATTTCTATCTGGATGCAACAGCGGCGTCCGATCGTGAGGATATTGCATCGCAGCTAAAGGTTCGCTGGGATTTTGAAAGTGATGGCATCTGGGATACCGAATACGCCAAGGAAAGAACCGCCAGCCATAAATATGCCGCTGCAGGCAAATACCATGTAAGGATGCAGGTAATGGATTCAGGAGGGTTGACGGATACGACCGGATTAAACCTTTTTGTCAGCACCGGCACAAACGAAACAGGCCTGATACTCGATAAGGCAAACAATATTTCTTACGGCTCGGTTAAAATCGGATCGCAGTGGTGGATGGCTGAAAACCTCAATGAGCCAACGGGCAAGCAGTGCTACAGCAACCTGCCTGTCAATTGCCAGCTCTACGGCGGATTGTATACCTGGCCGATGGCCATGAACGGCGGCACCACTGAAAAATATAAAGGACAGTGCCCAACAGGCTGGCACATACCAACGGTGACCGAATGGCAGCAATTGCTGGACTTTTACGGTCTGGACCAGGCCAAGAAACACCTGCTGGCCGGTGGCGACTCCGACTTCAGGATGTTCCTTGCCGGACAAAGGTCGACTGCCGGGCGATCGGAGCTAATGAACCAGGTAACCAATTTCTGGACTTCAACCAAGTCAGCGGGCGAGAATGCCTGGGCATTCTCCTTCCAGAAAGACCAGGACAATTACTTCAAAATCAACCTAGGACAGGCTTACGGATTCAGCGTAAGGTGCATTAAGGACTAGGGAGAATAGTCGGCAGTTGGCAGTTGGCAGTTTGCAGGGAGCCTGCCCCGGACTTGATCCGGGGGCAGATACAAAACAGAAGAGGCCGCCTCAAGATGAGACGGCCTCTTCTGTTTTTTCGTCAACCGATCTTCTTCCTCGTCTTTCGATCTTCTTTCTCGTCTTACGATCTTCTTTCTCGTCTTCCGTTACTTCTTCTTCGGCTGGAACTTCAATTCATTCATGTAAGCGACATACATCAGCACCATAAGTGTCATCGCAATAACATAAACGAAGACCGGAACCGTTGCGGCTTCACCGGCAGCGTAAGAGTGCATTCCGCCAAGGAAATAGTTGACCCCGAAATAGGTCATCATGATCGATGCGAATGCGATAACCGATCCGAAGTTGAAGGTGAAATCATTATCCAGATCCTTCATGTTATGCATATGACCCACGAAACTGTATACCAGGATGGATATGAGGCACCAGGTTTCCTTTGGATCCCAGCCCCAGTAACGTCCCCACGACTGATTGGCCCAAATGGCACCCAGGAAACATCCAATGGTGATGAGGTACAGCCCGGTTATCAGGACAATCTTGTTCAATCGGGTCAGGTGCTTTATATGGCCATCCATGACCAGGTGGTTTTTCTTCGATTTCGATACGAACAGTACCATCGTGATCAGTCCGATCAGTGCGCTAAGTCCGAGGAATGAGTAACTGGTCATGATAATGGCTACGTGGATGGTGAGCCAAACAGACTTCAGTACAGGCACTAATGGGGTTATTTCGGGACTCATCCAGCTGAGGTGAGCCACCAGCAGCGAAAGGGCCGCGAGCACACCCGTCAGGGCGAGCGGCAGCTGGGAGCGCTTGACCACCACGAAGCCTGCAACCAGGGTACCCCAGGCTACAAAAATCATGGATTCGTATCCATTGCTCATCGGGGCATGCCCGGAGAGATACCAGCGCAGCCCGAGGCCGATGGTGTGGATTATCCAGCCTGCGAACAGGAGGCTGCCGAAAATCCACGATGCCTTGCGGTGCCATTTTGCGGGCTTGAAGAGCGACCAGAGCTGGGATATCAGGAAAAGCAACCCCACCATCGCGTAGAAGATGGCCAGCCGTTCAAAAATCAGCAACTTGTTATAGAGAACTTCGAGATTTGCCTTCTTGGCGGAAGGGATGATGGAGGATCCGTATTTTACCTGGTATTTGACAATCCCTTCGCGGAGGTTCCGGGCCTGAGACAGATCATTGGCTGCCACCGCTGACAAATACTCGCTGAAAACACCGGCGACCATCAATGAATCTATACCGGTAATACCTGCGGGTACCTGCCCCGGAACAGACCACTTGGCTTTCTGATCCCTCATGTCGGGGAAAATCTGAAGCAGCTGTCCGCTCATGCCCATATAGAAAACGTTAAGCATCTCATCGAGCTTGATAACGTACTTGTCGGTTCCGTTGCGCTGGCTTGGCTGTTTCTTAAGAGCCTCATTGACCAAGTCGCCCATCAGGTATTCATCCTTTCCGAAAAAATCGCTGTAGGATGCCTTGCCACCGGTGATCTGAAAAGTATTGGCAACCTCATCATTCTTAACTTCAAACATCTTAACTGTCGACCATTCATCCGGATGTATCAGCAGGCTCAGCCAGAACTGCTCGGGCGACATTCCATCGAGATTGTTCTTTCCGAAGATTTTTCTCAGCATCTCTGATGACAGGGTATTGACCGGTTTCATGCGGCCTTCGCTTCCCTGTACCCATATTTTACCAAAAGCCTTAGCTTCAGCGGCATTCGGTGATTTTGGATAGGACTGGGCCGATGCCTTAAATCCGCTGAAAAGAAACAAACCCAGCACCAGAACGGCAATTGCTGCCGATTTGCCACTCTCCCTGAGCAATCTTTTGAAACGGCTGCCCGGGGCAAAGAACGACAGGATGATGAAGGCGATCATCATGAAATAGCCGGCATAGGTGACACCCGATCCCAAACCATCGCGATTAACCGACAGTACCGTTCCCTGTTCATCACTGTCGAAAGAGGATTGGTAAAACCGGTACCCTTTATGGCTGAGGATGTTATTCATGAAGATCCGGTAGGGTTTGGCTGATTTCTCAGATGGATCATTGAGTGTTACCTCACTGGCAAATGACGACGGGCTCATGGAACCCGGGTATTTCTCCAGTTGGAAATCATTCAGGGTCAGGGAAAATGGTAATTTCATGGGTTTCGACCCAAAGCTGGCTGTAAACTTTATTCCACTGATTTCAAAGTTATTAGCGATAAAATCACTTCTCTGCATACCGCGGATGACCACTTCTTCTGATCCACCGTTAACCGAAACCCGTATCTGCATAACATCAGCATGGCCGCTGCCTTCCTTACCACCCCTCTGCATGCTTTCTCCGCTGACATATTCCGTACTCCTGATCTTAACCTTATCGGCTCCGATCTTTAGCGATACGTTAACTTCTTTTTTGCTGGCAGGAGAGATGTATATCCGCTGATATTTTTCAGCCGTGCCCGAACTGTTTTCGGCCTTAATATAGAAATAGGTATCAGAACTGATATAGTCAGCGGTTGTTTCACCTTCCCGGATATGCATGATTCCTTCAGTTCCCACATAGCGGGTAAGCGCTGCGCCGAGAATGATTACGAGGAAGGCTGCGTGGAATAGGAAAATCGGCAAACGCTTCAGATTGTACAGTTTGAGCCGGATGATATTGGCCAGAATATTCACAAAAACCAGGAATATTGCCAATTCAAACCACCAGGCCTGATAAACAACTGCCTGGGCAGCAGTGGTCCCATTGCGGTTTTCAATAAAAGTGGCCACCGCCATGCAAAAAGCAAGAAACAGGACCAGCGGTCCCATAAAGGACATGGAAAACAGAAACTTCAACAGCTTATTCACAATTTTCATAGAAAAGGTTTTTCAATAAATAAATTGAATACAGGTGATTAATTTCCGCGAATATAATATTAAATCCTGATTTCCACCTGAGTTAAGTGGATCGGCACCAACCTTAATCAATCCTCCAATGCTCTGTAAATGAAATCATTGAAAGGCTTCATGATCCGGTAGTATTCCAATATCCTGTCAACCAGAGCCGGATCACCCAGCATTTTATCGGTTAAGGGTACCCAGGGACAAAAGTGTTTGAATTTCAAATAATCGATGAGCGGAAAATCAGCGGGAAAACCGAGGGGCGGGCGTTTTAGCTTATCATCCTGGAAAAAAGTGAAGTTCCCGGTAAAGGACGGGGCCTCGATCATTGCGGTAAAATCTTCCGGAAAATTATAAATCTCCTTGCGGATCAATTTAAGTTTATCGGCCGATGGCATGTATATCCCGCCCGACACAAAGCTCTCACCGGGCTGTATATGAAAATAGTACCCAGGCTCCCCACTGTTCTTCCCGCCAGCCGACATGTGCGCGCCAAAATTTGTTTTATAAGGTGTTTTATCGTTGGCGAAACGGGTATCTCGATAGATCCGGAACACAGAATCGGAAGCCTTAATCCCGCGGATATGAGGATCGATCTGCCCGAGGCCGGTAATGATGCGATCGATAACACTCTCAAATGAAGTCTTTAAAGCCTGGTATTCAGACTTGTGAGCGCCGAACCATTCGCGGTTGTTGTTCTGTTCCAGCTCGCGGATAAAATTCAGGACCTTTTCCATAATCAATAATTATATCCTATTAAACACTGCCTACTGCCCACTGCAGACTGCCGACTGCCTACTGCCGACTTCTTTTTACAATTTCCCTTTGTAGGTGTACCCCAGTTCTTTCAACTTGGCGGCAATATTGTCGACATTGATGCCGGTGCCCCCAATCTTAACGTGTCCGGTAGGTAAATCCACCTCAACTTCTTCAACACCTTCCATACCCGAGATGTTCTTTTCCACGGTCATTCTGCAATGATTGCAGGTCATTCCCTCAACCGAGATAGTGGTATAAAAGGGATTCTCAACTTGTTCCATATCTTTTGATTTATTTTTTAATACTATGTTTTTCAGCCACTTGTTCCAGATTGCCACCAGTACAATGGCCAGTAAAAATACTGAAGAAAGCATATTTACTATACCCCCGCCCATCGAATGGTCATGATGCGACATGTGGCTCATTCCAAACCAGGAAGCGGGGAGGAATTCATTGACGATGGTTCCGAAGAGAAGGGCTCCTCCCACAATGGTTGACAGGTAAATCAGGAAGGCTTTCTTGCCCATGGTATTGCTGATGACCATCATCGTTGCCACATTGGTGGCCGGACCAGCCATAAGAAAAACGAGTGCGGCACCCGGTGACAGACCCTTCATCAGCAAAACTGCAGCAAGGGGTATGGACCCAGTGGCGCAAATGTACATAGGTACAGCGGCAACCAACACGACAAGCATCTCCAGCCAGGGATTCCCTATATACTGGGTAAAAAACGAGTCCGGAATAACCAGTGATAAAAATGCCGCTGCCAACAGGCCGATCAGGAGCCATTTTACAATATCCTCCACCAATTCGCCGAAACCGTACTGAAAAACGGTCTTCATCCGCATGGCAAATGTTTCTTTATCAGCTTTTTTATCCTTTACTGAACTTTGAACCGGCGGACTGGCCTGATCCTTATCCAAAGCATGACTGGCAACGCCGCCAACCAATCCCGTAACCAGTGCGACCACCGGTCTGATGATGGCAAACGGCAGACCCAGCAGGGAGTAGGTCGCAAAAATGGAGTCGACACCCGTTTGAGGGGTGGAAATCAGGAAGGAGGTTGTAGCTCCTTTCGAAGCCCCGTTCCGGTAAAACGAAACTGCTGTAGGAATGACGCCGCAAGAGCAAAGAGGCAAAGGCACTCCCAGCATGGAGGCATTGAAAACCGACCTGAAGTTTCTTTTGCCCATAAATCCAACAATTCCGTCAGTCGGGAAAAAGGCCTTCAGCAATCCGGCAAAAAGAAAGCCGAAAAGCAGGTAGGGTGCCATTTCGCTGACCAGAACATAGAATTCCTTGAAAAAATCGGATATGATGGTCATTTCATTGCTTTTATACTAGAACAATCGGCTGACTGAATAGTTTTTCAATCTTTTAAATCCTCATAATCAACATATTCACCCTCATCCTTGGCGATAATCTTATTCTGCCTTGCGGGAGGAGCCGGAGGTTCCGGGTCAGCCTGGCGAAAAAGGCCGGTTCTCATGGTGAATACCCTGACATTCCTGATCAGCCGGATCAGAAGATAAATCAATAAAATTGCCAGTAAAAATTTCATTGCGCACTACTTGATTGCATAATTGTAAAGGTAACCTTCGCTGCTGCCTGCAAGGAGGTTTTCGTAGGGAGCTGACTGTCCAAGCTTGCCGACCGTAAAAGAGGTGTTCCCGTAAAGGGGAAATCCGGACTCAAGCGAGCCATCGCCGTTCAACACCATTATCTCGTTCTGTGACGATATAGTAAGGCCCAGCCTTCTGGTTTTTGCGTTGAAGACATAAAATTCAGGCAGCCCGGTAACATTACCGCTGAATTTTCGGGTAATAAGCTTTTCTCCTGACTGACTGAAGATTTCAAGCCTGTTCTTGTCGATATAGACATACTCATTCAATCCGTCGCGATTTATATCATCGTAAAAGAAATAATGGTCGGCACTGAATTCGCCAAGTTTTTTCGACTCTACGGTTCCGTCCAGCTGGATGGTATTGACGTTTCCGTCGGCATCGGTTATCCTGAACCTTGGACCCTGCGATAAGTTTCCTGCCTCACATTGAACCAGATTGTTTGGTGAGACAGCAAAATCCCGATCCGGGATCACTTTTGCCTTGCCCTTGCGATCGAGGAAATAAACTTTCAACGCGTCGCAAAATACCAGATAATCCTTATCCTGAATCCTGAACCACTGCACCGGATGGGTAACCGGGCCGGATACCGGTCCGACAGGCCATCCCTTCAAGGGATTACCGGCCCTGTCGAGCATGTATACCTTATTGTCGGCGCAGGCTACCAGGATACGGTAATCCCTCGTGCCGTCGAAATCCATCAGGGTTATTCCATTGGTGGCGGTGGACTTAAGCTTTACCGGATATTTCGGTAGGATAGCACCGTTCCGATCCATCAGGTAAATGGCGTTATTAGTAGAAAACAGGTATTGAAGCTTCCCATTTTTCATTATATCAACCTGATAGATAGTAGATCTAATCCTTTCCCCAATATTCTTTTTCCACAGAATTCGTCCTGATGAACTCAGGAGATAAAGGTTCTGACGTTCGTCCTGAACGATGATCTCCTTTTCGTGAGTCAGATGGTTCGTGACAATAAACGGTTTTGTGGCTATTTTGGCGTCAAGCTTTGATTCCCAGATAGTTTGTGGCTTTGTATAATCAACCTCGGCGAAAGAGAAAAACAGGTTATGCAGCGACATGCTGCCACCTGAACTAAACTGCAGTCCGACGGCACTTGTTTTCTGGATAAACTGGTCATTTGCGAGGAAAACCCCGACAGCCCCCGGATTAAGTATGGATTCCAGCAAAGGTCTGGCCTTTAAAGGCACTGCAAAGAATGAGGCATTAGAGGTGGCCTGCATAACTCCTCCCAAAGAAAGGAAAACCGCATCCGTGGATAATGTCCTGTTTAATGAATATTTATGCAGCACATCTTCCAGTACCTGCATCTCATCAGCCAGCACTACCTGGTTCTCTATAATAGTAAAATAATTCCCTGACACCCCGGAAAAGAAAGTGCCGCCCAGGATCTCAGGCAATCCTTCGAAAGGCATGTTATATATACTGTAATCCTTGTTTCTGGCTGGTACGCGTGGAGGTTTTACCGCGGTTGCCGCCCCTGCCCTTATCGTTAACTTTTCAATTGCCTGCTTGCCGTTCTTAACCTGCACCATGGCAATTGAATGTACACTCTGATCGGCCACCCCGCACACATATCCAATTGTGATCTCCCTGAATTCCAACTCAGTCCATGCCTTAACAACATCGGCACCCATCACGGCATTGGCTTTCTCGACAAAGTTTTTCCTCTTGCGCCCGGCTTCCCCACCACCCAGATAATCCGACAACCCCTTTAAGAAAGGTGCCGGTTGATCAACCGCAATCGTGTAATACGCGGCTGTATTTCCGGGGAGGAATCTTTCAGCCTCCAACTTTCGCGGTTTCTGGTTTTTAAACAGGTTAAGGTAGGAGTTGAGGGTATCACCCTCGAGGGCAAAACCGCTCATCCATACCGCATCGTTGTGCAGGGTCAGATCGAGTGAAGCCCAATCGCCGTAGCGGGTAAACTTCTCCATCTTCTTTTTCAGCGCGGGGTTCATCCACCCGCTAAGCCATGAAGGCATTGCCTTCAGGTTCAGATACACATGTGCAACCGCTTCCTTGCCTGCCGTTTGCGACAGTTTTCTGAATGCAGCGGTGGTATACAGTCCCTCTGTCTGCGTCATTTGCCTGAGTGCATTCTCCAACAATATCGGCGAGGGACTGATTATCAGATATTTATTGCTTTCCGACAAAGAGACACCCTGTATGATGGCATCAGTTCCAAATGTGATGCGATTTATTTCCTGTCCATTGTAGGTCCGTTTGGACCATTGCCCGTTGCGGCCGCTGAGCGCGGTTATGAGGTTACCGGCATTCTCCACGGTGTTTGATCCCTGGTACCTGAATATCAGCAGGAACTGGTAAAGGTTTTTGCCAGTCTGATGAAAGGACAGCACTACCGGACGGTTTTCAAATTGCTGCTTGAATCGCGAATCGCGGGTGATCAGGCTGTCTAAATTCCTCAAAGTCTGAAGGTAAGGCTGGATATTACCCAGTTGCTGAATGGCAGGCAGCAGTGGATCCGACTGCACCACAAGCTTTAGCAGGGCAGGAATCGAATGTGATTCGATGATCCATACAGCATCATCGGGAACCACTTTTATCGCTTCACTTTCACCTTCGAAAGCAACTTCGGTGCGGCTGCAGGAAAGAAAGGATCCTACACCCCCAAGCGTGAGAATAATTAATATAATGAGCAGTAGTCTTTTCGGCATCGTTGATATTCTAGCGGGGGCAAATTTAAGTTTTTTAGCTATCTTTGTGCCCCGGTTTGGTGCTGTTCGCAGCTGATTCCCATTAAAATACTAAAATATTATCAGAATGAGAGTCCTGAAATTCGGGGGCACCTCGGTTGGAAACCCCCAGCGAATCGAGGAAGTAGGCAGATTAATATCAGATTCAACCCCTAAAATCGTAGTATTGTCCGCCATGTCGGGAACTACGAATGACCTGGTTGCCTATTCTGAATATTTATACAAGAAGGACAACGCGGAGGCAAAATCCTTTCTGGAGAAGATGCGCCGGAAATACCATGCTGTTGCCGATGAGTTATTCCATTCTGAAGAATACCGGAAACAGGGCAGGGAAATGATCGATTCCCATTTTGACAATCTCGATGAGTTCAACCGCGACATGTTCACCCATCACGAGGAAAAATCGGTTCTTGCCAAAGGCGAACTGATATCCACCGCACTGATGGTTTACCACCTGGCTGAAACAGGGATCAAAAGCGTATTGCTTCCCGCGCTGAACTTCATGCGCATCGATAAGGACCAGGAACCTGACAATTATTACATACGCGAAAATATCAACCGCGAGATCAGCCTGTACCCGGGCAATACCCTTTTCATCACGCAGGGATTTATCTGCCGAAACGCTTTCGGGGAAATCGACAACCTGAAGCGCGGCGGATCGGATTATACAGCATCCATCATCGGCGCCGCAATTGATGCCGATGAGATTCAGATCTGGACCGATATTGACGGGTTCCACAACAATGACCCGAGATTTGTAAAAAACACTGCCCGGATCGACGACCTGTCGTTCGATGAAGCAGCCGAGCTTGCCTACTTCGGAGCCAAAATCCTCCACCCCACCAGTGTGAGGCCCGCCCAGGACAAAGATATTCCCGTCAGGCTGAAAAATACCATGGACCCTGATTCCCCCGGCACCCTGATCACATCAAGGGTAACCGGATCGGGCATCAAGGCGGTCGCCGCCAAGGACGGTATCGTTGCCATCAGGATTAAGTCAGACCGCATGCTGCTGGCTTTCGGCTTCCTGAGAAAAGTTTTCGAGATATTTGAAAGCCATCGCACCTCCATCGATATGATCGCTACCTCCGAAGTATCGGTCTCCATGACCATCGACCAGGTAGACAGGCTCAGCGAAATTGTCAGGGATCTGGAGAATTACGGAACGGTTGAGGTCATCCCCGACCAGACGATCATCTGCGTGGTGGGAGACATGATCGGCGAAAGCAGGGGCATGGCCGTTCAGGCTCTCGAGGCACTGAGGCATATCCCCGTCAGGATGATCTCTTACGGATCAAGCAACAACAATATCTCCCTGCTGATCAAGACTTCAGACAAAATTGATGCTCTCAATTCGTTGAGTAACCATCTTTTTCAGGCACCATGAAAACCAGGTTTCCCTTGGACCAGTTTCAGAAGCTTGAAACCCCATTTTACTATTACGATGTTGAGCGCCTGGAAAAAATCCTGGACGAGGTATCCGGGCTGGCGCGCCAATACGGCTATCGGGTTCATTACGCATTAAAGGCCAACTCCAACGAACCGATCCTGCACAGGATCAGCTCCCGCGGATTCGGAGCCGATTGCGTCAGCGGTTACGAGGTTCGGCGTGCCCTGACAACCGGCTTTAAGCCCTCCGACATAGTTTTTGCCGGTGTGGGCAAAGCCGATTGGGAGATTGAACTTGGTTTGGATAACGGCATTTCCTGCTTTAACTCTGAATCCATTCAGGAGCTGGAAGTTATCAATGAAATCGCAGCACGCAAAGGACTGAAAGCACCGGTTGCGCTGCGCATCAACCCGCATGTCGACGCCCGCACCCACCATTACATTACCACCGGCATTGAGGAAAACAAATTCGGAATCAACCCCTGGGATTGGGCTAAAGTCATTGAATTCCTCGGACGCGCCAAAAACCTTGAATGGACTGGTCTTCATTTCCATATCGGATCACAAATCACGGATATCGATGTATTTAAAGGTCTTTGTACCCGAATCAATGAAATACAAGCTTGGTTTGCCTGTAACAACCTAACTGCCAAAGTGATAAATGTTGGCGGCGGTCTCGGCATCAATTATTCGAAACCTGATGCCGACGGTCCGGATTTTAAAACTTATTTTGAGATATTTAAACAGCATCTCGATTTGCAGAACGGTCAGGAAGTTCATTTCGAGCCCGGCAGGGCGCTTGTTGCCCAATCAGGCAGCCTGATCAGCAAGGTATTGTATGTTAAGGAAGGCGTGAAAACCCGCTTTGCGATCCTGGATGCCGGGATGACCGAGCTGATCCGTCCGGCCCTTTATCAGGCTTTTCACCTAATAAAGAACCTTTCGTCAAAGGGAGAAGAAAAACTCTACGATGTGGTGGGGCCGATTTGCGAATCCTCGGATTGTTTCGGCAAAGCTGTAAATTTACCTGAAACCCGGCGGGGCGACCTGATTGCCATCCGCTCGGCGGGGGCTTATGGGGAAACCATGAGTTCCAACTATAACCTGAGAGAAAAAGTAAAAACCTGGTACTCCGACGAATTACTATCTGATGAATAAAGCACACCTACTCCATCCGGCAAGCAGGCCGGTTAAACTTGTTTTGGAAGATGGAACCGAATGGAAGGGCTGGTCTTTCGGCGCTGAAACCCCGATGGCCGGTGAAGTAGTTTTTAATACCGCCATGACCGGTTATCCTGAAAGTATCACCGATGCTTCCTATCGCGGGCAGATCCTGGTCCTTACCTACCCGCTGATCGGCAATTACGGCGTTCCCGGCAAGCAGCGCGAAAACGGCATGCTTCAGTTCTTCGAATCTGAAGGCATTCATATCAGCGGACTCATCGTATCGGATTATTCTTTTGAATACAGTCACTGGAATGCCGACCAGAGTCTGGCGGATTGGCTCAAGGAGTTCAACATTCCAGGAATTTTCGGGATCGATACACGCTCCCTCACCAAACACCTGCGTGAAGATGGTGCCATGCTGGGCAAGATAGTTTTCGATGAGGACATACCGTTTGTCAATCCAAACCTCATCAACCTCGTTGATCAGGTGAGCACTAAAGAAATCATTCGGTACGGTAACGGAAAATACAAGATCCTGCTGATCGATTGCGGTGTAAAAAACAATATTATCCGCTGCCTGATCAAGAGGGACACCGAAGTGATCAGGGTTCCATGGAATGCCGATATCAGTTCGATGGAATATGATGGGCTCTTCATCTCCAACGGACCGGGCGATCCCAAACAGTGCCAGGAAACCATTGCCAGCATCAGGAAAGCGCTGGGTGAAGAAAAGCCGATTTTCGGCATTTGCCTGGGCAATCAGCTGATGGGCCTGGCAGCTGGCGGCGACACCTACAAATTAAAGTACGGACATCGCAGTCACAATCAACCGGTTCTCCAGCTCGGAACCAACAAGGCTTACATAACCTCGCAGAACCATGGTTTTGCTTTGGATGATTCCACCCTCCCCGAAGGCTGGGAGCCTTTATTCCGGAACCTGAACGACAACACCAACGAAGGAATCAGGCACAAGACCAAGCCATTCTTCTCGTCACAGTTCCATCCCGAGGCCAGCAGCGGTCCAACCGACACGGAATTTTTGTTTGATGAGTTTATCGGGAAAATCCAAAACACTAAGAATTGAAACATGGAGTCAAAAACTTCAAAATATAGCAAAGTACTGGTTCTGGGTTCAGGTGCCCTGAAAATAGGCGAAGCAGGTGAGTTTGACTATTCCGGTTCACAGGCATTGAAAGCGCTCCGTGAAGAGGGTATATACACTATCCTGGTGAATCCGAACATTGCGACGGTCCAAACATCCGAAGGCATAGCCGACCAGATTTATTTCCTTCCCGTGACTCCCTATTTTGTTGAGAAAGTCATCAGCAAGGAGCGCCCCGAAGGAATTCTGCTGGCTTTTGGCGGCCAGACGGCACTCAACTGCGGTGTTGCCCTGTTTAAATCGGGTGTACTGGAAAAGTACGGCGTGGAGGTCTTAGGAACCCAGGTAAAAGCGATCATGGACACCGAGGACCGCGAACTTTTCGTTCAGCGTCTCGATGAGATTGATGTCAAAACTATTCAGAGCCAGGCAGTAAGCACCCTGGAAGACGCCTATGCAGCCGCCGACAGACTGGGATACCCGGTTATCATTCGCTCAGCGTATGCGCTTGGCGGACTCGGAAGTGGATTTTGCGACAATCGCGACGAACTGGAGAAGCTGGCCAAGAAATCCCTGACCATGTCACCCCAGATCCTGGTGGAAAAATCACTTAAAGGATGGAAAGAAGTTGAATATGAGGTAGTCCGCGACAAATATGACAATTGCATCACGGTATGTAACATGGAGAATTTCGATCCTCTTGGAATTCATACGGGTGAAAGTATCGTGGTGGCACCCTCGCAGACCCTGACAAATGCCGAGTATCACAAGCTCAGGGCACTGGCTATCAAGATTATCCGACATATCAAGATTGTCGGTGAATGCAACGTTCAGTACGCACTGGATCCGAATTCAGAAGATTACCGGGTAATTGAAGTGAACGCCAGGCTCAGCCGTTCCTCAGCACTGGCTTCGAAAGCCACCGGATATCCACTCGCCTTTGTAGCGGCCAAGCTGGGTCTCGGTTATGGCCTGCATGAGCTTAAGAACAGTGTCACACTCACAACAACTGCCTGCTTTGAGCCTGCCCTGGACTATATTGTCGTTAAAATCCCACGTTGGGATCTGGACAAATTCGAAGGGGTCTCGCATGAGATCGGGTCCAGCATGAAGAGCGTAGGTGAGGTGATGGCGATCGGGCGCACCTTCGAGGAAGCAATCCAGAAGGGGCTGAGGATGATCGGTCAGGGTATGCACGGATTCGTAGGAAACCGCGGAATGCACTTTCCGGATCTCGACAAGGAATTACGCACTCCTACCGATGTTAGGATTTTCGTGATCGCGCAGGCACTTGAAAAAGGCATGACGGTTGAAGATATCCATGAAAAAACAGGCATCGACCTCTGGTTCCTGGTGAAACTCAGGAATATCGTCCAGCTGAGAAATCTCCTTGAAAAGAACAATTCTTTGGAAGCCAGCGACATTCCTCTGGTCAGGGAAGCAAAAATCCGAGGGTTTTCTGATTTCCAGATTTCGCGGTTGATATTGAAAAGCACAGTGGAGAAAATCGAGGAAGACATGATGAGCGTGCGAAATTTCCGCAAGGCCGCTGGCATCTTACCCTATGTAAGGCAGATCGATACACTGGCCGCTGAATACCCTGCCCATACCAATTACCTCTACCTGACTTATTCCTCCTCCTCCCACGATGTGGACTACGGAGACCATGAAAAATCAGTTATCGTTCTGGGTTCGGGAGCCTACCGGATCGGAAGCTCGGTTGAATTCGACTGGTGCAGCGTGAATGCCCTGCAAACGATCAGGAACGAAGGCTACCGCGGGATCATGATCAATTACAATCCCGAAACCGTATCCACCGATTATGATATGAGCGACCGGCTCTATTTCGATGAGCTTTCATTCGAACGTGTGCTAGACATCCTTGATCTTGAACAACCTCTTGGCGTGGTGGTCTCGATGGGCGGTCAGATCCCCAATAATTTGGCCCTCAGACTTCACGAACAGGAAGTGCCGATTATTGGAACTTCTCCGGTTTCAATCGACCGCGCCGAGGACCGTCACAAGTTTTCCATGATGCTCGACACGCTCGATATCGATCAGCCCGAATGGCAGGAGCTTTCCAGCATCGACGAGATCCATCATTTTACCGATCGCATCGGTTTCCCTGTTCTTATCCGGCCCTCCTACGTACTGTCGGGCGCGGCTATGAACGTGGTTTCCAACAAGGAAGAGCTTGACAACTATCTCCACCTGGCCGCAAAAGTTTCTAAGCAGCATCCGGTGGTGGTGACTGATTTCATTGAACAGGCCAAGGAGATCGAGATTGATGCCGTAGCCAGCAAGGGCGAGATGATCGCTTATGCCATCAGCGAACATGTTGAATTTGCCGGTGTTCATTCAGGTGATGCCACAATGATTTTCCCTCCCCAGAAACTCTATTTCGAGACGGTGAGAAGGATCAAAAAGATCGCCCGCCAGGTTGCGAAAGAACTGAACATTACCGGTCCGTTCAATATCCAGTTTCTGGCAAAGGACAATGACATTAAGGTTATCGAATGCAATCTAAGGGCATCACGCTCACTGCCTTTCGTCTCAAAGGTTCTGAAGACGAACCTGATCGAGCTGGCCACCAGGGTCATGCTTGGCATCCAGGTTGAGAAGCCGAAAAAATCGATCTTCGACCTGGACTATATCGGGGTTAAAGCATCGCAGTTCTCCTTCTCGAGGTTGCAGAAAGCCGACCCGGTTCTGGGTGTCGACATGTCATCGACCGGTGAGGTCGGATGTATCGGCGAAGATTATTATGACGCTGTGTTAAAATCGATGTTGTCCGTAGGGTACAAAATCCCTAAGAAAAATATCCTGTTATCCACCGGACCGATCAAGGATAAAGTTCATCTGTTGGAAGCGTGCCATCTGCTTGACAATCATGGTTATGAAATCTTTGCAACTCCCGGTACCGGCGATTTTCTCCGAGGCAACGGCATACCGGTCACCATCCTTCACTGGCCTGATGAGCGTGTAAACCCGAATGTTACCGAATACATACGAAACGGACTTATCGACCTGGTAATCAACATCCCGAAAAACCTTACGCAGGGAGAACTAAAGAATGACTATACCATACGCCGCGATGCCATCGATTTTAATGTGCCACTGATTACCAATGCCCGACTGGCCGCCGCCTTCATAACAGCCTTCTGCAAGCTCGACCTGGAGGACATTTCAATTAAGGCATGGAAAGAATACTAGACAGCCGGCACGACCGGATTGTTATTGCAGGTGCCGGGCCAGCAGGAATGTCCGCAGCCCTGTTTCTGGCAAAAAAGGGTATCGGATCCACGCTGATCGACAAGGAAACTTTCCCCCGCGAAAAGATCTGCGGCGACGGCTTGAGTGGCTGGGTTATCACGATGCTCCGAAGGATCAATCCCGATCTGGTGACCCGTTTACAATCGCTGCCCGGTCAACTTCCTTCTTATGGGGTAAGGTTCTTTGCACCGAACATGAAAGCAGTAGCCCTTCCCTATAAAAATGCAAAGTTCCCCGACGATCCTCCCGGTCATGTGATCAGAAGAATCGATTTCGACCAATTGCTGATGGACGAAGTTGCCAATCAGCCTCTTATCAAGGTCATTCAGGGCGTGACCCTGGCGAAAATCGAAAATACCAGTGAGGGGATAAGCCTTTCCGACGCCAACGGCGACTTTACCATGACCGCAGACCTCTGTGTGATTGCCTCCGGAGCGGCCGGAAAACTCACCGGATCAGGGCTTGCTGCGAAAAGGGACTATAAGCACCAGGCAACGGGCATCAGGCAATATTTCGAAGGCGTTACGGCTGTTCATGAAGGCAACTTCGTCGATTTTTATTTCCTCGATGAGTTCCTGCCCGGTTACCTGTGGGTCTTTCCATTACCAGATGGCGGTGCCAATGTGGGTGCAGGCATCAGGACCGATATTTTAAAGAAGAGAAAGCTGACGCTTAAACAAGTCATGGAACAGGCTATGGCAACCAATCCCCACCTGGTGGAAAGGTTCAGCAATGCCCGACCGGTTTCGGGTATCGCTGCATGGAATCTGCCTTTGGGATCCAAAAAAATCCCGATCTCGGGTGAACGGTTTATTCTAGCCGGCGATGCCGCATCGCTCATCGATCCCTTTACGGGTGAAGGAGTTGGCAATGCTATGTGGTCGGGCTTTGCCGCTGCAGAACATATTGAAAAAGGCATTCAGGCAGGCCGATACGATGCAGCTTTCAATCGTAAATACGACAAGTTTGTATACCAGAAACTCTGGAAGGAACTGCGTATGTCGACCTGGATCCAGCGCCTGATCAATTATCCCAAACTCTTTAATTGGGTGATGAATAAAGTAACTGCTCATCCCGACCTGCAAAGATCCATTATCAAGATGATTGACAACCTGGATGAAAGGAAGAAACTGACCAGCATATCTTTTTACATCAAGCTTTTGGGTCGTAAATAATCATGGAGCACCGATTCTTTTTCTTCGCTGGCGGGGACTTCAAGGAAGGTCAGGGGAATGCCTTTACTTCAAATTTTATCCGTTACCAAACAGAGATTTTAGGAAATCGGTTCAGCATTATCGAAGGAATTTACCACCGTATGCCGCTGATGAACGTGGTTTGGGCACTGAACCGGGCACAACAGCCGGGGAATTACCCAACGCGGAATAAGATCATTGCCTCCTCCTTCAGTCAAATCCTTTCGTGTCCTCAAACCTCCGACACTAAATTAACACTGGTATCATCCAGTTACGGAAGTGTTGTTGCAGCGCAGGTTGCCTGCCAGCTGGCTGAACACCGGCAGCAGCATAAATTTCAACACCAGCCGTTCAACCTGGCCCTTGGAGCCAGCATGGTATCTGAGCAATCGGAACTGTATCGCAGATTACTGCATTACCAGGAAAAAGGGCTTATCGACAGGATATTGTTGTCTGAGCTGCTCGATGAAGGCGACAACTCCAACGGTATGGGCGGCACCTCGCGACTGGAGGCTTACGGCAACGGCCTGGGAATCTGTTTTCCGTTCCTTACCCGCAAATTCACCGGTCCCTCTTTTCTCAACGACAATCCGGTCAGCGGACATCTTCACCGGGTTCGTGCCCACTCGATCCAAAAGGCAAAAGACTTTATCACCACCATTTTTATCGATCATAATCTCGCTGGCGACGAAACCAAAATCAAGGTTTTGAAGCTTCTGGAACACGAAGCTTAGCAAATTATCGAATTATCAAATTGTCGAATTATCGAATTAGCAAATTATCGAATTGTCAAATTGTCGAATTATCGAATTTTTTCGAAATCGATATAGCCATTCTCGACTTCGGTAGCCACCAGCCTGACTCTGATTTTCTGGCCCACATCGATCCCCTCGGCGCCTGAAATAACCCGACCTTCGACATGCGGATGCTGTATGCGGACCCAGGTGCCTTTCTCGGCTGCACCCGTAACAATGGCATCGTATTCTTCGCCGATATGATGTTCAAGAACCAGGGCTGCCGCTGATTTCGATACCTGACGTTCAACCTTGCTGGCATCGTCTTCCTTTTTAGTACAATGAACAGCAAGCAGTTCCAGTTCATCATGCGTGTATGGCAACCCGTTACCGGCGATCGCACTTTTCAGCAGGCGATGAGTGATCAGATCGGGATAACGCCGGTTGGGAGCGGTGGAATGGGAATAATTCCTGACTGCCAGACCGAAATGGCCTTCTGCCGCCTCTCCGGGAAATCCAATGGAATATTCGCCTGCGCCCAGCAGTTTAATAATACTCAACGATAAATCACCAAAATGTTCAGGGTTGCTCTTCTTGGCTTTTGCCATAAAATTCTGCAATGCAACTGAATCAGGCTCAGGCGGGAGCTGAGTACCGTTTTCGGCTGCTATTTCGCAGATCCTGGTCCACCGTTTCGGTTTCCTGACCACCCTTCTGAAGGTCGGATAACTTTTTTGTGTCAGGTAATCAGCTGTGGCTTCATTGGCCCCTACCATGAATTCTTCAATGATATCGCGGGCGCGTGTTCGCTGCACCTCCCGCAGTTCCATGATCATATCACCTTCAAAAACCGGTTTGGATTCAATAGTTTCAAAATCAAGCGCCCCTTTACCATGCCTTAATTTTCTCATCTGAATGGCAACGGAATTCTGGAGCCTGATGTTTTTATCGAGGCCGGGAACTCTGGCAATTTCAACAGGAACAGGTTCATCACTTTCAATCCAGGCGCCAACCGTGGCATAATCCAATTTTGCGCGGCTCCTGACCAGTGCCCGGTAAACATCAGATTTAACCATTTCCCCGGCTGCCGAGATATTCATGTCAACAACCAGCGCCAGCCTTTCACTGTGATAATTCAGCGAAGACAGATCTGTCGAAAGTTTTTCAGGCAACATCGGGAATATCACGGCGGAGGTGTAAACAGAGGTGGTATTTTGCCTCGCATGATCATCAATAGCAGATCCCCTCGACACCCAGGCATCTACATCAGCAATAGCCACGAGGATCCGGGTGGAGCCGTCAGGAAGAGGTTCCGCAACGGTAAGCTGGTCCAGGTCGCGGGATTCATGATTGTCGATCGAGCACCAAAGCAGGGAACGCTGATCGCGGATTTTACCTGAAATAGTCTGATCCGGGTGCAGTGTATACAGCTCAGCCAGGGCAGCCGGCGAGAAATCAGGAAGCAGCCCCCTGCTGATCATTGCTTTACGGGCTAGTTCCTTCAGGATCGAGCGATGACTGCGTTCGTTGGTATGACTATGATTTTCCGATGGATTCATATTCAAAAATACAACATTAAAAAGTAGCTTTACGATCCATGAAAACAATTGAAACCCATACTTTGATTTCATGAAACGAGCGGGATTTTTTCACAGAATAGCAGTCGGAGCAATCGGAACGGTTGTACTTCCGCAAAAAACATTTTCGGCATTTACCGATCCTGACCCGTTGGCTGACCTTTTTTACGTGGGATCCTATACTGCCGGCCCGGATGAGGGTATCCCGTCATGCCTGTTCGATACTGCAACCGGAGCCATTACCTTGCGGGACACCTGCCAAAAAGTAGAAAATCCCTCTTTCCTGATATCCGACCGGTTCAGGCAATTTGTGTTTGCAGCGAATGAAACCGATAATTTCGGGGGACGCACCAGCGGGGCTGTGAGCGCCTTCATCCGCGACAAAAACACCGGTAAACTGAAGTTTCTGAATTCCCAGCCCAGCCAGGGCGCCCATCCTTGTCACCTCACGCTTGACCGCACGGAAAAATTCATCCTCGTGGCCAACTATACCGGCGGAAACGCAAGTGTATTCCCGCTGCTGGGCGATGGCAGGATCGGTGAACCGTCGGACCGGGTTCAGCATACCGGTCAGGGTTTTAACCCCAGCCGTCAGGAAGCCTCTCATGCTCATTCAGTTAACATGTCGCCTGATAACAGGTTCGCATTTATTTGCGATCTGGGCATCGACAAGATCATGATTTACCGCTTCGACGATAAAAAGGGCAGGCTGACTCCTTCTGACACGCCATTTTTCCAGTCCGCTGCAGGAGCCGGTCCCCGTCATTTCACCTTTTCGAAAGACGGCGGAATGGCTTTTGTGGTCAATGAGTTGAATTCTACCCTTACAGCCTTCAAATACGATTCAAAGGACGGCAAGCTCAGTGAAGTCCAAACGCTTTCTACCCTGCCTAAAGATTTCACTGGCGAGAACACCTGTGCCGATATACATCTCCATCCCAACGGTCGATTCATTTATGCTTCAAACCGCGGCCATGACAGCATTGCCGTTATTGCCAGGGAGAAATTCTCCGGAAAGCTATCCCTGATGCAAAATCAGTCTACACTGGGAAAAACACCCCGAAACTTTGCCATTCATAGTTCGGGCCGGTTTTTACTCGCAGCCAATCAGAACAGCAATTCCATCCATTCATTTGCATTGAATCCGGATACGGGCAAGCTGACCCCCACCGGCCAGTCAATCGTTATTAACAAACCCGTTTGCATATTATTTTAAAACATGTTTATAAAGTGGATCCTATCGCACCAGATCAAGGAGACCCTGCGCTCCAGCTTCTGGCAAAAACAGATCGCCATCAATATCCTTATGGGCCTGATGTCGCTGATCATGATGGCATACCTGGTCATGCTGGGCATATTTATCGACCAGCTGTTCGATAAAATTGCACCGGATACGGACCCGATTTACATTTTCAACGGTATCGTGCTGTACTATTTCGGTTTTGAATTTATGATCCGGTTCGTCATGCAGTCCCTGCCGGTCCTGAATATCGAGACTTATCTCATGATTCCCGTTAAAAAGTCGTCCATTGTTCACTATGTCGCGTCCAAATCCATTTTCAGTATCGGGAATTTTCTCACCTGGTTGATATTCATTCCGTTTGCAATTAAAATTATAGCACCTCGATACTCCTCCTCCGAAACGGCATTTTGGATTGTCGGGATGATCCTGCTGGTTTTCTGCAACAACTTTCTGGCAACCTATGCAAAAAGGCAACTGGCACATAAGCCATGGGTTACCGCACTTTTTGCAGCGGGCCTCGGAACCCTGTTTGCGCTCGATCATTTTCACGTTTTTTCCCTTACCGAGACTTCCAGATGGCTGATGGACGGGCTGTTGAATAAGCCATTAACCATTGTCATTCCGATTCTTGCACTGGCCTCATCCTATATCCTCAATTATTTTTTCCTCAGGGACAGGCTCTACCCGGATGAGATCAACATCAGGAAGGAGGAGAGAGCGGAGACGCTCGGCGAAATGCGCTACCTGAAATCAAAAGGGCTCACGGGCCACCTGATCCTCCTCGACCTGCGCCTCATGACAAGAAACAAGCGAACGAAAGCAACCCTGTACATGTCGCCGATTTTCATCTTTTACGGGCTGCTTCTTTACCCGGATGCCAACAGGGAAGCCTTTGGCAGCATGCTCGTTTTTATCGGGATTTTCATGACAGGAGGAATAATGATCAGTTACCTGAATTATTGCTTCAGTAATGAGAGCAGTTATTTCGATGGGATACTGGCCAATTATGCCGATTTCAAGCAGTATATCAGGGCAAAGTACCTGCTTGCCATGGCCATGTCGACCCTATGCTACGTTCTTACCATACCCTATGTGTTTTACGGGTATAAAATCCTGCTGATTAACACGGCAACCTTTCTTTACAATATCGGGTTCCTATCATTGGTAATGCTCTACCTCTCCACTTTCAGTACAAAGCGGGTGGATCTCAGCCGAAGCGCCAGTTTCAACTATCAGGGGATGGGTGCCTCGCAATGGCTCGCGATGCTGCCTGGCTTTCTAATGCCTGTGTTGATTTTCTGGCCGTTCAAACATTTCAACATACCCTATCTGGGGTATGTGGCTATCGGTCTGATTGGGATTGCAGGTCTGGTTTTTAACAAGGCGCTGCTGGATATTGTCACACGCCAGTTCATGAGCAGAAGGCACGACATGGCAAAAGGATTCCGGGAATAATAAGTCAGGGCACCCTGTTGGAGCCAATTTTAAAAATAACAGCAAACAAAAAATATCATGATAGAAGTAAAGAACCTCACCAAGATATACAACGGAACAACCGTTTTGTCGCTTCCGCAACTGTTGATCAGGGAAAACGAAAGCTTTGGACTTGTTGGCAACAACGGTGCCGGAAAGACCACTTTCTTCAGGCTGCTGCTCGACCTGATCCGCGCAAACAGTGGCTTGATCAAATCAAAGAACAAGGATGTGAAGGGCACTACCGACTGGAAATATTATACCGGTGCTCACCTGGATGCCAGCTTTTTGATTGACTTCCTCATGCCAGAAGAGTATTTCGAGTTCATCAGCCAGGTACATCGCATGTCGACCGGCGATCTCGACAATTTCTACCGGGAATTTGAAGATTTTTTTGCTGGTGAAATACTGGGCAAGAAGAAATATATCCGTGATTTTTCGCACGGCAACAAGCAGAAGATTGGTGTTGCCGCGGCTTTAATGGCCAAGCCTGAAATTGTCATCCTGGATGAACCGTTCAACGGACTGGACCCATCGACACAGATTCGCCTGATCAAGATTCTCAATGAACTGAAAAAAAACAAGGGGACAACCCTCCTCATATCGAGTCACGACCTGAATCACGTAAATGAGGTGTGCGATCGTATCGTCATTCTCGAGCACGGAGAGATCAGGTACGATTTGATGAAAAATGAGGATACGCTCGCGGAGATGGAGAAATATTTTGCAGGATAGCGCAAAACAATTCGATAATTCGATAATTCGATAATTTGCTAATGCAAGAATGCTCTTGGGGCAATTCTTAATTAGCACATTAACTAATTAGCTGATTAGCTGATTAGTTCGGAGAGCTCGAGCCATCTGAGTTCTTTTTCGTCGAGCAGGGCCATCACTTCGCCAATCCTGATGCTCATGCGGTGCAGTTCAGCGGAGTCGGTACCGCCTGTGCTGAGGGCCTTTTCGATAGCCCGTTTTTCTTCTTCGAGGGCGGATATCTCCTTACCAAGATTTTCAAATTCCATTTTCTCACGGAAACTGAGCTTGCCCTTGGCTGGTTCCTGCTTTGGTTTTTCCTTTTTTTCTTTCGAGGGTGTTTCGCGAATCAGCTGCTGACGCTCAACCTCCTTATTGTCGCGGTAGATCGAATAGTTACCCGGAAAATCACGGATCACGCCGGCACCCTCAAAAACGAACAGGTGATCTACCACCTTATCCATGAAATAGCGGTCGTGCGAGACAATGATCACACAACCGGCAAAACGTAGCAAATAGTCCTCTAACACATTGAGGGTTAATATATCAAGATCGTTAGTCGGCTCATCGAGAATCAGGAAATTAGGATTTGTCATGAGAACGGTGAGCAAGTAAAGCCTCCGCTTTTCACCTCCGCTGAGCTTGGAAACATATCCATACTGTACACTCCTCGGAAAGAGGAACAACTCCAGAAACTGGGTGGCACTCATGGATCGCCCGGGGCTGAGCTCAACCTCATCAGCAATTTTCCGGACCACATCAATCACTTTATCATCCGGATTAAATTCGATTCCTTCCTGCCGGTAGATGCCGAATTTTATCGTTGTACCCACATCGATATGGCCTGAATCCGGAGTCACCGTGCTCGTGAGAATGGAGAGCAGAGTAGATTTCCCGATACCGTTTGGGCCGATCATGCCTATTTTCTCGAAACGCTGGAACTTGTAGCTGAAATTTTTGAACAGCAGCAGATCGTCATAAGATTTCGAAAGATTGTATATACCAAGCACTTTCTTTCCCATTCGCCGGGCAGCAAAGGATATATCCCCCATCTCCGCCTGATATTCTTTTCTGGAATCTTCCCGCAGTTGTTCAAAGGCTTCAATGCGGTACTTGGGTTTCGTCCCCCTTGCTTTTGGCATCCGGCTCACCCATTCCAGCTCTTTCTTCATGACCGATCCGGCTTTATCAGCCTGTTTTTGATCCCATTCGATCCGTTCCTGCCTTTTATCAAGATAAACCTGATAATTGCCCTTGTAACGGTACAGTGTTTTATCGTTAAGCTCCAGAATTTCGGTGCATACACGGTCGAGAAAATATCGGTCGTGCGTAACCATCAATACCGTAATGAACGATTGGCTCAGGTATTCCTCCAGCCACTCGATCATGTCGAGGTCGAGATGGTTGGTCGGCTCATCGAGGATCAGCAGGTCGGGCTGTGGCACCAGCACTGCGGCAAGGGCCAGACGCTTACGCTGACCGCCGGAAAGCTCCCCTACCCTTTGTGTCAGATCGGTAATCTTCAATTGGGTAAGGACCTCTTTAATACGTGTTTCGCTATCCCAGGCATTCAGCCTGTCCATTTCCAGAATTGCCGCATCCATAGCCGCCGGGTCACCGGAAACCACAGCCTCCTCATAATCGGTGATGGCTTTTGAAAGATGAGGAACGGAAAAAAGCACCTGCTCAATCACTTCCAGATGATCCAGAAGCTCAGGGTTCTGCTGGAGAAACCCGATCGACAGCCCCTGTAGTGTATTGACCATGCCGGCATCCGGCTCCTCAATTTTTGCCAGGATGCGCAACAGGGTTGATTTCCCGGCACCGTTTCTGGCGATAAGCGCCAATTTCTGGTTCTTCTCAACAGTCAGGGACAGAGACTCAAACAGGGGATTTTCCCGGTAGGATTTGGAGATCTTTTCGGCATGGAGGTAATTCAAAACAGGCAATTTTATTCGTCTGCAAACATACCGATAATCCTCCTTAACTTTATAGATATGAATAGCGAGGTGATTTACCTGCAGTAATAGCTGCAGACGGTTGACTGCCGACTGCCGACTGCCAACTGCCGGCTGCCCACTGCCTACTTTTCGCCAAAACAATAAAGCGTTCCTTCTGTCCTGAGGTAAATCCTGCCGGCAGCAATTGCGGGAGTGGCGTAACACTCTTGCTTCAGGTCGCTGATGGCCTGAATATCCAGGGTTCCATCGGCATTCAGCACGCTCACCTTGCCACCCCGGGAAACAAAATAGATCTTCCCGTCGGCACCAACCGGGGAGGAATATATCTGTGAGCCGCCACCTGTCAGGCGCCCTTCCTTAATAACCTTCCCATCGGATGGGTTTAAAATCGTTATGAACCCAATATCATTGATCATATAAAGGCGGTCGCGATATACCAGCGGCGAGGGCAGTTGGGGCACATAACGGTAATATTTCCAGACCGTGTTCTTTTCGGTCATATCGCCTGCTCCACCCAGCCGGATTCCGAGCATGGCATTTACGCTCGCCAGGGCAGACTGGAAATAGGCCCATTCATTTTCATCAAGATGGCCGTCCTTTTTCAGATCAACGAATGAAAACCAGTCATACGGCGGCACTTTAGGCAATTCCGATTCAGTTAAAAGCAGGTTTTTATCCGTATCAAAATTTTCAACAGCCTCGCTGAAGACGGGTACCGATTGCTGGCTTCCCTGCTGATTGGCAGGCATTGCATATCCGTTGATAAATACCATCCCGTTGTAAATCACCGGGGTTGACTTCATTTCAAAAGAGAGTCCGTTCACCCACCATACCCGCTCGCCGGTTTTGGCGGAATAAGCGATCAGCATAAAAGATCCGGGTACAATAATCTGAAGATCACCCGATTCCGGCTTATACACGATTGGCGTACAATGGCCACTTTTTGCTTCCGGTCTCTCGGATCTCCATGCAACCTTTCCGGTGCTTCTATTCACCGCGATTATAAAGGAACCCAGGGTCTGGTCGCAAACCAGCACTACATTGTCGCCAGCCACGATAGGCGAAGCTCCCATGCCGTAATCATTGTTGAAAGGGCCAAGCGGCACCTGCCAAAGTTCCTTCCCGCTAAAATCATAGGCCAGCAATCCGAAATCCGGAAAGAACACGTACACATTCCGGTCATCGATTACCGGAGTGGGTGAAGCAGGATTGTTGCGATTGTCAATCCTTTCCTGCCTGGGCCTCGGCGCTTCCTTTTGCCATATAGTCTCCCCGCTTGCACGGTCCAGACAAAAAGTTAACAGCCTGCCCTCCTCAACAGCCGTAATGAAAAGGTACTTGTCGTTTAGAACCGGGGAGGAATAACCGCTCGGAATATTCCTTTTCCAAATCACATTCTGATCGGGGCCAACCTCTTTTGGCAATTTTGTCGTTTCGAAAACCCCGCTGCCATTCGGACCGCGAAATTGAGGCCACGCTGCTTCGGGGTTTTTCTGAGCCCAGGCAGAAGTCGGACCGAAAAGGCAAAGTGAAATCAATAATATTGTTCCGACAGAAAGTAATTTTTTCATCGCTGGAGGTTTTAAGCTCATGATTCTATTCTTTGGCTGAACGAAATATACAAATTCATTCCTGATAATTAACTGAATCATTCAGCGTTACCAATTATCCTCCTTAACTTTATATTCATGAAAACCGAAGTAATTTCATGGCTGCTCGAAAGTAATCCCTGGACGGAATACCGCACTCGCATCGATCTGCTCGGTGAACCTCCGGATTTACCCCATGTGGCAGCAGCCAGGGATAAGATGATCAGGCATCCGCTGCTGGAAAACCTGGTTAAAGAGCTGGCCGATTGGCCCGGCAACGTATTGAGCAGCCATAAAAGTGCTGGTCAGTTTTATCACAAGCTTTCATTCCTGGCCGATCTGGGTTTGACCGGCAAGGATCCCGGAATGGACGTGATCATCACAAAAATCCTCGCATCCGCCTCCGCTGAAGGGCCATTCCAGCTGACAGTTAACATAGCTGTGCATTATGGAGGATCCGGTGATTTGCAATCTGCCTGGGCCCTTTGTGATGCACCAACTATCGTTTACAGTCTTGGGAAATTGGGCCTTGCAGAGGACGCCAGAGTCCTTAAAGCCAGGGACTACCTGATGAATCTGGGCAAAAGCAATGGTTACCCTTGCGTGGTGTCGAAAGAATTGGGCAAATTCCGCGGACCGGGCAAAAAAGAGGATCCCTGCCCGTATGCAACCCTGATCATGCTCAAGCTCATCAGCCTGTATCCGGCTGAGAAGAAATCCAATTTTGCCATTGACTCAATTGATTCCATGCTCCGGTTATGGGCTAAAAGCCAGGTGGTTCATCCGTATATGTTCTTTATGGGAACCGATTTCAGGAAGCTGAAGGCACCATTTATCTGGTACGATATCCTGCATTTTGCCGATACCCTTTCGCAATTTCCACAGGCCCGACAGGATGCCAGGTTTCAGGAAATAATCACCGTGCTTGAGGAGAAAGCTGACAGCAGAGGGCTCTACACCCCCGAATCAGAGTGGAAAGCCTGGAAAGACTGGGACTTTGGCCAGAAGAAGGCCCCCTCCCCCTGGCTCACCTTTCTGACCTGCCGTATCCTGAAACGCTGCCAACTGCCTACTGCTGACTGCTGACTTCCATTTTTTTTGTTATTTTACCTATCTAAATATTTGATTATATGAATGCCATCATAAACAGGTCGTATCCAGATAAAAAAGCGCTGATCACCAATCAGGGCGACGTAACCTACAGTCAGCTTCTTAAGCGCGTACAGCAATACGCATTGTTGTTTGAGGGGAAAGGCTACCAGAAAGTTGCGATTTATACCGAAAATTCGCCCGCCTGGATTTATGCTTATTATTCCGCGTTGCAGAATGATTGCATTGCCGTTCCGATAGATTTTCTGGCATCAGCCGAGGATGTCGCTTATATCATCGACGACTGCAAACCGGAGCTGCTGTTTATCAGCGCCGGAATGAAGGAAGCCTGGTCAAAAGCCGAATCCAGGCTCAAAAACAAGCCACAGGTTCTGGTATTCGAAGACATCCTTCAAGACAAGAAGATTCCTGAGAGTCAGTGGCTCAAGCCCGAAAGCAACGAAACCACCGCTGTAATCATCTATACTTCAGGAACAACAGGCAGCCCAAAAGGGGTCATGCTTTCGTTTACCAATATCGATGAAAATATGAAGGCCGTGATCGGCTGCAAAATATTCAGTGCTGAGCGGGAAGTCATGATCTTCCTCCCCCTTCATCATGTTTTTCCGCTCGTTGGCTCCATGATGACACCATTGTACGTCGGATGCACCATCCCGATTGCCCCATCGATGCAGTCGGCCGACCTGATGAAAACTTTTGCCGATAACAAGGTGGGCGTATTCCTGGGGGTGCCGCGACTGTATGAGCTGATGTACCGGGGTGTCAAGGCAAAAATCGAAGCGAGTGGCGTTGGACGCACCTTGCTGAAAATTGTTCTGGCAACCGGTAATCGGAAACTCGGCAAGATTATTTTCAAGAAGGTTCACCAGGGCTTCGGAGGACACCTGCAGTACATGATTGCCGGGGGTGCCGCCCTGAATAAGGAAGTTGGAACCTTTTTCTACGGCATAGGATTCGACATTCTGGAAGGTTTCGGCATGACCGAGGCAGCCCCGATGATCACTTTTCCACGTCCGGGAAGGGTTAAGATCGGATCAACCGGAGAAGCTCTACCAGGATTGCTGGTGGAAATACGCGACGGAGAAATTGTGGCTAAGGGCCCCAGCATCATGAAAGGGTACTACAACAGACCTGAAGAAACAGCGCAGGTCATAGTCGATGGCTGGCTGTATTCCGGCGATCTGGGCTATCTCGATAAGGATGGGTTCCTCTACATCACGGGACGTAAAAAAGAGATCATCGTGCTTCCAAACGGGAAAAACATCAACCCCGTTGAGGTGGAAATGAAGCTCGACGGCTACTCACCTGCCATCAAGGAGGCCGGGGTATTTATGCATAACGACATGCTTCATGCAATGATCTTTCCTGATCATGAATGGCTGAAAACCAATAACATTGAGGATATCAATCAATATTTCCGGGAGAATGTGATATCTCCGTTCAACGCGGAAATGAGCTCCTACAAGCGGATTATGCAATTCACCCTCGTTAAGTCGGAATTGCCCCGTACCCGTTTATCCAAGCTGCAGCGGTTCAAATTCGAAGAGCTCCTGGAGATGAAAGAGAACAGGATTGAATCGAAAGATGAACCCCAGACCCCTGAGTACCGGGCTATTAAAACCTATATTGAAAGTCAGGTGGATATGGATCTGTTACCTGATCACAATCTCGAATTCGATGTTTCCCTGGATTCACTGGGCAAGCTCGGTCTGATAGATTATATCGAGAAAAGCTTCGGCATCAAGCTTGAAGATGATCAGCTGCTGAAATTTCCATCGATAAGGAAGATTGCCGAGCATATCCAGAAAAATAAGCTGTTTCATAAGACCGATACCCAGTCGAGCTGGTCGGGCGATCTGAAAGAAGGATCTGAAGTGGTTTTACCGAAGGGCTCCTTTTTCCTGCATCCGACAGTTGTATCAGTCAGGGCATTCTTTAAACTTTTCTTCAGGTACGAGGTAAGCGGGCTTGAGAATATTCCTGAGGGGCCCTGCTTCCTGGCTCCCAATCATGAGACCAAGCTCGATGCTTTCCTGATCTTATCTTATCTGGATAAGCAAACCCTCAAGAACACGTTCACCTACGCCAAGAAGGACCACGCGAAAAGCTGGATCCGGCGGTATCTGGCGCGTCACAGCAACGTGATCATCATGGACCTCGCAAAAGACCTTAAAGGCTCTATTCAGAAGATGGCTGAAGTGGTCAGACAGAACAAGAAGATCCTGATATTTCCTGAGGGCACGCGCACCAGAACCGGCAAACTGGGCACATTCAAGAAGACCTATGCCATCCTGAGCAGTGAGCTCGATATTCCGGTAATCCCGATCGCCATTACGGGCGCGTATGAGGCCATGTCGTCGGGCGCCGGGCGTATCAAGAAAGGTGAGAAAATAACGGTCGAATTTCTTCCGGCTGTCAACCCTCAAGGGTTAAAGCCGGAAGAAATCAACGACCGGGTAAGACACGAAATCGTTCAGGCAATCGCGAAGGTAAAAGCCTGACGGGCCTACCAGAAGTATATGTAGAAGGCGATACAAATACCGAGAACCATCACGGTATTGAATACATCCCATTTACTCCAGCTGCTGCGGGTTTCGGCGATTTGCTCGGGTGACTGTGAGAAGTAAGTAATTCCCTGTAACTGCTCTTTGGTGGCTTTTGGCGTAAAAGTGCTGACCACCGCCATAACGGCCATCGTCAGGAAGAAGAGTAGAATACAGAAATGCAGCCAGTTGAGGTTCAGAATGGTAAACAGACCATGCCTTAATGACGGATCCGTAACCAACTTGGAGGTCTCGGGATTCATGTGAGTTCCCGGATCAAAGATCATCAGTGCCAGACGGAACATACCCACCAGGAAGCCTATCAATAAACCCCACTGACCGGCTTTCGGGGTGATTTTCCGGTTGAAAACGCCAAGCAGGAAAACTGCAGCAATGGCAGGTGCAATGAGCGACTGCACATTCTGAAGGTATTCATAAAGGACGCTGCCGAGGCTCTTCATGATCGGAATCCAGATCAGACCCAAAAGTACAACGACGATGGTAGCTATGCGGCCAACCCATACCAGCCTGTGTTCTGAAGCCTCCGGCTTGTAATTCTTGTAGAAATCGATAGTGAACAGGGTGGCTGAGGAGTTAAAGTGAGCAGCGAGGGAGGTCATCAGTGCGGCAATAAAACCGACCACCACGATTCCCTTGACACCAATTGGCAGCAGTGTGCTGACCAGGTATCCGTAAGCCTCATTATTATCGGAGAAAAGGGTCTGGCCGGTAGCCTGTGCCTTAGCGTTCAGAGCGGCTGCGATCATACCGGGAATGAGGAACATGAATACGGGTAATATTTTCAGGTATCCGGCAAATATCGAGCCCCTGCGTGCCTGGGTCAGGTTTTTTGCAGCCAGTGCCCGCTGAACGATATGCTGGTCGGTACACCAGTACCAAAAACCGATGATGGCGGCACTGAAGAATACGGTTACGCCCGGGAACTTGTCGTACCATGGATCGCCCTTGGTATGGATCAGGTGCATGTTGTTTCCGGTCTGTTTAACGACTTCCTGCCAGCCGTCGAGCAATCCCCCGCCGCCAACTTTCAGAAGACCGAGAATAAGTATGATGATAGCCCCGATGATCAGTATCGGTGTTTGTATAACTGAGATGGTCATGATTCCCTTCATACCCGCCAGAACGGTAAATATCCCGGTTAAAAGCACCAGTCCGATGGCTCCGTACCAGAAATTGATCCCGATCACCGAAGAGAGGAAAATCCCGCCGGTGAAAGCTGTTACCGATACTTTTGTCAGAACGTAGCTTATCAGGGTAATAATGGACAATGTTGAGCTGGTATTCTTGTTAAATCTTTTGTATAGGAATTCAGGCATGGTAAATACCCGGCTGTGGGCATAAAAAGGAACGAAGACCCAGCCGAGGATTAGGATAAGCCACCCGTGCATTTCCCAGTGGGCCATTGCCATTCCGCTCTCCGCGCCGGCGCCCGCCAATCCAACCAGGTGTTCAGAACCGATGTTGGCTGCGAAGATGGCGGCACCAACAGCCAGCCAGGTCTCACTTCTGCCAGATAAGAAATAATCGCTTGTATCATCTTTTCCTCTTCGCATCACGTAAACGATGATGCCTGCGAGGGCCAGAAAAAACAGGGCAATCACGATCCAGTCTAATGTTGCCATAGGGTTTGAAATTTAGTTTTAACAGGTCGATACTAACAATTGTAAATATAACACTTGTTTCCAAATATGAAACTTTTCGACCATACGGGCGTTGTAATACGTAAAGTCTGATAAAATGAGCAACGACACCGTTTTCAACCTTCGTCCGCTGGGCTTCATGTGGGAAGTAAATGATCCATTCCTGTTTTGTGCGCATCATCTCGACCGGTATCCCCGTGGCAATGAGGAGATGGGACCCGCTGCCTCCCTGAAAGGAAGGAATATCGGCCAGGATTTCACCCTGAAAGACGGGTGGAGAATGTATCATGGAAAGACTGTACCGGGATTTCCGGTACATCCGCACCGGGGTTTTGAAACGGTAACCATTGTTTTGGAGGGCATGGTTGATCATTCCGATTCTCACGGCCAGGCGGGAAGGTACGGCGGAGGCGATGTACAATGGATGACGGCGGGTTCAGGCCTGCAGCATTGCGAGATGTTCCCGTTGCTCAACCAGGAAACCGATAATCCGGCTGAATTGTTTCAGGTGTGGCTGAACCTCCCGAAAGCAAAAAAGTTTGCCGAACCTCACTTCAAGATGCTCTGGAACGAGGATATTCCGGTATACAAGATTAAGGATCCGGATGGGAAGGACATTGAAGTTAAAGTGATTGCGGGCAATATTGATGGCATTCAGGCATTGTCCCCGGCACCCGATTCATGGGCTGCCGATCCTGAAAACCAGGTTGCCATCTGGATCATCAAACTTGCGGCGGGTGCCCAATGGAAATTACCTGCAGGATCAACCGCTGCCAAACGCAGCCTATATTTCTACCGGGGTGACTCTTTGGTTGTTGATGGGACCGCTATACCTTCAGAACACTCTTTCGAGGTAAGATCTGATGCTGAGCCCATAATTTCGAACGGTAATTGCGAAAGCTTTCTATTCCTGCTTCAGGGAATTCCGATAGATGAACCGGTAGTTTCCTACGGACCGTTCGTAATGAATACCGAGGCGGAAATAAGGCAGGCGATCAACGATTACAGGGCAACAAAATCCGGTGGCTGGCCATGGCGCCGGCCCGATGTGGTGCATGACCGCAATTCGGGCCGTTTTGCCAAATATGCCGATGGAAAAATTGAAAAAAGATAAGTAACCAGTCCCGACCTCTTATTATTTAAGCAGGTAAGCCTGAATTTCGGCGTCAATCCACATACTTAAAGTATAATCATCTACCGCGAGTGATTGGTAACCGTACCATACTATTGTAATATCTGAAGCACCGTCCAGCATAGTTGAAACGTCTGCCAATGTTCCCTGAGATGGAGCCGGAAGGGTCACTTTAGTGCCGTTGACGAGAGTAACATTTGTGAAATCCCACTTAACCATCATGGTCGGATCCTCCAGGGTTCCGGTATAAATTTTCAATGTGCCTGTAGAGACAACTACCGGAAATTCTAACGTAATTGGTTGATAGGAAAAACCTTTAGCCGCGATGCTCTTAATTTTGTCTTGGTATTTAAGATAGTCTGCGTTGGTTTTTGGGTTAAAGGTTGTGGAGGCATAATACGGATACCCTCCTGATTTCAATTCGGGGCCACCGGCGGTTACATTCAGATCGTTGCTGAAATCCATAGGTACCTTAACGACCAGTGAATCCTGAATTTTCTGGCAGCTGCTGAATGCCAGCAGGACCAATAAGGTTCCGAAAAAAAATGCTTTTGTTCTCATTTGATAAGAATTAGGTTGTTCATCATATAATTAAACATGAATAGGATGAAATTGTTCAGCCTTTTATCCGGATTGATAATAATATTAAAGTTTCAATCTTATCAGACTGATTGAATCTAAGTTAGGAAATTATTTTTTAATTAATTCCACCCTCCGTAACCCGATTCATGGGTTTCGGATCCTGCAAACCAGGTTGACATCTGGAATATTAAACTCGGGGTGGAAATCCGGCAGGCGATCAATGACTACAGGGCAACAGAATTCGGCGGCTGGCCATGGCGCCGGCCCGATGTGGTGCATCACCGCAATTCGGGCCGTTTTGCCAGGTATGCCGATGGAAGGACGGAGAAAAGATAAATAACCTTTCCCGGCCTGTTATTTTTTTAGCAGGTATGCCTCAATTTCGGCTTGAATAATAACACTTAAAAAATAAGTATTAACCAGGATTGATTGGCGACCGGACCATATTATTGTAATATCTGAAGCACCGTCGAGCATGGTTGTAACGTCTGCCAATGTCCCCTGAGATGGGTCCGGAAGGGTCACTTTAGTGTCTTTCATGAGATTAACATTTGTGAAATCCCACTTAACCATCATGGTCGGATTCGGGAGTGCCCCGGTAAAAATCTGCAAACTGCCGGTAAGGATAGTTACAGGTCGTAGTAATGTAGTTGGGGTCACTAGTGTCCATTAAAAATATTTAAAAGTTCTTTGAAATCATTGTGTATCTAT
>CAYHCO010000005.1:0-7782 GCA_964355105.1 uncultured Porphyromonadaceae bacterium
CGCGGGGATGACAGAAAAGGGTTCCTGGTTAGGCAGGGGCGATAGAAACAAGGGCGGCCGGTGAGGGTCGCCCTTTTTTTTATCGTATCAGGACCATTTTGCCGGTTTCGCGTAAATGGTTAGCTCTCCGAGAGAAATCGATCACAATGTTTAACCAGGGTTGATTTGATTTTAGCCAGTGTGAGAGTTTTTTCAATAATCAGGTTTGGCCAGCTAGCCGGGTCAATGTCATCGAAATAAACCAGACTCTTAACTGCGTGATAATCATTCCGTTGTGTGTATTTTTTATTATAGAAATTTATGATTTCCGAAAAGGAGAATTCTTTCAGCAAGAAATAAATGTCAACAAAATCTTTCGCCCGAGTGCCACTTCCGGTAATTGCATTAACCTTGAAAGCTGCAATATCCTGCTTCGAGAGCATGCCTACTCGGTCGATGATCTCAGGATCATGGATATAGGGATAATCGTGACATAATAAATCAACCAGAACATCGCCGATATAACCCTTTAGGGTATTCGGGGCGGAGTAATGAAGCTTGAATCCGTATGATTTTTCGAGGTATTCCGTCAGAAATACCTGATCGAAGGGATCCCTGGTAAAAAAGTCAATATATACAGAGATTCTGTGGCCAATCTGAAGGGAAAGAGCAGTCCCTCCTACCAGAAAGAAACCATTCAGGGCTGAATCATCTTGTAATTTATAAATCAGGTCCAGTGTTGCAGGCGTGACTGTTTCAGTATGTAACATTTCATCTCTTTCTTAGGAATTTTGAGAAAACTCACTGCAAATTGGAAGGTTTTAGGATCGAGGTATCCAACTTTCTTTATCTCATCGCGGACGATTTCACGTCCGTAATATTTCATTATAGTCCTGAATTCCTGAAGGTTGCCAAACGAAAGCACACGTTCAATAATTAATCTCCTATGCCTCAGGGGATCGAGATTATCGAAGTTAATATCCCAGAATAATTCCTTGCGGATTATTAAATCCATTATTTGAATTTATATAGAAATATAGCGAAAAATGCTCAAAGAAGCTAAGGAATAAGAAAAGGGCGGCCGGTGAGGTCGCCCTTTTTGCTATCGTATCAGGACCATTTTGCCGGTTTCGCGGCGGTCGCCGATGATGAGGCGGTAGACGTAAGTGCCGGGATTGACATCGCGGTTTGATTGGTCGCGGGCGTTCCAGTAGTAAGTGAATTCGCCGGGCAGCATAGTTTTGTTGATGAGCTGGCTGACCCTGCGGCCTGAGAGGTCATATATTTCAAGGGATACGGGGAGTTCCTCGTTTACCTTGAAGGAGATGCCGGTGGAGCGGCGGAACGGGTTCGGGTAATTTTTTGACTGGATAGATGAGGTGTCGGGCGACATGGTTGAGATGGCCACGGTGGAGGTCTGGGATTTGTTGTACGCATCGGTTACCCTGACATTGACGTTCCACAGCCGGTCTTTTTCGTTGACGACACCGGTGAGCAGACCGTCTTCGGCGAGCTGCAGGCTGGCCGGGAATTCAAGCGGTGAGAAGGTTATGGCATAGTTTTCGGTCATCAGCTGGTTTTCGCTGATCGACGCAAATTTGTAGAGGCTCTGATCGCCGTTGGAGATGCCCACCTCCCAGGGATAATCCGTAGACGGTATGCTGCGTTTGCCGTACAGGAAGTCGATGCGGCCATCGGAATGGAGCCTGGCGCTCACTTGTACGGGATACACTTTGAGTCCGGTGTACACGGAGGCGTTCCATTCGAAGGTGACCATTGAATCGGTGGCGGCATAGATGAGAGCATCGCCCGGAACGTTAACCTGGATATCGGCACCAAAAGGCATGATGCACTTTTTAACCTGGAAGACCACATCCTGATTTACCGCGTAAGGATAGGCAATGTACAGGTTATCATAGAAATAGAGGGTTCCCCGGATATCGGCGCCGATGCTTTTGTATTTCTGTCCGAAGAACGGGAATTCGAACGGAAGGGTTACGCTGCTAAATACTTTTTCGCTTTTAAAGTTCGATAAGGTATCCCCGGTGATGCCCTGATATTGCTGACTGACGCCTTTTTCCTGATAATCGGTTACCAGAGACCAGGAATAAGGCGGCTGACCTCCGGTGGCGGACAATTGCGCAAAGAACGGCTCTCCGAGAACGATATTGGTCATGGCCGGCTTTTCCACTTTCAGCTTTTTGAAATCGAGGGTAGTCTTGAGCGGCACGTAAGTGACGGTATTATTGGCGATGGAAACTTTCTTCCATGGCGAAACCGTTTCGATAGCTCCGCCATCATAATGGATGATGGCAAACTCATCGACCTGTCCGGTTGCGGACGAAAGCGGATCTTTTTCGGTGATCATGAGGAAGAACTTCACCGGCACACCAGGCTCGATGTTAGCCAGAAGAGCGGAGATATCGAGTCCGAGTTCAAATCGCTTGGTATCAGTCGGGTTGTCGACATCGGTGAGCGGGGTATTGTCGCCCTGGTGGTTAAACACCGGGAAGCTCAGCGTTTGCTGAGGCTTGGTGGCGGTAGTATCGAGGGAAACGCCGGCCATCAGGCTGATCTTTTTCCGCTGGGTATGTCGCATAACCACTCGCATGGTAAGTTCAGGGCGATACGTTTTCGCGACCTTAGGGATGTGCACCGAACGGTTCCAGATACCGCCATGATCGCCATCGCGGGCTACCACGCTGTACATGATATAGGATTTGCCGCCTTTGTTCCACCATTCGCTCCAACTGTTGACTGCCATGAAAGCACCGATTTCCCAGTCGTTCAGGTCGACGATGCCATCGCCGGTAATATCGATATCGTTGGTAAATTTTTTATCGTTGTTGAGGTCGATGCGTACTGAATCGTTGTACCCGACAATGGTGAGGGCATGTCCCACATGGTTTCCGAATGTCCAGATGACAGGCCAGTCCTCATTTGTGGCGGGATCTTTCCAGATCCGGGTATCCATGCGGTCGGAGGAGATCTGGATACTGGCTACGCCGCCATAAGGTGAACCCTCGAAATGGTCGTAAAGGTATTGCTTGAAGATGGCCAGCTTCTCGGGTGTTTCCACCTGAAGCGAATAATTATACGTGATACGGTTTTGCATGGCGTTGTAGTACCGGTCGTAGCCCGACATCCAAACACCTGTGGCGCTCTGATAATAAGGGTAATCAACGAAATTGGGACATCCGGCGGCTTTCACGATCTCCCAGCTGTCGAAATAGCTCACTCCCACTCCGGCGTTGGCGCTGTTGAGCATATTCCAGACGAATCCGGGGGTATAGAGGCTTTCGGGAGTATCGGCGGATGCGTTACGAAGGCGGTTCATCTCATAAGTGAAAACGTAGCCTATACTGCTGGCCTGGTTGCAACTCCAGCCATACTGATTGATGATCGGCGGGAAGAAAATTCTTTGTGAATTATCTACATGGGAGGGAAGTCCGGCGCTGCCTTTGAGGCGATATTTCTCAGGCACCGGATAAGCGGGATAATCACCGATATTTTGTGAAAACCCAGTCACAGCCGACGATACAATAAAAATCAGAATGAACAGTTTTCTCATAATCAAAGTCATAAAGCCCGTAAATATAGTACGGAATTTTATTCTTTGCCCAATGATCAATTTTTCTCATCTTTGACCACTTCAAATTAGGGTAGTAGTGCATAAGCGGTTTTTGTTCATCCTTGCCGGTCTGACATTCATTCTCTTACAGCCGCTGTACGCGCAGAAAGAGGGCGCGGTGTGGTATTTTGGAGACCATGCAGGGCTCGATTTTAACCAGCAGTACCCTAAGCCCCTGACCGACGGGAAGATCAACACGCACGAAGGGGTTGCCTCGATCAGCGATGCGCAGGGCAAACTGCTTTTCTATACCGACGGTCAGACGGTTTATAACCGCAACCACCAGATCATGGACAACGGGACCGGGTTGCTTGGCGATATCACTTCCACCCAGTCATCGATCGTTGTTCCCTGGCCGAAAAGCCCAACCAAGTATGTCATTTTCACCCTGGACAAGGCCGGAAACCCGTCAAATCCTGGCAATGGGTTGAAATACAGCATTGTTGACATGACCGGAGACAACGGTATGGGAACGATAATGCAAAAAAACCTCACACCTCCGGGAGTTGACCGGGTGTTGTTTACAGAAAAGATCGCGGTGGTCAAACATAAGGACGGGGTTTCTTACTGGATCATCACCCACGAATTTGACAATTGGGCGTTTGACGAGTTCCTACTGACGGAGAACGGTCTGAGATATGAAGCCCAGGTTCTGGAGGGAAGTGTGCACCGTTACGATCCGAACGACAACAATAACCGGGGGGCCACGGGTTACCTGAAATCTTCACCTAAGGGGGATTTCCTGGCGGCTGCGGTTGAAGGTCTGCATTTTTTCGAGCTGTTCAGTTTCGATAACGGAACGGGTAAAATCAGGCGGCTTGCCAAGCTGGGCGCGGGTAATTCAACCGATCCCTACGGCGAGATAAGCAATGCTTACGGAGTTGAATTCTCGCCGACCGGCAACTTCCTTTACGGTGCGACCCGCAAGGGCGGGCTCATTTACCAGTGGGACATTTCGCTTCCGGATCAGCTCAGCATACAGCGAAGCGTTAAGATATTACGTGAAAATGCCACGATATTGGTCGGGGCACTTCAGCTCGGGCCAAACGGGAAAATCTACGTAACCCTGGGCGGGCAGCCTTACCTGGGGGTTATCAGTTCGCCTATTCAGCAGAACTGCAATTATATAGAGCATGGGACTACGTTGGTCGACAATGCCACCGGCGAAGGCGGTAAATCCTATTTTGGCCTTCCGACTTTTCTCTCGGATTTTTTCCAGGCGGCCAAGTTTTATTACGAGCGTACCTGCCAGAACGATACCACGATATTTTACGTTTCAGCCAACAAGCAGACCCTTGACGGGTTGCCGCAGTGGCTGATTTACGATTCCATCACCAATGTACTGGTGGGCAAGGCCGATGTTGACCCCTTAACGCTGGAGGGGAAATATCAGTTTACCAAGGCTGGTAAGTACATGATCAAGTTTTCGGTGGGGCAATTCGGATCCACCATCACGCAGGACCAGGTGATCACCATTTTCCCGCTTCCGGAGCTCAATTTTCCGGATACCACGAGCCTGTGCAAGGGCAGTCCGGCCAAGCTGGATGCCGGCGACGGGGCTTTTTATTTGTGGAGGGACAACAATAACCTTAGCGTTTACCGTGTCCGGGATGTGTACAATCCGGGCACCTATTTTGTGACCGTTACCCATTATAACGGCTGTTCGGCAAGTGACAGCACCCTGGTCACTGAAAAACCCGTTCCGGCGATCAAGACCATTAATATCTCACCGGCGGCTTGCGGCGGCACCAACGGATCGATCACTTTCGAAATGGAAAAACCCCTGGAGCGTTATCATGTTGTATGGAACGATTTCCCGGAAAATACCACCAATCAGGTTACAGGACTGAAGGGCGGCGTTTATAAGGTGCTCATTACCGAAGACTCGACCGGATGTCAGCTTGCGCATTCTTTCAGTGTTAATGAAGAAAATGCACCGGATGTTAAGATTGCCCCTTCCGTAACCGGCACTGTATGTGCGGGTCAGAAGATTACGCTCACGGCCGACGGCGGTGCCAATTACCTTTGGGAAACGCCCTCCGGACTGACACAGAAACAAATCGAGGTAACGCCGTGGGAAACTACAACTTACCGTGTTAAAGGCTATTCGACCGATCCGCTTGATCCGACCAAGGAATGCTCGGGATTCGGAGAGATTACGATATACGTTCACCAATACACCCTGCCGGAGCTGGGTCCGCCTAAATTGAACAACTGCATGGGTGATACCGTGAAGCTCGACGGCAGCAGTGAATTCAGCGCATGGAACTGGAGCAACGGGGAAACCACGCGGTATGTGAACATTGTAAAATCGGAGCCTCAGCTCGTTCTGGCTGCCACCGACAAGAACGGTTGCATTTTCCGCGATACGATCAAGGTGATTGTGAAGCCGCTTCCCGCTGTAGATCTTGGCCCCGACACCGTTCAGTGCCAGGGTGCGCCCATTACACTTGAGGGCGGTACCGGGGATGCCTATTTATGGAGCCAGGGTGACACAACGGAAACCATCAGGGTTACCGAAACAGGCATTTACAGCCTGTCGATCAAAACCAACGGATGCTGGAATTCAGATACCGTAAACGTTACGGTGAAGCCGCTGCCTTTCGTCAATCTCGGCAACGATACCATAGTGTGCATATCCAACCCGATCAAGCTGAACGGTGGCAAGGGTGACCATTATTTATGGAACACCGGCGATACCACGAGGGAGATCATGGCTAAAGTATCGGGGCTCTACACGTTGAGGATCGACCTTGACGGATGTCTAAAAAGTGACAGTTTATACCTGACCATCAAGCCGTTGCCAAAAGTTGACCTCGGGAAGGATGCCATTTACTGCAGTACGGCCACGATAAAGCTTTACGGCGGTTCGGGCGACCAATATCTGTGGAATACCAATCAAACGATTCCTGAAATCGTTGCCGACACCGCGGGGCAATATATACTTTCCATCACCAAAGATGGGTGCAAGAATTCTGATTCGGTCAATATCAAGATTAACGATGCCAAGAAACTCGGTGTGGATTCGGTGCAAACTGAGCAGGTGAGCTGTCCGGGAAGCCGCGACGGCAGTCTGAGGATATTCTCGCACGGATCCGGAACCAAATTCGAGTACAGTCTGGATGGCGGTCTAACCTATTTTGACAGTCCGGTTTTTGACGGGCTTTACGGCAATAACAGTTACCAGATCACGGTGAGGGAGGACAGTGCGTGCATCGTGGAATATCCGAAGGAAATAGAATTCAAGGAACCCGACAGCATTAAAATAAAGTACAGGCTCTTATCGCCAAGCTGCGAGACCTGTCCGGATGGCGAGATCCAATTGACGGTCAAAGGCGGCACGCCTCCATATTCGATATTATGGTCGACCAACGACACCGTGGCTTACCTTGCGGGCATGGAGCTCGGGAAATATCTCGTGTGGGTGACTGATGCGGCCAAGTGCCGGGAACATGCGCTGATCGACCTGACACTGGATTATCCGCCATTCCAGGTGCCCAATGCCTTTACGCCCAATAACGACGGGTACAATGAAAAATGGGAGATACCCGCACTGAAGGATTTTCCGGATTGTGAAGTCAAGGTATTCAACAGTGCCGGCAAGCTCATCTGGTGGATCGGGCCCGGCTATACCGAGGCGTGGAACGGGGTTGACAAGGCAGGCAACGTATCGCCCATGGGTGCGTATTATTTTCTCGTGTGGCTGCAGCCCGGCATGAAGCCCATTAAAGGATCGGTATCAATAATAAGATGAGGAAAAAAGCGCCATACCTGCTTCTGCTCCTTATTGCCCTCGTGATAGGCTCACATGGCGTCATGGCTCAGGTTAACACGATTGCCGATCAGTACCTGGCAAACATGTTTCTGTTAAACCCGGCCATTGCGGGCACCGGGCAGTATGCCAATTTAACGCTGACCTCGAATCAGCAATGGGTTGGATGGAATGGAGCCCCTGCAAGTCAGAGCGTTACGTATCACTCCAAATGGTCGAAATCGAAAGACCGGTTCAATCCGCTGGGGTTTATCAATAAGGGCAAAAACACTTTCTCCAATGTGGGTTTCGGAACGGGATTCTTTCATCAATCTTACGGAGTATTTCAGATGACCGGCATTCACCTGGATTATTCCTATCATGTGTATTCCCGCCAGGGCAGACTTTCATTCGGTTTATC
>CAYHCO010000005.1:7882-39511 GCA_964355105.1 uncultured Porphyromonadaceae bacterium
CACCACGGTTCATCTTCTTGACAAATTCAACGCCGGACTCTCCTACTCCTTCAAGAGAGGCATATCGGTATTCACCGGCATCCGATTGGACAACCTCTCCATCCGTTATCTTTTCCAGATCCCCGTATCCTCCGATGTCACGGCAAAGTATGGCACCAGCCATCTGATCCAACTCTCGCTGAATGTAGGTCAGCCAATTAAATAAAACCGCTGTTTTCGAAGGTTTGCAACAATTTGTACAGTAAATTTGTTGTAATCAGGGACCTCTTCAGAGCCCGCAGGGCTAATAAATATTGCCATGAAAACATCCTTTACACGATTATTCGTTCTTCTGTTGATGGGTGCAGGGTTAATGCTTTCATCTCAACACGCTAACAGTCAAGTCATTAAGATATCCCTGCAGGAGATGAGCCAGCAGTCCGACCTCATTTTAAGGGTTCAGACGCTGTCGGCAGAATCCAGGTGGGTAACCATTCCGGAAGGTAAAAATATCATCACCACAACCCGTTTTCGGGTTCTGGAATCCATCAAGGGCGATATTCTGAAGGATGAGGAATTTACTCTTGACATGGCCGGCGGCAAGGTGGGTGATATCACCCAGGTAGTCAGCAATTCGGTTGGTTTCACTGTCGGCGAGGAATCGGTCATTTTCCTTCCCCGAAACAAGGATCATCTAACAGGATCGTTCCAGGGAAAATTCACGGTAACCGGCGGTAACGTATGGGTTGAAAACCGGCAGGTGAGCAGCAGTCTGTTTGTGGAAACGCTCCGCAAGGCCAATGAGAATCCGGAAGCAATCCCTTTACTACTGAACAAGGAAAAATTGGTGCCGTACAAACCAACGGGGCTGAAAGGCGCGAAAGTGACCACGGATACTTATGCCATTACCGGCACGAAGGTGAACTTTAACGGGACCATCGACAACGACAGCGATGGTTATTATTCGTCCTTTTCCTTTTCGATCAGGGTGAACGGTGATGCCGATCCCGGTCCGGCGACGGTTTATTTCCGGATCAACTGCACCACTACCGGTCAGTCGTGGGTATCGGTAAACACTTACGTCATTACCGGCAATGCGGTTGACAATCATGATTTCGGCTTTGACCAGTCGGATTTTACCGGTCTGATCACGGACAATATCGAATTGAATTTTACCGTTGACCTGCTGGATGAAACGCAGAATACCGTTCTGGCATCCGATGCAACGCTTGACGGGTCAGCCATCAAAGTTGATCCTTATACAGCATCCGGAGTGAATATCAGCTCTATTTCGCCGAGTGAGCAATCGGCGGGAACGGGCAGTACGGTTACGATTACGGGCACCGGTTTCGGGGCATCGCAGGGAACCGGGAAAGTTGAATTCTTTTACCAGGCCTCACAGCCCAAGATATCGGCACCGATCAGCAGCTGGTCGGATACGCAGATCGTTTGCACGGTTCCGACGGCAACGGTGAACGGCTATCCGGGCTCGGCAGGCAGCGGGCCGGTGACGGTGGTGAATAATGCCGCACAGACCAGCAACGAATATTCATTCAATATAACCTTCGGGTACGGAGGAACCAAGTGGAGCACCAGTTCAATTTCATACAAGGTGAATGAGAATCTCGGCAGTGTAACCGGTGAGGCGCAGGCGGTGCAGAATGCCGCATCGACGTGGAGCAGTGCGGGGGCCAATTTCTCTCTCCAGTATGCGGGGGCGCATACCAATACGGCTGCGGCGAACAACGGAAGCAACGATATCTGCTGGGGCTCAGTATCGAGCGGGGAAACCATCGGTTTGGCATCTACCTGGTATTCAGGCACTACCATAACAGAATGCGATATTGTTTTTAACAGCTCGCTCTCCTGGAACTCCGGCAGCAGCAGTCACGATATCGAGACCATTGCACTTCACGAGCTCGGTCACTGGCTCAACCTCAGAGACCTGTACGGCACGGCCAGTGCGGGTTACGATGCAGCCAAGGTGATGTACGGGTTCAGCAGCACGGGTCAGACCAAGCGATCGCTTACGTCGGCTGAGACCAGCGGGATCGCATGGATTTACGGCACTGCAACGACCGTGACGATATCCGGAACCATCAAGACGGCTGCCAACGTGCCGGTGCAGGGGGTTACCCTGAGCGGGTTGACCGGCAGTCCGACCACCAATGCCAGCGGGGTTTATTCGGCGGATGTAGCTATTGGTTTTTCGGGAACCGTTACCCCGACCAAAACCGGGTACACTTTTACGCCGGCCACCCGGACTTACTCCTCGCAATCGTCCAGTGCCACCAATCAGGACTATACGGCAACTGCCACAGCCAGTAATATAGCCACACTCTCAGACCTGAAAGTCAACGGGACAACGGTCACCGGATTTTCAGCATCAGTGTTGACTTACAGCGTAGTATTACCGGCGGGAACCTCCACGGTGCCCACGGTTACTGCCACCACTACCGATGCCAATGCCACCAAGGTGATCACGCCTGCTGCAGCATTGCCGGGAACCTCCACGGTTGTAGTTACCGCACAGGACGGCACGACGACAAAGACTTATTCCATCAGCTTTACTGTTGCCAAAAGCAACGTTGCAACGCTTTCGGACCTTAAAGTCAATGGCACAACAGTAAGCGGATTCTCAGCTTCGGTGCTGACGTATAATGTGGTATTGCCTTACGGGACCAGCACGGTGCCGACGGTTACGGCCACCACCACCGATGCCAACGCCACCAAAGTGATTACGGCCGCCTCCTCGCTGCCGGGATCCACGACCGTGAGAGTTACGGCAGAGGATGGGACGACCCAGAAGACGTATACGATAAACTTTACCCTCGATAATCCGTCGTCGGATGCAACATTGTCGGATTTAAAGGTTAATGGGTCTCAGGTATCGGGTTTCGGGTCTCAGGTATTGACTTACAGCGTAGTATTGCCTTACGGGACCGTTACGGTGCCTACGGTAACTGCCACTACCACACATACGGCTGCCACAGCTGCTGTGACTGCGGCCGCTTCGTTGCCCGGGACAACCTCTGTTCTGGTGACGGCGCAGGACGGAACTACTACGAAGACTTATACCATCAGTTTCACCGTTGCCAAGAACAACGTAGCGACACTCTCGGACCTGAAGGTAAATGGAACGACAATCAGCGGATTCGCAGCTTCAGTGCTGACTTACAGCGTAGTATTGCCTTTCGGGACCGTGACGGTTCCTACGGTAACGGCCACGACAACGGATGTAAACGCCACCAAGGTGATCACGCCGGCATCTTCGTTGCCAGGCACCACAACGGTGCTGGTTACGGCTGAGGACGGCACCACAACAAAAACTTACAGCATCAGTTTCACGCTGGGGGCGGCATCGAACGATGCTTCCCTCTCTGACCTGAAGGTAAATGGGACCACGGTATCGGGATTTGTGAAAACACAGCTTACTTACTCTGTTGAGCTCCCTGCCGGCACGGTAACGGTGCCGACTGTTACAGCGACTACAACCGAAGCGACGGCAACAAAAGTCATCACGCCGGCAGGATCACTGCCAGGCACCACGACGGTAGCGGTTACCGCGCCTGACGGGACGACCACCAGGACCTATTTTGTGACCTTTTCGGTAGCCAAGAGCACAGTTGCGACACTTTCCGACCTGAAGGTAAACGGGTCTCAGGTATCGGGTTTCGGGTCTCAGGTTTTTACATACAATGTGGTTCTGGATTACGGGACCAGCACGGTACCAACGGTAACTGCAACCACGACTGATGCCAATGCCACCAAGGTGATCACGCCCGCAGCCTCACTGCCCGGCACCACAACGGTGCTGGTTACGGCTGAGGACGGAACGACCACCAAGACCTATACCATCAGCTTCACGGTGGCAAAAAACACGGTTGCAACGCTATCGGATATCAAGATAAACGGTGTTACTGTATCAGGTTTCGGGTCGCAGGTATTCAATTATACGGTGGCGCTACCCTACGGATCAACTAATCCGCCGGTGATAACGGTTACGGCTACCGATGCCAACGCACTTACGGAAATCACGATGCCGCCGTCGTATCCCGGAATCGTAACTATCAAGGTTACGGCTGACGACCGGGTAACGATCCTGAATTACATGCTTGCAATCAGTTACGGGGGAACGGGTATTGATGAGAATCATTTCCTGAACACGATAACAGTTTATCCGGTGCCGAGCAACGGGGATTTCACGCTGGAATACTCCACACAGAATGAAGGCCGGATCCTGGTATCGATTCTGGATGTAACGGGCAGGCTGATACTCGAAAAAGAGTTCAGGGCAATCGGGTACCTGCTATCGGAACGGATACAGATTCCGGGCAGTCAGGCGGGATTCTATTTTATCAGGGTAGTGGACGGACCGACTGTGGCTTTCAAAAAGATTATTGTCGAATGATCTTGCCTGTTTGGTTTATCGTACCGTTAAACCTGAAAAAATAAACTCCGGCGGGAAGGTTTGCGGTTTCCTCAATTGGAATCCGGAACTCTCCTGACGGTATCCCGTACCGTTTGGAAAATACGCGCGTTCCGGTAATATCGTACAGGGAAAGATCGACCTGACCGGAATTTGGGGAAGTACCCCGGAACCATATCTTTCCGTTTGACGGGTTCGGGAAAACGCTGACCGTGCCCGGCAGCGGACTCTCCGCTACACCACTGGAACCGGTTACCTTAAGCGACAATTCCTTGTAATTCGTGATTCCGTTCCAGTCGTGCACCCTGAACGGCAGCACATAGGTACCTGCCCGGTCGGGGGTACCGTGGAGATCACCGTTGATACCCAGACTCATCCAGGCCGGCCAATCGATTTTTCCAAGACTGAAAGCGGTATTGGCCTTCATCCCGGTTGCGTTATGGTCGAGGGTATAGCTATCGAGGTTGCCGCCTTCGGAGACTCCCGATATCCAGGCCATATCAGGACTAACTGACATAGTTCCGTAATAGAAAGTGATTTTCCCGTCGGGTTGCAGTTTCGCAGCAAATTGAAGAGGCTGCAAACCCTGGGCGTCGGCGGTGGCATGCCACCTGATGACTACTTCGGTAGCGGTAGCGGAGAAAGTCACCTTATCGGCCGCATCGGGATAATAAAGGGTACTCAGGAACGGAAATGCTCCCAGATACTGGAAAAAGCGAATGCGGGTATCGATCACGTAAGGAAACTTAACGAGCGACTGGCCCATGACGATTCCGCCATCCTGGAGCACGGTTACCTGGTTATAGGTTTTTCCGTAGAAGGGGAAGTAGAATGGCAGGTCCATGACGCGCTCGGTGATTCCGGCCTGGGTGAACACGCTGGTTCCGCCGGTAAAGCTGAATGAGGAAGTCTCCGGTTTCTCCACGAACCAGGTCGACGGATTGGCGTAATGATAGGGTCCGACGGTTCCATCAGCCTCCATCTGCATCCGGTAATCCTGTCCGACCGGCGCATCCGGCAGTTCGGTGGTAAGGATTTCAGGTCTTACCACTGAGGTAGTTATCGGCACTGAAACGCGGGTAATTGCGTTCCGGGCTATGTTTATTGATCCTCCCGGTCTGGCTGTTTCCACCGTTCCATGGGTATAATCCATGACCGAGAAACTTTCGATGGCGCCGGCGGCTGTGGGGTCGGCGGATTTTTGGACCACTTCCAGGAAAACCGTTGCCTGTCCGTTAGCCGGAATATCGTTTAACAGCGGGGTAATATCGAGACCAATCTCGATAAGGTCGGAACCGGATTCCTGGGATCCCTGCATGGGGAGCGCATCGCCCTGATAATTGAAGCACGGGTAATCCATTGTTTTGACCGGCATGGTCGCTGTAAGTCCGGGAGCCACGCCAACCTGGATTTTTATCTTGTTACGCTGGTTGTAGCGGATTTTTGTTTTTACGGTGAGCAGCGGTGAATAGGTTTTTTTCGGCTTGACCACCATCACCACATTGTTCCAGATACCGCCGGTAGCGGGCGGCTCGGCCAGCAGTCGGTACATCACCCAGAGCTTACCTCCGTTGCCGAAGCCGACGCCCCAGGAGTTCACGACGAGCATGGCGCCGATTTCCCAGTCCTTCATGTTCACGATTCCGTCGCCATTTATATCGATATTGTTTGTGTACCTGCCATCGTAGTTCACATCATAGCGCACGGAGTCGTTCCAGCCGGCGAAGGTCATGCAATGCCCCACATCCGGACCGTACTTGGTGACGATAAACTGTCCCTCCTCCTCCAGCCCTTTGTCGATGGGGATCTGGGGGATGACCATGTTGCCTGAGCCGATCTGGTAATTAGCCAGTCCACCGATCTGTGACCCGTCGAGATGGTCATTGATCCAGTGTTTGAGGGTAAGCAGCCCCTCGGGGGTACCCACTTCGATGGCGTACACCTCATCCACGCGGTTTTTCATGCCGCGGTAATATTTGTCGTAGCCGGTCATCCAGGTGGTCCATACCTGGTTATAGGCGGTGAAATCCGGATTGGCGGGGATGCCATTCATCTGCACCAGCCGCCAGGTGTCGAAATAGGAGACTCCCTGGCTTGAATTCCCGAAATTCAGCAGGTTGTATACGGCCATCGGGCTATACTGGTTTTCCGGGAGGGAGGAATTCAGGTTCCTCAGGTAGTTGATCTCGTAGGTGAACATAGTCCAGATAGACCCGGCCTGGTTGCAGTTCCATACCGACTGGTTGTAGATTCCTGAGAAAAATATCTGGCGTGTATTGTCTTTTTTGAAGGGCAGCGGCCGGGTAGCGTATCCGACGGGCATCACGAGCCTTTTTGTACTGCTGAGGGCGTTTTCATCGGCACTCAGCGCACTCTCCAAAGCCTGCTGTTGTCCGAAGAGGCCGGCACAGGCACTCATCAGACCCAGCGTAAGAACGTAACTCTTAAATTTCATAAATATCTCCTTAAGAAAGCAATATTAGCATGTTTTCCGTGAATGCAACATTCGTCAAATGGTTTAATTGACCGGTATATCAATTGAATTTGTTGTTAACTTTATATCAGCCAAGCTAAAACAAGTCAACTAATTAACTATGAGTAAATTACTGTTCATTCCGATAAGTATTGTGCTGATAATCGGGTGTACCTGGGATCAGGGTCCGGCGCCGGATTCACTGGCCTCACTGAAAACTGCGAAGATGATTGACCTGACCTGGTCGTTTGATGAACAGTCGGTATACTGGCCAACCAACATTCCTTTCCGGCATGAAACGGTTTTTCAGGGCATGAACGACAAGGGGTATTACTATTCCTCCTTTAAATTCAGTGCAGAGGAACACGGGGGGACCCATTTCGATTCGCCTATGCACTTTGCCGAGGGCGGTAAAAGTATTGAGAAGGTGCCGGTTGTGCAGCTCATGGGTGAAGGGGTGGTGGTGGATGTGACGGCAAAAGTGGCTGCCAACCGCGATTACCAGATCAATACCGGCGATTTTGAGAATTGGGAAAAGGAGAACGGCAGGATACCTGATGGCGCCATTGTGCTGATCAATACCGGGTTCGCCAAATATTACCCGGATAAGGAGAAGTACACCGGCACGTTGCTGACCGGTGCCGAGGGGGTGGCCAACCTGCATTTCCCGGGGCTCCATCCTGATGCTGCGCAGTGGTTGGTTGAGCAGAGGAAGATCAAAGGTGTAGGGTTAGATACCCCGAGCATCGATTACGGCCAGTCGAAGGATTTCATGACCCATCGCGTCCTTTTTGCCGGCGATCTTACCGCCTACGAGAATGTAGCCAACCTCGACCAGCTACCTGCCAAAGGCGCCTGGATCATTGCCTTACCGATGAAGATCAAGGGTGGCAGCGGAGCCCCCCTTCGAATTATTGCCTTGCTTAACAAACCCTGATACCTATAGTCATGATAAGTTTTTTTCCGAGGGTCGTCAAATTTTTTGAGCTGTTCACCAGTCAGAACGAATTGCTCGCGGACAGCGCCAGTCAGTTGAACGACCTGTTCAATGATTACTCCGGCATTTCAGAAAAATGCGGAAAGATTGTCAAGAACGAGCTTGCCGGGAACGATATTTCCCGGGAGATAGCCAGATCGCTGGCTTTGACTTTCATCACCCCGATTGACCGGGAGGATATCCATGCCATCAATGTTGCGCAGGAGGCAGCACTGAACTCGATGAGGGCCATATCCACGCGCATCGGGCTGTATCATTTCGAGCAGATCAAGCCCGGTGCCCGGGACCTCATCAAACAGTTGCACGCCATGCACCTGGAGATCACTCCTATGCTCGAGGGCATGAAAACCCGAAAACCCGTGGAGGAGAATGCACTTAAGATCAAGGAGATGAAGACGGGAACCGACACGATGCTATTGCTTTCACTGGGTGAGATTTATGAAAACCAGCCAGCCGGATCGGGGGATTTCCTGGAGCTGATCAAGTGGTCGCACATTTATGACCGGATCGAAGAGGCCATTGCCAACACGGAGATTTTAGCCAACGTAATTGAGGGAGTATCACTGAAAAATGCCTGACATACCGCTTCTTCTGATTCTGATTGTAGTCATAGCCATTATCTTTGATTACACCAACGGGGCCCACGACAGTGCCAACGCCATAGCCACGGTTGTTTCAACCAAGGTACTCTCGCCAAAAGCAGCGGTACTCATGGCTGCCGGGCTCAATCTTGTGGGCGCATTTATCGGCACCGAGGTGGCTACCACGATTGGAAAAGGCATTGTGAATGCCGATCTGATTGCCGGAAGCCAGACGTTGATACTTGCGGCATTGCTTGGAGCTATTTTCTGGAACCTCCTTACCTGGTTTTTCGGACTGCCTTCCTCCTCATCCCATGCACTGATCGGGGGGCTGATGGGCGCCGCCATCGCTTATCAGGGTTGGGATTCACTTAATTACAACACCATTATCAGCAAGGTGATCGTACCCATATTTCTTTCCCCGGTATCCGGATTCATAGGCGGTTATTTGCTGATGCATCTGATTGCATGGATAACTTACAAGTACAAACCCCGTAAAATGAACCGGCTTTTCCGTCGGTTGCAGATTTTTTCCGCGGGATTTATGGCGATGAGTCATGGTAACAATGATGCACAGAAAACCATGGGTATCATTACGCTGGCTTTGGTTTTATTTCATTCCATTCCAACGTTTGAAGTCCCGGTATGGGTAAAAATCACCTGTGCGCTGGCCATGACTTTGGGTACGGCCACCGGGGGCTGGAAAATTATCAAGACCATGGGGCATAAGATTTTCAAGATGGAACCGCTTCACGGATTTGCCGCTGAAACTTCCGCATCGCTGGTGATCATGAGTGCCTCGATGCTTGGCGCGCCGATCAGCACCACGCATGTGATCTCCTCATCGATCATGGGGGTAGGATCATCCAAACGCCTGTCGGCCGTCAGATGGAAAGTAGCTGGGAATATGGCTTTTGCCTGGGTATTGACGATCCCGGCATCAGCTATTGTGGGAGCGCTCTGCTTTTACGCAATTCAGCTGATCACCTGATAAATCCGCAGAGGAAAGCCAGGGTACCAGGCACCCCACTCATTTTACCGCTTCGTCGAGGGTATCGTATACCTTGAAAATGGAAGTGAAGCCGGCGATTTCAAATATCTCCCTGATATTGTCCTGAAGGCTGCAGAGCAGAAACTTGCCGCTAACGGCGGTTAGTTTCTTCAGTGCCATCAGGAGTACGCGCAGACCCGAGCTGCTTATGTATACCAGGCCCGAGCAATCGACTACCATGTGTTTTTCACCGCTTTCGATAAAGCCCAGCAGTTTCTTTTCCAGCTCACCGTAATTGGAAGTATCGAGCCGTCCGGCCAGGTTGATTACCAGAAAATCTCCTTTTTTGTTATCTGTGATTTCCATCTAATTATGAGTTAATAGTTTATGCAATGTTTTTACTGATTGTCAGTATATTTTTATTCCCTTCGCGCCGATAGGCCATGTCGTCCATGATCTTGCGGACGAAGAAGATTCCGAGGCCTCCGATCTTCCGCTCCTCCAAGGTACCCCCGATATTCGGATCCGCGAGCAGCAGGGGGTTGAACTCTTTGCCGTCGTCCTCGAGCTGGATGGTGATGACCCGGTTGTCCATCGAGAGGCGGATGATAATCTGGTGCTCGTTCTGGTCGTCGTACCCGTAAAAGATAATGTTGGTGACCAGTTCCTCAAGCACCAGGTTCAGGTTCATGGAGACGGCCATCGGGATATCCCACTCTTCGGCAATTGCCTCCACAGTGGCAGCGACTGTTTCCAGCTCTGCCAGCTGATTTGCTATGGTGACTGTTTTCTCCGTCATCCTGTTAAGCTATTGGTTATTAACCGTTGAACTTCAGGGCAAGCAGGGTAATATCATCGGACTGGGCCACTCCGTGCGCGTAAGTATTTACATCATCAACAATGACGTTGACCATCTGACCGGCACTGAAGCCCTTCATGGTCTTGAGCAGCGATTCGAGTCGATCCTCGCCGTACACCTCGTTAGCCTTATTGAAAGCCTCGGTTACCCCGTCGGTAAACAGGAGGATCTCATCGCCGGGGCTCAGCTGCACCTTGGCCGACTGGAACGGCTGCTCCTCGAAACATCCGAGTATAATATCGCCGGTTGAGGGGACCAATTCCAGGTCACCGTTGCTTTTAAGGATATAAGGCGGATTATGGCCGGCATTGGCATATTCGAGCTCGCCGGATTTCATGTTCATGATCCCGTAGAAAACCGTGACGAACATGCAGGAGACGCTCTCGTTGCACAGGAGGTTATTGGCATAGTGCAGGCATTCGCCGGCGGGCATTCCTTTCAGTCCGGTAGCGCGGATGAGGGTGCGGCTGACTGCCATAAAGATTGCAGCAGGAATCCCCTTACCTGATACGTCGCCGATCACGAAACCCAATCTGTCGGGGTCGATCATGAAGAAATCGTAAAAATCGCCGCCCACCTCCTTGGCCGCGGTCATGGAAGCAAAGATTTCAAAATCGGTGCGGTGGGGGAACGGCGGAAATGTTTTAGGCAGGATACCCTGCTGGATCTCGCGGGCCACATTGAGGTCGTGACGGATGGAGACCAGCTGATCGTGCTCCATCAGGGCCATGCGCTGGATAATAATCTCTTCGAGGGTTTTATTTATCGTGATCTCAAGATCGTCGAAATTGATCGGCTTGGTAACAAAATCAAATGCGCCGCGGTTCATGGCCGTCCTGATATTGTCCATATCGCCGTATGCCGATACGATAACCGTTTTGAGTGAAGGGTTTTTCAGTTCCTTCAGCTTGGTGAGAAGCGTGAGCCCGTCCATTTCGGGCATATTGATATCCGACAGAATGATCCCGATATCCGGGTATTCTATCAGCTTGGCAAGCGCTTCGAGGCCGTTGTGGGCAAAAACAAAATCGTATTCTCCGGTCCGGATCTGCTTACGAAATTTCCCCAACATCAAGGGTTCCAGGTCGATTTCATCATCGACCACCATGATTTTAACTTTTAGATGATCTTCCATGTCATAATTACTGTGTCCCGTAAATATAGCCTAAATCGGACAAATGAAAGTTGCCCACCGTCATCATTAGTGTAAAAGTTGACCACTGATCAGCAACAGGTCCGTTTCCGTAAGTTTTACCCTGAATTGGGCCGATACCAGCCGGCTCCGGGCTTTCAGCAGGTCGTCCTGCACCTCGCGGAGCTGCAGGGAGGAGATCGATCCGATGGCATAGCTCTCCCTGGCCAGATCCATGTTTCGGATAGCCAGCAGCAGGTTTTCGCCCTCGAAGCCGACCAGTTCCTGCTGATTGCTGTATTCGTTGTACAGCTTGGCCAGTGTGGACTCCAACCGGTTTTCCATTTGTCTGACTGCCAGATCGTAAGATTCCAGCGAAAGCACCGCGTTATTGTATTGCCGTTTCAGGTTAAGCCCGTCGAACAGTTTCATGTTGAACGTCAGTCCGACGGAGGGCCCGAAATTGCGGTTGTACTGAATGAAGTTGGCATTCGTTTCGGAGCGGTAAAAATTGTAGCCCCCGTACAAGTCGAGGGATGGGTACTGGCTTGCGCGGGCCGACTTCACATCGGCCACCCCTACATCCTTGGTCCGGATACTCATCAGCAGGTTCTTGTTGGATGACCGTACCGCTTTGAACAGGGAATCGTACAGCAGGGTAGCGGCCACGGGTATGGTATCGGCAACTGAGAACTGAGATGTTATATTCCTGGACAATAATTCATTGAGTGTTGTCTTGGCGTTGTCGCAAAGGGTTTTCTGGTCCGACAGGCCGGCAATATCGGCATTCAGCTGAACGCGGCCTTTCAGGTATTCCATCTCAGAACCTTTGCCTGCCTCAAACCTTGATTTGGCCACCTCGAGGCGCAATTTTGATATCTCCACCTGTTCATTAAGGGCGGCGAGTATCCTGTTTTGCCTGACGATATCGTAATAAGCCCGGATGATGGCGGCCATGGTATTCTCGATGGTGATTTTGGCTGACAGGTCGCTCATGTCTTCAAGCTTTTTCAGCTTATCGTAGGTAATGAACATTTTCATGCCATCGAAAAGTCTCCAGGTCATGCCCACCCCGGCGGTTACCAGATCGGACTGAGCACCGGTCTTATCCAGCTCGTTTCCGGTGAGCACTTTCACCTTGGCGTCGGCGATCCCCTTGACCACACCGGCATTTACGCCTATCACGGGCAGCATGCCGGCATTGCCGACGGTGGCATTGTTCTGCGCCTCTTTATAAGCGTTTTTCGAGATCAGGATGCCGTAATTATTAGTCAGACCCACAGACACGGCCTGTTCGAGGGTCAACAGCTCCTGGGCGCCGGCCCATGCCGTGATCAGGAGGATAATGAATCCAGTGGCAGCGATTTTTCTCGTCATAATTCGTCGTCCTCCTGTTTATTGGGATCCACTTCAACGGTGAGTTCGGTATAATCGATGATTTCCGGGTGCGGATTTCGCGACAGGAAAGAGTAGATGGCCGGGATCACGTACAGCGTAAGGAAAGTGGCGAAGATCAGTCCGCCCACCACGGCTATTCCCAGTGACTGACGGCTTTCGGAAGAGGCACCCAGGCTGAGGGCGATAGGGAGGATACCGAGGATCATGGCTGAGGAGGTCATGAGGATGGGGCGGAAACGCGAGATGGCGGCGCGCTGCACAGCCTCTGCTTTCTCGATGCCCGCCGCCTTGCGCTGGTTGGCGAATTCCACGATCAGGATGCCGTTTTTAGTCACGAGACCGATCAGCATGATGATGCCAATTTCGCAGAAGATGTTGAGGGTCTGGTTAAAATACCAGAGCGAGAACAGGGTGCCGGCGATGGCCAGCGGCACGGTGAACAGGATGATCAGCGGATCGACGAAACTCTCGAACTGTGCCGCGAGGATCAGGTATATCAGGACGATGGCCAGCAGGAAGATGTATATCAGGCTGGACGAACTCTCGCGGTAGTCGCGCGACTGGCCCGCGAGGGCGGTGCCCATGGTGGCGGGCAGAACTTTTTTGGCCACCTCGTCGAGGGCCTTTATGCCGTCGCCGAGGGTGGCGCCCTCCACCAGTCCGGCGGACACGGTGGCAGAGATGTAACGGTTGAAAGAGAAAATCGACGACGGGTTGATGGACTCCTCCATGAGGATCAGGTTATCGAGGGAAATTTGTACGCCGCTGTTATTCCGGACATACAGGTTTTTCAGGGCATCGGGCTTGTTGCGATCGTAGCGCATCACCTGGCCGATGATCTCGTACTGCTGACCTTCCATAATAAAATACCCGTAACGCTGGCTGCTCATGGAGAGCTGAAGCGTGCGGGCGATTTCCTGCGTGGAGACCCCCAGCTGGGCTGCTTTTTCGCGGTCGATGCGGATGCGCAGCTCGGGCTTGTTCACTTTAAAGTTGGCATCGACAAACTGGAGGACCTTGATTTTGCGGGCCTCATCGAGAAATTTGGGCAGAATATCGGTCAGCTCCTGCAAGCTGGAAGCGAGGAGCACGTATTGGACGGGCTGCCCGGCAAACCGGTCGCCGATGGTTGGCGGCTCGAAAGGCATGGAGCGGATGCCGGTTATGGAGGCCAGGTCGCGGCTGACCTTTCCGAATATCTCATGCTGGGAGACTTTGCGGTCCTTACGATCGGTGAGGTAAATGATTTCCTGCGCCTTGTTCGGATTATCTATCGTTCCGAGGCTTGGGGAGATCCATAAAATGGATACGGAAACTTCCGGAATGGAATCGGCAAAATACTTATCCACCCGGCCGGCATAATGCTCCATGAATTCATACGATGAACCTTCGGGGGCCAGCAGCGGGATACGGATATTTGAGCGGTCCTCGAAGGGTGCCAGCTCGGAATGGAGTGATTTGTAGAATAATCCGATGAGGACGATGAGCACCGCGAAGATAGGGAAAACCAGCCAGCGGCGGCCCATGAACCATTTTAGGGAATAGCGGTATCCGCGGTTGAGGCTCAGGAAGAACGGCTCGGTTTTGCTGACGAGCCAGTTCACGTTGAGATGCCGCTGCACTTTCAGGATGCGGGAGCACATCATCGGCGAGAGGGTGAGTGCCACGAAGGCCGATATGAGCACCGAGCCGGCCACCACAATGGCAAACTCCTTGAACAGCCGGCCGATCAGTCCCTGGAGGAACATCACAGGGAGAAAGACGGCAGCCAGGGTTATGGTAGTGGACACCACGGCAAAAAATATCTCTTTCATCCCCTTGTGGGCCGCTGCGATCGGGTGGATTCCCGTATCGATCTTGGTATAAATGTTTTCAAGCACCACGATGGCATCATCGCAGACCAGTCCGATGGCAAGAACGATTGCCAGGAGGGTTAGCACGTTGATGGTGAGGCCCATGAGTGCCATGATAATGAAGGATCCGATGATGGATACGGGGATGGCCACTACCGGGATGATCGTGGAGCGCCAGTCGCGGAGGAAGATGAAGATGATGAGAACGACGAGCAGCAGTGAGAGGATCATGGTTTGCTGCACCTCCTTGACGGCACCGCGCTCAAACTTGGTAAAATCGTACCCTATGGTTACCTCGTAGGAAGGCGGAATCTCTTTTTTCAGCGTTTCCATCCGCACGTAGAACTCATCGGCTATGGAGATGTTATTGGCGCCGGTCTGGGGGATGACACCGATCGCCACGGCAGGCAGTCCGTTGACCAGCACCGATGAGCGGTCGTTCTCGGGATACAGTTCAGCGTGACCTATATCGGAAAAACGGATTATGCTGCCGTTCTCCTGTCTGATGATGATATTGTTAAACTGTTCCGGCGTTTGGAGCAGGCCAATGGTGCGGATAGTCAGTTCGGTCAGTGCGCCCTCGATCCGGCCGGAAGGCAGTTCGATGTTTTCGCGGGTTACGGCACGCTCGATATCCGAGGCGGTTATCTGGTTGGCGGCCATCTTGAACGGGTCGAGCCAGAGCCGCATGGAATATTTCTTTTCGCCGAATATCCGGATATCGCCTACACCGGGAATGGTTTGCAACCTGTTTTTGATGGTATTTTCCACCAGATCGTTCACCTCCATGATATTGTGCTCGCTGCTCCGGACGACCAGAAAAATGATGTTGTTGGCGTTGGCGCTCAGTTTTTCCACGATTGGCGGATCCACATCCTTGGGCAGCAGTTTAATGGCTTTGGAAACACGGTCGCGGACGTCGTTGGCGGCGGACTCCATCTCCTTGCCCAGGGTAAATTCGACGGTTATCAGGCTCGACTGGTCGGTGGAGACGGATGAGAGCACGCGGATGCCTTCGATGCCGTTGATGGCATCCTCGAGCGGCTCGGTGATCTGGGCCTGTATGATTTCGGGGTTAGCGCCTGAATAGGTGGTGGTGACGGTTACCACGGGAGGGTCCATTTCGGGATACTCGCGGATGCCAAGGGTAAAAAAGCTGACCACACCGAAAATGAGGAGGAGCAGGGTAAATACTATGGCCAGTACCGGTTTATTGATGCTCAGTGATGACAGGCTCATCTCAGTAGGTTTTAACGATGGTAACCGGTGATCCGTTCTTTATCCTGAGCAGGTTGGTGGTTATGAGGCTGTCGCCGGCCTTCAGGCCTTCGAGGATCTGTATGTTCTCGTTGTTCCTGACTCCGGTTTTCACGGTGACGCCCAGTGCGGTGCCTTTATGCTTCACGAAAACCGTGTATCCTTTTATCGACGGGATGAGGGCTGAGGTGGGCACGAAGATTCCGGGCCGGGCCTCGGTGACGGTCAGGGAAATCCGGGCTGAAGTGCCCGGCACGAGGCTGGCGTCCTTGTTATCGGCATCGGCGCGGACGAGCAGTGTCCGGGTGCGCTGGTCGACCGCCGGCTCGATGGCCTCCACGGCGGCTGTTCTTTCTTCCGCCAGGTAATCGGTTCGGTAGCTGATCTGCGAACCGGCATGAAGATCACGGGAGTAACGCTCGGGAACCGAAAAATCGATTTTCACGCGGCTCACGTCCTGAAGGTTGGCAAGCACCATTCCGGGGGTCACCAATGCGCCTTCGCTTACGGTGCGCAGACCTATCCTGCCCGAAAACGGTGCCCTGATCTCGGTTTTTGCCAGATCGACTTTCAGCACATCGATCTCAGCCTGAAGGGTACGCCTGCGGTTCGACGATTCATCGAATTTCTCCTGGCTGAGGCCTCCTTTTGAGAGCAGGACCTTATCGCGGGCCTCATTGGATGCGGCAAACTCCAGCTCGATCTTCAGCTTATTTATCCTGGCGCTGATATCGGCACCGTCGAGCCTGAACAGCAGCTGGCCGGCTTTCACGGCAGCGCCCTCCTTCATGGGGATGGAGACCACCTTGCGGGCAATTTCGCTCACGATATCGACCTGTTCCCGGGCGTGGACTGATCCTACGGTTTCAACCCGGTAGTCGACCGCGGTATCACGCACCACGTAGCATTCCGCAGGTATTGCCGCATTGGCGGCGACAGCCGGCGCTTTGGCCTTTTTGGGCGACAGGACAAAAATCTTGAGAAGAACCAGTATGATGACAACGACCGCAAAACCTGAAATGATGAATACTTTTTTCATCTGTGGCAGTTTTATTATTCCGGAACATACACCCCCGAACCGATAAAGTAGTTGGTTCCGGGGATCGGTTCAACATAACCGATCTTCAGCTTTTCGCCTGTCTCCCCCGGCTTGATCCAATGAAACTCAACAAATCCTCCCCCATTTTTTGCAGCTTCGGAAAGTGCACGAACCACATACAATCCTTTGCTGTCCTGGTAATCGTAAAGATTTTTCCCCTGGAGGTCCTTTTGGGTAGCGTGGGCAATATTGTAGCACTCATAATTGTACACGTAGAAATATCCGGATTTATCCTCATAAAAACGGATTGAATCGATGTAAGTGCGGATAAACAGGACGCCTGCGGCTGAGTCGGGCATGGTTTTTAAACTCTCGCCAATCCCAATGGCAGAGGCGTGCACGACGGCGGCGGCTATTCTTTTATTGTTTTCGAGCTGGGCAGCAAGAACTTCTGACGGATCGTCATCACACTTATTACAGGAGGGTAAAATGCAGAATACAGTAATCAGGACAATTACAACTGAGGAGAGTGTGGTTCGCATGGCAGGCATTGATTTGCCTATAAATATACAAAAATCAGAGCTTCAGTGAAACCATATACTGATTGCCTGAAATCGGTCCGTAAGCCCTCGAATAACCAAAGGAAAGCGTGGATTTCAGCAGAGAGAAAAGGACCAGTTCCAGGTCGACCTGAGCCCCTGCCGCAAAGTAGTTTTTCTGAGCCAGGTCGAGCTTCTGCTGCATACCGTTAGCGATGTTGGTAGCAAGGCCCATCCCGAAAACCGAGAAGCGTGCATAGGTGGAGTAGAAGCCCAGGAATCCTAGCCGGCGGAAGCGAATGGGCTTTAGATTTATTTCGGTGACCAGCTTGCCGTAGTTCAGGGCGGGGATCTCATCGATCTCCACACCCGGAAAGCTCGACATCTCCCGGTATTGCTGGGCCGGACGGTAATCGACGTAATTATTGCCGAACCCGCCGAAATAGAAGTAGGAATTTGATTTGTCGGGCTGGCCGAAGCTCTGACCGGCGGAGGTACGGAACCATATCGATGAATTTCGCAGTGGCAGCAGGAATCCCAGATCGAAATTATTGATCAGCTGGGGATACAGATTGCGGGCGGTCGGGCTGGTTGCGAAAGTGGTATAGGCATAGGCGTTCCAGTCGTATCCCTGCTCCGGCTCAACGGATCCCAACGATTTTCGCAGGTAGCTGCGGTGGAAGTTGGCAATGCCGATAAAGAGGTTCTTAAAATCAGCCTCCACATTCTGGTAGGAAGGCAGCTTATCGAGACCGCCGTAGGCACTCACCCGGAGGTTAAGTTCCGTTTTTCCCGGGGCGAAACGGTCGAATATCTTGTAGTATTTTGTCGTAAAAGAGTAGCCGGCGCGACTGAATTTGGTGGGGCCGAAGAGGTCATAAAAATCGGCATAATTGTATGTGGCGCTGAATGTCCAGTTCCAGAAATTGTAATCGACCGACAAATGTATTTTCTCTTTGGTGGGCAGTGAATCGTAGGGAGACACGGAAACCTTCACTTTCAAAGCGTTGAGTCCGAGCGGATCCATGAAATTAAACCGGTAACCCCCGGCAACGTAATTCTGGTATCCCTGTATGATCGGGTAAGCGCCGGCCAGCTTCATCGACTTCAGCGGGCGGTAGGTTACCTCCTTCACATTCAGGGAATCGAGATTGATTTTCGAGGGAGGCTGAAGGATCCAGGTCTCCACCTCCGGATATTTCTTATATATTTTCTGGCCAAGGTATTCGATGGCGTTCACATCGTTGAGGGGCTTGATAGCCATGATCCCCGTCATCATCCCTTCGGGGGTATATTCGAGCACCATCATGGAATCTGCTGAGAGGGGCAGCGGCCTGAAAAATCCGCTGGAGGCATTGGTCAGGATTTCGGGTTCCCTGGTCTGGAGGTTAATGCGAAAAACATTAGAAACGCCTGTATAATAAGATGTTCCGTATAGATATTGCCCATCGGGAGAGAACACGAAATTTGCAGCCGGATTATCCTCGAATTCATACAGGTTGCTGAACTCCGTTTTCCCGGCCAGCAGATCGGCGATGTTCATGATCACGATTTTCTGCTTTCCCTGCACGTTTGAAAGGGTACCGGAAATTGTTTGTCCGTCCGGGGAAATATCGAGATCGGAAAAATCCTGTCCGAACGGCAGGGTGTACAGATCCTGCCAGGTGGTATACGGCGGGGTTATGCGGATGAGGGTTGTACGGCCGCTCATCACCTGCACTCCGTACAGGCAATGGTCTTTTCGGTTGAACACCAGGTTTCCCGCCCGGTCGAATTTTATCAGGTTCTTAATCTTTCCGGTATGGGCGTTGATCGACTGCAGGCCGCGCCAGTCGGGATTATGCGTTGAGGCAAAAAGTGTTTTGGAAGAATCGTCGTAGGCCAGGCTGGTTACGTAATAGAGGCCCGGACTGGGTACCGGGGCGACCTTACGCATTGCACCCGTTTTAATATCGATACAGGCGATATGGGCAAGCTTTCCGGGGTAATTCACGGCTACATATATTTTGCCCTCTTGGCGGTCGAAGCTGGGCCTGGAGACTGACCCCAACGGTTTTTCCACCAGTTTGCGGTAGGTGGTCACCGGTTCTTTGGCGATGGCGGCGAGGTTGCCATGCTGAAAATTCCTTTCCCATTGGATCCATTTGTCCCATTCCTCCTGCACGGGGGTATGGTAAACATCCTTGAACTGACTGGCATAGAATCGTTTGCTGCTATCGGTACGCGAATAAAACTCCTTCAGCTTTTCCATGCCGTACTGATGGGCCAGGTAGCTGACGAACCGGGTACCGTACAGGTAGGAATTCACGCCCACCTGAAAATCGATAGTGGTACCTTCGGTCTCGAGTCCGATCACATTATAAAAATAGCTACTGTCGCGGACCATGGTACGAAACACCATTTCATCGTATCCGCCCATTACGCGGCCTATTCCACCCGACATCCAGGTTTCCATGAACACGGCGATGCCTTCGTGGTACCAGCGCGGCGAGTACCAGCGCGGGGTGGTGAGGTAGCTGTAAAACAGCGACAGGGGATCGCGGTTATCGGCCATCACCTTGCTGCCGAAGAACCGGGATATTCCGCGGTCGGATTTCGATGCCATATCGCACATCACCTGGTGAGCCAGCTCATGGCTCATGAGCCACTGCATGCGTTCGTTCGATGGGACTACGGAAAAAGAATAATCGAAAGGAGATATGCCGATATTCAGGAAGTTCCATGGGATGACCATGGTTCCGCCGTTGCCCACATCGGAAAAATCGTTGAAAAGAATATTGGTGGGTCCGGAAGGCGTATATTTCCAGAACTGCTCGTGAAAGGCCAGTGCGTTCTCGAAAGAACGCACGGTATGGGGCACGAGGTAGGAAGTGTTTTTATCAGGGAAAACCAGTTTTACGTTTGAGGTGCTGAATTCCTGAAGATTGATTTTCTGCTGGGCGGTCAGAATCTGGACTGAAGCCAGCAGCAGAACCCCTGCCAATATTTGTTTGCACATTTTCTTGTCATCCAGAGTTTACCAAGCATTAATCACAAAGCCGCTAACCATTCCTGTCATAGCCTGGCAGTAATCGGTGCTGCCCATGGAGCCCTGAGAATTTAAGAGTGATCCCAGTTGACTGGCATTCAGGAGGGAGTTCAGGTGCGAGTTCATGAAAGAGTTCATGAAACTGCCCATTCCGGTCCCGGTGAAGGCAATTTTCAGGTCGATATTTGAGTTCACGATATTGAGGCCTGGAGTCCCGAATAATACGACTCCGATCACCTGCTGTGAATTAACTGTGGCGCCAAAAGCAACTGCCAGCTGCGAAGCGTTTCCGACAACAAACTGTAGATTTGCCTTGTCGTACACAACGCCCATCTGCACATTGGAGCTCACGGTTACGCCAACTTTGTCCGCTGCCAAAACCATCCCGAGTTTCTCCTGAGCATAATCCATGGAATGCAGGCTCAATCCGGCTGCAATTTGGCCCTGCAGCTTCTCCTGTGAGCCGGCCTGGAGTTTTTCATTGGCAGTAAATCCGGTATTCAATGCCTGGCCACAAAGCCTCGTTCCAAGCCCTTTATCCTGAACCAGACCGGCCACCTGGATACCCTTGATGAGCAGCTGGTCGCGGATGGCCTTGAGCTTTCGCAATTCTTCTTTCCGATCCTGAAGGATTTTATTGCTCAGCATGAAATTATCCATGCCCTGGAGGGAACTCTCGAGGACAGCATCCTTTTCGGTAAACAACTTTACATAATTCGAGAATTCGCGCATGTTCTTTTCCACATCCACGGACTGGTCCTTATTGTCGGAGAAATAAAAACTGCTGAGCATGCCGATGGTTTTGCCCAGGGTTTCATTATTGTTGCGGACAAACCCGGCATAATCCCGGAGAGCCATCAACTGTTCGAATCCCGGATCATCGCTTTTCATGCCTTTTTCCTGAAAAAGGTTAACGCACGTATCGATTCTCAGGCAAAGATCCTCCGTGAAGGCGGCGAAATAGAGAAGTCCCTGTAGCGTGGTCCTGAGTTTAGCGGTATCGGAGGTAAGTTCGCTTCGCAGCTGAACATCCTTTTCCGACATCTGACTCTTCTGAAATTTGTCGGCTTTGGCGAATGTGCCGGAGGATTTGTCGCCGGCTACGGGCGAATAAAACACTGAAACTGCAATGATAACGACCACAACTGCCACCAATATCCCGAGTACGACCTTTGTCTGCTTTTTCATGTATCGATTTGTTTGGTTTATAGTTTATTAAATATCTATGATTACAACACGACCAAATTAATGACATTGGCGCAATAGGAGGCAATGGCCTCAACCTGTATATTGCTTTCAATCAGGGTGTTCAGTTGTTCCGAGCTCATAACAATTCCGATTGGCGAGGCCCCGAAATATCCTTTCAGGTCGATATTCGCGGCGTAAATATTCAGTCCCTGGTTGGAGAATAAACCTACGTACAGGAAAACTGAAAGCTGGCTGGAAGCATTGACGGCATTTATTGCATTCATGTCAGTAGCAGCGAAAATTTTCAGGTCGAGCTTGTCGCCAAAAACAAACTGCAGGTTTGCCCTATCCCAGACTACCTGATAGATATTTCCGATATCAGGTTTTGCCATTACTGCCTCAATCTCGCTAATGCCCACAAAATTGAGTTCTCTGGCACCAATAATTCCCTGAAGTTTTTCCTGGCTTAGGATGCTCAGTTTGTCCTGAGCCAAAGCTGCCAGCTTCTCCTGGCTAAGAACACTGAGCTTTTCCTGGCTGAAAGCCTGAACCTTGTCCTGACTGAAAATGCCGATTTTCTCCTGAGCCATAAAAATGTTGAGGTCCTGCTGTGAACTGATGGCATAGGAAAAAAGGATCCCCGCAAGCGGCCGGTCCCGAACCAGTACACAAACCTGCAATTCCTTGATCAGCAGCTGGTCGCGGATGGCTTTCAGCTGGGTGAGTTCTGCTTTGCGGTCCTTCAGGGTTTTGGTGGTCATGATAAAATGATCCATGCTTTTCAGCGCGAGTTCCAGGACAGAATCTTTTTCATTGAGGTTCTTCACATAATTCTGGAAGTCACGGAGAGTTTTTTCCACATCGGCCGACTGGTCGGCCTGATCCTTAAAATAGAAACTGTTGAGCATGCCGATGGTATTGCTCAGGGTTTTATTGTTATTCCTGATGAAAGCAGAATAGTCGTTGAGTGCCATCATATTCTTGTAACCGGCATCTGTCGAGGTTAATCCCTTGCTTTGAAAAACGTAAACGCAGGAATCGATCTGGGTGCTGAGGTCCTGGGTGAATACGGTGAAATACATCAGCCCCTGTACCATTCCCTTGAGTTTGGCCGTATCGGCGGTCAGCTCACTGCGGAGTTTAACATCTTTCTCCGTTATGACGCTCTTGCGGTATTTATCGGCTTTCCCGAAGGTGCCGGAAGATTTTCCCTTAAAAAAAGGTGGAAAATTTATTGAGATCGCAATTATCAGGAGCACAACCACAATCAGGGCCCCAATAAGGATTTTAGTCTGTTTCTTCATGATATGATGGTTTTAGTTGGCTGCTGTTTTATTTACCGTGATGGTATTTTCATACAGAGGATTTCCCCTCTGTGTTATATTAAACCTGATATCGTGCTGCCTGTCATTTTTGTTCGTCAGCTTTATCCCGATGAGATTACTGTGTGAGCTTATGATGGTAACATGATCGGTTGCCGTGGAGATGGTGGTATTATCGTCGACCTGCTGCCGAACCACCACCTGAAAATCAAAATCGTCAGGGTTGAATCCAACGGTTGTCTCGATGACATCATCAGACGACAGATCGAGATACAGTTCAACCGTATTGGCCGAGTAGCGCGTGCGGCAGGAGGCTTTCACCTGCCAGCCCTGGTACATGATAGTTTCGGCGTTGGTATAATCGCCCGGCTGAGCGGAGTTAAAGAAGGTCCCCTTCATTTTTCCCCTATCCTCTTTTGTTCCGCCGAAGTCCGCCCAGTACAGAGTGATCAGCAGGGCTGCCACGGTAACCCCGGCGGCTACGTAAAACCAGGTACGAAAAGCTGCGGAATTCCAGCTGTTCCGGGTTATCCTGAATTTTTTGGCGCCGGCTTTCGGGCCATATTTTTCCCGGTCGATCTTGTTCATGATATCGTTTTTCAGGTCCACCTCAGCCTCTTCACTCCGGGCTTGGGCAAACAAATTTTCCACCTTATCCCAATTTTTCTCACTCATCTTCCAGAAATCCTTTTTGAATCAGAATTTTTCTCAGTTGTTCGCGGGCGATAAAAAGCCGCGACCTGACCTTTTCCACAGATATTTCAGACACAGAGGCTATATCTTCATACGATAATCCTCCGTAATACTTCATAACCAGGAGCATGCGGTAATCTGGCTGCAAAGATTGAAGTCCGAAGTTCAGCAATTCGCTGCCTCTTTCCTTCAGTGCGTAGCTGTGATCGTCGGCTACCAGATCGCCGGCCCTCTCCAGGCTTTCAAATCTGGGATTACGCTTGCTCCAGGTGATGGTTTCATTCATCGTTATCCGATATATCCAGCTGAAAAAGCGGTATTCGGGCTTGAAGGTGCCGAGCTTTTCGTAGACCCTGACAAAAATGTCCTGAGTAAGGTCCTTTGCAGTTTCAGATTCGCCAACCATCCTGAGTACCATGTAATATATCTTTTTCTGATAACGATCGATTAACTCTTCAAAGGAGGAGACCTCGCCGCTGATGACTTCGCTTACCAGTTGATTGTCGTCCTTTGCTGTCATAAATACTCCAGGATCAAATAAGGTTGGTGAATTTATCTAAATATAATTTTTCTCCGGTACATATTCGTCAAAAAGCTCTACAAATTAGAACCTTACCCTAATAGACTCAATTTCCACAGGTCTTTACGGTTCATGCGCAGGACCGGTGCGATAGCCATCAGTCCGCCGCGGCCGATACTCTTGCTGAGTGCTTTCAGTTCATTAAGCTTTTCCGTGAGGGAGGGATCGGGCACTATCTCCAGATCGCTTTCTTTCAGCATTATATAGCTCTTTGCCTTGATTGAAAGCTCCAGGTAAAGGCTGATATAACAGTACATGTCGAACACCACTTCGGCGGGGAAATGGTTTTTTATCGACAGCAGGAAGGCACCGGTTTTGGTTTCTGAGAAACGTCCCTGACGGATCATTTTCAGGATAGTCACTTCAGAATCGAACTCCAGCTCCAGCCAGTCGCGGATCGACTTTTCGTTGCTGTTAAATATCAGGATAATGGAAGTGGGTATCAGCAGAACGATCAGTGCGGTGGAGAGGATTGGCGACAGGAGGAACTGGTTAAAGAGGCCGTGGATGAAGAATGCGGCCAGGGCTCCGTAGCCAGTGGCCAGCCAGAGCTTCGACCGGCGGTTCAGGGCGCTCATGCAGAGTATTCCGAAGATGGCGGTGGCTCCGCCGTGCATGACTGCCGTTCCGAATCCGCGGGTCACCCATACCATGGGATTTGATTCTTCGGCTGAATACTGGAACAGGTAAAATAGGTTTTCGACCAGGGAAAAGGCGGCGCCGATAGAAAATCCGTATACGGCGGCATCGATCATAAATCCGATTTTGCTCGTCTTGATGAGAATCCAGAGCAATGTGAATTTTAGCGTTTCCTCCACCACGGGTGCGATAAAACCTGAGTAGGTATTGAAATCCACTCCGGCCTTGTTGATCAGGAAGGTATTCAGGAAGTAGCTCAGTCCGGCGCTGACCACACCGCCGCCCAGGCACAGCAACAGTAATGACTTGCTCACCAGCTTGAGACTGTCGAGATACACCAGCATGATCAGAAGGAGGATTACAGGGATGAGGCTTATGAGTATTTTGATGGCCATATCTGGGTTATTTTACGGTTATCGCAACTGATTTGTAAGCAGGCGTTTCGCATCCCGGGCAGGTTTTATTGATCGACAGGAGCACGTTGGTTTCGGGAAAGTACGCTGCGGCACAGCCCCGCCTTACCGGGTAAGGAATGGCGTAATAGCCCTCCAGCACCCGGGTTTTATTATCGTAATCCGTTGACAGGCTGACGGTTTGCTCCGGGGCTATATTGCGCTCATCCATATCGGCCTTGTTCATGAAAAGAATGCGCCGCTCATTATTGATGCCGCGGTACCGGTCGTTGAGGCCGAAGATCGATGTATTAAACTGGTCGTGACTGCGGATGGTCATGAGCATGAGCTCGCCGGGTCCGGCCACGGTCATGCGGATGGGATGGCTGTTGAAATGTGCCTTGCCGTCGGCCGTTTTGAAGATCCGGCTGCGAAGGGGATTATCGAGAATGATGGTTGTTTTTGATGGGTTTTTCGTCAGGTTTTTGAATGCCGGGATTGTTTTGGCGATGTTGGTGCGGATGAGGGAATAGTCGTTTTCGAATTTCTGCCATGGGATCCCCTGGCTCTCACCCAGTGCGGCGCCTGCCATGCCGGCGATTATGGATATCTCGCTTTTCAGGTGGGGCGACGGAGGTGCGAGGCACCCTTTCGAGAAGCCGATCTTGCCCATAGCATCCTCGACTGTCACGGATTGCACCTTGCCGTCATGAATATCCTCTTCCATCCGCGACAGGCAGGGGAGGATGAGGGCTTTTTTGCCTGTGACCAGGTGGCTGCGGTTCAGCTTGGTGGAGATCATCACTGTGAGGTTGCAGTTGCGGAGAGCCTGTTCGGTGAAGGCCGTGTCGGGGACCGATGACGCCAGGTTTCCACCCAGGGATATCAGCACTTTCACTTTCCCCTCCGCCATCGCCCGGATGGCCGGGATGGTGCTCATGCCGGGTTTGCGGGGCATGGTTATCGCAAAATGGTTTTCGAGGGAATCCAGAAAAGCTGCAGGCATGTTTTCGCCTGCGCCTGACGTGCGGATTCCCTGAATATTGTTGTGGCCACGGACCGGACAGACGCCTGATCCCGGTTTCCCGATATTGCCGCGCAGGAGCATCAGGTTAATGATTTCCTGAATCGTTTCGACGGCATTTTCGTGGTGAACGATCCCCAGGCACCAGGTGGCGATAACGCTTTTTGCGTTATAATATATATTGGCTGCCTCCATGATCTGATCCCTGGGCACGCCGCTGGCCCTGACCAGTTCCTGCCAGGATGTTTGGTTAACCAGCTTCCGGTACTCATTGAAACCGGTGGTATGATCGTTGACAAAACCGGTATCCAGGATGTTCCCCACCCGATCCTCCTCCAGGGTTGCTTTCACCATGCCCCGAATGAAGGCCATATCTCCGTTTATTACCGGCTGGATATACAGCATTGCGAGGGCGGTTTGCCGGCCGAAATAGGATCCGGGTTTTTGCGGATCAGCGAAGCCCATGAGGCTCGCTTCCGGCATCGGGTTTACGGCCACTATTTTTGAGCCTTTACGGACGGCATGTTCCAGTGAGCTCAGCATCCGGGGATGATTGGATCCCGGGTTATGTCCGAATACGAATATTGCCTCAGCTTTGGGGAAATCGCCGAGGCTCACACTGCTCTTGCCGTATCCCAAGCTTGCAGCCAGGGCAGCGCCTGAAGGCTCGTGACACAGGTTTGCGCTGTTGGGAAGGTTATTCGTTCCGAGGGCACGGGCAAACAGTTGAAACAGGTAAGCTGCCTCGTTCGATGATTTTCCGGATGAGAAAAATACCGCCTCGTCGGGTGATGCGAGATTTTTCATTTCTTCGGCCACCACACGGTATGCTTTCTCCCAGCTGACGGGACGGTAATGGGTATCGTTTTCGCTGAGCATGACCGGTTCGGTAAGGCGGCCCTGCTGTTCGAGCCAGTATCCGGGGGTCATGAGCAGGTCGCTGACCGGCCATTTATCAAAGAATTCACGGGTGACCATTTCAGTTGTTGCGGCCGAGCTGACGCTTTTTGCGCCGTTCTCGCAAAACTCGAAGTGCGACCGGCCATGTTCGGGGTTTGGCCAGGCGCATCCCGGGCACTCGAAGCCGCCGTTCTGGTTGAAATTTGCCAGGATCTTGCGGGTTCGGGCTATGCCGGCCTCTTTGTACAGGAAGCTCAATGACGACAGAACGGCATCCATGCCGCCGGCAAAGGTTCGGGGCTGGTCGTGTTTCAGTCCGATGAGCGCCGCTGCCTCTTTTTCGAGATCGGCCGACTCCAGGGTACGGACTGCGCGGATGATCTCGCGGCCGAGTGACTCCATGTTGGCCAGCCACTCAATGCGATCGTGGTGGGTTGCAGCCTCCTCGGCGGTGAGGATATATTTAGTGAGGCCCCCGGCCACCATCAGGCTGATCAGTGCCGGGACCTGAAAATCGGGAATGACCTCGTGCAATACCACGTCCTTTATCTTCTTTTGAATCCCGATAATTCCGGGAAGGTCGGGGTTGATGCCGGCCTTCGAATATTCTATCAACCCTTTATCCTGCAGGGTATTCCAGACGGTCCGGGTGAGGGTTGTTCCGTTTGCCGCCACGAGCATGACCGCCTTGTTCAGGGGGATCGAGCGATCCACAGCCAGCAGGCATCTCAGGGCTGCGTCGGTGGCATTGTTACCCGAATCGGGTGATTTGAGAACGGTGAGTTCTTCCCAGTCATCGTTTATCAGGTTATTAAATGAGGCATCGAACAGGAGGGCCCCGGCCAGGGTAAGGTGCAGTACTTGTTCAGGAATTGGGAACAGGCGGCCGGAGACGGGATCGACGGAAAGGAGCAGGAGTTGTTCGGAATAGGTATCCATTGCGGAGAATTTGTCAAGTAATGCCTTGTTCTCTCAAAGATACACTCTGAGGTTTAAATTGTATTAATTAAATTTATAAACTAAAAGTTACATTTACTATCCGTTTATTCATTAACAACCGAACCTTTCCAAATCCATTTCCCTATGACAGAAACCCAGCAAGAGAAGGCTGACCAGATTATCGGCAAGGCGATATTTGCAGCCGCAGAATTTCAGCAATTTGACCAGGAGCAGACTGATCGTATAGTTGAGGCTGTGTACAAGGCCGGATTGAATGCCAGGATCAAACTGGCCAAGATGGCCGTTGAGGAGACCGGCATGGGGATCTGGGAACACAAGATGTGGAAGAATGTGATTGGTACGCAGCTGGTTTACGAAAGCATAAAGGATGAGAAGACTGTTGGTGTGATCTCTGCGGATCCGGTTACGGGCATTACCGAGATTGCCCAGCCGCTCGGTCCGATTTTCGCCGTGACACCGGTGACCAATCCCACCTCCACGGCCATGTACAAAATACTCATCTGCCTGAAAACACGCAATCCGATCATTATCAGCTCGCACCGCGGGGCCGTAAAAAGCACCACCGAGGCGGCGCGCATCTGTTATGAGGCAGCGCTCGCCGCAGGGGCTCCGGAAGACTGCATTCAGATGATTCCGGCAGGATCGCGGGAATTTACCCAGATGGTGATGGCACATCCGAAGGTTGCCCTGATACTGGCCACCGGAGGAACGGGCCTGGTTAAAGCAGCTTACAGCTCAGGCAATCCGGCCATCGGCGTAGGACCGGGCAATGTGCCGGTATTTATCGACGACAGTGCCGATATCCCTTTTGCAGTAAGCAACATCATTTCATCAAAGACTTTCGATAACGGAACGATATGCGCCAGTGAGCAATCGATCATTGTGGAGGAGAAGAACGAGCAGAAGGTCCGTGAGGAATTTGAGCGCCAGCAATGCTATTTCCTTACACCCGAAGAGATTGCCAAGGTGGAAAAGATCGCCATCACAGCCGAGACCATGTCGATGAGCCCGTTTATCGTGGGGCAGTCGGTGGCTACCATTGCCCAGAAAGCGGGGATCACGGTTCCCGAAGGGACTAAGATACTGATGGCCAAGCTCGACGGTGTTGGCAAGGATTACCCGCTGTCGCATGAGATTCTCGCCCCGATCCTGGCCTTCTATTCAGCCAGAGATCACAATACCGCCATCAATTTATGCATCGACCTGAACTACCTCGGCGGCATCGGTCACAGTGCCGGCATCTATGCCAATGATGAGAAGACCATCATGAAATTCTCCATGCTGATCAATGCCGGTCGTATCGTGGTGAACACCCCGACCTCCCAGGGGGCTGTCGGCGGAACCTTCAACCTTCTGCCGCCCTCGCTGACGCTGGGCTGCGGCACGGGAGGCAAGAATATCACCACGGAAAACATCACGGCACGCCACCTGATCAATGTTCAGCGTGTTTGCCGGCGCAGGCTCAACCACAAATTCATGGATGCCAACCAGGCACTCTATTTCAATGAAAATTCCGATGAAACCGTCCTGACCAGGGAATATCATAAAAACCACTAATACGACCGATATGCTGAAGTTCAATTATAAGAAACCGGAGAAGGAGCTTACCTGCTATTTCACCGGCCGGCTGGATACGATAGCCAGCTTCAACCTGAGCGATGAGCTTTATGACAAGCTCAACACTTTGCGGGGCACGGACGATCCGAATGTCATGCTTACGGATAAGATTCTGTTCGACATGACCGAGGTTAATTACATTGCCTCCTCGTTCATCAGGATATGCGTGACAGTAGCCAAGCAGGTTCCCCGGGGTCATCTGTCCATCATTAACTGTGATCCGTTCTTAAAGAAAACTTTCAAGATTGCAGGGTTGGATGAGATCCTGATCGTGACCTAGGGTTGCTTATGATTTCACCAAATCCCGCCGGCATCGAACCTCGCAAGCTCGACCTGGTGATGCGCGACAATGATTTCGTCATTTATTATGGCGAGAATCCGCTGGTTACCCCCAAAGGTGCGGAAGTTGCCCACCAAGACTCGAGGGTACTCAAGCATCTGATCATCAAGCTCACGCTGGCCCGCCAGATTGATTACAGCCGGGTTAACAGTTTCAGCATTTTCTCTTTTTGCAAAGATTATTTGGAGGCGGGCTCCGATCCGCTGGCCGACAGGTTGGATGAGGTGATGGCCGGGGACTTGCTGCTGGGGTCGAGGCTGGATCCGGTAGGCAGCCACCGGACCTTACGGCTGCAGCAGGCTCTGGAAGACCCCGATGACGAGTCGCAGTTTGTTCACCTGACGTTCATGGGAGCCTCGGTGATCATGAAGAGCCTGAGGGATTTCCTCGGCCCCAGCGAAGACCCCATTTCATTTATCAGAGAACAGTACGCGGCGTTGTCGCCGGAAAGAAAAGCTGCGGTGAACCTGCTCTCCTCCTTTCACGTCAACGGCATTGTATTGCCGATGATGCTGGTTATGTCGAAAATTTCTCCCTCCGAATATGCGCTGGCTGCTTTAGGTGCGCACACGAATTCAGAAGAGAATTTCCGGGAGATTCACGAGCAGGCCATGAAGGCCATGGAGTTTTTAGGATTTTTCGATGCACCCGGCAAAAAGATGTCGGTGATTGCCGAATTGATCAGTCAGGGAGAGAACGACCAGCTCGAATTCAAGAGTACTTTTCGCTGGGATATCAGGCAGGCAAAGAAAAATCCGGCTATTGAGCATGCCGCGTTAAAATCGGTAACGGCATTTTTAAACTCCGATGGTGGCGATCTGCTGGTGGGGGTGGCTGATGACGGATCGATCATTGGCATAGAGACCGACCAGTTTGCCAACGACGACAAGTTTCTCCTTCATGTGTGGAACCTCATCAAGACCTCTATCGGGCAGGATGTGAGCCCGTATATCAGGACCACGCTGGAGAAGATCGACGGAAAAACCGTTTGCCGGGTCAGCTGCAAGCGCAGTCCGAAGCCGGTATTCCTGCGCCAGAGCGGTTTCGACGAGATGTTTTATATCAGGATAGGTCCGAGCAGCGGCAACCTGGAGATCAGTGAAGCCCTGAAATACATTGGCGAGCGGTTCTGATTATATCCCAAGTGACGGTGGCCAGCCGGTGCTTATCGTTCCGTTTTTTATCCCGCTTTTTATCGATTGTATTTCCTGTTTTATCGTGTTTGATATTACGGAATCGTATTTGTGGTAGGGTGCCAGGTCGACCCCGTTGTTTTCCAGGGTATAGTGCTGTACCTGACCGCCATGGAACTGGTTATTGAAGATATTTTTCAGCTCCATCTCCACCGATACGTCGAGCCGTTTCATGCAGGACGTCAGGAGCTAGGGCCCGACAGCCGGGATGGTGATATACTGATCG
>CAYHCO010000005.1:39611-100697 GCA_964355105.1 uncultured Porphyromonadaceae bacterium
TGATGTTCGTTCGTGTAAATTATTTTAAACCCGCGCCACCGTTAACTTTTCTTTTGTATTTTTAGTACCTGTCGGATTTTAGTCTAAACAAATATTCCATTTTCCCAGCAATTTTCAGAACATGAAACACCTGATACACCTGATGGTCCTTTTTGCCATTTTATCGCTTACCGGTTGCGATAATAAAGGGCAGAGTGAAGTGGCAGCCAATGCAAAGGGCAAGAAAATGACCAAGGCTGACGATATCGGCGACAAGAAGATCGGTGTTTTGCTCGGGTCGGTGTATGACGGGTATTCCACACGCACCTATCCGAACGCGAAAGTGCTTCAATACCAAAATATTGCTGATCTGTTAGTTGCTCTGCAGACCAGCAAGGTTGATGGCTTGTTTCACGATCAATCTTCGGTGCCCGACCTGATGAAATCGAATCCGGATTTCGGCATTCTGGCAAAGAATATTTTCTTCGTTCCCATCGGGGCCGGCTTCAACAGCGACAATGATGCCTTGCGGGATCAGTTCAATGTTTTCCTGAAAGAGATCAAATCCAACGGTGTATATGACGATATGATCGACCGCTGGATGAACAGGGCGATCGACTCGATGCCCCCGTTAACAAGCACGGGAGCCAACGGCACGCTGAAAGCAGGGGTGGTGAACGACCTGGGCCGGCCGTTTGGATTTATACAGGACGGTGAGCTCAAGGGTTTCGATATTGAACTTTCCAAGCGCTTTGCCGCCTATTGCGGCAAGAACTATGAGCCGGTACCGCTTCCTTTCGGCAGTCTGATCGCATCCATTTCCACCAACAAGATCGATATGATCACCGCTTCGATGTTTATCACGGAAGAGCGTGAGAAGCAGATCGATTTCGGGGATTCTTACTGTGAATCCGGAGCCAGCCTGATCGTCAGGAAGGCCGATATGGAGCCGGTTACCGAGGGCAAGTTAAAAGTGCTGGATGATATCAACGACAAGAAGATCGGGGTATTCACCGGAACGGTACATGATGCCTTCATTGCCCGGACCTATCCGAATGCCCGGATTTTCAGGTACGAAAGCACGGCCGACCTGATGCTCTCTATCAAGACCGGCAAGATCGATGCCGGGATGTTCGACCTGATCACCGCCCGGCTGCTGCTGAAGCACAATCCTGATCTGGGAATGCTCAGCGACAAGGTCCTGGACATGCCACTGGGCGTCGGGTTCAGCAAGAGCAGTCCGGAGCTCAGGCAGAATTTCAACGATTTCCTGAAGGAGATCAAGGGGGATGGTACCTACGACATCATGTACAAGCGCTGGTTTGTGGACGATGCCGAGGAAGCTGTCATGCCAAAATTCAACACGCCGGCAACGGGCAAAAAACTGGTCGTTGGGGTGTCGGTCGACGACCTTCCCTACGTTGCCTTCATGAGCGGGGATTATGTCGGATTCGATATCGAGATGATCAGGACATTTGCGCAAAGGAGGAATTACCAGCTGGAGATCATCACGATGGAATTCCCGTCGCTGGTGGCCGCCCTGGCAGCAGGCAAGGTTGAGATGGTGACCGACGGGATAGCCATTTCGGAGGAGCGTGGCAAGCAGATCGATTTTTCCGATACCTATGCCCTGTTCCGCACGGCGGTTATCGCTCCGAAAGCCAGTCTGGCGGCCTTTGCCGGACAGGATCTGAAAATGGAGAAGAAGAGCTTTTTCAACAAATTGTCCGACAGCTTTCAGAACAACATCATCCTGGAAAAGCGTTACCTGCTGATCCTCGACGGTCTGTTCGTGACCATCCTGATCTCCTTGTTTGCCGCACTTTTCGGCACCCTTCTCGGAGGATTTATCTGCTGGATGAAGATGTCGAAGAAAAAGGTGCTCACGGGAATAGCCAATCTGTACATTTCACTGCTCAGGGGCACGCCGGTACTGGTATTGCTGATGATCATCTACTATATCGTATTCGCATCGGTCAATATCAACCCTGTGGTGGTGGCGGTGTTTGCTTTCGGGCTGAACTTCGGCGCCTACGTTTCAGAGATGTTCCGCACCTCGATCGAGAGTATCGACCACGGTCAGAACGAGGCTGGGATTGCGGGCGGATTTACGAAGATCCAGACCTTCATCCACATCATCGCACCGCAGGCTTTACGGCATCTTTTGCCCGTTTACAAAGGCGAATTCATCTCACTTGTTAAGATGACCTCGATTGTCGGTTACATTGCCGTCCAGGATCTTACCAAGGCCAGCGACATTATCCGCAGCCGCACGTTCGACGCCTTTTTCCCGTTGCTGATGGCTGCCGCCATTTACCTGGTCATCTCCTGGCTGCTGACCTGGGCGCTAGGCAGGGTTGAGATTTCAGTGGATCCGAAGAGAAAACGTATTACTAGAACAGTGGAGGTTAAGGCATGATTAACGTAAGGCATTTATCGAAACATTTTGGCGAACTGGTAGTTCTGAAAGATGTTAATGTTGATATTCAGAAAGGTGAAGTGATATCGGTTATCGGGCCTTCGGGAACCGGCAAGAGCACTTTTCTCCGCTGTCTGAACCTGCTTGAAATGCCCACCGGCGGCCAGATCCTGATCGATGACGTTCCGCTGCTGGACAAGAACACCAATGTTCCGAAGCTTCGTCAGAAGATGGGCATGGTATTCCAGTCGTTCAACCTTTTCGCCCATCTCACGGTGCTCGAAAACCTGACGCTCGGACCGCTGAAACTGCTCGGCAAGCATAAGGATGAGGCCAACGCCAAAGCCATGGCGCTGCTCAAGCTGGTGGGTCTGGCCGAGAAAGCGAACAACTTCCCGGATGAGCTCTCGGGCGGACAGAAGCAGCGTGTGGCCATTGCCCGCTGCATGGCCATGGAACCGGAGATCCTGCTTTTTGACGAGCCGACCTCGGCGCTCGATCCGACTATGGTGAGCGAGGTCCTGTCGGTTATTCGAAGGTTGGCGAGGGAAGGCATGACGATGATCATTGTGACTCATGAGATGGAATTTGCACGAAACATATCGAGCCGTGTATTTTACATGGATGAGGGAATTATTTACGAGGAAGGTCCGCCCGAGCAGATCTTTGATAATCCCCAGAAGGAGAAGACGCGTGCGTTTATCAACCGGATCCGGAAATACCAGCACCGGATCACGAACGATAATTACGACCTGTATGCCATGCAGGCCGAGATGGAGGCTTTCTGCGAGAAGCATGGCCTGACGAGAAGGGTTGGCGGCTTCGTGGCCCTGATCGCCGAGGAGGTGTTAGGGTTGCAGAAAGATTTCACCGACATCGTGCTCAGTCTTTCGTATTCAGAGAAAGACGGCAATGTGGATCTGGTCTGCGAGAGTGCCGGTACGCCTGAAAACCCGTTTGATGATGGGGTTGCGGCGGATGACATCGGCATCAAGCTGATCAGGGGGCGGTGCAAAAGTGTTGATTACGAGTATCGCGACGGGTGGAATGTGGTTACGCTGAAAGTTAAGGGAGAGTAAGAAATTCGACAATTCGACAATTCGATAATTCGATAATTTGCAAATTGAAGAGAAGGGTTGGGGAGGTTTTGGTTATTGTTTGAGGATTTTTTTGGTGAGGATGCCGTTGGGGGCGGTGATGCGAAGGGTATATAATCCGGGGGGAAGGGTTGAGAGGTTGAGCGGGTTACCGGTATAGGTTTCGCTGAGGACAAGGTGGCCAGTGGTGGAGAGCAGCTGGATCCGGGAGCCCGGGTCGGCGTTCATCAGGGTCAGATAATCTTTTACCGGGTTTGGATAGGTCAGGGCTTCGGCGATTACAGGGATTGCCGGTTTGCCCGTGATCTGTGAGTAGAGGTAAACTTCCCGGCCTTCGGTGATTATCCGCGCGCTGTCGGATTCCCAGAATTCGTAATCCACTTTCACCTGATTTCCAGGTTCGTCGTAGGACATGTGAATATGCGACTGGTCGAACCAGGTGCGAGTTGAATCAATCCATGCACTTTGGAGGATATCCGTTTGCTGTTTTTTATCATCGTAAGTGTAAACTCTTTTATACCAATCCATTAAGCTTGCGGTATCCATAATATAGTACTTATCATGGGTTTCCGCGAGCAATCCAGCTGAATTGTAAATATTTCCGGTGGTATACTCCAGATACCATTCGGTGCCTTCCTGGTTCATGCAGAAATAAGCTGAATCGGTAAGAATTTCATGGTTCCGGTTATAGGTCAGGTTTTCGCGGCTCTGCGGCTGAAATTCACGTGCAACGTTGTTCCACGACCAGTTTTCCTGCCGGATCATATCGCCGTCGGCATTATAGTCGAATGTTCTCATGAACCGGTTGATCCAGGAGGCAACCCCGTCCCAGGTCTGGTAATCCTGCCTGGTGTTCAGCCCTTTGTCGTTATACTGGTAGGTGATCAGCTGCCGGTCGATCCATTCCCCGGTTGTCCGATCGCGCATTTGAACCAGCTCGCTCTGAACAAGATTCTGGTCGTAGGTTATAATCCAATTCCGATATGGAAGCAGTGAATCGCTATCGAAAATCGTCGCCCAAATCACACGACCGGTATTATTCCTCGCACCGTCATAGGCATACAGCGTTTTTTGCATCAACTTCAGTTGGTTCAGGCTGTCATCCAGATACCATTGCTGGTCCTCGGCGAGCATGCCGTTCGAGCCGTATTTATTTACAATTTTTGCTTCCAGATAATAATCCAGGGTCTGATGACTGTATCCGTATGAATCGGTGCCATCCCAGCGGAACCCCTGTGCGGCTTTTTGCGCACTGACGCCAGAGCATGCGAAGGCCAGGCAGCAGGTGAAAGCCACTTTAGCAATTGTTTTCATAATAGAGAGTGTTTCGAACGGTGATTAGATGATTAAAGTTACGGCGAATAATTAATTATTTTTAGGGCAGAAAGCAGGAGGCAGTTTGCAGTCGGCAGTCGGCAGTCGGCAGAGGGCAGTTGGCAGTTGGCAGGGTCCCCGCCTCCGCGGGGATGACAGAAAAAAACTTTTTTAAAAATCATGAGAAAAATATTTGGAATCGGGGAGACGGTGCTGGACATCATTTTCAAGGGGGGGCAGCCGCAGGCGGCCAAACCCGGCGGATCGATGCTCAACGGGCTGGTGTCGCTGGGGCGTGTGGGTTTGCCGGCCACTTTTATCAGTGAATATGCCCAGGATGACGTGGGTAATCTGGTGGATGATTTCCTGCGGGCGAACGGAGTGGATACGCAGCTGGTGCACCGGTTCAGGAACGGAAAGACGGTGCTGGCCATGGCTTTTCTGGATGAAAGGAATGACGCGCATTACACCTTCTACCGCGATTTTCCGAAGGAGCGGCTGAATATCAGGATGCCTGAGATACAGCCTGACGATATCGTGCTCTGCGGATCGTTTTTCGCCATCACCAAAGAGATACGGGCTAAGTTCATCGAGTTCATTCAGTGGGCACGGAGTTGCGGTGCGCTGATCATTTACGACCCGAATTTCAGGAAAGCCCATCTGGAGGAGCTGGAGGCTTTGAGACCGTATATCATCGAGAATATGCAGCTGGCGGATATTGTCAGGGGATCGGATGAAGATTTCAAGACGATTTTTGGGACGGACAATGCCGATGATACCTATGCGGCTGTACGTGATTATTGCAGGTGCATCGTGTATACAGCCAATGCTGACGGGGTTTTTGTGAGAACGCCGGGTTTGTCGGAGCACTATGCGGTGGAGCAGCTCAAGCCGGTGAGCACCATCGGGGCCGGGGATAATTTCAATGCCGGCATGACCGCATCGATCTATTGGGAAGATATCAGAAGATCACAGCTAGAGGGCCTCAGCGGGGCCGACTGGTCGAAAATCGTTGCCATGGCTGCGGGTTTTGCGGCCAATGTTTGTCTCAGCTATGAGAATTATGTTTCGGCGGAATTTGCGGCGAAGATGAAGAGGTTCCCGCTTTCGCGGGAATGACAGAAAAGGGTATCGGGTATCAGGTGTCAGGTATCGGGTATCGGGTATCAGGTGTCAGGTGTCGGGTTCCCGCTCCCCGCCTCCGCGGGGACAAGCTTCGCGGGAATGACAGAAAAGGGTTTCAGGTTGGAATTTCAAAATTCAAAATTGGTCCTGGCCTTCATTCAGTATGGTTACTGAATTATCTTGTCGGCGCGGTCGAGGACCGATTGGGGGATGACGAGGCCCATGGCATCCGCGGCTTTTTTGTTCACGACCATCTGGTATTTCCGGGTGGGCTCCATGGGGATGTCGGAAGGTTTACTTCCTCTTAATATCGCCACAGCTTTCAGTCCGCTTTGATAACCCCAATCTGAGTAATTGGGGCCGATACCGATAAAAGCGCCTTTCTCGGTTTGCATGGGATCGGAAACAAACACCGGAATCTTGTTTTCTGTGGCAATTTTGGTGAGGGCATTCAGTCCGAGGTAAACGGTATTGTCGGCAGAGGCCACCAGTGCATCGATTTGCTTGGCCACAAGGAACTGGGTGGTTTGCATGATATCGTTGGTGCTGTTGACGGCGGCGTGTATGACTTCGATGCCTCTCGCAGCAAATTCCCTGTCGAGCACCTTCGCCGAGTATTCGGCATTCGGCTCGGCGTTATTGTAGGGGAACCCCACCCTTTTGAGTCCGGGAATACATTCAAACATCACATCGACGATTTCCTTTACCCGAAGTTCATCATTTACGCCGGTGATGGTTGTCGGGGGATTTTTCAGTCCGATCTGTTCCGGGCTGAAGGCTACCGTGTAAACCACCGGAATTCCCTTGATGGTCTGAGCGGCGGCGATCATGCAGGGAGTGCTGTTGGTAATTACCATATCGACATTCTGCGACTGGAAGGATTGGAGGATCATGGTGATCATGGCCAGATCGCCCTGCGCATTTTTTTCTAAAATCCTGATATTCCGTCCATCGATGAAGCCACTGTCTTTCAGCGCCTTGAATACACCGTCACGGGCAGCATCCAGCACGGGATCGGGGGTTATCTGGACATATCCGATAGTGGTTTTTTTCTCGCCCGGCTGGCAAGCGGTCATCAGCACGCAGACGGCGAAGCTTAAGATGAAAAATATACGGTTCATGGTTGGTGAGAGTTTCCTTAAAGATACAAAGAAGTGCTTATACAACCTCGCATTGAAGGCCTTGTCCGGCAAAGAATTCACGATATTTTTCCAGATCGCCGGATTGATAATGACCCAGGTTTTCCAGCGAATATTTCAATCCGTGCTCCTCATATTTATCCACGCCGAGGGAGTGATAAGGCTCCAGGTTTATGCGGGTCAGACTGTTCTTCTTCATGACGGCAACGATATCTTCCAGATTTTCAGGAGTATCGGTGATGCCGGGCACCAGTGGAAAGCGTATGATCACTTCGGGATGATGGCTTGCGAGGTAGGCCAGGTTTTCGAGTATCGGAGCCACGGGTTTGCCCACATGCCTGAGGTGATTATCGGGATTAATAATTTTCAGATCGAACAGGAATAGGTCGGTCAGGGATCTGGCTGCCGCTATATCGGCGTGATTGGCCCAGCCGCAGGTTTCCACGGCAGTATGAATGCCGGCTTCACGGCATCGCTTCAACATTTCAAGCAGAAAGGGAGCCTGATGAAAAGGCTCTCCGCCGGAGAAGGTGACCCCTCCGCCTGAGTTGCGATAAAATGGAATGTCGCGGGCAATGATGTCGAAGAGTTCACCGGCCTCGACGGTTCGTCCGGTTATGGTGAGAGCATCATAAGGGCACGCGTCGGTGCAGGGCTTTCCCGGGCATTCGCGGCACTGCTCAAAATCGTGAACCAACTGTTCGTCATTTACCGTGATGGCCTGGACCGGACAGGCGGGCAGACAGCGATAGCAGAGGCGGCAACGGAACGGGATATATCTCAGCTGGGGTTGCGGCGAATGAGACTCGGGATTGCAGCACCAGTCGCAGTTCAGCAGGCACCCCTTGAGGAAGACGAGCGTGCGGATACCCGGCCCGTCGTGCACCGCGTAATGCTGGATGGCAAAGATGTTTCCTTTCACCCGGTCAGATACTATGTTCAGTTCGCCATATCACCTGATCCTGCAGGGCCTTGCTCATTTCCACCCAATAGGCCGAAAAACCGGCCACGCGGACTACCAGGTCGCGGTAGTTCTCCGGATGTTCCTGAGCGTCGGTCAGCATGCGTGAATCCACTACATTGAACTGGACGTGGAATCCCGGATTTTCGAAGTAAGTACGGATCAGTGCCAGCAAATTGGCTGATCCGGATTCCCCTTTGAGTGCCGAAGGGTGGAACTTGAGGTTTAGCAATCCTCCCCGGATCTGGGTATGGTCGACTTTTGATGAGGAGCGGATCACTGCTGTCGGGCCGCAGGTATCGGTTCCCGGGAACGGCGATGTTACCCCGTCGGCCAGCGGTTCGCCGCTAAGCCGGCCATCCGGGAAGGCCGCGCACACCTTGCCGAAAGGCACGGGTGTGGATATGGCGAGCATGGAAGGGTCGTAGGGCTCACCGAGGTAATTTTTCTGTCCACGCACCCAATCGCAATATTCCCGGAACAGATCGAGGAAGATATTATCTGCAAAATCATCATCGTTACCCCAGTGAGGCACGGCCAGGGCCTTTTTGCGAAGCATCTCAAAGCCCTTCCAGTTTTCCTGAACGGCGTACAACAGCTCGCTGAGTGAGCAGGCCTGATCCTCGAAACAGAGGCGTTTGATGACTGCCAGCGAGTTTGAAACGTTGACCAGTCCGGATGAAAGCGTGGTGACAGATCGGTTGAGGACCGCCCCGCCATCGTCCATGCAACGTCCGGTGGCTATGCAATCGTTGACAAAAACAGAACAGAAAACCAATGGAACGGTCTGCCTGTGGGCGATCATCACCCAGTTCCAGTATTGCTGCCAGTAACGGATGGCATCGTGCATAATATCCAGATAATACTGGCGAACCTCCTCATAGCTGATGAGCTTCCTGGATGGGAACATGCGGATGCCCGTTGCCGGATCAACACCCTGATTGACAACAAGATCGATTATTTTTCCATGATTCACAAAACCTGCCTGCACGATACCGTACGACATTCCCTGGAGGGTAGGCTCGGTACATCCGCCGATCGCGCTGTTCCGACGGATCACTTCGAGTGGCAGACCGCTGGTGTGCAGTTCATGGCTGATATAGGTTTTCTGATTGAAGAATGCCGGGTAACCAACGCCGGTTTTGACACACTCCGCGGCTTTCATCTGGAAGTCACTGCTGAGGTTATCGTTCCACCAGACCGACAGGGTTGGCTGGGTCATCTGCATATTGATCTGTGCCTGAAGGATAGCCAGCGACAGGTCGTTATCGGCAGGATTGCCCTTTTCGTCCATTCCGCCGAGGATCAGGTTCTGGTAAAGGTTTCCATGACCAAGGCCCTGCCAGCTGAGGCTGGCGATATATTCTATCTGGGTCATTTTTACGAACAATTCCTCAAACAGAGGCACGGCTGCTTCTATACTGATATCATTATCAGCCTGATAATAGGGAATCAGCACCTGGTCGAGCCGGCCCGGTGAGTAGCCCAGATGGGAGCCCTCGATATGGCCGAGCAGGTAGGTGAACCAGAATGACTGAAGTGCTTCTTGGAAATTCCTGGGAGGCAGCATGGGTACGCGGTGGCAGATGACTGCCATCGCCTCCAGTTCGGATTTGCGGACCGGATCTTTTTCAAGGGTTGCCAGGCGTTCAGCTTCGCGGGCGTAATTAGCGGCAAAGTTGATGGCTCCCTCGAGGGATATGATTGCCGCTTTCCAGAACTCCAAACGGGAATGGTGGCCATCAGATTCCGGAGAATCCTGATTTATTTGCTCCGTTATTTCATTGATGATTGCCTGATAGCCTTTCCGGATGGCGGTATCATAATCCAGGATCAGGCGGCCTTCCGGACAGGGCTCGTGCGGTGCGGTGTAGAGGCCAATTTTCCATCCTTTCTCGATGTATCCGGCCTCCGGGAAATTGGTTTTCCAGAGCAGGTTGCCCTGTTCCATGAAACATTTTTCCTCCCAATATTCGCAGATATCCTTAAAGATCTCATAATCGGCCGTGCTAATCAGGAATTTTCCCGATATCAGTCGCAGTCCCTTATCGGCGGCTTCCTCCAAAGCTTTCGCTATCCCGCCTCCCATACCCTGGGCGGTATGTTTCGACTGATCATCCTGCTCCTCGCTGCGCATCTCCCGGAGGAAGGGACCGGCAGCGTAGTTGGCGTAAGGTATGGCACCGCGGATGAATCTTGTCTTATTGCCGGCCAGCCTGTCGGACCCGTTGATCACGGGAGTCATGTTGCGCAGCGCCCAGGCATGGTCGGTTGCGCGGCGGACGAGCACATCAAGATGGCCGGTTGTACGGTGTGAATCGGTGAGGTGACGGATATACTCTATGTCGACCATCAGGGGTGCATCGAGGTAACGTTGCTTGAGGAAGGCTGTCCGGGGACCGGAGGGCTTTCCTTTGATTTCGCGTGATGTTAGGTCCATAGTCTGTCTCCAGGTTAGCAAGTAATAAGTGGGCTCAGGTACCCGCAGGGGGCAGCCCCCAGGCTGAAGCACCCTGAGGCGGCCACCCCCCCCAGGCTGAACCCTGGGGTTAGCCAGAGAGGTCAGCAGGTGCAGTACCCGGCTACCCCCCAGGCTGAGCCCCCAGGCTGAGCCCCCAGGCTGAAGCCTGGGGTTAACCTGAGGGGTCGGCGAGGGCGGCGCCAGGCCAAGCCCCCAGGCTGAAGTGGGCCCAGGCTGAAGTGGGCCCAGGCTGAGGTGGCCCCAGGCTGAAGCCTGGGGTTAACCAGAGGGGTCGGTGGGTGCTGCGATGATGCCCATTTTTCGCATCAGGAAGGTAGCGTTAAGGTTTTTGCTCACTCCCGGGTACAAAAGATAATCAAATTTTAGCTGATCGCCATCGGTGATGACTTCAAAACAGCGATTTACCAGGCGATCGGGGTATTCTTTTTCGAGTTCGCCGAGTTCCACGTCGTGGGTGGCCACCAATCCGGAGACACCGAGGCCGGTGAGGCGGTGGATAAGAGCGGCGGATCCGGTGTGCTTATCGCGGGAGTTGGTGCCTTTAAGCATCTCATCTACAATGACAAAAAGTTTTTCGCCCTGCTCAAACCGGGAGATTATCCGGCTTAACTTTTTCAGTTCGGCATAAAAATAGGATTCGTCATCGCCGAGGGAATCGTTGGTGCGAACGCTGGTGTGGACCAGTACCGGTACCATGGCAAAACTCTTCGCACAAACCGGACCGCCAGCCATGGCGAGAATCATGTTTACCCCCACCATCCTCAGGAGGGTTGATTTTCCGGCCATATTGGCTCCGGTGATCAGATATATGCGGCCATTGTCAGGAAAAAAAAGTGAATTATCAACTCTTTTGGAGGGGTTGATGAGCGGATGACCACCATTAACAATCTCCATGTTGAAATCACCTTCGCGGATCTCAGGCCAGGTAAGGTCGGGGCGGTTATACGACAGGTTAGCCAGGGAGTTGAGGGCTTCAAATTCGGCAATCACATCGATCCAGACACCGAAAGAATCGCCGTAATTGCGCCTCCATTTTTCAAGGCGGATCATCAGGAGGATATCCCAGAGAAAGAACGAGTTCAGGAAAAAGCTTACGATGAGGTTTCCGCGAACTTCCAGACCCCACAATATCCCGGTAAGCTCTTTCATGATATCGCTGGCCCGCTTGTCGCCATGCTTAAGTTTTTCTTTCAGGTCATTCAGTCGTCCGCTTGTAAAATCCTCATTTTCTATCAGTTGCAGCAGTCCTGCGTATTTACGGAACAGGTCGAGGAGGCGTTCCAACCTCTGCTGTTCGCGGTTGATTATGCGTGTTCTACTGATTATGAGACCTATCGGGACAAGAAAATAGAGATAGACGGAGGACGGTAGGCGAAAGCCGGAAGAAGGCAGGAAGGCGAGGAGCTGAGGAGCTGAGGAGCTGAGGAGGGTAAGAATGGTGAGGAACAGAATGGTCAGGGAAATGATGGCGTTGATCCAGATCACCACTTTGAACAGGACAGTTTTGGTGAATTGGTCGGGGGCGTCGAGCCAGGAGCTGATTTGTTTTTCGGGATTCTGCTCCCAGTCGGACTCCCGGGCGGTGGCCAGGAAATCCTGTCGCCATGGTAAAAGGGAGACCAATTCTCTCACCGATTCCTGTCGGTTCCGGATTTCCTTTGTGTCGGTACCGGGATGCAGCAACCGCCCGGCCATTCTGGTTTTCCCGAGGGGTGTGGCAGCGCGGTTTACCATCCGGTAGATACTGTGTTCACCGAAAATATCGAGGTCGTAACTGTATTCGTGATGATAATCGATAAAACCGGCGCCGGTATCGAAAGGGGAGAAATCGCCTTCGAGAGCCTTGATTTCCTCCTGATTGATCGTAATCAAAATCTTATGAAAGCTGATTTTCCTTTTGAGTGCTACGGATTGCTTTACCAGGTAGAGAAACCCTGCGAACATCAGGAATGCAAAAATCAGAAGAATCCCGGATTTGTGACTAATTGATAAATAAGCCAGCACTCCTATCAGGATGAACAGCAGAAACCGGGCAAAAGCTATTTGCCCCGACCGGTTTTCAAGCTTTTGCAGGGAGACTTGAAATCGGAGGATGTTGGCTTCGTAGGTAGGGTTTGGGGGAGGGTTCATCGTTTTTTTAGACCTGACAGGTTTAAAAACCTGTCAGGTCGTGTCAATGATTAAGGTTTGTTAGTAGTCGGGCGATGCGGGGGGAGTTCCAGTTGTAAGTGCCTTTGCGGTTGACTTCAATCCGGCCGGTGCGGCTGATGATTGCCGTTGCAGGTATAGAGCGGGTTGACAGGTCGGCCCCGGCCACACTACCAAAGTAAACGGGAAATGTGTAGCCCTCCTTTTTGAGATATTCGATCACTTTTGGGGGCTCTTCATTAGTCAGGATAATGAATTTTACGCTCTCGCCGAATCGCCGGTACAGCTTTTCTATCGACGGCATTTCGGCACGACAGGGCGGACACCAGGTCGCCCATTGGTTCAGGAATATCACTTCGCCGCGGAAAGAAGAGAAAGGGATCACCCGGCCCTGCATGTCGGTAAGGCTCCAGTTCCAGCCCTCGGCCGGAAGGTCGGTTTTCTTTTCCTCAGGGAGTTCAGCACTTATGAACCAGCTCTTTACAGAGGCCACTCCGGAAAGGATCAGGCTGCGGGTCGAAGGGATGAGGAGCATGAGCAGGAAGGCGAAAAAGAACACATCGCCGGCGATACTGAGGGGCTTGCGGCCCCGGATGAACTTGTTTAAGAGAGTGGTTTTGAGGGTCATTTGAGTGTTTTTTTAGACCTGACAGCTCAGTGGAGCTGACAGCGCTTTTTTAGAGCTGACAGCTTTAAAGAAAAGCTGTCAGCTCTTAGCCAACAAAATTAGCAATTTGGCACTGTTTTAGATAGGTTGCTCAGGAGCAATTATTCAGCACCGATCCGACGTATGCAGATATTTTTATATATTGGCGCTAATTTGTCAAAAGACAACAAACTATTAATTTAATAAGGAGGTATCTATGTTAACCAGATTTTTTTCGCTGGTGGTTGTTTGCGGGATCCTGGTAGCCGCCGTTCCGGCCCAGGCCCAGACTAAAGAGTACATTGGAGCTGCTAAATGCAAGATGTGCCACAACAAACCGCCAACAGGCGAGCAGTACAACAAATGGGCTGCAACACCGCATGCCAAAGCAATGGCTTCACTGAAAGGTGACGATGCAAAGAATCCCAAGTGCCTGAAATGTCACTCAACCGCTTTCGGTTTGACTTTAAGTGACACTCAGACCATCACCATGGCTGAAGGTGTTTCCTGCGAATCATGCCATGGTGCAGGTAGTGCTTACAAGGCACCTGCTGTCATGAAAGATCGCGCCAAGTCAATTGCTGCCGGCATGATCATTCCGGATGAAAAACTTTGCAAGAAATGTCATAATGCTGAAAGCCCGACTTTCAAAGGCTTCGATTATAAGACATACTCAGCTAAAATTGCTCATCCAAATCCAGCTAAAGTACAGTAAACGTTCTATTTAAGGATAAAAAAACCCCGCTGCTTCCGCCGCGGGGTTTTTTTTATGGGGTAATCAGCTCGTCCTGTTTTAGACCTGACAGCTCTATAGAGCTGTCAGGTCTATTTTGTTGACTTACTACTTGTAGCCGAAGAGCATTGAGTAGATGATGAAGCAAACCAGTATCAGTCCAACGCTCAGGAAGATGAATCCAAATCCCCGGATGATATTGAAATACCAGCTTTTGGTTTCTTTCTTGACCATAACCTTTTTCAGGCGGCCGCTTTCTTTCAGTTCTTCGTATTCGCGCGGACGGTCGTGCTTGAAATCTTCGAATGGAACCAGACCGGTGAAGATAACTGTATCCATCGGGAAGGCATCCGGACGCAGGTGCGTGTTGAAGAAGTGGTAGGTGAAGATAAACCCTACAGCCAGCAGGGCCTCGTCGCTGTGAATAATCTGGGCGACATTGATCAGCCAGCCGGGCAATATCTTGGTAAAGGTTTCAGGAAACCAGAGTACCAATCCGGAGAATCCGATGACGGCAACTCCCCAGAAAACAGCCATATAGTCGAACTTTTCCCAGTAGGTCCATCTTCCGTAAGCCGGTTTCGGACCGCGGCCGACGAACCATTTCATGGTAGCGCCAAAATCGCGGATATCCTGCATATTGAACATCAGGGAGTTCTTGCCGAAAACAAATTTCCCGAACGGAATGCGCTTTTTGATCTTCGTGCGTATCAGGGAGACCAGGTGGAAACCGAAATAGCAGAAGGTGATGAAAGCACCCACACGGTGAATCTTGCCGGCAACGTGAGCCCCGCCGAGCAGGTCAGCCAGGAAAGCAGCCCATGCCATGTTGGAGAATTTCAGGATCATACCGGTGAGGGCCAGCATCAGGAAGCTGATGATGACGAACAGGTGGGTCATTCTCTGGCTTCGGGTGAACCGTTTGACGTAATATTTATCAGCAATGGAATCGTGAGTCTTTTCCTTTTCTTTCTGCTTCTTCTCGCGCAGCGATTTCAGCGAGCGCGGGAACCAGAGGATCAGGTGAACGCCGAAGAACAGGAATACGCCGATCAGCAGACTGGTCATTGCCCAGAAGGTATAGAACAGTACGCCGTATTTTTCCTTGTTGTGATGGGTGGCATGAGTCAGGTAGCCGGTGAACCGCTTGTTGGCATCGGGGTGGCATTTCTGGCAGGTGGTAATGATATTCTTACTGCCGACCGATGAATTCGGATTGTTCACGTTCAGGATGGTATGCGATCCATGGCAATCGGAACACTTGGCTGCCTTGGCGTAACCGAGTGAATGGGCCTTGCCGTGATAAGTAAGCATATAGGTTTCAGCTGTCTCCTTATGGCACGAACCGCACTGGGTGGTGACCTCATCCATGAAGGCATCGCCTCCGGTGGAACTGATTTCATGTGAGGTATGACACTGAACACAGGTCGGGTATTTCTTGTCTTCCCCGTCCTTGGTGATCGCGTGATCGCTCTTCACATATTCATCGTAAATACCCTTATGGCAGGTAGCACAGGTGGCTGGAACATTCTTGGTATAGATGGTTGAGAGCTCATCCGTTTCCTTCAGGATGTTGTGTGTGGAGTGGCAATCGGTACACACTGCACTTACGGTTAATCCCTTTTCTATCAAGCCTTTGCCGTGTATACTCTGGGAATAATCGACCAACGTATTTTTCTGATGCAGATTAGTTCCCTCATTTGCCTTTCCGTTGTTCCGGTGGCAGGATCCGCACAATTGCGGGATGTTGGCACGATAGGAAGGTGAGGTATCGTCGTACCTTGATTTTGCCTTGTGCGAACCATGGCAGTCCGTGCAATAAGGGGCATTCGGGTGTTTCTTGTCGTAAGCCTGACCGTGACCGCTGCCGGCATACAAAGCCGAAACCTCGGCATGGCAGGAGGAACAGTCGATCTTGCCGGCAGTCTCGCAGGGCCTTGCCCGGTTGGATGACACATCGGAATGGCATTTTACGCAGGCGATATTTTTATGAACCGAATTAGCCAGGTCGGCCTTATCAACCCTCATGGATACGGTGGAATCGCCAACCTGCTTGTGAGCTGTCGAGTTTTCATGGCACTTGATGCACTCCCGGTCGGAAATGTTAGCCACAATGTTTTGTGTGCTCACCCGGTGCGGGATATGGCAGGAAGTACAGGCGGGTATCGATCCGGGTTTTTCCTCCCACAGCGCGCCTTTGATAATCTTGGTATGAACCTCCTCGATCTTGGTATGGCAGGTCATACAGGTTTTAGCCACGTTATTCACCGAAATGGTTGAGTTCGGGCTTGTGTGAGGCAATACCAGATGGTTGCCGTGGCAGTCGTTACAGGTTGCCGAAACAATCAAACCTTTCTTGAACAGTCCGATACCATGGACATCAGAGCTGTAGTTTTCAAGAATGTTATGTTCGGAAACATTGTAAATCCTGGCAACCGGGGCACCTTCACGATGGCATTTGCCGCAAAGGACCGGCACGTTCATCTTGTAGGTTCGCGACTGGGGATTCGCTTTTGCCAAAACCTCGTGGGTGCCGTGGCATTCCTTGCAATCCGGTGCATAAAGCGATTTGAGCCTTTTTGCCTGACCATGAACCCCGGCCTCAAATTGCTTGTCGGGTTCGGTGTGGCATTTACTGCACGAAACGGGCTTCAGCCCTTCGGGATGCGGAAATTCAGCAACCGCCGCATCTTCATGGCAGGCTACACACTTCAGATCTTTATGTACGGAGGAACCAAGAGTTTTAGCGGTAACGTAAAGGGACAATTTCTTACCGTTTTTCTCAATGGACAGACCCGGGTCATCGTGGCACATGAGGCAATCATCGTTCGACTGAGCGAAAACTGCCAAATGGCTGGCAATGAACAATAAAGATATGAGAATGGGGAGCCTTGCAGAGTAGTTTTGTTTGTTTGGTCCTATCATATCTAGATATTTATTTACCTACTTTTCAAAGTTAATATTCTGCTAATTTTTTCACGCATCACAAATCAATTTCTTTGGCTGTATCTGTCGCTTTTTCAGAGTGGTATTCCAGTTTCAGCTTTCCCTTGCCGGATACCAGGAACTGATACTCCACCTGCCCGAAAGAGGGGATCATGAAAAACTGAATTTCCGGCTTATACTGCTTGTAGGAAGCCTCGTTCCGGTACAGGTCGGTAACCGGTCCACCGGCGACCACACGTACATCTTTACCACTGATCTTCAGGTAGTCCATCGGATTGATTTTCAGTCGAACGGACTGGGCCGTTATGGACGACACTGCCTTGGAATTCGTCAGCCTGACCTTGATCCGGTACAGGTCGGTCCCGATTTTTTCCTTAGCGAACACTTCCATGCCGATCTGCGGCAGGCTGAAAGCGCTGGTAAACACTGCCATGGCATTACGGTGAACCAGATCCATGAGCATGAACGGCTGCGGCAGCCTGGAATTGAACTTGCTCCATCCGCCGATTTCCACCTTCCCGTACAGCGGGTGTTTGTAGGTTTTCCAATCGGAATACATGGCCCCATTGGTGAGGTAGTCGTTAAACTTGATCCGCTCGGTGGATTGCTCATCCGGGGTGGCGGGTTTCGTGGTATCTGCACGGTACGACTCGGTGTTCGACTGAAACAGTTCACCAACCAGGGTAAAGGCACCCATGATATCATCGGTGAAATCGCCAAAATCGCCCCAGGTGGTATACAGGTCTTTCCAGGATATCAGGTAATTGTATCCGGGGATCATTTTTTCACCGTGTTTACCCAGATAATCGAATACCTCGATATCCCGGCGGTCGTATTCCTGTGCGCTTTTGCTCGTCGGGCCCCTGAGGATCATGCCTCCTGAATTGTGAAAAGCCCAGGCTACGAGGATATTTTTCCGTGCAAACAGGTAATCGGCAACAGCCTGAAGGCCTTTGCCTTCAAGAGGATAGCTGCCGGCACCGCCCTGCACATAATTGGGCTGCCAGTTGTAGGGGAAATTCCTGTTCGGATCGATATAACCCGGACCATCATCATTCACCTTACCATCATTGTCATTATCAATACCTTCTGTCCCGAGGACCCGGAATTCGCCCTTCTGCCCCTTTTCCACCCGAACCATCAGGCGAGGATCTTTGGGGTCGGTCTTATAATCACCGAGCGTGTCCCTGATGCGCATCTGGGTAATAAACCCATCGCCATCAAGATCTTCCTGAGGATCCTCATCGATGAGTCCATCGCGGTCGTCATCCTTGGGAACCCAGAGCCCGCGTCCCGAGCTGGCGTTGTTGGCATCGGCAAACCAATGGTACCGGCCGTCGACGTTGACTGTGGGCACTACGTAAAATACGGAGCGGTCGACGGTTTTGGTCACCCGGTCGAGCTTCCCGTATCCGGTTAGGATATAATTGAGAAAATAGAGGCATACCTCACTGGCCTGCACCTCGTTGCCGTGGATATTGCCATCGACATATACCCCCGGCTTATCGGTCTCGGGTCCGGTGGCGGGATTGTTCACGGTGAGCGCCCATATTTCGCGGCCCTCATCGCTGCGACCGATCATGTCGAGGCGGGTAAGTTTCGGGTAGGCTTTGTTGAGCGCCACCAGTGCCTGGTTCACCTCCTCATAGGTGTAGTAGTGGTCGAAGCGGAGGGGTACCTCTATTTTACCCTGCTGTGCGCTGGCCGAAAAAACGGTTATTGCAAACAGTACCAGGCAGCTATGGAATATTCTTGTTTTCATGATCATTTCCCTCCCAGACTGATTGATTTTTCACTTCCGAAAGCGTTCACCGGCGTCACTTTTATCAGGACATCTCCCGGACTGTCGGCTTTGATTATCCACGTAAGCTTTCGTTGCTCGTATCCGTTGATCCCTTCAAAGGGGGTGCGTTCCTTGCCGGAGATAAAGGTGATGCCTTTGCCGGTAACGGTAACGATGGCTGGTGGCGGCACTTTGGTTCGGGCGCCGATAGCCAGCGGGAAGGGCAATTGCCTGTTGTTGGCTATCCAGGCGTCGACGCGGTATATGCCTGAGCCCTGGGATTCCACCCGTACTTCGCCCACCGACAGTTCGGGGATCTGCTTCACGAGTTCAAAGATCCAGGGGACCTGAACCTTGAGGAGGGTATCGACCTGAGCAGTCTGTGGGATCATGTCGGCATAAGGAACATTTCCGCCGATCTCCACTTTGCCCAGTTTCGGATGGTCGAATTCTTTCCAGGCCACGAATCCCTTGCCTCCCAGGATGCTGTCGTTATAGGCCATGAAGGCGTTCTTAGTTGAATCTTTCGGTTTAGGCATAGCCCAGAAATCCATGCTGAACGATGGCAGTCCGAGCTGATAGTAGGACCACAGCTCGAACGATCCGTCCTTTTCCCTTTGCGGATCAAGGCGTTTGGCTGTCCAGCCCTTCTCTTTCAGATATTTCTTGTACTTATCGGTCAGTGCGTTATACAGCTTATTGTCGGCATCAATGGGATTGATGACGGCGCCCTGGTCGAGCATTCCGGCCACCATAGCATCGTCGACCGTTGTTCCCGGGGGCACGGTTGCGCGCAGCATATCCTTCACCTCCTCCAGGGAATAGGTTTTCTCAGGATCGGCATTCAGCATACGGGCATACCGTTCCGGCAGCTTGATGGCTGTGAGGTTGAGCGAGGACTTTCTTCCTCCTTTGGGTGGCACCAGGCACCAGTTGCTGGATCCGTAGGTCATGGTGAGGGCGATCTCCGGATGCTGGTTCACGAATTTCATCAAGGCGAGAATCTCGGGTTCCGATCCGCTCCAGGCACCGGTACCGGGCTGGTTGTAACCGTAGAGGAACGGGAAGGTAATGCCGGTATTGGTTCCGCCCGGGCTGTCCTCATTATATTGACCATCGCCGTCGTTGTCCGTTCCTTCCTGATATAATTTATAGATCCCCTTTTCGCTTTTCAGCGGATCGGCCCGTTTCATCAGACGGGGGTCCTTATCGTCAGGGATATAGGTACCGTCGGGATCCTTCACTCTCATCTGGGTAATTAACCCGTCGGCATTCAGATCATCGGGGCCATCCTCATCGGTCAGCTCATCCATATCGTCGTTCCAGGGGCGTAAATTGCGACCGTCGACCAGGAGTGGTTTTTGAAAATACCTAGCGGCTCCGTCCGGGTTAGCACAGGCAATCACGTACCAGGTAAGGTTTTCCAGCTGATCGGGTTTTTTCACCAATTCGTTGATCAGGTAGAGTGCACCTTCGCTGGCCAGGGGTGCTGTTCCCTCGGCATTGGCCACTACCAGAACGGCAGGATTTTTCGGGCTGTCCGGCTGTTTTTTACCGATTTCAACCACAACATAATCAGTGCCCTTAAAAGTTTTGGCCAGCGAGTGCAGGGTTATGAGCGCTGGCTGTGATTTTGCCATTTCGGCAATCCGGGTGCTGATGTCCGCGGGTGTAGGGTAACCGGAAGGCGCCGACTGTTGGGCCACGGCTGATAAACTAAACGCAAGTGCAATCCAGAGCGGTAATCTTTTCATTTGATACGGCATTAAAAAACCCGGCCGGAGTCCCGGCCGGGTTTTCTTATTATCAAGAAACCAATTCCTTATTCATGAGCTTTCGCTTCATGTTCAGATTCATCCTCATGATATCCGCTGATCATGGCTTTATAATGATCGGTGGGCTTTTTGCCCATGGTAGCGAAATAGAGGTGTATGATCAGGAAAATTGAGATTCCGAAACCGGCGGCGATATGCAGAACATCAGTGAGGGCGAACGTGTCGATCCCCAGCCATTTTTCCGCGATCACATTCGGGAATAGCAAGCCGAAACCCGTGATTGAAACGACAGGCACCATGAAATACATGATTGCTGCGTATGTTACCTGCTGAAGCGGGTTGAACTTACGTGCGCTGCCGATGGGAAAAGGAGCTTCCTCTTTCAAAAACACGCCAAAGGCGTAGTAACGTATCTGTTTCCACATCCGAATGCGGAAATTCCTGAATTGGATAATGTAATTCAGTCCGTTGCCGGTGAACAGGTTACCCAGGAAGAAGATCAGGTAATTCGCGGTCAGAATGATTCCGGAGATATTGTGCATGGATACCGAAAGGCCGAAGCTGATCCGGGTACCTTCGGGACTGGCATAATGCATGCTGATTCCCGTCACGATAAGGATCAGGCAAAGCAGTGCGTTCAGCAGGTGCCAGAGCCGGATCCAGATTGGGTATAAATAGACTTTTCCGCTCATATTACTTCTTCATTATTCGGATTATGGTATGGATGGCAACACCACCGATGGCACTCACAAAAATGATCAGGCTGATCAGATTGAGCAGCGGGCTTGGGTTGGTGCCGACAGCGAAATCCCGGTTGGTAACGATGGACGACAGGATTCCTTTTTCAGAAATCTGCTGAGCCAGCTGATACTTGTACAGTGAGTATTTCAGCCTGGAATCGGCCGAGTGGCACTGGGTGCAGGTACGGATTGCCTCCTCCTTGGGGCGGATATTATGTGCAACCAGCACATCCTCGCGAATCTCGGCATGGCACTCAATGCACCTTACGTTCCTGAAGTGTTTTACCGGATCGGGAAGCCAATTGTGTTTGGATATCAGGGTAGATTTCGGGTCACCGTAGAGGATATCGAACTTACCCATGCCGGAATGGCATTCGAGGCAAATCGAATTATCATAGGCAACCACATGGTTCAGGTTATCCTTGCTTCGGGTGGTAATGTTGTATGAATGCGGATTGTGGCATGACCAGCAGGACGCGTTGGCGTTTTTGCGGGTGGCATGTACACTCTTCGTGAATTCTTCCGTGATACCCGTAAAATTGATGGGCGGAGTATCCTCGGTGTCGGTATGGCAATCGGTACAAGCGAGCAGCGGCTCGAGCTTAAGGTCCGATTTATGCGGCAGGGTATTGTATTCGCTGGAATGGCAATCGGTGCAGGTCAGGGATTTGTGATTGTTGTGGTAATAAGCGGTTGTGTCAATGATTAGATCCTTGAACATTTTGTGCTTGATCACCTGGCTTGAATCCTGATTGCTATAGGTATACCAGCGCTTACCGTGACAGCTGAAGCAATGGTTATTTGCGGGATTGGTTACCAGCACCGGAATGGAATCCTGAGCCTGAGCCGCAATCCCAGTAAGCATAGCCAGCAGGAATAGTGTTGATTTGATATTCATTGTTGATTAGAGGCTGCTATTAGAAGTAGAAAGTTAGAGATTCGAGGGCCAGTTTTGAATTCTTAGGTGAGAGTGTCAGGTCGGTGCAGCTCCAAAGTGAACTCCGGTTACCGGCTTTGGCGAGGCTGACTGAGCTTCAGGGTTAACCTGATCATGTAACTTCAAAATTCAAAATTGGCCCTCGAATCTCTAACTTCAATTAAAACCTAACGGTCAGGTTAAATCCAAGCCTGATACGTCCAAAGAAAGTTTTGGAACTGTCGAACAGGTCGGTTGTGTTAAAAGCAAAGTTGTTCTGCGGAACAATATTGTTTGAGTTCGAAACAAATACCATGAAGCAGTGGGTAGGTGATCCGATTTCAATTCCCAGGCCAAGGCTGGGCTTTGGTGCAACCAGCTTATCCATCCGTTCAGCTTTCTGGGAGGAAGGGATAGTTGGGGTAAATGCAAATCCCTGATCGTAGGTAGCGATAATCGACATTTCGTTATACACTTTGTAGCGTCCGCCGACCGATATGCCGACGTAATCGTTCCAATGTGTGCTGTCGCTTCCGACGGCATTGAAATGGCTGAATGATGCAGCAGCCTGCAAGCTCAGTTTAGGGCTGAATTTACGGGAAACGATAAGCTGGTTAAAATAGGAAAAGCGATTTGCAAACTTATAGCTCTTCTCGAAAACGGTACTATCACGGCCATCGATGCCTATCTCGGTAAGAAAACTCAGGCTCACCGGCATTCCGGTTCTTTTCTGCTGAAGGATCAGGTATTTGCCGAAGATATCGGTTACCTTGTTGTAGCGCTCGGTTCCGATACCCACCGATAATTTTTCGGTAATTCCGTAATTAAACCCCATACGGATATTTGAGGAAGCATACACTCCGGCCAGATCGGCAAAACCGTTGTTCATGGTTCCAAAACGGTGATGAATGATCAGTTCGAGGCCACCTTTGTAAGGACCGATGTTGGTATACTGGTCGATCAGGAGCGAAGAATTGAAAACTTCCTTCACCGGGCGGCGATCCGGACCGGCTGCTGAATCCTGGGCAAATGACGGCACACTAAAGGCCAGCAGCAGAATTACTGCCAACAATTTAAAATGGTTGTTCATTTTTTTCATGATATAGGCTAAGTTTTAGTTGTTTAATGCACCTTCAGTTATCCACTTGTTAATCAGAGCCTTTTGATCAGCTGTAATTTTAGAGGAAGTATTGTGATTGGCATTGATGTACTGTACCAGCTTGCTTCCTGCGGGATCGTTTGCTTTCACGAGGCCTTTGGAAGACAGTGCGGCATAAGCCTTAGTTGCTCTCAGGTCGGGAGCTATGGAACCTCCATGGCAGCTTGTACATTCAGCAGAAACGAAAATGGGTTCAATATCGTTTTTAAAACTAACCGGAGGAATTACGCCTTTTGCACCTTCGTTGATCCATTTCAGGATAAGGCCTGATTGTGTCGCTGTATATGATTTATTGTTGTGGCCTGCAGTGATCTTGGTCAGGATCTTGCTGGCGGCAGGATTTGCCGTATCAACCAGGTTCTTGCTGATCAGTGAACTGTAGGATTTTCCGGTTTCCAGGCTAAACATCATTTTACCTTCATGACAAGCCACACATCCAGCAGATGTGAAAATGGGTTCAATTTCGGTAACGTAATCGACGGGTGTATCTGGAATTACGACATCAAAAGGTACGACAGTCTGGTATTCGCATGACACCATGCCGATCATCAGAAGCCCTGCCAGCAGGGTAGACAATTTGTTAGTTTTCATTTTTCCCTCCGTTTAATTTTGAGCAAATTACAAAAAACAAAAAGGCTCTAAACTAGTTAGAGCCTTTTATGTTAAACTATGACACTATTACTTGATAGCTTCCAAGGAGTTTACCAACAGAGCTTTGGTGTATTTGTAGTTGTGTACACCCAAGCTGCGGTCTGCGGAAACTAATTTGTAGTTAAAGAAAGCGCCTGCTTCTTTTGCTGTCCAAGGAGTCATCTTACCAGGTTCCTTATTATATACTAAGGCCAGATGATCAGCAGCATTTAATAATTTCAGAGCTATCAGTCGATCACCCAACTGAGTCAAAAGATTATTAATTTCAGTCTGCTTACCGTTAATATCCGTGGTGGTAGCACCGGCATGACATTTCGTGCAGCCGTTTACGTTTACTTTCGTACCGTCAGCGCTGGCGATTCTCCAGGTGTGACCTCCAGTTAAGGTTCCCTCACCAGCTGCCATGTGGCAGGAGGAGCAGGTAGCAAGACCTTTGTGATTGGTGCTGGTATAAGCCATTGAACCGGCATATTCCCAACCGTCTGTACCGTTCAGAATAACTGACTGAGTTCCGTAGTGTGGACCCCAACGGTTGGTTGTTACCTTATATTCCTTCTCACCGGTTGTCGGTACCGGGAAATCGGTTCCACGCGGGCGTGGCTGATGGCAATAAGTACAGGCGTTCGATGAGTTTCCAAAATCGATGGTTGAAGCATGATTGTTATAAATGAGGCTAACCGGCTCGGTATGACCAAGTGCGTAGTTCGGGAAATCCACTGAATCAAGTGTCCCATGGAAATCATGGCAAGCATCGCATTGCAGGGCCACCGGGATGGCTGGAATCACAGCTACGGTATCGCGGCCGGTAAGTTTAGTTTCCTTAAAGCCCTGGTAAGAGTGACACATTGCGCAAGGGTTCCGGTTACCGTCACCTGCCCAGGTTTCACCTTCACCATGTTTGGAAGTTTCGAACTGTGCCTCAACTGCGTTGAACGTTGCAGAGTTGTGACACTTTACGCAAAAAGCATTGGCATCTTTACCGTTGAGACCGTTGGTCCCGTTTGTACCGTTCGTACCGTCTTTCCCGGCGGGTCCAACAGGTCCCTCACATGCAGGGAACAGAACGACCAGCGAAAAAATCGCTAATGCGCTGATACTTAGTAAATAACTGATTTTTTTCATATAAATTAAAATTTGTTGATAGTTTGGTTCGAAAGTACCTGTTATACACAAAACAGTAAACTTTCATATATTGATATGTTTACATAAGGACCCTCTTTTATTTCATTTATTCGCTGATTTATATCTTTATACCTTTGATTTATATCATGTATTGCTTGACATAAATCATAATTTCTTTATATTCGCAAGCAATTCCAATAAAGACCAAGAATGACTGAACCCATTACACCTGATTCCTGTCAGCATTGTCTGCAAAAATGCGATGCTTTTCAGGCTTTGAGCCAAAGTGAAATGGAGGTCCTGCATCAGGCGAAATACGACACTGTTTACCGTACCGGGGAAGTGATTGCCAAGCAGGGTGCACCCATTTCTCACCTGGTAAGCCTGAATGAGGGGCTGGTTAAGGTGGTACTGGAAACCCCAGGCGAGCAGGACATCATCATATCCATCGAGAAACCGGTATTTATCCTGACCGGTCCCGGGCTGTTTGTCGACAACCGCTATCATTTTTCAGTAATCGCGATTTCAGAATGCCGCACCTGTTATCTGGAAATCCAGCAGCTTCATCGGCTGATCGACACAAATCCTGATTTTGCCAAGCGCTTTTACAAGAGTATCGGCGAGAGGGATATTCTGCTTTACAACCGGATCAGGAGTCTGAACCAGAAAAATATGGCCGGAAGGATCTCCGAGGCACTACTGAACCTGCAGCACATCATTTTCGACACCAACCCGTTTGATTTCATTCTTACACGACAGGAACTGGGCGAATTCACCGGAATGACCAAAGAATCGGTAAGCCGCATTCTCAAGGAATTCCGCGAAGAGGGGCTTATCGAGATTGATGACCGGAAAGTTGAGATCCTGGATTTCGACAAGCTACGCGATATCAGCAGGAAGGGATAAGATAATTCGATAATTTGACAATTCGACAATTCGACAATTCGATAATTTGCCTACTGCCTACTGCCGACTGCCGACTGCCTACTGCCTACTGCCGACTGCCTACTGCCTACTGCCGACTGCCAACTGCCAACTGCCAACTGCCTACTGCCAACTGCCTACTGCCTACTGCCTACTGCCTACTGCTGACTATTTTTCAGGCATCGGACGGAGAAGCCAAATCTCTTGCTCATGAAGTAGCGGCTCACCGCATGGTTACTGTATCCAAGATGCCGGTACCAGGCACTGTATTCACCATTTTCCGTTGAGGCCCAGTAAAGGGCATTGTATCCTTCCTTGTAAAAAATGCCGCCATTATTCCGGGAGCCTGCCGGAAGGCCATCGAAACCGCTGGCATTCGTGCCCCGTCCGGATACCCCGTTGAACCTCTCCCATCCGCGGGTGGACTTCATCTTTTTACCGGCAGTAAACTCCCCGCCCAGATAATTAACCAGTATATCCCATTCTCCATCGCTGGGCAGATGCCAGTTCTCGGGGCATACCCCGCTTCTGGCAGCAGGCCAGTTGTAGAAAACACCGTAATCAGAATAGCCTGAGGAATGCATTGCCTGATCGATGTCCGTTCCTTCATAACCAAATACATAGTACAGGGGAAGGGTATCGGAGGCTTCGGCTGGCGGACTGACTGCGGGGAGATAAGCGAGATTTTCTGCCATCCATACCTGGGTGCCGATCGTTACCCATTGATATTCATGATGATCACGGTAATCGATAAACTTACCGGACGAAGGTACCTCTGCCTGCTCCTGGCAGCCGGAAAGGATCATCAACAATCCTGCAAGGATTATCAACGGTCGAATGGTCAAACCCTTTTTATCCTTCAAATGGTTCGGTAAATATCCTGCGTTATGATATTTAAATCGTGATTGCAAAATAGTTGTAAAATTTCAAAATGGCCTACCTTTAAGCCAATTAATACGCATAAAAGATGATAAAAGTGATAATTACCGGTTCCACCGGGATGGTTGGAGAAGGTGTTTTGCACGAATGCCTGATCCATCCGGATGTAAATTCGGTGCTGGTTATTAACCGCAAACCCTGCGGGGTTAACGATCCAAAGCTTACCGAGATCATTCATCAGGATTTCACGGATATTACCCCGATAGCCAGCCAGGTAACCGGATATGACGCCTGCTTTTTCTGCTCAGGCGTTTCCTCGGTCGGCATGAAGGAGCCCGAATATACCCGGGTCACTTATACCCTTACCCTGGGATTTGCCACCACGCTGGCTGAAAAGAATCCCGGAATGACGTTCTGTTATGTTTCAGGAGCAGGCACCGACGGCTCAGAAAAGGGCAAATTGATGTGGGCGCGTGTCAAAGGAAAAACGGAGAACGACCTGACGAAACTTCCGTTCAGGCAGGTATTCAATTTCCGGCCGGCCTTTATGATCCCCACTCCCGGAATGCAACGCACGAACAAATACTATAAATATGTCAGCTGGCTGGTACCGGTTCTTAAGGTTGTCTGGCCCGATTCCATCAGCACGCTGAAAGTGGTGGGAATCGCCATGATCAATGCAACGCTCAAAGGATATCCAAAACAGGTTTTGGAAGTAAAAGACATTAAGGAGCTGGCAGGACTATGAAAAAGATAATTGCCGGCACCTTGTTACTGGCCATGCTTGCTGCATGCACCGATGCGCCCGTAAAGCGTGAAACCATATCCCTGAACGGCACCTGGCAGATAACCGATGGCCCGCGCGATGTCCTACCTCAGAAATTTGATCGGACCATCCCCGTTCCGGGTCTGATAACGCTGGCTGAACCTGCATTTACAAATCCCGCTCCCAGGATACCCAACCGTGATGTGGTGAATACCGACACGCAGCTCTTTTATCATCAACAGGATCCGCTGCGTGAGGCTTACTGGTACAAAACAACCTTTAACCTGTCGAGGGAAGTCCCGCCGACAACCCTGCTGAAAGTTTCCAAGGCGATGTTCGGCACCCGGGTTTACCTGAACGGGGAATTTATGGGAGAGCACCTGCCCTGCTTTACGCCGGGTTATTTTGATCTGCAAAAGTCGATCCGGAAGGGAAAAAATGAGCTGGTCATATCAGTCGGATCCAGTCGGAATTCCCTGCCGGGAGATATGCCTGACGGCTTTGATTACGAGAAGGAGCGATACATTTCCGGCATCTTCGACAACGTGGAACTCATCCTGAGCGGAGCCCCGTTCATCCGGAATGTGCAGGTGGCGCCCGATATCGACAAAAACGTGGCCAGGATCAGGGTCTCGATCCACAAAGCGGGCCGGGCAGGCACCGGGGAGATATCGTTCGTGATCCGGGAAGCCAAAAGTGGCAGGATTGCCAGTCGTAAAACCATCGAAAGCCTTTCGGCGGATAACCAGGCTGAACAGACCATCAACGTGTCGATGCCGGTAACGGATTGCCACTACTGGTCGCCTGAAGATCCCTTTTTGTACACCCTTGAGGTCAGTACGGCAGCGGATGTCTGTCAAACCCGGTTCGGGATGCGTGAGCTGAAATTCGATCCGGTGACCCATCAGGCTGTTCTGAACGGGAAGCCTTACTTTTTACGGGGTTCCAATATCACCATTTACCGGTTTTTTGAAGATTCGCTGTGCAGAACCCTTCCCTGGAACCAGGAGTGGGTAAGGACGATGCACCGGAAATTCAGGACTGATATGAATTGGAACAGTATAAGGTACTGCATCGGATTTCCGCCTGAAGCCTGGTATGATATTGCCGATGAGGAAGGTATCCTGATCCAGGATGAATTCCCGATCTGGTATGGCGGAACCAGCTGGAACCGGTGGACCAAGCAGATGGATGCCGCTGAACTGGCGGTTGAATTCCGCGAATGGATGGAAGAAAGGTGGAATCATCCCAGCGTGATGATCTGGGATGCAAGCAACGAAACACAGCTTGGGAAACCGTCGATCGATTCCGCTATTGCCCGGGTGAGGAATCTCGACCTTTCCGGACGAAGCTGGGATAACAGTTACAGCGATACACGCGCCGCCGGTGACATTTTTGAATCGCACCCCTATCATTGGGTGGATGCGAATTTCAAGCTTCGCGACCTGGCAAAGGCCGCCATCATTCCTGATGGTAACGACCAGAAAAATGAACAGACCCATCCTGTCATCATCAATGAATACGGTTGGTTATGGCTTAACCGCGACGGCAGTCCGACCACCCTGACCAAGGAGCTCTATAAAAACCTCCTCGGTGAAAATGCCACTGCGGAACAACGGTTTACCCTGGCTGCCAAATACATTGCTGCAGAAACTGAATTCTGGCGTTGTCACCGGAAAGTGGCAGGTGTCATGCATTTCACTGCGCTTGGCTACGATCGTCGCAACGGACAGACATCGGATAACTGGATCGACCTGAAAAATCTAACCTGGGAACCGCAATTCCTGAAGTACGTCAAAAACTCTTTTGCGCCTATCGGATTAATGCTGGATTTCTGGACCGACAGCTTGCCATCTTCGGTGATTGGGTCAGTTAAAGTACTGGCCATCAACGATACCGGATCCGACTGGCAGGGGGATATCAGGGTAAGGGTATTTAACGGTCAGTCGATTGTGGAAGAAAAGACGGAAAAAATCACCCTCCCCGCCTATGGCCAGGTTGGTAAAGAATTTTCTTTGGCGCATGAAATTATGCCCGGAAACTATGTCCTGGAAGCCTGCCTGATGAAGACGCCTTTCGGCGACGTTACGAGTACGCGGGATTTCGTCAGATCCTCCGGAACCACTGAACGAGCGGGATCGGCACCTGAATGAATTCGCCGTCGAAATGCACGCCGGTGAAGCCGAACTGGAACGAGCTGTTCTCGTTGGCCTGGAAACGGAGTCCGGGAGCCAGGACGATCAGCGGATTATGCTTCACGGTTTGCTCGACCAGCGAGTAGGTAACCTTTTTCCCACCTTCGGGATAATCCTGTTCGAGCACAATTTCCTTGGTTTCCTTGCCCGGCATCATGATAAAAGAATCGAAGACAAAACTGAATTTCTTGTTAATCCGGAACATGCCGGCCAGCGACATCAAAAATCTCCCTTCACTGTGGCCGGCGGAATTGGTGACTGAGGAATAGCTGTTTGTGGACCAATCGGTCGGGGTATTCAAAATTGTGTAAACCGTAGTTGTCTGTTCGCCGAAAACTGCGCCGTAACCTGCTGAGAAGTTCAGGTTGTTTACCCGGTTGCCGAGCGTAACGAATCCAAAGGGCAGGAGAAGGCCATATTTCGGATAAGCCCAGGAGCCGGTGCCTCCGAGGAATCCCACGCCTCCGTGCAGCGATTTTCCGATCTTAAAACTGTACTTAGCCGTGCCGATCACCGGCATTCCGAGCCAGGATGTCATGATACCGACGCCAAAATTATCGGCTACTCCAAACTGAAAATCCGGTCCGAACAGGTTCCATTGCACGTAATTATCACCCTTAGCCACCGGGAATCCGTTGGTAGTCAAAAAGTAACGGGTGGAGAACAATTCCCCGTTCAGCAATTTGCTGCCTGAAGGAACGACCATAATCTCACGGACCTCATGCTTAGGAATGTATACCAGTCCCAGCTCCTTGGTTTCCATCAGGATCTCACGGGCATCGCGCGACAATATCTTTCCGGTAAAGGAGACGCCATTCTGCTTGATCACTTTCCAGGTTAAGGTCGAATCGGCGACATTTTGGGCCGACGCGGTGAGGCTTACTGCAAAAAGTAAGGCTAGTGTTATAACGAGATTTTTCATCTTAATCATACAATTTTTTTTCAAAGATAACATAAGAAAGTAGGCAGTAGGCAGTCGGCAGTCGGCAGTTGGCAGTTGGCAGTCGGCAGTCGGCAGTCGGCAGTCGTCAGTCGGCAGTCGTCAGAAAGTGAGAACTTTTGCCCCGCTTTTTAGGTAAGCAGTGAGTTGTGTTCCCATGCCCCTGACATCGACTCCAAGTTTTTTAAGCTCATCGGTAACGCCGAGCATGTTGGCGCAGGCAACGCAAGCTTCCAGAACGACACCATCTTTCTGCATCTTCTTAACTTTTTCCTGGATTTTCGGATTTTCAACCACCAGCCGCGCAGATGGGCCCCAGATGACCAGGGTAACATCTTTGAACCAATGGTTGGTCTTGGCCACGTTGGTGTACATCAGGACCATAGTCTCAGCCACCTCAGGATCCCCACTTGTCCAAACAACGACCAACTTATCGGGTATAGAATCGCTTACCGTTGCCTGTGCGCTCAGAGTGGTCAATCCTATGACAGTAAACAGGATGAATGAAATGGTAATTTTTTTCATAGTGCTGTTTATTGGCGGTAAAAATCAATCAATGCGTTTGTTGAGCTGTCGTGGCCGATAGGTTTTGCCTTATCCTGAAGTTCGGGAATGATTTTCTGGGCCAGGACTTTTCCCAGCTCCACGCCCCACTGGTCGAAGGGGTTGACATCCCAAACGGCACCCTGAACGAACACGCAGTGCTCGTACATGGCGACCAGCTTACCGAGGTTTGCCGGGGTGAGCCTGTCGAGAAAGAAGGTGGACGACGGGCGGTTTCCTTCGAAAACTTTATGCGGGACCAGATCTTCGCGAACGTTCTCGGCCCGTACCTCATCGGCCGTTTTGCCGAATGCGAGGGCTTCGCCCTGAGCTATCATATTGGCTATCAGATAATCCTGTTGTGGTGGCAGCTCGTTGAGTGTCTGCTTGAATCCGATAAAATCGCATGGTATAAGTTTGGTGCCCTGATGGATCAGCTGGTAGAAAGAGTGTTGTCCGTTGGTTCCGGGCTCTCCCCAGTAGATGGTGCCGGTCTGGTAATCCGTGGGCACCCCGCCGATGGTCACGCGCTTGCCGTTGCTCTCCATGGTGAGCTGTTGCAGGTATGCTGGAAAACGCTTAAGGTAATTATCGTAGGGCAGGACGGCCTGGGTTTGGGCACCGAAAAAATTGTTGTACCAGATGCCCAGCAAGCCCATGATCACCGGGATATTCCTGTTGAGTGGAGCGTTACGGAAATGCTCGTCCATTTCGTGAAAGCCTTTGAGGAGCTCCTGATAGTTTTTGGGTCCGACGGCGATCATGGTTGAGAGGCCGATGGCGGAGGTCATGGAATACCTGCCCCCTACCCAATCCCAGAATCCAAAGATATTTGCCGGATCGATGCCGAATTTTACCACCTCTTTTTCGTTGGTCGATACGGCCACAAAATGTCGGGCTACCGCGGCATCGCTACCCAGCTTTTTAAGGGACCATGCCCTGGCCGACTGGGCGTTGGCCATTGTTTCGAGCGTGGTGAACGTTTTGGATGAGATGATGAACAGCGTTTCTTCCGGGTTGAGATCGCTCACAGCTTCGGCGAAATCATTGCCGTCGACATTAGAAACATAACGGAAGGTAAGCTCTCTTGCAGCATAAAATCTCAGGGCTTCATAAGCCATTACCGGACCGAGGTCGGAGCCGCCGATGCCGATATTGACGATATTCTTCACCCGCTTGCCGGTAAAGCCTTTCCATTCTCCGCTTCTCACTTTCTCAGCAAAAGCAGCCATTTTACCGAGGACTTCATGAATTTCAGGAACCACGTTGTGTCCGTCGGAAAGAATGACGGATCCTTTTGGAGCCCGGAGGGCAGTATGCAGAACGGAACGGTTTTCGGTGGTATTGATTTTCGCACCCGAGAACATAGCCTCACGCCTGGCTTCGAGTCCGCACTCCTCTGCGAGATTAATCAGGAGGTTCAGTGTTTCGTCGGAGATGCGGTGCTTGGAATAATCGAAATAAATTCCGGCTTCCCGGGCAACGAAGCGGGTGCCACGACTGGCATCCTGCTTAAAGAGATCTTTTATGGTGACCTTTTCGAACTCGCGGAAATGCTTCTCGAGTGCTTTCCAGCCTGCTGAATTGGTTAATGGAGTACTCATCGGAATGTTATTTTATGCTTTTTCTTTTCAGGGAAATGCTTTCAATCAGGTTATTCCAGGATTTATTGAATGATTCGGCCCCTTCGCGCTGCAGCTGATCGGCCAGTGCCTCATAGTTGACCGAGTAACCTTCGATTCTGCTGATCAGTTTTTCAGCCACCTCTTTGTCGCCGGTGAGCGGCAGTCCGGCCTGGCCATGGTCGGCATAAGCCAGAAGGGTATTTTCGGGCATGGTATTCACCGAATAGGGAGCTACAAGGTTGGCCACGTAGAGTACATCGGAGGCGGCGGGATCCTTGGTGCCGGTACTGGCCCAGAGGATGCGCTGCGGGAACACCCCGTAATTAGTAAGTTTCTGCACCCGTTCCGACTGGAGGAAATTAAGGTACGAATGGTAGGTTTTCTGCATGACGGCAATCCCCATCTGGTTCTGCAGTTCAGCGGGAACCTTGTCGGAAACCGCTTTATCCCAGCGGCTGACAAATACCGAAGCCACCGACCTGACATCGGGATTCAGACCTTTTTCGGCCCGTTCTTCGGCACCGCGCAGGTAAGCCATGGCAGCAGCCTCATATTGTTCAGCCGAAAAGAGGAGGGTAACGTTTACCGGTATGCCGGCTGCGATTGCTTTTTCGATGGCCGGAAGTCCCTCGGGAGTACCGGGAATCTTGATGAAGGCGTTAGGCCTGTTCACATGGGTATGAATAGCCTGGGCGGCTCTCAGGGTATTTTCCGTATCGTACGCCAGGAGGGGTGATACTTCGATTGAAACGAAGCCGTCGAGACCGTTCGTCCGCTCGAATACCGGCCGGAAAAAATCCGCAGCCCGCTGGATATCCTCAATCGCTAATTTGAAAAACAGGTCTTCATCGCTCAGGTTCAGTCCGCTGGTCTGACGGATAGCCTCATCGTAATAATTTGTTTTGGCTATTGCCGCCTCAAAAATCGATGGGTTTGAGGTGAGTCCGGTTACCGACAGTTCATTGATATAACGTTGGAGAACACCATTGTCGAGCATGTTGCGGGTAATATTGTCGAGCCAGATGCTGACTCCCTGCTGATGGAGTTTCCGGGTATTCAAATTCATGGTGAAAAGGTATTTGTGTGAGGAACGCAAAATTAGCTTTATTCTCAGAACCGACCAAGAGGCTACCTGCCGGAAATCATATTTAGCTACTTATGGAATCCCTACCTTTGTTGTATATCTTCTAATCTATCCCAGATGAAAACTTTGCTGACAATCTGCGCACTGTGCGTGGTTTCCTGTTTACAGGCACAGACGCCCGTGGAATCGGTCTATATCCATACCGACCGTGATGTGTACGCTCCGCAGGACCAGATGAATTTCAAGGCTTACATCCAAACCGGCAACCGCGCGGCATCAGCCAGTAATCGTTTGAACCTCCTGATGCTCAATCCCGAAGGCAAGGTAGTAGCAGCCATGGATTACGCCGCAGGGGCTAATCAGGCAACCGGGGTAATGACCATTCCCGATACCCTGCGCGACGGGGAATACCGATTACTGGCCTGGACCTCGGAAATGGAAAAAGGGTCGCCCGAAGATGCTTTCAGCCGGAAGATTTTCATCAGGAAAAGCCGGTTTCAGGACCTGTTTATCAGGCTTACACTGGATGCACCCTGGTATGTTCAGGGTGAGCAGGCGCAGGTGAAGGCTCATATAACCACGGCCGACAACAAGCCTTACGTGAACGACCAGCTAATATACCTGGCCACCAAGAACGGCAATCCCTACCAGAACGGACTCGCCAAGACCGATGAAAACGGGGATGCCAGTTTGCTGGTGAGGATACCGGCTACCGGGGAGGAGGGGGTTATCCTGCTCTCGGTACAGGCCGAAACGCAGAAATTGCGGGGTTCGGCTTCCCTCCTGATACCTGGGGGCGGAGCGCCGGTAATTATGGATTTCTATCCGGAAGGTGGTTCGCTGATTGAAGGTATCGAGACGAAAGTCGGCTTCAGGGCTGTGGATTTTCAGGGCGAACCCTTTGATTTCGCCGGCGTGGTTCTCAACCAGGAAAACAGGGTCATCGACAGCATAAAAACCAGTGGCAGGGGAATTGGTTCCGTTAGGATCACCGCCGGACTCAGGGATACTCTTAGGGTGAAGATTACCCGACCGGCGGGAATGATCAGGGAAATCAGGCTGCCGAAAGCACAGGCAGGCGGCGTACAGTTGAAGCTGAAAGAGTGGCGGAACGGCCAGCCCCTGTTTTTCGTTCATGCCGTTTCCCCGCGATCCGGGGAAAATATCCAGGCCATCGTAACTGCCGGCGGTCGCGAGATTTCGAGAATCCCTCTGAATGTTTCCGATACTCTATCGTTTCAGGTTCCGATGACCGGTATCAATCCGGGCATTTTTCATGTCAGCCTGGTGAATGCCGAGGGGAGGATCATCGCCCAGCGTCCGGCGTTTGCCGGTCCGCCGGCACCCCCGGTTATTACCTTCGAGGGAGCCGGCAAGGGCAAGGGCAAGGACAGTGATCCGCTGAACCTGGTTGTAAAAGATGCGGCAGGTAATGCGGTTGAGGCAACGCTGAGCCTGACGGTTTACGATGCCGTCATGAGCCCCGGCTGGAACCGGGAGCCTGATATCCGCTCCTGGTTTTTGCTTGGCAGCCTGGCTTCTGTGCTGCCGCCCGGGTATTTTTCGCAGGGCAAGTATGATGATATCCTGATTGACAACCTGGTTTTGGCCGGCATCGATACCTCTCTCTACCGCAAGCAGCCAGCACAGGATTACGGCAGCCGGCTGGTCAAATATTTTCAGCCCAGGGCGTTCGACAAGCTTGCCGCCTCCTTCCACCGCGACCGTTTTTTCAGTGAATATTTCGTATCGGGAAAAAATGATTTCGTGGCATTCCTGAAGGCCAACAAGAGTGAACTGCAGGATATGGGCTACCTGCCCGGCAAGCCCACCCAGGAGGACCGTATCAGGCAGCAGCTTGAGACCGGCATACCCGTTCTGAGCGTGATCAAGTCGCTGAAGCCTTATACTCTTACGAACAATGAGATTTTCTTCACGAAAGGGTCCAATTCCCTGCAGTATCCGAAAGGTGCGCTGATCGTTGTTGACGGGGCGGAGAAAGGGTACAATGTGGAAGTACTGGAATATTTCAGTCCGTATGACATAGCCACCATCAAGGTGTCGGACAAGATCTCCGAGATATTAAAATATTCAGCCGATGCCAGCGGACTCATCGTGATCACCACCAAAAAGGCCCAGGAACCGGCAAGGGATACCGAGCGGAAACCGGATAAGATCTATGATCCGTTGCGCTTCTGGAACGCGGAAATCAAAATTTCCGGCTCCAGCCCCTACCCTCTGACTCTGCCAAAGCCGGAATTAAAATCTACCTGGAAAATGGTCATACTGGGCTTCGACAGTAGGGGAAACTTCATTGAATCAGTCAAATAATATCGATTTTTCACCAAAAAAATAAACATGTTGTAAAACATTAAATGCATTATTCCCTATATTAGAGGCGGAGGTAGAATATTTTGGGAGTGAAGAAATCCGTACTCTTTATTATCTGGAGTATTGCATTTTTTATGCAGCCGCTGACAACACGGGCTCAAACGGGACCGGTTGGCAGGTTCCTGCTATTCAACGGCAGCGACCAGCATCTCGCTATTCCCAACCATCATGCGTTCAATATTTCGGCAGGGGAAAGCTACACGATCTGCCTGCGGATTAATCCCGCCGATTTCAATGACCGCTATACTATTCTGTCGAAAGGCAACAAGCTGATCCCCAACGGGCGGTATGAACTTGCCACCCACAAGACAACTTCGGATCCCAATATCAGCCTGACAGTTATCAATTCGGAAAATGCCAATATCGGGGCCCCATTCTTTCAGACTATCCAGGCTGGCGATTGGATTCATGTTGCCTGGGTTTACAATGCTGCGGATAAAAGCTCCAAAGTATACGTGAACGGCACGCTAACCAATACGGTAGTTAACCAGGCCATCGGCCGTACTGAAATATCCAACGGTTACGAGCTGACGGTAGGCTGCGGCTGGACCGATGCCAGTGAACCGGAGCTCAACAATTTTTGGCCGGGTCAGGTTGATGAGCTGCGCATCTGGAACCGGGCTCTGACCAACGATGAGGTTTATTCGGACCAGATTTCCGATAAGCCTTACTCCAGCGGACTGATTGCTGCGTACGACTTTGAGAATATCCTGAATGACCACGTGCCTGACATCTCGGGAGAGGGGCATATCGGCACATTGGTCGGATACGGGCTTAAGTCTGTAAGAACTGAGCTTCCTGTGGGCATCGGCACGCAGAACGAACGGCTGGTGGGTTTTCGGATGGTTGCGGATGCTTTTGCCGACAATATCACAAGCGTCAGTGTGGACCTGGCCGGTACCACAACCTATTCGGATATCAAAATGCTGAAAGCCTGGTTCAACGGATCATCCGAGCGATTCGATCCAAAAACCGCCAGATTGTTTGCCTCCGCTGTCCCGAGCGGAAATAAGACTGTATTGTATGGAAATATCAAACCTGCGCCTGGCGACAATTATTTCTGGATCACTGCGGATATCAGTGACCGGGCAGGTGAAGGACATAAAATCTGCGCATCGGTATCGAACTACATGACCAGTGGCCGTACCACAGTTTCCCTGCCCAGGATCGAAGGATCCCGCACCATATTGTTAGGCAGCAAGTTGCTATTTTCCAGCGGGGATGGTGGGTCAGAGCATTACCGGATACCAGCCATCGTGACAGCAAAGGACGGAACTCTGATCACGGCGACCGACAAGCGCTGGACGAGCTATCACGATCTCCCCAACCATATTGATGTGGTAATCAGGCGCAGCACCGATCAGGGAATCACCTGGAGCGATGCCCTGACCATTGCAGGTACGGGAATAAACACAGGCTTCGGTGATCCCGCCCTGGTTTACAATCGCAAGAATAGCGAGGTCATCTGTTTGATGGCGGCCAATAAAGGGTTTTTCTATTCCACACCTGAAAATCCCATCCGGATTTACCAGTCGAGGAGTGCCGATAACGGTATTACCTGGACCGTTCCCGTCGACATCACTTCGCAGATATATGGAGCCGGCTGTTCCAATCCACTGACCCAGACCTGGCAGGGGGCTTTTGTTACTTCGGGTTCTGCGGCACAAATGCACAACGGGCGGCTGTTAGCGGCGCTATCCGTGAGGGAGGCCACCGGCAGGAGCATATCCAATTACGTGATGTATTCCGATGACAATGCCAAAACATGGAAGGTATCGCCCTACCGTGCCGCCACCAACGGCAGTGAGGCCAAGATGGTGGAGCTGGAAAACGGCAAGGTCCTGATGAGCATCAGAAATTCGGGAACCCGAATGTTCAACCTATCGAAGGACCGGGGAATCTCATGGGGCATTCCTTACGCCCAGACGTCCATCACCGATCCCTCCTGCAATGGCGACATGATCCGGTACACCTCTCTCGTTGCCGGATACAAGAAGAACCGCATGCTGCACTCCATCCCTTTCTCCAATACAAGGAAAAATATCAGTGTGCTCATGAGTTATGATGAAGGTCAGACCTGGCCGGTAAGGAAAACAATTTATCCGGGTATATCAGCCTATTCCTCCCTCAGCATTTTGAACGACGGTACTATCGGGATGTATTATGAAGTGGGAGAATACGAAATCTACCAGATGTATTTCGCCAGGTTCAGCCTGGAATGGCTGACCGATGGCGCCGACACCTGGAGTGGCCGTTCGAGGGGCGAAATCAGCTCAACCGAGCAATTGATGGCCGAAACTCCCGATTTCACCGTTTACCCGAACCCGGCAATCGGGGAAGTCAATATATCAGGCACACTTGAATATGGGACTCCCGTTGAGATCTATGATTCAAAAGGCCAGCTGATGTGCCGCACCCTGGTTGAAAATCCCGGCATGCCGGTTAAGATTGAGCTTGACGGATTTTCAGCCGGAACCTATTTCGTTAAAGTCGGAACCGCAGTCAGGCAGCTGATGGTCGTGAAATAGGGAGCTACTCAATCATGATTTTACCGCGGCGGGTATCGTTGTTCCCACTGATCCGGTAAAAATAAATTCCGCTTTTCAGCTCCTTCACCGAGACCGTTGTTCTGGTGCCCTCGAGGGTTTGAACCAAAACAATCCTGCCCTGAATATCGCACAGCTCGAATTTCGCCAACTCCATGGGCATTTCGGATACGATCATGATCTCATCCACCGCCGGATTAGGGAATACACTGATATTAGAAACCTTGAACTCCGGAATGCCACCGATGTTCATCTCGGTATATCTGAAACTCATCCGAACCTCGGGAATCCATTGCTGCGTTGAATCGTCAAGGGAGGTTATCAAAATATTGATCAATTTATGATTGAAAAATTCCGTCGGCACGTAAAACTCAGGCAATAACAGATCGGACAAGGAATAGGCATTATCATAATTGAATGTCTCCTTATACTGATACTCCCAGTTACCGATTGAATCCTTACTCTCATATGCGTGGTCCTCAGTCAGATTACCCATATTGTCATAGAAAAACTCATCAAGCCACTGCTCCTCCCAGGTTCCTTTCTCCGGATTCCAATACCACTGGGAGCAGGCACTGACTTTCTCATTCGCATTGTATACATAAATTGTTTTGTACTCAAACACCCACTGACTGGTTTCCATATCCCATCCGTAATCCAGGTGTTCAGTCAGATTCCCGGCGGCATTATAATCAGATTGCTCCTTACTGTATGCCACCCAGGCGCTGCTAACAACATCCCACTGGGAGCTTACATGCAATACCATATTGCCGGCATTATCGTACTGATATGCATTTTTGTAGTGATAGATCCACTGGCTCGTGTTATCTATCCACCACCACTCAATCTCAGTGAGCGGGTGATTATTGGTATCATAGGTTAATTCGGATTTCCAGGAGGGAATCCATACTTTTGTGGAATCATCCAGGTGTAGATATATATTCCCGATAAGATTCTTTGCCGCATCGTACGTCATCTCCTGTTTGCCCGAATTTTCCCACAAACCGGTATCGGGATTTCGCCAATAAGACATGATCATTGTGCGGTTGCCCTGCCCGTCGTAGGTGAAATCCGCCCGATAATCAGCCAGGCAGGAATCGGGATTGTTTTCACAGTCATACCATAATTCACAGGTTTGCCTTCCCGCAGCATCATACTCGAAGGCATCACTGTAAACGTTTACCCAGTCACTGCTGTCGGCATCGTAATTTTCATAATCTGTCCGGGTCAAAGCCTGCTTCACAACCTGGGTTGCTTTCAGGTTTCTGACAACCCTAACAGCTGGATTTTTGATGTGGCTGACTGCCGGACTGTCGTGTTTAACGGTCCTTTTGGTGAACCTGCTTAATCTCGGATGATCGATCTGAGCAGCCAATGAGCCTGTCAGACAGCCGATTACTGTCAGGAGTAATATTGTTCTTTTCATGATTTTGGTGTTGTTGCTTTAAAGTTACGGCAATTATTTGGCGAATTCGAAAATCTGTCATTAATTTGCATTTAATAGAGCTATTAAAGTAAGCTATTAACTATGATTGTTAATCCCGATACCAGTACCGAGCAAACCATTCTGGATGCAGCCGAAAAGCTGTTCCTCGAGAAAGGGTTTGCCCTGACGTCAACCACAGAGATAGCCCGGGTGGCGGGATGTAATCAGGCGCTGGTACATTATTATTTCCGGTCGAAGGAAAAACTTTTCCACGCCGTCTTCGAGCAAAAAGCACGAATGTTTGTCGCTAGTCTTTTTCAGCATCAGAAGCCGGACGCCACGTTTGAGGAAAAACTCACCTATAAGATAGAAGCTCATTTCGATATGATCCGGGCCAATCCGAAGATACCGTTTCTGTTCTTCAATGAACTGATAACTAACCCCGAACGCCTCAAGGCATTGAAAGAAACCTTAAACGACCTGCCTTTGGCTGTTATCAGGCCGTTACAAAAGGAACTGGAGGCTGAGATAGCGAAAGGGAATATCAGGCCCATGACGGTTTATGACCTGTTGATCACGATGCTCTCCCTGAATGTCATCCTTTTCCTGGCCAGTCCGATATTCAAACACCTGGCTAATTTCACGGATGAGGAATTCGAGATGCTGGTAGATCACAGGAGACAGGAAAATGTGAATATCATTTTAAAAAGCCTTCGCGTATGAGACATTTAATAATGGCGCTGACCGCCCTGCTTTTCCTGGGATCACCGGCGGCACACAGTCAGCTGACCCTGGATGCATGCCGGGCGAAAGCCAGGTTGAATTACCCGCTGATCAGGCAATACGGGTTGATCGACAAATCGGTGGAATACAACCTGTCCAATGCTAACAAAGGTTACCTGCCGCAGGTTAACCTGATGGCTAAAGTCTCTTATCAATCTGAGACCACAGAGCTGCCCATCAGTCTGCCAGGAATACCCGCCTTTGCCTTATCGAAGGACCAGTATCAGGCCATTACGGAAGTGAACCAGGTGATCTGGGACGGGGGGGCTATCCGGATGCAAAAAAAGGTGATTCAGCAGTCGGCCGAGGTGGAAAAGCAGAATCTGGAAGTTGCGATGTTTACCTTGAATGAAAGGATTAACCAGCTGTTTTTCGGCATACTGATGATCCAGGAGCAGATGAAGCAAAACGACTTGTTAAGGGCTGGCTGGCAGACCAATATCGACCGGGTATCGGCGTTGATGGCAAACGGGGTGGCCAACCAGGCCGATCTGGATGCACTTAAGGTTGAGCTCCTCCGGACGGCCCAGCGTAATACCGAATTACTGTCGGTGCAGAAATCCTACCGCCAGATGCTGTCGGCCATGATCGGGGAAAAGGTTGATGAATCGGTGTTGCTGGTCAGGCCGGAATCTCTGGTCATCAGCGGCAATCCTGATTTCAGCCGTCGGCCCGAGATGCTGGCTTTCGGTTACCAGGAGTCGCTCCTCGACAGGCAGCAAGATGCCCTTTATGCTGTGAACCGGCCTAAAATCGGTTTGTTTGTTCAGGCGGGGTACGGCAAGCCGGGATTGAATTTTCTCAACAACGAATTTTCGCCTATTGCCATTGGCGGGGCCCGGCTGACCTGGAATATTTCCAATTATTACTCGCAGAAAAACAATGTGGAAAAGATCGGGATCGCCCGCCAGTCGGTGGGCCTTCAAAAAGATGCTTTCCTGTACAACAGCAACCTTGCGGGCATTCAGCAGAACAATGAGATCGGCAAGATCCGTGAACTGATCGGCCGCGACGACGAGATCATTTCGCTGCGGCAGAGCATCCGGAAATCCTCCGAAAGCAAAGTGGAAAACGGGATTCTGTCCGTATCGGAGCTCATCAGGGATATGCAGGCGGAGGATATGGCCCGGCAGGAAAAGTCGCTGCATGAGATTCAGCTGCTCATATCGACTTACAATCTGAAAAATATTACAAACAACTAAATAGCATGACAATGAAAACGGCAAGCTATATGATATTGGCAGCCTTTGCTTTTCTGGCGGCCTCCTGTGCTAAAAAGGGAGATAAACAGGATGCTTCCGGCACGTTTGAAGCCACCGAAATAATCGTATCGTCTGAAGCCACGGGCAAGCTGATTAAGTTTGACGTGGAGGAGGGCCAGGTGCTCGAGGCCGGGGTTGAGGCCGGGTATATCGATAGTCTGCAGCTCTCGCTGCGCAAGATGCAAACGCTGGCAGGCATGAAGTCGCTGGAGGTTCGCAAGCCCGACAGCCGCAAGCAGATCGCTGCCTTCGAGCAGCAGATCGCCACGGCCAAATCCGAGAAGACGCGGGTGACCAACCTGCTGAAAGCCAATGCGGCCAACCAGAAGCAGCTCGATGATGTGAACGCCCAGATCCTGCTGCTGGAGAAACAGCTCGATGCGCTGAAATCCACGTTATCCATAACCGACCGGGGGATCGTGAGCGACAAGGAAGCCCTGGCATTTCAGGTGGAGCAGCTCGACGACCAGCTGAGGAAGTGCCGGATCATCAATCCGGTGAAAGGAACCGTGCTGGTAAAATATTCCGAAGCGGGCGAGGTGGCGGTGCCGGGCAAGGCTTTATACAAGATTGCCGACCTCGACCAGATGGTCCTGAGGGCTTACGTTACCTCGGCACAGCTTGCCCAGCTCAAGATCGGGCAGGCGGTTAAGGTATCGGCTGATTTCGGGACCGGTCAGAAAAGGGAGTACACCGGCACCATAAGCTGGATATCGGCCAAGTCGGAATTCACGCCAAAAACCATTCAAACCCAGGATGAACGGGCCAACCTGGTGTATGCAGTCAAGGTGCGGGTCACCAATGACGGTTATCTGAAAATTGGCATGTACGGAGGATTTAAACTCTGATGAAAGTCGTTTCCGCGGACCATATCAGCCGTAAATTCGGCAAAGTTGAAGCCCTGAACAACATCAGTTTTGAGGCTGAACAGGGTGAACTTTTCGGGATCATCGGTCCGGACGGTGCAGGGAAAACCACTCTTTTCAGGATACTCACCACCCTGCTGCTTGCCGATTCCGGTTCGGCCACGGTTGATGGGATTGACGTGGTGAAGGGGTACAAGGAGATCAGAAAGCGCATCGGGTACATGCCCGGGCGGTTTTCGCTTTACCAGGATCTTACGGTGGAAGAAAACCTGAAGGTTTTTGCAACGGTTTTCGACACCACGATTGAGCAGAATTACGAGCTGATCAAAGATATCTACCAGCAGATCGAGCCCTTTAAAACCAGGCGTGCCGGGGCACTTTCGGGTGGAATGAAGCAGAAGCTCGCCTTGTGCTGCGCCCTGATCCACAAACCGTCGGTGCTGTTCCTCGACGAGCCCACCACAGGGGTCGATCCGATCTCGCGCAAGGATTTGTGGGACATGCTGATTCGCCTGAAGAGAGAAAAAATCACGATACTGGTTTCGACTCCTTATATGGACGAAGCCAGCCTGTGCGACCGCATAGCGCTTATCCAGTCGGGGCAGTTCCTGAAAATCGACAGCCCGGCCAATCTTACCGCCGGTTTCGACAAGATCCTCTGGGCAGTCCAGAGCGACAGCATGTCGAAGCTCCTCACCGACCTGCGCCGTCACGGGGGGGTGCGGACCTGCTTCGCTTTCGGGGATACGCATCATATAACACTGGATGACAGCGCTCTGACCCTTGCCGACCTGAAAAATTACCTGTCAGGTCTGGGGCATCAAAATATTGATATCAGGCCGATACCGGCCACCATTGAAGACTGTTTCATGAACCTTTCAGCCACTGGAAAATGAATGTCATAACAGCAGAAAACCTGACCAAGACTTTCGGCAGTTTCACTGCGGTCGACCACATAACCTTTGAGGTGGCGCAGGGTGAAATTTTCGGGTTCCTGGGTGCCAACGGGGCGGGGAAAACCACTGCCATAAGGATGCTGTGCGGACTGAGCAAGCCCACATCGGGCAAGGGGTACGTGGCGGGCTTTGATATCAGGAAACAGCCGGAACAGGTAAAAGCCAATATCGGTTATCTGAGTCAGAAATTTGCGTTGTATGAAGATCTGAAAGTGTGGGAAAACATCAGGCTGTATGCAGGAATCTACGGGATACCCGAGAAAAAGATCGGGGACCGGATCGATGAGATCCTTCAGCGGCTCGGGTTTGAGAATGAGAAGGAAGTGCTGGTGAAATCGCTCCCGCTGGGATGGAAACAGAAACTCTCGTTTTCCGTCGCCATCGTGCATGAGCCCCGTATAGTTTTTCTGGATGAGCCTACGAGCGGGGTCGACCCGGCAACGCGCCGACAGTTCTGGGAATTGATATACAATGCCGCCGACCGGGGGATCACTGTTTTTGTGACGACACATTATATGGATGAGGCTGAATACTGCAACCGGGTATCGATCATGGTAGATGGGAAAATTCAGGCGCTCGACAGCCCGAAAAATCTGAAGAAACAGTTCGATGTGAAAAATATGGACGAGGTTTTTCACCGGCTGGCCCGAAAAGCCAAAATAAACGGAGACTGATATGCAACAGCTGAAGGCATTCATCAGGAAAGAATTCTATCATATCTTCCGCGACAAGCTGACGACGGCTATCCTCTTGCTATTGCCCATCATGATGCTCATCCTGGTGGGGTATGCCATCACGACGGAAGTGCGAAACACCGAGATGGCCGTTTACGATCCCTCGAGGGATGCCGGCACGCTCGCCATCATCAACAAGCTCGAGGCGGGCAACTATTTCAGCATGACCCGCTATCTGAACAGTCAGGAGGAGATTGAGCAGGTGTTTAAGGAAGGCAAGGCCGGAATTGTGGTGGTTTTCGGTGAGCGGTTTTATGAAAACATGATGCATACCGGTGAGGCAAAGATTCAGCTTCTGGCTGACGGATCCGACCCGAACCATGCGATCACCGTGACCAATTACGCGACGGCCATAATAGCCGGATACCAGCAGGAGCTGCTCGGCTCTTCAGGTGCCGGAATTCCTTACCAGATAGTTCCCGAGGTTAAGCTGCTGTATAATCCCCAGATGAAGGGAGCGTACAATTTCGTTCCCGGAGTCATGGGCATGATCCTGATGCTGATCTGTGCCATGATGACCTCGGTGTCGATTGCACGCGAAAAAGAACTCGGGACGATGGAGCTGCTGCTCGTATCCCCGATGAAACCTATCTATATTATCCTTTCAAAGGTGGTGCCCTATTTTTTCCTGTCGATCATCAACCTGACCACTATTCTGCTGCTCTCCGTTTACCTGCTGAAGGTACCGATAGCCGGGAGTCTGTTCTGGCTGATCATCCTCTCGCTGCTGTTCATTTTCGTTTCGCTGGCCCTGGGTCTGCTGATTTCCTCGGTAGTGGAAAAACAGCTCGTGGCATTGCTGATATCCGGGATGGCACTGATGCTGCCCGTCGTTTTTCTTTCCGGCATGCTGTTTCCCGTGGAAAACATGCCCTGGCTGCTGCGCATGATCTCGGAGATCATTCCCGCCAAGTGGTTTATCATGGGGGTAAGGAAGATCATGATCAAGGGCCTGGAATTCTCCTCGATCACCAAAGAGCTGACGATCCTGGGAACGATGGCAGTGGTGCTCATTGCGGTTAGTCTTAAGAAATTCAAAACCAGATTGGAATAGCCATGCTTAAATACCTGCTGGAAAAAGAGTTCAAGCAATTCATGAGAAGCCGGTTCCTGCCGAAGTTCGTGATTGCTTTCCCGTTCGTTGCGCTTGCGATTTTCCCGCTCGCAGTGAATTTTTCCATCAAGCACATCAACCTGAGCGTGGTCGATAACAGTCACAGCCCCTATTCGGCCAGGCTGATCAATAAAGTGGCCTCATCGGGATATTTCGGAATTTTTGAGGTACGCGGTAATTATCAGGATGCCATCAAGAGCGTGGAGCTCGACCATGCCGATGTGGTGCTAGAGATCCCGCCGCGCTTTGAGGAAGACCTGGTGAACAACCGCAAGGCGGGGGTGATGATATCGGCCAATACGGTGAACGGCATGAAAGGGGGGTTGGGCAGTGCTTACCTGGCGAGTATCATTACCGAGTTCAGCGGTGAGATCAGGGAGGAATGGCTGAAGCCGGCGGGACGAATGGCCGGGCCGTCGTTCGAGATCGTGCCTCAATACAAGTACAATCCGCATCTCAGTTATACGGTTTTCATGATCCCTGCCATCATGATCATGATGCTGGCGATGATCTGCGGGTTCCTCCCCGCACTCAATATCGTAGGGGAAAAAGAGAAGGGAACCATGGAGCAGATGAACGTAACACCGGTCAACAAGTTCAATTTTATACTCTCCAAACTCATCCCGCACTGGATTATCGGCTTTATTGCCCTCACCATCTGCTTTTTCGTGGCCTGGCTCTTTTACCGGCTGGTGCCGGTAGGGCATTACTATACCATTTATATTTTTGCCTCGGTTTTCGTGCTTGCCTTTTCCGGTTTCGGTCTGGTCATCTCCAACTATGCCAATACCATACAGCAGGCCATGTTCATGATGTTTTTCGTAGTGATGTCGTTCGTTTTCCTCAGCGGCCTGTATACGCCGGTGGCGTCGATGCCCGACTGGGCGCAGGTGGTGAGTAATTTCAGCCCATTGAAATACATGATTCAGGTATTGAGGCTGGTGTACCTGAAAGGCAGCGAATTCCGCGATTTGTTGCCGCAGTTCCTGGCTTTGAGTGCTTTTGCCGTTTTCTTTAATGGCTGGGCGGTTTACAGCTATAGGAAGAGGAAATAAACTTTATAGCTGACAGGTTTTTAAAACCTGTCAGCTATAAGTCAACCTTTCGGCGTTTCGTTTCAGAGCTGACAGCTTCAAAAAAAAGCTGTCAGCTTTGTTTTGTATTAATATTTCGTATTTTTGCGAAATAAGAAATGAAAAAGGTGCTGAAAGGTAAACGGCAAATCTGGATTGTAGCGGGGCTCCTGATCATCTGGGTGGTTCTGTACCGGTTTCTTCAACCGGCAGTCGATTATTTGATTTACGATCTTTCAGGCCTGGAAAAAGGAAAACGGCTGACTGAAGCCATCTGGTTTTTCGTTTACGAATTCCCGAAGGTCATCCTGCTGCTTACCCTGATCGTGTTTTTTGTGGGGATCATCAGGACCTTTTTCTCCCCGGAGCGAACCCGGAAAGCGCTGGCCGGAAAAACCACGTTTGCAGGTAACGTAATGGCGTCGCTGCTGGGGATCGTTACCCCGTTCTGTTCCTGCTCGGCAATACCCCTGTTCCTGGGCTTTGTGGAAGCAGGCATCCCGTTGGGGATTACCTTTTCATTCCTGATCGCCTCCCCAATGATCAATGAAGTGGCCGTTGTATTGTTGTTCGGCATGTTCGGTTGGAAAGTGGCGGTCACGTATGTCGTAACAGGATTGATTATTGCGATTACAGCCGGGTGGATTATAGGCAAGCTGCATCTGGAAAAATGGGTTGAAGAGTGGGTGTACAAGGCCAAGATGGGTGCTTCGGATGATTCAGAACAAAAGCTGACTTTGCACGACCGGATCGGTTCCGGCTTCACGGCTGTCCGGGAGATCGTGGGTAAGGTCTGGATATATGTAGCCCTTGGAATCGCTGTGGGTGCGGGTGCGCACGGGTATGTGCCGGAAGATTTCATGGCCGCGCTGATGGGAAAATCCGCCTGGTACAGTGTTCCTCTGTCGATCCTGATCGGCGTTCCGCTTTATTCCAATGCTGCCGGAATCATTCCGATCGTTTCCGTGCTGATCGAAAAAGGTGCTTCGCTGGGAACGGCTCTGGCATTCATGATGGCCGTGATTGGCCTGTCGCTGCCGGAAATGATCATTCTTCGAAAGGTTTTAAAGCTTCCCCTGATATTTACATTTGTGGGAATTGTATCCCTTGGGATTATGCTGGTGGGATACCTGTTTAATATATTATTCTGATATCAATACTATGGATAACAACCTGTTGACTAACGAACATGAGCAGCTTGCCCGCTTTGCCAAGGCACTCGGGCATCCGGTGAGGGTGTACATCATGGAGCTCCTCTCCACCCAGACCTGCTGCTTCAGCGGGGATCTGGCCGATGTTCTGCCGATTGCCCGCTCTACCCTGTCGCAGCACCTGAAAGAGCTCAAGGCTGCCGGTCTTATCCAGGGAACCATTGAAGCCCCCAAGATCCGGTATTGCATCAATCCTGAAAACTGGGAAAAGGCCACGGTACTGTTCAACCAACTGTACCAGCGCACCCCTGCCAAAACCGATAACTGTATGACTAACCCCAGACTTCAGTCTGGAGATCATAGTGAACATCTGGTTAACCCCAGACTTCAGTCTGGGGATTAAAAGTAACATCATGGAAATCAAGATCCTTGGAACAGGCTGTGCAAAGTGCAAAAGCCTCGAAAAAGCAACCCGCGAGGTTGCAGAAGAAATGAAACTCGATGCCGACATTACCAAGGTTGAGGACATCATGGAGATCATGTCGTTCGGCGTGATGACTACTCCCGCACTGGTTGTAGACGGCGTTGTGAAGGTTAAGGGTCGCGTGCCCGATAAAAATGAACTCAAACAATTATTGACCAAATAAATCAATACAGATGAAAAAGATTGGAATCATCCTGACGGCTGCCTTCCTGCTGGCCGGTTTCGCGGTTACAGAACAGGTATCGGCCCAGACCGACGTGTATTATTTTCACATGAAGCGCAGGTGCATGACCTGTCAGACTGTGGAAAAAGTATCTCAAGATGCAGTGAATGAACAGTTTGCCGATGCAGTTAAAAAGGGCGAGATCACCTTTAAATCGGTGGACCTCGAAGAAAAGGAAAACAAGGCGCTGGTGAAAAAGCTGAAAGTGCAGGGTCAGACTTTGCTCATCGTGAACGGCAAGGAGCAGGTTAACCTCACCGACAAGGCATTCATGTACGCGGTTAAGGAGCCGGCGAAACTTAAGGAAGAGATCAAGGCCGGCATTGAAAAAGTGAAGAAATAGCGAATGGGCTGGTTACAGGGATTGCTCGAAAATTCGCAGTGGCCGGTTCTTACCGCCTTCCTGCTCGGACTGATGACAGCCATCAGCCCGTGTCCGCTAGCTACCAATATCAGTGCGGTGGCGTTTATCGGGAAAGATATTTCCGATAAGCGGGCCGTACTGCTGAAAGGAGTGGTGTACACGTTGGGGCGCGCCTTTACCTACACGGTGATCGGGTTGCTGTTCTTTTTCGGATTGGGGGAGATCGGCCTATCGGGTTTCTTCCAGAAATGGGGAGAAAAGATTCTCGGACCGGTACTGATACTTATCGGGTTGGTGATGCTCGGGGTGATCAACCTGAATTTGCCCGGTTTGGGCAAGCTTACCGAACGCATGGAAAACAAGGCTGGCAAAGGGTATTGGAGTGTATTCCTGCTGGGTGCTGTTTTTGCACTTGGATTCTGTCCCTATAGCGGGGTGCTCTATTTCGTTATGCTGATCCCCATGACCGTTGCCTCGGCACAGGGCCTTTACCTGCCCTTGGTGTTTGCCGTGGCCACCGGTCTGCCGGTGATCCTGTTTGCCTGGATGATCGCTTACGCGGTCGGAAGCGTGGGTAAAATATATAACAGGATCAAAACTTTCGAGCTGTGGTTCCGACGGGTGGTAGCGGTGCTGTTCATTGGTGTGGGGGTGTATTATATGGTAGTGACGTTAATTTAAAGGTTCCCGCGTTCGCGGGAATGACAGAATAGGGATTATTAATTTAATATAGTTTGATATGTCATGTTGCAGTTCCGACGATATGAAAGATGTCGTCAAAGAAAAATACGGCAAGATTGCCGAGATCGAAGATACGAGTGGCTGCGGATGCGGATGCGGATGCGGCAATGATGATGGAATGGATTATTCTGTTTTTAAGGATGATTATGAAGGCATTGCGGGGTACGTTCCCGAGGCCGACCTGAATCTGGGATGCGGGTTGCCAACCGAATACGCAGCAATCCGGAAAGGCGATACCGTTATTGATTTGGGATCGGGCGCCGGAAACGATTGCTTCATTGCCAGTCAGCTGGTTGGTCCGCAAGGCGAAGTGATCGGTATCGATATGACCCCGAAGATGATTGAGCGGGCGAAGGCCAATGTTGAAAAGCTGGGCTATACGAATGTTAAGTTCAGGCTTGGAGAGATTGAGAACCTGCCGGTTACCGCCAATAAAGCCAATGTGATCATCAGCAATTGCGTGATCAACCTGGTTCCCGACAAATATCAGGCGTTTCGCGAGATGATGAGGGTATTGAGGCCGGGCGGTCATTTCTGCATCAGCGATGTGGTTACCGAAGGGGTTATCCCGGATGAACTGCTCAAGCAGGCTGAACTGTATGCAGGCTGCGTGGCAGGTGCCATGCCGGTTGAAGTTTATCTCGACGTAATCCGCCAGAACGGTTTTAAGAATATCGATGTGAAGAAGAAGAAGCGCATCGATATACCTGAGGCCATCCTGAACGAATTTCTGACCCCCGAGCAGCTGAATACCTACAAGAACAGCGGTGTCGGGCTTTTCAGTATCACGGTCACGGCCGAAAAACCCACCTGTTTGTGCGGATGTAAATAATATCAGCCATGAGCTTTTCCGTTGGCAGCCAATTGCAGTATACTCCCCGCGAGGCATTACAGCGTTGCGGGGAAGGATCGGTCATCCTGGATATCAGGCCTGAACTGCTTTGCCAGTACAAGGCTTTCGATGTTCCGCAGGTGCTCTATTGTCCCTGGCAGGAGATCGGACACTATATTGATAAGCTGCCCGCAGACCAGGAGATCATCGTTGCCGATTCAACCGGCATCCAGAGCCGCGAGGTCATTGCCCTACTTACCGACGCTGGATTCAGCCATGTGGCCGGTCTGGGCGGCGGCATGGTCGAGTGGGAACGCGATGGCATGCCGGTTCTACTCGATAATAAGGCCCGGCTGTCCGGGTCGTGCATGTGTCAGCTTAAATTCAGAGAAAGAAAGACATGAAGTAGGCAGTTGGCAGTTTTTCGTCAACCGATCTTCTTCTTCGAAACCCGATATTTTTAATATAGAAGTACTATGAAAGTTCTCATTTTATGTACCGGCAATTCCTGTCGCAGCCAGATGGCCCAGGGATTTCTGAAGTCGTTTAATCCCAGTTGGGAGGTTTTGTCGGCAGGCACCAAGCCGGCCGAACGAGTTAACCGCCATGCCATCAAGGTAATGGCCGAGGTGGGCATTGATATCACGGGAGAACATCCCAAACTTGTGGATCAGTTTATCAGGGACGAGTTCGATTATGTGATCACCGTTTGCGATGGGGCCCGCGAGATTTGTCCGGTTTTTACTGGCAAGGTCAGGCACCGGGTGCATATCGGGTTCGATGATCCGGCCGATGCCGTTGGAAGCGACGAGGAGGTGCTGCCCGAATACCGCAGGGTCCGCGACCAGATTCGCGAGAGGTTCGCGCGATTCCCGGAAGAATAAGGCAGTCGGCGGTTGGCAGTCGGCAGATGGCAGTTGGCAGTCGGCAGAAGGCAGTCTTCAATTTGCAAATTGTCGAATTATCGAATTAGCACATTATCTAATTATCTAATTTTCTAATAATGAGTACAATAGGATTTATCGGAGGAGGAAGGATAACGCGGATCTTCCTGAATGCCTATAAGAACCATGGCCTTGAGATGAAAAGCATCTCTGTTTACGACCCCAACCCGGCGGTGCTGGGTAACTTAAAGCAGCTATTTCCGGCTATTCATACCGACAGTGATGATCTTTCCCGGGCGGCCGGGTCGGAGGTGGTCTTTCTGGCCGTGCATCCTCCAGTTATGATGGATACACTGACAGCAATCAAACCATTGCTCGATCCTGCGGTTGTACTGATTTCTCTTGCACCCAAAATTACCATTGAAAGAATGGCTGCCGTTCTGGTAAACATTCCCAATATTGCCCGGATCAATCCAAGCGCCTCCTCATACATTAATCAGGGTATCAACCCGGTTTGTTTTGCAAAATCGATGGATTCAGAGGCCCGGAAAACCCTCTTGAACATTATGGCGCCGCTCGGCGAAATGCCTGAGGTTGAGGAGGCCAAGATCGAAGCATACGCCATGATCAGCGCCATGGGGCACACGTATTTCTGGTTCCAGATTGAGAAACTTAAAGAACTGGCCGTTGATTTCGGGATGAGTGAAGCGGAAGCAAAACAGGTTATTACCGGGATGATGGACGGTACCGTTAAAACGCTTTTCGAATCCGGTCTGGATTATGCAGACGTTGCTGATCTGGTCCCGGTTAAGCCACTCGCCCCAGTTGAAGAAGCGATCAAGCTACACTACGATGAATATCTGGTGCCGCTGTTCAACAAAATCAAACCCTGACCTAAAACCCTATCCTTAGCAAATTATCGAATTGTCGAATTAGCAAATTATCTTGTTATGAAGAAGTTATCGTTCTTAGACAGGTATCTGACCCTCTGGATCTTCCTGGCCATGCTGGTTGGGGTATTGTGGGGGTATTTTGTTCCGTCGGTGGCTGATTTCTGGAATTCGATGAGTTCGGGAACCACCAACATTCCCATCGCCATCGGCCTGATAATCATGATGTACCCTCCGCTGGCCAAAGTGAAGTACGAGGAGCTCGGACGGGTATTCCGCGATTGGAGGATCCTGCTTCTGTCGCTTATCCAGAACTGGCTTATCGGGCCGATACTGATGTTTTTCCTGGCTATCCTGCTTCTGGGTGATATGCCGCATTACATGACCGGATTGATACTCATCGGCCTGGCGCGGTGCATCGCCATGGTGATCGTTTGGAACGACCTGGCAAAGGGTGATACGGAATATGCGGCTGGTCTGGTGGCTTTCAACAGTATTTTTCAGGTGCTGTTCTTTTCCGTTTACGCCTATGTATTTATCACGATAATCCCCGGGTGGTTCGGTCGCGAAACAACCGAAGTAAACATTACGATGGGGCAGATCGCCCGCAGCGTATTCATCTACCTGGGCATACCTTTCCTGGCCGGCATGATTACGCGTTTCACCCTGATTAAGCTGAAGGACAAGACCTGGTACCAGGAGAAATTCATCCCCAAAATCAGTCCGCTCACACTGATCGCCCTGCTGTTCACCATCCTGGTGATGTTCTCCTTGAAAGGTGATTATATTATCCGTTTGCCCCTGGATGTTATCCGGATTGCCGTGCCTCTTGTGATCTATTTCCTGGTGATGTTTGTGATTTCCTTCTTCATGGCAAAGCGTATCGGAGCTGGTTATTCCAAGTCTGCAACCATTTCATTTACAGCGGCCAGCAACAATTTCGAGCTGGCCATAGCTGTTGCCATATCGGTGTTTGGGATTAATTCGGGAGAGGCCTTTGCCGCTGTCATTGGTCCGCTCGTCGAGGTACCGGTCCTGATCAGCCTCGTGAATGTGGCATTGCGATGGGAAAAGAAATTTTAAAATTTCTATATTTAATCCGGGTTGTAGATCAGCCCGGATTTTTTTTATCGATTATTCCAACCCTGAATCTTTCAATAATTAACCATGAAATTATCAAGCTTAATCCTTGGATTAACTGCGCTGGCATCCGTCGCGCAGGGACAGGAAACCGTAAAGGAATACAAGATTACCGGCAGGTATCTGAACTTTCCCGTATCGAGGCAGCAGGAGCGGCAGAAAGTAACTTTTATCAACGGGAAGGACACCCTTACCTGGTCTGTCATCAGGATAACCGACAAAGAACCGGATTATTGGGTTTTCAAGGATGTTTCCGACTACAAGGGCAGCACGCTGAAGCTGACCTTTTCGAAGCCGGTTAAGGGAATCGACAAGATTTACCAGTCCGATGCGTTCGCCGGTCAGGACAGTCTGTACAAGGAAACCAACCGCCCTCAATTTCATTTTTCCTCCCGCCGGGGATGGAACAACGATCCCAACGGACTGGTTTACCATAATGGCGAATACCACCTGTTTTATCAGCATAATCCTTACGAGAGCGAATGGGAAAACATGACCTGGGGACATGCGGTGAGCAAGGATCTGGTGCATTGGGAAGAGCTGAACGATGTTCTTCATCCCGACAAGATCGGGACTATGTTTTCGGGAAGTGCCGTGGTGGACAAAGACAATACCTCCGGCTGGGGCAAGAATGCGCTGGTGGCCATGTACACGGCCGACAGCAAGACGGAAACCCAGTGCGTGGCTTACAGTCTGGATAACGGCCGCACCTTCACCAAGTTTGCCGGCAATCCGGTCATTAAGCCCGAGCGCTTCGCCAGTCGCGACAGCCGCGATCCCAAGGTGATCTGGTATGAGCCTAACAAGGAGTGGGCCATGGTGATGTATGAAGAAGCCGGACTCAGCTTTTTTACCTCTAAAAACCTGAAGGAATGGAAGTTCGAGAGCCATCTGGGAGGATTTTACGAATGTCCCGAGTTGTTTAAACTTCCGGTGGATAATGATCCGAAGAACAGTCTATGGGTGGTTACCGCAGCCTCGGGAACGTACATGCTCGGGGATTTCGACGGGAAAAAGTTCACCCCGAAGTTTGGGAAATACCGCACAACTTACGGCAACCAGTATGCCGCACAAACCTATAACAACACCCCCGACGGCAAGCGGATCCAGATTGGCTGGGGTACCATCCAGGCTAAGGGCATGCCGTTTAACCAGATGATGTGCTTTCCCACGGAACTTACGCTCCGGACCACAAAAGAGGGAATCAGGCTTTTCAGTCAGCCGATTCCTGCCATCAGCAAACTGCACATCAACGAGCACGACCTTTCCGGATTGAGCGCAGAGCAGGCCAATGAAAAACTGGGACAGATAAAATCCGGTCTGCTGCATGTGATTGCTCGCATTGAATCGACGAGCGGGTCAGCCATATCATTCGATTATCAGGGAAACAGGATTGCTTCGATGGATGGCGACGAGATTAACGGCGTTCAGACTCCGCGGCCCAATCCTGGATCGCTGGTGTTTGATATTGAGATGCTGATTGACCGCACCTCGGTGGAGTCCTTTTACCAGAATGGGCTGGCGGCTTTTGTTTCACCCCTGAACCCGGCTAAAAAATCTACCGGCCTAGAAATCCTGGGCAATGGCAAGGCTATAAAAATCCATAAGCTGATGGTGTATGAGCTCAAGTCGGCCTGGTAATGAGCAGTTGGCAGCCGGCAGTCCGCAGTGGGCAGAGGGCAGAGGGCAGAGCGCAAAAGGCAGAAATTAGTAAAAAGGAATAAGGATATTAAGAACTTTAGCCTTGATCATAAATAAATTTAACACCATTAATTATAAAACCAGATATCCATGGCAAAACAAGTTTATCAATTGAAGATAGTTCTGAAAGATTCTAAACCAGTAATATGGAGAAGAGTTTGCGTTAAATCCGACATTCTGCTGGCCGACCTTCATCAAATCATTCAAATCACAATGGGTTGGACAGACTCGCACCTACATCAGTTTGAAATAAACAGAACCTATTATGCCCCCAGGGATTTCGAGCTGGAAGGATCGAAAGACTATAAGAAAGTGCATCTTCAAACATTGCTTAATCAGGAACAAGGGAAAATACTATACGAGTATGACTTCGGTGACGGTTGGAAACATGAGATCATTCTTGAAAAAATATTACCGTTCTCGGAGTCGCAAAAATTGCCGGTATGTATGGAAGGCAAAAGAAATTGTCCGCCTGAAGACTGCGGCGGTGTTTGGGGCTATGTACAATTGCTGGAAACAATTGCAAATCCCAAGCACCCGGAATATAAGGAAATGATGGAATGGCTGGGAGGTGAATTCGACCCCGAGTATTTCAATCTGGAGGAAATAAACGAAGCACTGGAAGCATAAGTTTTGGATTTCTCAATACAATAATTGAACAGCATCAATTGAATATTTTAGCATAAAATATGGCAAAGAATAAAAGGATTACAGTTAAAGGAATTGAGATAACCATCATTAAACAAAATAACAGTGATTACATCTCTATTACTGATATGCTTAAAGCTAAGGATGGAGACTTTTTTATTTCCGATTGGCTGAGAAACAGAAACACAATAGAATTTCTAGGAATTTGGGAAAGCGTTTATAATCCCGATTTTAATTATGGCGAATTCGCCACAATTAAAAGTCTGGCAGGGTTGAATAATTACAAGATAAGTGTGAAGGAATGGCAGGGAAAAACGAATTCAATTGGTCTGAAAGCAACAGCAGGCAGATATGGAGGAACCTATGCCCATCCTGACATTGCATTTGAATTTGGAATGTGGGTTAGTGCGGAATTTAAGATTTACCTGATCAAGGAATTTCAACGGCTGAAGGAAGATGAAAACGATCGTTTGAAACTGGATTGGAATCTGCAAAGAACATTGGCCAAGGTGAACTATCACATACATACAGATGCGATTAAAGAAAACCTTATTCCTTCAGAACTTACCAAAACACAAACTTCTTCAGTCTATGCCAATGAAGCCGATATGCTGAATGTGGCTTTGTTTGGGAAAACTGCTCTGAAGTGGAGAACTGAAAATCCAGCTGCTGAGGGTAATATAAGAGATTTGGCAACTATAGAACAACTGGTTGTACTTTCGAACATGGAAAGTATAAATGCGGTGCTAATTCATCAAGGGATGCCTCAAAGCGAACGACTGCTGAAATTAAACAGAATTGCCATTTCCCAAATGAAATCATTGCTTGAAAATATGAACCTGAAGAATCTAAGATAACCCATGAACTTATTAGATCATTTATTAGTTCAAAAGGCCATGTTGATTTTTAAGTTTCTGAATTTCTGAATCTTAAAGATTTAATAAGGCAATATTTATTGATGGCTTCATCAAATGGAACAATCATTTATTATGGAACTGATACCCAGAATAGAGAACCTGCCTGAAAAGAAACTGGCAGGCCAACGGCTGGAAATGACCTTTAATCAGGACCAAACCTTTCAGCTGTGGAGCGGCTTCATGCCCCGGCGAAATCAGATTACCAACAACCTGAATGACAATCTGTATGCGATTCAAGTGTATCCCCCCTCAATGAGCTTCGAGACATTTAATCCCGATGAACCCTTTGTGAAGTGGGCAACCATGGAGGTCGCTGATTTCGATTCCATTCCGGAAGGGATGGAGCCCTTTACCCTGCCCGGTGGACTCTATGCGGTTTTCCTGCATAAAGGAACTTCGGCGGAAGCCGAAAAAACCTTCCGGTACATATTCGGGAGCTGGCTGCCGGCATCGGGCTACCTTGTCGACCAACGTCCTCATTTTGAGATCCTTGACGAACGGTATAAACGTGAAGATCCAACTTCGGAAGAAGAGATCTGGATTCCGGTAAAAGAAAAATTATCCAAATGAATCGAAATATCCGATTTTCTATTATCGCAGTCATTGTTATTCAGGCGTTGGCTGCATTATCTCCAGTTTCAGCAGTTGCGCAGGTGGGAGTAAAAGTCCATGCCGTAACCGATCTGGCCCACGAGTTTACTTTTTATGCCGACCATCGTTTTCACAGCCAGTACCTGCCCGGACAAAAGGGCGAGACCAACTGGTGCAACCTGTACAATTTCGATTTTGCGAATTACAATCTGCTGATCCTGCCCGGGTGCGACGACCGGATTGCCTATTCCGCGAAAGATATCGAGGCAATCAACAAATTCCTGAAATCAGGAGGCGGCGTGGTGGCCTTGGGGTCGTTACAGGGTAAATCGACCAATAAGCTGCTTCAAACATTCGGTGCGCAATTTACCACAGAGGCAAAATCGCCCCTGAAGGCCACCGAAATTCTCCTTGCGACAGAAACCCAGGCGGCTGTGAAAAACCCTGCGGCGGCGGAAATCGAGAGCCAGCGGGTAACATCGGCATTAACCTTCGATCAGCCAAAAAACTGGAAAGTACTGATCCGGGATGCTGCCGGTCTGCCCGTGATGGCGATGAAAAAAGTGGGTAAGGGAACGCTGCTGCTCTCCTCTCGATCACTTGCGGGCAGCAATCCCAATGCAAAGGACTCCATCAATAAAGAGATATGGAAGCCATTGCTGATACAGATCGCATCAGGCAAAAAAATCGATCCGTCGAAAGAATTGAAAGGGCTGGGCATTGAAGACCTGGAATACAATGACGACCACGGCACCTTCAAGCTGAGCTACAACGATTACATGAAGCCTTTCGCCAATGCCATGGTTGACGTGTACAAGCGGTCGATGCCGTTTATTGAAAAAAGGATGGGCGTGCCCCTGTCGCCGGGCATGGCCTCGCAGGTAACACTGCTGGCTACCGGCGGGGGCGGATTTTCCAGTGGAACCGTGGTTGCCCTGGCGGTATGGTGGGGCGGATTTCCGGATCGTGAGGACAGCATGATCGAGTTTCTCACGCATGAATCGGTGCATTCATGGGTGCTTCCCTACGCCGAAGTGTGGAATGAGCCGATCGCAACTTATGTCGGCAATCTCGTGATGATGGACATGGGTCATCAGGAGGAGGGAATGAAGAGGATACAGAAAACCATCGAGCGGGCGATGAAGAATGACCCTCAGATGAAAAATTACGACCTCAGGGGGAAGCTTACCGGAACGGGCAAAGAGCTCAGCGACGGGGAGAAAAACAACATCCACTGGGGCAAGGCCTACTGGGTGCTGGAGCAGCTGCGCAAAGAAAATCCGAATATCGTGGCCGATTATTTCAAACTGAAAAGACAGTATGCGGTTCCCGGCAAGATCACAAAGTACGACCTGAACAACACGGTAGCCCTGCTGAGCAAGGCCATGGGCCGTGACCTGTTCGACTGGTTCAATGAATACGGCATGCCGGTTGACAGGACCCGCGCCGAACTGAAGTTCCCAGATATCAAACCACCCTTTTTTCAGAAAGCTGTGCCTGTGTGGCCGGCCGGAAAGCAGCTGGAAAAAAATTACCCTGTGAGTTTCGGTGCACAGTTCAACAAACCGGAAAGCGGAGCAGCGGTTTTGCGGATTACCGGCGCAACCCTCTACCGCATATACCTGAACGGTGAATTCGTGGGTCACGGTCCGGCCAGGGCCGGTCACGGATACTACCGGGTAGACGAGTGGGACCTTTCGAAAAAGATGGTCACGGGAACAAATGATCTGAACGTTGAGGTAGCCGGATACAATGTGAACAGTTATTACCTGCTTGACCAACCGTCGTTTGTTCAGGCTGAGGTGGTTTCAGTCGGCAGGGTGCTGGCAGCAACCTCGCCGGAATCGGATGACTTTGAGGCAGCTGAAATGACCAACCGGGTTCAGAAGGTGCCAAGGTACTCGTTTCAGAGGCCGTTTACGGAAGTGTATAAGTACGCAGGGCAGAAGGAAGGGCAGAAGGCAGAGGGCAGAGGGCAAAAGGAAAGTCTTAAGTTGGAGGGGGCGGGAGTTAAGAGGTTGGTGACAAGAAGGGTGCCGTATCCTGAGTTTACCTTGAGGGTGCCGGTAGCGACGACGGCTTTCGGGACCATGAAGACGGGTATCAAGAGGACAAATTACTGGAAGGACCGGGCGGTGGTGAATATCGGACCCAAGCTGGGCGGATTCAAGGAATCGGAACTGACGATGAACCCGGCGATCGACCTGCAGGAAATGAAAATTGCCACGATTAAAAAACATGCGGAGCCACTGAAAGAGGGCCGGTCTTTCCAGCTCGGAGCCAACGAATTCAGAATATTTGATTTCGGCACCAACCTCACCGGTTTCATCGGGGCGAAAATCGAGATGACAAAACAAGGAAGGATTTACCTGACTTTCGATGAGATCCTTACCGGTGATGATGTGGATTTCAAGCGGCTGGGATGTATTAATGCCGTCACCTACGACCTGGCGCCTGGCTCCTATTCACTGGAATCTTTCGAACCTTATACTGCGCGATATGTGAAAGTCACGATGATTGACGGTGAAGGAACGCTTAAGGGCGTGAGCCTGAGGGAATATGTAAATCCCGATAGTAAACGCGCCAGTTTTGAGAGCAGCGATCCTCGCCTGAACCGCATTTTTCAGTCGGGGGTGGAAACTTTCCGTCAGAATGCGGTGGATATCTTCATGGATTGCCCGCACCGTGAAAGGGCAGGCTGGCTCTGCGACAGCTACTTTACCTCACGGGTAGCCAATGACGTGTCGGGTAATACGCTGGTCGAGAAAAACTTCCTGGAAAATTTCCTGCTTCCGGATTCCTTTGCCCACCTACCGAAAGGCATGCTGCCGATGTGTTACCCATCGGACCACAACGACGGGGTTTTTATCCCTAACTGGGCCATGTGGTTCGTGGTGGAACTGCGGGAATATCTGAGCCGGAGTAACGACAGGGAGCTGGTGGACCGGCTGAAGCCCAGGGTGATGGACCTGCTGAAATATTTCGAGCCTTTCAAGAATTCCGATGGGCTGCTGGAAAAACTCGACAGCTGGATCTTTGTCGAATGGTCGGCTGCCAACTCTTTCGTGCAGGACGTGAATTATCCCACCAACATGCTGTATGCCGCCACTCTTGAGGCGGCGGGTGAGATGTACGGCGTGGAAAGCCTGAAAAGGGAAGCTGCGGCTATGCGGGAGACGATCAGAAGACAGTCTTATAACGGGACTTTTTTCGTGGACAATGCCGTTAGAGGGCAAAAGGAAGGGCAGAAGGCAGAGGGCAAAGGGCAAAAGGAAGGG
>CAYHCO010000005.1:100797-114099 GCA_964355105.1 uncultured Porphyromonadaceae bacterium
TCGGAAGTGTGCCAGTATTTTGCGTTTTATTTCAAGGTGGCGACTCCGGAGACTTATCCTGAACTATGGAAAAAGCTGGCTACCGAGTTCGGTCCGAAGCGCAAGGATAACAAGTTGTACCCTGATGTGCATCCGGCCAATTCATTCGTTGGCAATTACCTGCGGCTGGAGCTGTTGTCGCAGAATAACCTTCGCTCACAGCTTCTTGGCGAATCGATCGATTTTTTCGATTACATGGCGGTGAAGACCGGTACACTGTGGGAAAACATCTCGGCCGATGCCAGCTGCGACCATGGCTTTGCCTCCCATGTGGTTCATGTGCTTTATCGCGATGTGCTGGGCATTGCTGATGTGGACATTATCGGAAAGAAAATTACCCTTCAGTTCTCCGATCTCACCCTGACTTCCTGCAAGGGCACAATGCCTGTGGGCGACGGACTGATAAGCCTGGAATGGAAGCGGGATGGTAAAACCATCAGTTATCATTACGATTGCCCGAAAGGTTATCAGGTGGTGATCAAAAACAATTCAACGCTTCAACTGACCGAATCCGGCGGGGCGACCGGCCTGTTTATGGCCGGCGATTCCGGGTATGCCTGTTTTCGCATTCCCGCGATAGTAAAATCGGATAAGGGCACGCTGCTGGCGTTTGCCGAGGCGCGAAAAAAGGGCTGTTCCGATACGGGCGATATCGACCTGGTGCTGCGCCGGTCAACCGATGGCGGTAAAACCTGGAGCCCTCTGCAGGTGGTGTGGGACGATGGTGATAATGTCTCCGGCAACCCGGCGCCGGTGGTTGACTATGAAACCGGCACCATCAGCCTGCTGTCGACCTGGAACCTGGGGCGGGACCATGAATCCCAGATCATCGACCAGAAAAGTGTGGATACCCGGAGGATTTTCATCCTGCGGTCGACCGATGACGGCCTTACCTGGAGCCAGCCGCAGGAGATCACCGCAACGGTGAAACTGCCCACCTGGACCTGGTACGCCACCGGACCCGTTCACGGGATCCAGATGAAAAGCAGGGATTTTAAAGGACGGCTAATCATTCCTTGCGATCATATCGAGGCCGGGACGAAAAAATATTTCAGTCACGTAATTTATTCCGATGACCACGGCGCAACCTGGAAACTGGGTGGCACCACACCGCAGGACCAGGTGAACGAATGTACCGTGGCCGAGCTGTCCGACGGGCGCCTGATGCTGAACATGCGCAATTACGAGAGGTCGCAGAGGAGCCGAAAGGTGAGTATTTCTAACGATGGAGGAGCTAGCTGGTCGGACCTCACGAATGACCCCAGACTGGTTGAGCCCATCTGTCAGGGAGCGCTGCTCGACATTACCCTGAAAGGCCGGCAGAAGGCATTGTTGTTCCTCAACCCTGCCGATTCGGATTCGAGACGCAATCTGGAGCTGAAAATCAGCCGCGATGAGGGTCAGAGCTGGGAATTGCTCCACACGGTAACTGCCGGTCCGGCTGCCTATTCCGACCTGGTTCAGTTGAACAGCAAGGAGATCGGCTGCATTTACGAGTCCGGGAAAAAATCGGCCTACGAAGGTATTTTTTTCAGCAAAGTGCCCATTGCCAAATCAGTAGCCCCGGATCAGACGGTTCTCGACAAGTTTTCTTTCAAGCGCTACATCGATACATTCAAGGCTCAGGATACCCAGGAGTTGCATGTCGATGTGGTCCCCGGCACCAAAATGATACGGAATGCAGATGCCTGGCCGTTCCTCGAGGCAAATATTCCTTTTTTCGAGTGCCCCGATAAAGAGATGGAGGAGGTGTACTATTACCGTTGGTGGACCTATCGAAAACATATCAAGCAAACACCTGATGGATATGTGATTACCGAGTTTATGCCGAATGTATCCTGGGCTAAAAAGTACAACTCCATATCCTGTCCGGCGATGCATCATTTCAGGGAAGGCCGCTGGCTGCATGATCAGGATATCATTAAAGATTACGGTCTGTTCTGGTTGCGCAAAGGCGGTGATCCCTATGTGTACAGCTTTCCGATCGCCGAGAGCTTTCTACAATATCAGATGGTTCATCCCGATAATTCACTTCTAAAAGATGTGCTTCCCGACCTGATCACCAACTTCAGGGAATGGGAAAAGCGGCGCAGGAGTGCCGACGGATTATTCTGGCAATACGACGGTCAGGACGGCATGGAGGTGGCAATTGGCGGAACCGGCAAACGGCCGACCATCAATTCATACCTGTTTGCCGATGCACGGGCCATTGCTTATATAGCCGCTATTTCGGGTGACGCAGGACTGTCGGAGAAGTATACCGGAGAGGCAGAAAGGATCAGGCAACTGACTCTCGACAAGTTGTGGGATCCGCAAGCCGGCTTTTTCAAGGTGATACCCACAAAAGGCGAGAATAAAGGAGATGATAAAACGCCCGAAAAGCAAAGCGATGCGAGGGAACTCCTGGGATATGTACCCTGGTACGTTGAGTTGCCGCCAAGAAATGCCGGATATGAGACTGCCTGGAAACAGCTGATGGACCCGAAAGGTTTTTACGCGCCCTTCGGTCCAACAACCGCCGAACAGAGGCATCCGGGATTCCGCGTCAGCTATGAAGGTCACGAGTGCCAGTGGAACGGTCCGAGCTGGCCCTTTGCCACCTCTCAAACGCTGACAGCCCTGGCCAATGTACTGAATGATTATCCGCAGGATGCCATCAGTAAAGAGGATTTTTTCGAGACCCTGAAAATCTATACCCGATCACATCGTTTCCGTCAGATTCCTCCGAACGGGCAAACCATCATCAACAATAACCTTTGGATCGATGAGAACCTCAATCCGTTCAACGGCGACTGGCTGGCACGAACACGCATGGAAGTGCAGAACTACAATCATGGGTTCCGGGAGCGCGGCATTTATTATAACCACTCCACGTATTGCGATAACATAATCACCGGTCTGGTCGGGCTACGGCCGACGCTAGGCAAAGAACTGATCGTCAACCCATTGATTCCGGAAAACTGGGACTGGTTCTGTCTGGATGACGTTTCCTACAAGGGTAAGCGAATCACGATTCTCTGGGATAAGACAGGCGAAAAATATCACCGGGGAACCGGATTTCAGGTTCTGGTCGACGGGAAAGTAGTCGCAAAATCAAAAAACATGAGGAAAGTTCAGGTCAGCCTTCTGTGACAATTGTTCCTAATCACGGACACAGCGCACTGAATAACCATCCCTTTTCGGGTAGGGACCGCGATCGACGCCAACCATTATTTTGTCGAGATACCGATCGTAGGCATTTTCAGCGTCAAAGGCTGTGGCTGTCCAGAAGATCCCGGCACTCTTCAGCATGTCGAAACTGAGGCCGCTGTTGCAAAATCCACCCGGAAGAGCATTGAATCCGCTGCTATTGGTTCCCTGTGTGCTTCCGCCAAAGGCAGAGGCCGATTTCAGCTGAAGTCCCACGGATCCGTCGACCCGGATACCGGTATCGTCGGCAACACCCTCTGGCATTCCGAGGAATTTCTCCATGGTTTTCCACTCTTCGTCAGTTGGCAGGTGCCATCCGGTTGGACAGGCGATTTTTGCCGCTTCAAAATTGTACAATGCACCGTAAGTATCCCAGTTGGCGGTCGCCATGGCAGCATTAATATCGGTGCCTTCATATCCGAAAACGTAACTTCTGGCTTCGGTTACCGATGATACGGTTGCCGGGTTAACATAAGGGAGGTAGGCCATATTTTCGGCCATCCATATCTGTGTGCCTATTTTTACCCACTGATATTCACGCTGATCCCGGGTGTCGGTAAATGTACCGCTGTCATCTGTTTCAAACGGATCTTTTTTACATCCGCTGATCACTGCAAGAACTACTAAGGAAAGGAATAAATACTTTTTCATTTGGATTGGAATTTTCCCTAAAATTAAGAAAATGCAGCGCCATTTAAAGTAATTTCCCTTTTCGTTCGTCTACTATTTTATGGACGAATTAATGACCTTACCGATGGCACAGCAGCAGCTCAATATCAAGATGGCCGTGCAGGATTATGGAAAGCGTTTATTCCGATTTATCCGCAACCGGGTAAAAAGCGATGAAGACGCCGAAGATATCCTGCAGGACGTTTGGTATCAGCTGACTAGCATTATCGACACGGAGCCGGTCGGTCAATTAAGTGCATGGTTGTACCGCGTGAGCCGCAACAAGATTGTGGACAAGAACCGCAAAAAGGATACACTGGCACTCGAAGACCTGGCTTTTGAAGATGATGGCGGTGAAATGGTTTTTCCGGATGGATTGATGACAGACTTATCCAGCCCCGACAGCGACATGGAGCGGGCTTATTTCAGGGAAGTATTTTTCAATGCCCTGAGCGAGCTGCCCGAAAAACAGCGGGACGTGTTTGTCAAGAACGAGATGGAGGACCTGACGCTGCAGCAGATTGCCGACCAGTCCGGTGAGAGCATTAAGACGATCATATCAAGGAAGCGATACGCGGTGGCGCACCTGCGTGAAAGGCTTCAGGATCTTTACGACGAATTTTAACAATTAAAAAATCAGAAATCATGTTTTGTTGCGGACAAGAACGTAGAAGGGGATACTGGATTAAATATGCCATTTTCATCCCGATAGCCATTGTGGCTGGAGTTTTCCTTTTTGGCAGTGTGGTAATGCTTCTATGGAATGCATTATTGCCGGCTGTACTCGGTGTAACCACCATAACTTTCTGGCAGGCATTGGGCATCCTGGTACTGTCGAAAATTCTTTTCGGCGGATTCAGCGGCCACCGCGGTCATCACAAATCGCATCACGGCAGGCACGATAAATGGATGCACCTCACTCCAGAGCAGAGGGAAAAGATGAAAGCCGAATGGAAAAACCGGTGTGAATGTGGCACTGAGAAGGCTGAATAAGCCATTCATCCTCTATCCAAAAAATTAGCGCGTTGCCTCAGGGCAGGGCGCTTTTTTTATGGCTGTAAAGTTCCCGGAAATTGTATTTTTAAGCAGAAAACGCAAGGACTGATAGCATGATGAACATATTCAGAGTTCAATGGGGTCTTTTGATCCCTTTTCTACTGGCATCCCCTGCCCGGGGGCAGGAATCAAACAGCCTGAAATATCTGGGAAAAGAGATTTCCGAAATCGTATATATTGAGCGGGCTCAGTACGTTCCAGACCATCACAATACGGAAACGATGTTCCAGAAAGGTGAGATTAATGAGGCCAGCTTTGTTGGAAATTCGGCCATGAGGGCGTTGAACCTGAAAACGCGAAAGATCCGCACCCTCGTTGAGGCGAAGGAGGGGATTGTACGCGATCCGGAAGTATCCTTTGACGGCCAGAAAATCATTTTTTCCATGCGCAGGGACAAAAATGATTCCTACCATATCTATGAAATAAATACCGACGGCACCAATCTTAAGCAGCTCACCTTCGCAGATTACGTCACCGATATTGACCCGCTTTACCTTCCCGACGGATCGATCATTTTCAGCAGCACGCGCGAACCCAAGTTCTGCATGTGCAACCGCCATATCATGTGCAACCTTTTTCTGATGGATGCCGATGGGGCGAACATCATTCAGCTGGGCAACAGTACCCTCCACGAGGCACACTCCACCCTGCTGAACGACGGTCGCATCCTGTATGACCGGTGGGAATATGTCGACCGCAATTTCGGCGACGCACAATCGCTCTGGGTGGTGCGCCCCGACGGCACCAAGCATGCCATTTTTTACGGAAACAATACACCTTCACCCGCCGCAATTATTGATGGCCGCGCCATACCCGAGAGCCAGCTTATCGCCTGTATTTTCGGTTCCTGTCACGACAGGCCCTGGGGAGCCTTAACCCTGCTCGACCGGCGAAAGGGAGTCGACGGGATCAATCCGGTAGTGAGGATATGGCCGGCTGATGCCATTGCAAAAGTGGCGCCCGAAGGAGATACCCGTCGGGAGGATTTCGATTCATTTTCCAATATCAGCGTAAAATATGAGGACCCGTTTCCGCTGAGCGAGAACCAGATCCTGGTATCGAGATACATCCAGAAGCCCGATGGAAAATATACCGAGAAGATGGGCATGTACCTCGTGGATGCGGCCGCCAATAAGGAAATCCTGCTTCTGGAGGGTGAGCTGGGCATTTTCGATCCTCAGCCCGTATGTGAACGGTTCAAGCCGGCCGTGTTGCCCGTAAAAAGGGATTTCAAGAGTACTGCCGGCCTGTTTTACATTCAGAATGTTTACGAAGGCACGCACATGAAAGGCGTGGAGCCGGGAGCTGCCAGATATGTGCGGGTGGTGGAATCGCCGCCCAAGCTTAACTGGACAGCACAACCGTGGGGCGGACAAGGGCAGCAGGCGCCGGGCATGAACTGGACCAATTTCGAGAATAAGCGCATCCTGGGAGAAGTACCCGTTGAAGATGACGGGTCGGCCTATTTTGAGGTTCCGGCCAATAAATTTGTCTATTTCCAGTTGCTCGACAAGGATAAAAAAATGATCCAGTCGATGCGCAGCGGTACCATTGTGCAGCCGGGCGAGGTAAACGGATGCATCGGATGCCACGACGACCGCATCAATGTTCCGCCGCCCTCGGCCCGACCGCTCAAGGCCCTGCACAGCAAGCCGGCGACCATGAACGGGTGGAACGGCAGGGAGCCGGAACTGTTTTCTTACGTAAAAAACGTACAACCGATTTTCGATAAAAACTGTGTTTCCTGTCACGATTTTGATGCGAATAACAGGGATAAACTTGTTTTGGCAGGCGACAACAACGCCTTCTTTAATGCCTCCTATATCGACCTGTACGTAAAAAACAAGATTACGGTGGCGGGTGCCGGTCCGGCGGCCATTCAGCAAGCTTACAGCTGGGGTTCGCATGCCAGCCTGCTGACTAAAGTTATCGACGGTAATCATCATGAGGTTAAATTATCCGATGCGGAGAAGCGCATCATCTATACCTGGCTCGATCTGAATGCCGCCTATTACCCGGTATATGAATCGGCTTACCCGGATAATATTGCCGGGAGGTGCCCTTTGAATGATGAGGAATTAAAGCGATTGGGCCAGCTGACCGGCATAAATTTCACCGCTCTGAACGATTACAAAAGAAAAGCTGGTCCGCAGATCGCATTTGAAAGGCCTGAGCTCAGCCCTTGTCTGGATAAAATCAGGAACGACAAAGCCAGGTATGATGAGGCTGTAGCCCTGATCGCCAAAGGCGGCGAGCGCTTAAAGTTAAAGCCCAATGGAAGCACTGTTGAGGGATTTGTTGCCTGCGAAAAAGATCAGGAAAGGATCAACCGTTACGAATTCCGGCTCGCCGAAGAACGCAGATTTTTGAAGGCACGCAGTGACGGGAAAAAAGAATATGATATAAAATGAGCAGGATAATTGTTGCGTTACTGTGCGTTTCTGTTTTATTCCCTTCAGTAGTCAGGGGAAATCCGGAAAATACAGCACCACTCTACCCCGCTGACATTAAAGTTGTTAGCGGTTCGGAATTATTGATTGCCTGCTCCGGAACCCGGGAGGTTTTGCTAACGGACCGGCAAGGCAATCTCCTCCGTAAATGGCAGTTTACCGAACCTGTTACCGGCATTGCAACAGATCATAAAATGGCATATGTAACAAGCTCTGGGGAAAGTGGTTATATCTCGGTTATTGACATCAGCAAACCCGGCATCATACGTTCAGCTCCGGTTGGGTTGGGTGCCAGGGCTCCGGTGTTAAGTAGGGATAAGAGTACCCTTTATCTGGCGGCGCGGTTTGAGACCTGCATTTACAAAATCAAGGTTAAAGATCTTTCTGTTTCGGGTAAAATCAAGGTATTGCGGGAACCTTATGCGATGGCGCTTTCGGAGGATGGCAGGAATCTCTTTGTAAATAATTCCCTGCCTGCCGGGCGTGCCGACGTTGAACTGGTTACTGCCGAAGTATCGGTAATCGGGTTGCCGGATTTTACCCGGATCAAGGACATCAAGCTCAGCAACGGAAGCAATGCCCTGAAAGGAATCTGCCTTTCGCCCGATGGGAATTACCTGTTTATCGCGCATAATCTGGGCAGGTTTCAGGTGCCCACCTCACAGCTCGAGCAAGGATGGATGAACACTGCCGGGTTAAGCATCATTGATGCCAGGAAGCTTGAATTCATGGCAACGGTTATTCTGGATGAACCCGAGAGGGGAGCTGCCGGTTCCTGGGACGTGCAGTGCAACAGTGAAAAGATGGTGATTACCCACTCCGGAACACACGATATCAGCCTGATAGATTATCGGAAATTCATCGGAAAATTACTGGCGGAACCTCACCGCGGCGACCTTGCCTACAACCTGCATTTCCTCGAAGGTATCAGGCAGCGTTATCCGGTCAGGGGCAACGGTCCGCGCAGTTTTGCACTGTTTATGAATCAGGTTTTTATCCCCACCTATTTCTCCGATATCCTGAATATTTTCGATATCTCATCAGGGAACATCACGGAAATCAATTTAAATCCGGACAGGAAGGAGAGCCCCGAAGCTATCGGTGAGCGGATATTCAACGATGCCACATACTGTTTTCAGGGCTGGCAGTCGTGCAATGGGTGCCACCCCGGGGAAGCCCGGACCGACGGGTTAAACTGGGATCTGCTCAACGACGGGATCGGCAATCCGAAGAATTGCAAAAGTCTGGTTTTTTCCCACGTCACCCCACCGGTCATGGTCAGCGGAATCCGCGGATCGGCAGAAGTGGCGGTTCGCGCGGGATTCAAGCATATCCAGTTCAGCAGTATTTCCGATCAGGATGCACAATTTGTTGATGCCTACCTGAAATCATTGGAGCCTCTGCCAAGTCCCTGGCTGGTGAACGGGAAATTATCAAAAACGGCGAGGAAGGGTCAGCGGGTGTTTGAGCGTGAAGGTTGTGCCGATTGTCACAGCGGCGTCTACTTTACCGACCTACAATCTTACAATACGGGCGGGGAGGAAAATGTTTACCTGGATTGGAAAGGGTGGGACACCCCAACGCTTCGTGAAGTCTGGCGAACAGCACCCTATCTGTACAATGGCAGTGCCAGTCAGATGAAAGATGTATTTGAGGTTTACGGCCACGGGTTAAAACATACCCTGACCCCAGAGGAAACCGCTCAGCTTGCCGAGTATATTAATTCACTGTAGAACCACTCCCTTTCCATGCTCACCAGGAAATTCCGCGAAACGTATCACACCAGTTATGATGATTTTGGAACGATGTGTAAGGTCCTGCTGGGCAAAATCCCGGCATCCAAACTTATTGCCAGCCTTGTTTTTTACGGCGATCCCGCGGACGATAACGAGTATTTTCAGCAGCTGGGCATTCTGAATGATATCCTTTGCTCCACCTATCAGGATTCCGTTCCTCCATTCTCCTTTATCGCTCAGAAACCCCTTACCGGCAGTATGATCCTGGAGGTTTGCCTGATTGAGAAGATGGCCGGGCAGGACATTGCCTACGGTGATTTTTCGGGCATCAGGTATCTGACCATCCAAACCGATAGTTGCAGAGAACTCTTTACGGCAGGCTCTGTTTGCGGTGATCCGGCGGGCGATACCTTTCAGCAGGCCTCTGCCGTTTTTGAGAAGCTAAGTGATGTTTTCCGCCTGGCGGATATGCCGGTAAATTCGATTATCAGGCAGTGGAATTACATCGGGGATATTACGGGTCAATCAGGGGAAAATCAAAATTATCATCAGTTCAACCTCGCCAGGAGCAGGTTTTATGAAGCGGGAACCTGGGATCATGGCTATCCGGCTGCCACCGGTATCGGCATTACAACGGGAGGAGTCGTCGTAAGGATAGAGGCGATTGACACCTTTTCGCCCGCGATCAGGAATATCGCGATCAACAATGACCTTCAGGTGCCTGCCCACCTATATTCCGGGGAGGTATTGGCAGGCCCTGACAAAATCTCGGGAACACCCAAGTTTGAAAGGGCCAGGCTTCTGGAAGATGAATCCTCGCACACTGTATTTATTTCGGGAACCGCCGCCATCAGAGGGGAAACAAGCCTAGCACACGGCGATACGGGCGAGCAGGCACGCATAACCATCGAAAATATACTCAACCTGATACCGGTGGACCAGGCCCCGGAATTTGAGGTGTTTATCATATACTTAAAATTCGAAATGGATTATACGCCCATGAAGAAAATTGCAGATCAGCTACTTCCGGGTGTTTCACCGGTATATGTTGTCGCCGGACTTTGCCGTGATGAATTGTTGGTTGAGATGGAAGGGGTGTGCCTGCGGCAGTAAAACGCTATTTCGCGGAAGTCACAAGTCGAATGCAGCTCATGACAGCCATGATAAGAATGATAGCTTTTTTCATTGGTCTGTAGGTTAGGTTACGCTAATGTAAAACGTTTCCCATTAATTACCAATCCGTTAATGAGATAACAGGCATTGGGGCACCGATAATTTTTACCTACCTTGCAGTACCCTAACCTAAAAACGATGGAAAATATACTTGTGCTGGTGATTCCCCTGACCATCCTGCTTATACTGGCTGGTGCAACATGGCTGTTGTTCAGGAATTCAAAATCAAAGACAGTAAATGAATTTTTTGATGTCGTAATGAACCTGCTCACCCGCCTCGTCGATTCCATCAGGGGAAAAGGCGGACATTACTGAAATTATTTCCCGGCCCTTTTATCCATTCGCCTTTCCATTCCCCGGTATTGCGCCATGGCGGTCCGTGCATAGAGTTTAACCATGTTTTCTTTCCTCTTCTGATCGATGGCCCTGAAATATCCCGGTCCGGGATCTACGGTTTTGCGCTGCTGATATGCATCGAACGACGCGATCGCCTCCACGGCAAATGCATGATCCACTTTTGCGGAAGGATCACCAGCCAGAATTTTCTCCAGACTGATCAGCCTGGCATAGGGTTTCTGCATCGAGTCAGGCAGGGTTTCAGGCCGGATGTCCTTCCCGGGACCGCCGGCTACCAGCGATGGAATAACCGGGTATTCTGTTAATTCCAAAGGTTCCCAGCCCCCGTCGGTAACGATCTCCACCCTCGCCTCCTCAGGTAATTTATCATAATACAACACAACCGCATCACCGGAGTCCGTCTTTATTGTCTTTCCGTCTATCCTGACTTCTTTAATACGAGGCCCGCCATTTCTGCAGCTGAGCCAGATTTTCTTGTCGCCAAAACGTACCGGCTCCTTCTGGGTGTAACGGGTGATGGATCCTGGTATTCGCGGACGAAGGATCAGCCGGTCGGACTTATATTCATAATCAAACAATCCCCTGATAGTTGCCGCGGGAATAGCAAAATTGTCGGCCATAACCGCTACCCCGTCGCCATGCAGCCACTGACCTTCATCGTACCAGTTGTTCATGGTATTTTCACCTCTCTGCGTGAAAGGCTGATCCATCCTGAAATCCTTGGCCCACTTCATGGCCCGGGTAGCTGAACGGTATACATCGGCAAATTTACCCATCCGGTAATACATCAGGATAGCCCTGCCCTCCACGGTTGTCCAAACCCCACCGTTCACCCAGCAACCGAACTCATTGATTCCGTCCATTCCGGGACCGGAGGTTTTGCCCCAACTCCAGTAGGTATCATCAAGACCGGGTGCGTTGGTGAGTAGAAAATCGAATGGCCGGATCTCCGGGAAGGAGGCTATCCGGTCGTATATTTTCCCGGCGGTGGCATCATCAACCACCCTCATGGCCACTGCATCCGCGTTGACTACCCCTTCGAGGTATCCGTATTCTTTCTCTCCCACCACGCCATGCATGATTCCACCCGGTTCAACAGACTTCACGAAATACCCGGCCGGCGCCTGCAGCAGGGGCAGCGATTTGCGCGTGATAGCCTGCCGGTGCTCAAACAGGCTGATCATCCCTGTATTGCCGGTCATTTTATAGATTTCGAGCATGCGGTCAAGCGCTGCCAGGTAAGTAACAGTCACTCCGGCGAGGTATCCCTTACCAAAGGTGCCGTCGGGCATTTTCACGCCGCCATAACTCGGAGCCAGCAGGTTGCATGCAGGCCCGACCAGGAAAAGGTTATTTTTCGGGTCGCGCACTTTTTCGATGAAATTGCAGGCACGCTCCATTTTGGGCAGATAATACGCCATCGCCTTGCGGTCGCGGTTGGCCAGCAGGATCTCAGCCTGCATGACCAGTCCGGCTGCCGTGGCTTCATAGAACCAGTCGTGTATCGATACGTTTCCATCGCCCTGCTTGTAGATGATCTCCTCGGGACCGGCGCAATCGCCCAGACTACCGTCGGGAGCCACCAATGCATACAGCGGGCTCGTATTGGCCGGCTTGCCCGGCACATCTATCCTGCCCGCCCGCTTCCCGTCGCCCTGATTATTCCAGAGCAGGTCCCAGGATTGCTGCAACAGCGAAAACCAGGGCTCCTGCAGGAAAGGGGTTGCCGCATAGGAAAAGCCGTATGAGTTTTGTATCCACCAGGCGTTCCAGCCTCCACTTTCAAGAAAGGTATCCCACTTAGGCTCGTACAACATCGATATATTGGGTACGGTTGGATTGGGATGAAAGAAGGCAAACGATTCGTCGATGAGCTTAAGAAACCTCATATCGCCTTCACCGTCAATATACTTACCACGGTATTTTTCTGTGGTGAATCCGGAAAAAACAACAGCCAGGGCTACAAAATAAAGGAGATGCTTTATCATTAGTGATGTTTTTTGTTACCACTAAGATAATCTGATAAATGGTCAGAAGCACCGGATCAGGAACCGTGTACCTTCATTGACCTTTGAAAAGACTTCGATGCTGAAATGATGATAATCCACAATCTTTTTCACCAGCGCCAATCCCAACCCGAAATTATTTCCACTCTCCTGAAACTTCTTGAAACGGGTGAAAATAAATGGAAGGTTTTCTTCTGATATCCCGATCCCGTTATCCGATATTTCAACCACCGCAGCCTCATCCGCCATGGTCAGCTGCACTTGGATCCTGCCCCCGTCAGGCGTGTATTTTATGGCGTTGTTCACCAGATTGAAGAAGAGGATATGCAGCAGCTCTTTATTCCCATCGATCTGAACAAGCTGCTTGGGAACCTTCAGCTCAAAACTCAGGTTTTTCTGCTCAAAATGCTCCTGAAAATCGGTACCCAGGCTGCCGAGCAATTCGTTCAGGTCGATTTTTTCGGCAAGCAGGTACTCCTCGTTGTCGATCCTCGACATGAGCAAAAGAGTCCTCACAAGCTTCGTAAGCCGGCCCAGCGTAACCTTCGACTCAATAATCTTGATTGTCTCTTCATCGGTCAGCTCGGTGGTATTCACGAAATTATCCAGTTTGGTCCTGATAATGCT
>CAYHCO010000005.1:114199-117328 GCA_964355105.1 uncultured Porphyromonadaceae bacterium
AGCAGAAAATAGAAAGTGAATTTCTTCACCAGGCTCTGGAACTCGATGATGCTGTTTATGCTCTTTCCGATCTCTATCAGGTAAAAATTCCCCTGTGATTCGAAAGTTGCACTGATCACACGGTAATCGAAAATCTCGCCTTCGATGGATCGCTTTGAATAGTCGATCTCCTCAAACAGAGTGGTATCGGCCACCTTTTCCATGGAGATATATTCGTCCTTCAGGATATTGTAGCTGCCGAACGCCTGCTGGTCGCCCCCCTGCCTGATAAATTCATCCACGCCGTACTCCTCAACCATGGCGTAGGTCTTATCGAGATTTGCGATTAGCTGACTGTCTATCTGCTTGATAGATATATGATTAACAAGCCATGGGATGATGAAAACGGATATTGCAATGATCAGCCCCTTGGAGAGCGCATTGATCAGGGAAATTTTGTTTTTAAGCTTTACCCGGTTGAAAACCATTACACATCCTCAAATTTGTACCCTAAGCCACGCACGGTTTTTATGTAGTTCGACGGATCGAGATCGCCCAGCTTTTTCCTGATATTCTTGATATGCACATCGATATAGTTCGAATCGAAATCATCCTCATAAAAACTTCCCCAGATATGCTCTACCAGCTGAAGGCGGTCGAGCACCCTTCCCTTGTTCAGCACCAGGTAGCTCAGCAGGTCGTATTCCTTTTTCGTGAGGTTAACCGGTGAATCTTTATGAAGGAGGTTTAGCTTGTTAATGTCGAGGGCAAAATTCCCGAACCGGATAATGCTGCTCGACTGGCCAAATTTTCTGCGGGTGATAGCCTGCAGTCTGGAGTGCAGTTCCAGGATCGAGAAAGGCTTTGCCAGATAATCGTCGGCCCCCGAATTGAATCCCTTCAGCTTGTCGTCGAGCTCGCCACGCGCTGTAATAACGATGAACCAGGCTTCTGAATTGTATTGCTTGGCTTCCTTGATCAGGTCGAGACCGTTATAATCCGGCAGACCGATATCCAGCAGGACAAAATCATACAGATTGACAGCCAGAAGTTCGGAAGCATCCCTGCCGTTAAAGGCGATATCACAGTTATACTGTTCGTTTCTTAAGAACTGGGCTATTTCTTCGGCCAGGCTCTTTTCATCTTCAACTATCAGTATCCTCATGCCTAAAATATAAAGGCGTAATTCAATGAAACCAGGAATCCCGACTGATTAGTCCATTTCAGATCCTTGAGCGTTCTCGAGGGGATGGCATAAAACCAACCGCCGCTCAGGGTAAAGCTTCCAAGCGTATATTGTACCGGGAGGATCAGACTGAAATTCTGGTAATCAAAATTTCTTTTCGGTACAAATTTACCGGGATGCATGCCGCCAGGCCCCCCCCCGTGCCCATTCCCCCAGATATGGTCGATGGTACCCTGAATCCAGTAATTGGTCCCGAAAGACGTCGTGAGGGTAGGAGATATCGCGAGGTAACCGTTTTTCAGCAGGAACCGGTCGAATTTAATATCGTACGAGAGGCTCAGGTCGAGGAAATAGTTTTTGGTGGCACCGAACATGAAGCTGTTGTCGGCATTCAGGGTAAGATCGCCAAGCCGGTAGGCACCTGAAATGCCCAGGTTATGGCGGTAGGAGATCCCCTCATAAGCCTCATCGCCCCGGAAAGTCCGGTTGGTGTAGGAAACCTCTACATCAAGATGGTTGAAAAGGGTTTTTTCATAGCCGGCCCGGAATTCAAGCTCGTAGGTATTGGTATCGGGCGAGAGATATTTAAAATAGCTTGCCGAAGCGGATAGTCCGATATTGCTGTAATAAGCTGCATTGGCCATCAGTGCCGGCATCTTAATGGCGTTGGTCATCCTGGAACTGTTGTTGTTGGTGGTATAGCTCAGGCTGGTCAGTAAAAAACCGGGATCTTTAGTTACCCCGGCTGAATCTTTTTTTTCCTGTGCCTGACCTGCGATAGGTATCAGCATCAGGAGTGTATAAGCTAGAAATTTTCCCATCGGCTACTTGCGTTTATGTACGGTCATCGATTTACGGATGGCCTTATTGATCGTATGCATCTGTTCCATGGTAGCCTTGCGGTTCTGCATCCTGATGGCATCCATCGTTTTGTTGGTTATGGGGACAGCTTTGATTGCATCGGATTGCTTTCTCAACTGGTTGTCCTGCATAACTTTAGCCGGATCAGTTTTCTGGGCAGTTTTTCCACCCTTATCCTGGGCAAATCCGCAAACCGGCAGTGCAAGGAACAAAACAATAATCGGTAGAAATCTTCTCAAATGCATTCTGTTTTAATCATAGTACAAATATAATATCTTTCAATGACGGTGGCCATGGCCGTGACCCCTTCCATGCAGCGGGAGGAAACCTTTGAGGGTAATAGTCTCGCTTACGCCGGCGGTAGTAACGGTTGCCTGGTTATCGCAGGTTCCGTCGCCGTAATCCACCGTAATAACCGTACCATCGCTGACGGTGATCTCGGTTAGACCCGAAATGTATACTCCGCGACAGTCTTTCTCCGAATCGCGCACCAGCGGTGAGAGCGTCTTACTGGTGAAGGTATTGCCGCTGACCAGGGTACCTGAAGCTGTGCCGGTTACCGACACCACATCATCGCGCTTGCCAACAGTATCAGTGCCCTCGGTAACGATTCTCGTTTTCTCCGATTTTACGGTTACCGTGCCGGTGCCATCACCGTAGATGACAGATCCTTCTTCGCTGATCAGGCTCTCGCGGTTGCCGTCGGCATTGATTTTGGAGATTACGGTCGCCTTACCGGTCACCTGGTTGCCATCCACAAAATAATCCGCACACTCGAGAGTCATGGTGGCATCGCCTTTCCAGTAATCACCAATGCTGGTGAGGAGGATTTTACCCGTACGAACTTTCCCGTCAGGTGCGGTGCAGCTGTCGGCAGGATAGCTGATAGTAATTTTCAGCGTATCGCCGGCATATTCACGTGTGATTTTGGTACAGTTGCCGAGCCTGAAGTGGCCGTCGTTAGGTCCCATGCTGTCGCGCATATGATCGAGATCGCCGACGCGAACTGAATCACCGTGATGCCAGAGGCTATCGAGATGGATGCTGTCGCCGTCCATGCCGCCCATGCCGTGATGGCCGTGGCCGCCATGCCCCATTCCGCC
>CAYHCO010000005.1:117428-166482 GCA_964355105.1 uncultured Porphyromonadaceae bacterium
GCCATGCAGAAGGCCTTCATACATACTTAATGTTTCATCGCCGATCTCCATCACTTCATCAAATACCTCTGAAGTGGTATTCACCGAGGCAGCTTTCAGCGCATTCTCACTCATAGCGGAAGTGACTCCCGTGTCGGTCTTCTGGCAGGCCAGTAAGCCTGTCAGGGCAACCCCGCAAACCAGGGCTGCATTTCTGATTACATTCGCTTTTCTCATAATCCGGTTCATTTTACAATGACTATTTTATTGCTTTTCGGTACAAGGATAAACCACCAAGATGAAGTGAAAATGAAGAAGTCCCTTTCCCGGTCCAATTCACTAACATTCAATCCATGAGATTTGTACAGGATGTAATAAAAACTACATTTATGTTAACATACCTGGCTTTCAGGAAGCGGACAGTGACAACGGATGAAACATATTATACTCTTTACCAGCATATTAGCGGGATTCTTCCTCTGCATACGGCCGCCAGACCTCCGGGGGCAGGTTCCCGCACAAACTGTGGTAACCGGGTATATTATTGATTCCGAAACCAATCAGCCCATTCCATTTGCAAAAATCGTATTCGATCATTCAAATACCGGCACCTCCTCGGACAGCAGCGGCTTTTTCAGGCTTATCGACGTGACAGGATCAAAAAAGATAATTATCAGTTCGATCGGCTTTGAACCCGAGGAGGTGGAAATATCGGTCGGGAAAAATCAGTCGATAAAAGTTCTGCTTCACGGAAAAACCATTGAGCTGGGCGAAGTACGCGTAAAACCAGCAAAAGGCAGGTACAAGAACAAGAATAATCCGGCGGTTAATATTATCGATAGCGTAATTAAGCACAAGGAGGACAACCGCAGTGAGAACCTGGATTTTCTTGCATATGACAAATACGATAAAACACAATTTGCCTCAAGCAATGTCGACGACAGATTCATCAACAGCAAAGCCCTGCAAAAATTCAATTTTGTTTTTGAGATTCTCGATACGACCCAACTGAATGGGATGAAGATCCTGCCTATCTATATGAAGGAGAAGATGAGCGAGTACTACTTTCAGAAGGATCCCCGGGAGACAAAGGAAATCGTTAAGGCTGATAAAATGGTGAATTTTGATGCCTACATCAACAGGGAGGGGATATCGCATTATATGAATTACCTCTATCAGAACATAAATATTTACGATAACACCATTCTCTTTGTGACCAATGTGTTTTTGAGCCCGTTGGCCGCAACCGCACCGGCATTTTACAGGTATTTCATTGAAGATACCGTTTCGGTGAGCGGTGTGGAATGCATTAAACTGCTGTTTTCACCGAGGAACAAGGAAGATATGATGTTCGATGGGTACCTCTACATCGTGACTGACAGCAGCTTTGCGGTGAAAAAAATAGAAATGTCCGTCAACAAGCAGATCAACCAAAACTGGGTTAAAGATGTAAGCATAGTGCAGGAATTTGATAAAATTCAAAATCTGACCTGGGTAATCAAATCTGACGAAATAGCGATCGACTTTGGATTGACAAAAAACAGCATGGGAATTTTCGGCAAAAGAACCGTGTTGCTCAATAATTACCGGATAAACCAGCCTGTCCCACAGGTAGTTATCAAAGGGCCGGATCTGGTCGGGCTTGCAAATGACGCGAAAAATACCGATGAATTTCTTGAGAAAAACAGGCCCCTTCAACTAACCACATCGGAAAAAGGAATTTACACGGTAACGGACAGCATCAAGAAAATTCCCGCATTTAAAAGAACGGCGGATTTAATGTTCTTTTTAGCAGCAGGCTACAAAGATTTTGGCAAGGTTGAACTGGGGCCTATCAATACTTTTGCCAGTTTCAATCCCATTGAAGGTTTGCGGTTTAGAATAGGTGGCAGGACCACCACCGGGTTCAGTCAGAAAATAAATTTCGATTCCTACCTCGCCTACGGATTTGCCGATAAAAAGTACAAGTATTATATCGGGAGCACCTATTCACTGACCCCCCGGAATATCTATCAATTTCCGGTAAAATCGGTTAAAATCAGCCTGCAGGAAGAGACTTCCATTCCCGGACAGGAACTGCAGTTCATTCAGGAAGATAATATCCTGATGTCAATTAAAAGGGGTATAAATGACAAGCTTTTCTACAACCGGACGCTGAAAATTGAACATCTGAACGAATTTGAAAATCATTTTTCCTACCGGCTGGGTTATTCGCTAAAACAAATGAGGCCGGGCGGTTCGCTGAATTTTCCATTTTTCAGGGTCGCGGAAGCATACATTAATCTTCGCTACGCGCCACAGGAAAAATTCTATGAAGGAAAGCAAAACAGGACGCCGATTACCAATAAATACCCGATTATTAATTTTTATTACAATATCGGCCTGAAATCGTTCGGAAGCGATTATAATTTCCATAACCTGAAGCTTAATCTATTTAAAAGATTTTACCCCGGAATATTGGGTTATACCGATGTGATCCTGGAAGCCGGGAAAATATTCGGAACTGTTCCCTATCCGCTGCTGTACATGCACCGGGCCAATCAGACTTACGCTTTTCAGATTGCCTCCTATAACCTGATGAATTTTCTTGAATTCGTGAGCGACGAATATGTGTCGCTGAATGTTGATCATCACTTTAACGGGTTCATCTTCAACAAAATACCACTTACGAAAAGGCTGAAATTACGAGAAGTCATTTCAGGTAAAATATTATTGGGGAATGTCTCTAAAAACAATAATCCCGATTATAATCCGGATTTATTCCAATTTCCTGCTGATGCCCAGGGTAACCCCATAACCTATACCCTTGAGCAAAAGCCCTATATCGAGATCAGCGCGGGCATCGACAATATCTTCAAATTCTTCCGGGTCGACCTGGTCAAGCGGCTCACCTACCTCAATCATCCGAACGTCGCGGAAATAGGGCTCAGGGTCAAATTCCGGTTCGATTTTTAGCGAAGCCATACTATCCGTCAAAAACATTCGGAGTTAGCAGGAAAGTTTGGTAAATTGGTAAATTCTTTTTTTGAGACAGTCTATATCACTTACCATACATGGCACCACTCCACGCAAACGATAACCCATTCCCAGGTATCCGGAGTTACGAAATTCATGAAGATGAGCTGTTTTTCGGAAGGGAACTTCAGGTCAGGGAGCTGATCGAAAAATTATCCCAGACACGGTTTCTTGCCATTGTCGGTTCCTCCGGCTGCGGTAAATCATCGCTTATCAAGGCCGGTGTTATCCCGTCGCTGGTCAAGAATAAGCCCGGAAACTTCGCAAAAACCTGGAAAGTGAGTGTTTTTCGCCCATCGGATGATCCGATCGGGAACCTGGCCAAATCATTGGCCGGTGATAACGACCCAAAAAAAATCGCTGCCGGGTTGCGGTCCGGTAAGGAAGGTCTGGTTAATGTTCTGAAAACACTTGATAAACAGGAAGATGAGTCCAGGCTGCTGATCATCGATCAGTTTGAAGAACTTTTCAGGTTCCGCAACAGCCAGTCGGAATCCGGCAACCTGTCAGAGACGGCAGCCTTTGTCGACCTGATCCTTACTGCCATTGAACACACGGAATTTCCGGTTTACACGGTCCTCTCCATGCGAACGGATTTTGTGGATGAGTGCACTGAATTTCGCGGTCTGAGCGAGGCCATCAACCGAGGCTATTACCTCGTTCCGCGCATGAATAGTGAGGAACGACGCCGGGCCATCACCGGTCCGGTGGAGATGAAAGGCGCCCGGATCTCGGATGATCTGGTTGAGAGCCTGCTGACCGATGTGGGGGACGACCCCGATCAGCTGCCGATCATGCAGCATGCCATGATGAGGACCTGGGAGCACTGGACGCTCAACCGCATCGGCGAGCAGCCGATCGGACTGGCACATTACCAGGCGATAGGCACCATGAAAGAGGCGCTTTCCGTGCATCTTGAAGAACTGTTCGCTGACCTCAGGGACGATAAAAGCAAATATGTAGCCGAGAAGCTTTTCAAGGCGCTGACCGATATTACCCAGGAAAACCGGGGAACGCGAAGGCCCACCAAGCTCAGGGAGATCATGACATTGTCCGAGGCACGTGAGGAAGAGCTGATCCGCGTGATCGACAATTTCAGGAAGCCAGGATGCGCATTCCTTATGCCTTCCTACCATATCGATCTCGGCATGGAATCGATCATCGATATTTCCCATGAGAGCATCATGCGTGTATGGACGCGCCTCCGCAACTGGGTGGAGGAAGAGGGCCGGTCGGCCTCGCTGTACCTGAGGCTCTCGAAATCCTCCGAACTTTACCAGGAAGGCAAGACAGGCCTCTGGATCAATCCCGAGCTGCAGCTTGCCCTGCAGTGGAAGGACCAGTCGAAACCCAACGCTACCTGGGCTATGCGCTACGATCCCGCTTTCGACCGGGCCATGAATTTTCTTCTGTACAGCAGGAAGCAGCATGAGCAGGAACTCATCAAGAAAGAGAACCAGCAAAAAAGAAATCTCAAGCGGGCCCGTACCTCAGCCCTGGTTTTAGGTATTGCGTCCATCATTTCCATTCTATTCCTCCTGATATCGCTGAACCTCAGGTTCAAGGCCGAGGCCAGCCGCAAGGAGGCTCTGAAAAAGGAGAAGGAGGCCGTGTTTGAGCGCAAGCGCATGGAAGAGCAGCGCAAGGAGGCTATCCTCCAGAAGAAAATTTCCGAGCAGCAGCAGCAGATTGCCGAGCAGCAGAAGATCATCACCGAGGAGCAGAGGCAGTACGCCGTTAAGCAGCAGGGTATCGCCCAGGAGCAGACCATCGTGGCGGTAAACCAGAAAAAAAAGGCTGACGAATCCAAGCAGGAAGCGCTGGTTGCCCGCGATGAGGCCCAGTCGCAGCGCAAGGAGGCAGTAGCTCAGAAACTTATTGCCGATCAGGAGCGTATGAAAGCCGAGGATTCCGAGAAAAACACGAGGCGCCTGAGGCTGCTCGCCATATCACGCTCCATGGCCATACAGGCCGGACAACTGTTCAATACCGTGAAGGACGACCTGCCGGCGCTGCTGGCAGTGGAATCCTATCAGCTCAACAAGGAAAATGGGGGTGTTGCCAACGACCCTTCGATCTATACCGCGCTGTCGGCCATCTCCGGCGACCAGGTTATCCTACGCGGCCATGAGGACGGCGTACGGTCGATCGTGCTTACCAAAGATGGAAAATCGATGTATTCCTGCGGTGATGAAAACAAGCTCCTGAGCTGGGATCCGGGCAATGCACAGGCAAGCCCCGGCAAGGCTGCCATGCCGAAGCAGATGCAGGGCGTGCTCCGCACCATTGGCCTCACGCCTGATGACAAGCTTCTGATTGCCGGAACTACCACCGGGGAGCTCGTGATCTGGAAAGGCAGTGCGCTGAATGAAGTGCCGAAGCTGGTGAAAGCGCATAACGGAGTGATCAATGAACTGGCCATGAGCCCCAATGGGAATACCTTTGCATCCGCCGGATCCGACGGTAAACTGATGCTTTGGAACTATGAAAAAGAGCCTTACACCAAAACCGTTCTCGACTCGGTATCCGGCAAGATCAGCTGTGTGGCTTTCAGTGCCGATGGTACCCAGCTGGCTTACGGTACGGGTGGCGGGGCCCTGAAAACCATTCAGATGGCCAGATCGGCCAACAAGCCTTCGGTGCTGTTACCCTCCGGCAACCCTGTGCTATCGATCGCTTTTACCCAGGATGGAACCTCGCTCGCAGCCGGTCTCTCAAATGGCACCATACTGGTCTGGAACCGGTCCCACCTGAACGCCAAACCCAGGGAGATCCTCGGGCGCCACCTCTCGGGCATCACTGCCCTTGCCTTCAGTCAGGATTGCGGGGAACTGGCCTCGGCCAGCTACGACCGCACCATGAAACTTGCCGGGTTCCCCATCCTCGAAGCCAATCCTATCGCACTGGGCAATCATGACCTGTGGGTATACGACATCCTTTTCACCCCCGACAACAAGCACCTGATATCCTGCAGCGCCGATAAAACCATCCGCATCGTATCGACCGAGAACTCCATGATGGCAGAGACCCTGAAAAAGAAGCTCACGCGGAACATGACCCTCGAGGAGTGGAAAAAGATGGTTGGCAGCGATATCCCCTACCGGAAAACGCGGGAAGATCTGCCGGGTGGGGACAACAGCAATAAATCAACGAATTGATTATGAATCAGATGAATATCCCCAAGGTGGCCGGTCGGGCACTCCTGATTTTACTGATCGGGATCCTGTTTTTGCCGGCGACGGCCGTAGCCCAGGAATGCAGCGACGTAACGCTGAACGAGGCACGCAAATTCTATGAGATCGGCAAATTCCCTGAGGTGATCAGCTCGCTGCGTCCCTGCGTGGAGAGCGGGTTTAACGAAAAACAGAAGATAGAAGCTTACCGGCTGCTTGCCATGACCTATATCGCCATCGACTCCATGGATCTGGCTACTATGGAAACCGGCTTTTTGCTGCAGATCAGCCCGACCTACGAAGCAAACCTTTTTGATCCTCCGGCATTTATCCGGATGGTCAACAGCCTGAAGCTCACCGGGGGATCACAGGTGGTTACCTCGGTATCAAAAAAGGCCGAATCCATCTACGAAGCTCCGGCAACGATCGTGGTGATCAGCCGCGACGACATCAAAAAACGGGGATACAATGACCTGGTGGAGTTGCTGAAGGATGTTCCGGGCTTCGATCTTACCATGTTTTACGGACCCGAATACGCGAATATTTATCAGCGGGGGTTTCGACAGAACAATACCGAAAAAACTTTGCTGCTGTTCGACGGGATCGAGGAAAACGACCTCTGGACCAACTGGGCGTACATCGACAGGCAATATCCGCTGACCAATATCGAGCGGATAGAGATCATTTACGGACCGGCATCAACGATGTACGGGCCAAACGCCTTTGCCGGGGTCATCAACGTGATCATGCAGAATTCGGTCGATGCCATCAAGCCCGGTCGCAACCTGGGCATCAGTGCCAGCGCGAATTACGGCACCTACAACACCAAAACGGCCGATGTGAGCATCTCGGGCAAGCGCCGCAGCATCTCCTTCACAGTCACCGGGCGCCTTTTCCATTCCGATGAAGCCGATCTTTCGGGCCAGGAGTATTTCGATTACAATCCCGATTACTATAATGGGGTCGATTATAACAAGATCCTCAATATGGCCAGCGGCGCCAAACAGTACCTCACCACCAACAAGCTGCCGTTTTCGCACCCTTATTACACCCTTTCGTCCGATTCCAGCCAGCTTACCCTGACTTCAGCCGGCGCGGAGGCAGCAAGGAACCTCGACAAATCGGCTTACGGCATGACGCTTGGCGGGGCCCCGATAGGTTTCTCCAATAAATCCAACAGCGCCCTGCTGAACGCGAAGATCAAGATCGGAAATTTCACAGCGGGCTTCCAGACCTGGAAATACTTCCGCGGAGGCACAACACAATATACCGATACCTATGTGGCCGGGTCCGACAACGGGTTCAACTGGGTTCCTTCACTGACTTATTTCTTCACGAAATACGAGAACCAGCTGAGTGAGAAGGTGTTTTTCTCCAACCTCACTTCTTTCCGTTCCCATGCGGTAACCGATGAAACCGCTTTCGGGTCGGTGCTGAATTACGCCCGGGGCAACAAGAAACTTTCCGACCTGGTGGCAGGCACGGCACCCAACTGGACTCTGAACTACATGTACGAGCTATCCAAGCAGTTGCGTTCTGAATTTAAGGTCATTTACCGTCCTTCCTCGAGATTCGATATCGTTTCCGGTATCGAGGTCAGGAACAGCACCCTCCAGGGAGCCTACTACACCTATTTTTCTCCTTACGTGCAGGATTCAGCAGCACTCAATCCCTCGCCCAAGGGAGGCAACGAATACAATGTGTGGGACCTCGGAGCCTATTCGCAGGGTACCTACCAGGCCCTCCGGAACCTGAAAGTCACTTTCGGTTTGCGTTACGACTTTAACCGCGTAAGGACGAGCGGCGGCTTCGGAAGCGAGTTCAGCCCCCGTCTGGCTGTCGTTTACTCCCCGGGCAAGTTCACCGTTAAGGCGATATACTCCCGCGGGATCATGAACGTATCGAACTGGACCAAATATTCGGAAGTCGGGAACAGGATTGCCAATCCGCTGCTGAAAACCGAGAATATCCAGAACATCGAGCTCAGCGGCGGCTACCGGCTGAGCAAAGCTTTCCAGGCAGATATCTCGGTTTACAGAAGTTATATCGATAATGTGGTGGGCACCGTGAAACTCGAAAATCCGGCAGGCAAGCTGCAGAACCAGAACATGGGCAAGTTCATGATCACCGGTCTGCAGGCCAACGCCCTCTATCAGGCCGAGACTTTCACCGCCTATTTCAATTACACTTTTTGCGATCCGAGGCAGACCTATTCCGAGACCGGTGTCGTGGACAACCGCGTGGGCGATATCGCCAGCCATCAGTTCAATGTGGGAGCCGACAAGAAATTCTTTGACCGGCTGAACGTTGACCTGCGACTGAATTTCAGCGGCAAGCGGCCCACCGGAACGGGCACTTCCGTACCGCTTAATTTCGAGTCTTTCCCGGCTGTCGCCATCCTGAACAGTGCGGTCACCTATGCCGACAACAAGCTGGTACCCGGACTGTCGCTGCAACTGGTTTGCAATAACATATTAAATGCAACATACTACCATCCCGGCACCAAGGCGGCAGACGGCGTAAACGGGCCGACATCGATCTTGCAGCGGGGAAGGCATTTTCTTATCAGGTTATCTTATGATTTTTAACAAGATTGTTGATCCGGGTATGATGTGGGGGGAACTCTACGAACCATCAAAACCTAAATCAAACAAGGGGAAAGGCCTGAGGGTTGCCCTCTTTGTCAGCTGCAATTGCGGCGACATCACGCTGAGAAACCTCATCAGACTCGAACAGAAATATCCGGATCAGCTGAATATTGTTGGAGTGGCCACCGATGATCCCGTGGATCCCCATGCACACATCACCCTGAAAAAAAGGGTGTGGCACGCCTATACCCCGGACGAGCGCAAAGAGCTCAAGGACAAGCTGGTGAACACGTGTATGGAGGCGGGAATCCCCTGCTATTCTGGTGCGGTGAAAACCGATTACTTCCGGGCTATGTACCGGAGTTGGGATCCCGAAGCGCTGCTGATGTTCTGCTTTGGCCAGTGGCTCGATCCGTTCCTGTTCGAATACCCGCTGATGGGATCCTACAACCTGCATCCCTCCGACCTGCCCAAAAAGATCGGTGCCGGTACGCAGCCGTTCCAGAATGCCATGAAAAACGGGCTGAAAACCGCACCGCTGGTCATTCACAGGATCACCGACCTGATCGATATGGGACCGATTGTGGGGGTATCCACCCCGGTGAATATTACGCTGGCCGACGGCAGCTACCCGGTGAGCCTGCTTACGCTGCTCGAAAAGATTACCAGTGTGGGAGGCTGGATGTGTGTTCAGCTGGTATCGGAAATTATCAGGATGAAAGACGCCGGAAAGATTGGAGCCGTCGAATGGATCGAATATGAGCGGGAATTGCCTGAGGACATCAGGAATTTACTGATGGGGCCTGCTACCAATGACCTGAATGAGATGTATACCGTACCCTCCCATCCCCTGTTGAAATAACGACAGCCGAATTATGAAACAGAAACACTGGTTTACGAAAATGCTAAATATCCGGCCCGAGGAGGCCAGGCCGGTATTTCTCATGATGGTATTCTCGTTTTTCATCGGTTTGTCGCTTACTTTCTATTTTACCGCTTCCAACGCCATTTTCGTAAGGCATTTTGCCCCCCGGATTATCCCGATATCCTTCATCGCTTCGGGGATTATCGTGTATTTAGCCTGGTGGGTCTTTTCCAGGATCGATAAGAAAATCAGCATATCCAGCCAGGTCATCTCGAAGTTCATATTTGTTTTTATCAGTGTATTGGCCATCAGCATAGGTGTTTACGCTTTTGAGAACGACACGCTGGTGTTCATCATGTACACCTGGGTGCGGGTGATGGTATATATCACGCTGGTAAATTTCTGGGGAACGGCAGGCCGGCTGTTCAATATCAGGCAGGGAAAAAGAATTTTCGGTCTGATCAGTGTGGGTGAAGTGATCTCGATCATTATCGGGTATTTTTCCATTCCCCTGATATTAACGCTGGTTAAAGTCTCCGACCTGCTTTTCTTGGCTTCCGCTTCGTTGTTTGCCTCGGTGGTGATGGCTATCATCATCTACAGGACTTTTAAGACCGAGCTCAAGGCCGGAACGCCGCCTCCCGCAAAAACGGCCACCGCAGCCAAGAACGAGTGGAGCTACTGGAACCTGATGAAGAAGCCCTATTTCGTGATGATCTCCCTGATGGCGCTTCTGCCGATATTCGGATACCTCTTTGTGGACTATCTCTTCCTGGCCCAGGCGAAAAAGGAATTTGTGAACGATCCCAAGACTTTTGCCAGCTTCCTGGGTATCTTCCTGGGTGTGGTGGCCATACTGGAATTTATTTTCAAGCTGGTTTCGGGCCGCTTCCTAAACAAATACGGGTTGAAACCCAGTCTGCTCATCCTTCCTCTTATCCTGATCTTCAGCATCTTCCTGGCGGCCGTTTTCGGCACCCTGTACGGTACGGTCGGCATGTTCTTCGCCTTCATCGCGATGGCCAGACTGTTTGAGCGCTCGATCCGCGGATCCTTCTACGAGCCGGCCTTCCAGCTCCTGTACCAGCCGGTGCCGCCCGAACAGAGGCTGCCGTTCCAGAACCAGATCGAAGGGATTCCAAAAGCCCTGGGCACGGTAATCACCGGATGCGTGATCTTGCTGTTTTCGGCCATTCCTTCGTTCACCCTGGTGCATTTCAACTGGCTTTTCATCATAGCACTCGGATTATGGATCTGGATAGCCTTCAAGATGTACGATGAGTATCGCAACATGCTTAAGACCAAGCTTATCGAGCTGAAGCAGGAAGGTCGGAAAGGTGAGGATCCGATGACCGGCATGATCAGGCGGACTTTTGCAAACGCCGAACCGCGACAGTACAAAAAGCTCTTCGCCTTCTTCGAAAAAACCCAGCCGACAGGTATTGGCAGTGCGATTGAGGGAACGCCGGCCGGGGAAAAATATCTGGCTCAGGAGGAGGCTGAGGTACCCTATGACCATCTGGCCGACCTGGCAAAATCAGATGAGTCGTGGGAGCGTGTAAAAGCAGCCCAACAGCTCGGCAAATCGGTCAGGTACAATTCATACAAACTCCTTGTTAACCTGTTGAAGGATCCCGATCCGTCGGTCAGGCGTGCGGCTCTTATCTCATCGGGAATGATCCGGCGCGTGGAACTGTATCCTCATATTATTGAAAGTCTGGCAATTCCGGAATACGCCCATCCTGCCGGCGAAGCGGTAAGAATGATCGGGGAGCCCATACTGCAGGATGTCAGCCGGTTCTTCGACAAGAACAGTCACCATCCGCAGGCGCAGCTGAAGATTTTGAAAATTTACGGATCGATAGGTGGCGCAAGGGTGATAAAATTTCTGCGCGACCGGATCAACCATCCCAATGCCGATGTGCGGTTCGAGGTTCTTTTATCGCTCAGTAAGCTGCAATACCATGCTTCGCTTTCCGAGATACCGTTCATCAAGCAGACCATTGAAGATTCAGTTGAGACCATGGTCTGGACCATGGCTTCCCTCGTGGATACCGGGGATAGGAAAGAGACCCTGAGTTTGCGGCAAGCCCTGCTGCAGGAGCTGGAAGAGAAAAAGGAGCACCTCTTTCTGCTGCTTTCCCTGCTGTACGATTCAAAAACCATTGGCCATATCCGGGAGCATATCGAGAGTGCCGACAGCAATGCCAAGGTTTACGCACTGGAGATCAGTGACATGACAATATCTGGGGAGATCAAGGAGCTCTTCCTTCCTGTGTTCGACGATCTGCCCATCACGGAACGCCTGCACCGTTTCAGCGTACGCTTCCCGCAGGAGAAACTTAGCCTGTTTGAGCGTCTTGCTGAGATCATCAATAAGGATTATTCCACGATCAACCGGTGGACCAAGGCCTGTGCCATCGAGATGCTTGACGCGGTGGAAACGGACGATCTTTCACAAGTCAGGGAACTGTTGGCGGCCAATCTGGTCAATCCCGATCCCTTGCTGGGTGAACTGTCGGCCTGGATCCTCCACCGCCATCACCGGGAATATTTCGAGGAGCTGGTCACCCATTTCGAAAAAGCCTATGTCAGCCGTATTACCGGTTTGCTGAGAAAAATTGAATTGCGCGAAAGCGATAAGGATATGCTGATGGTTGAGAAGGTCCGCCTGTTGAAAGATTGCGAATTGTTTGCCCTGGCAAATGAGACTGTTTTGCTTCACCTGCTGGAGGCTGCGCGGGAGACCGGACGCAACGCTGACGATTTGGTTCTCCAATCGGACAAGGGTTACAAGCTGCGCATTCCGTCGGAGGTGCTGTTTGAAATGATGACTGGCGATCCGGTGATGACCGAACGGTATATCCGTTTGTATGTATTGAATAAAAATGCCTAAACGAAGGAATATGAAAAGATTGGTGCTACCCTTATTCCTGATCATTTTCGCGGGTGCCCTGATGGGGCAGTCAACCGGCGGAGATGAGCAGGGTCTGCCCTTTCTAAGGAATTTCACGGCCACGGATTATAAGGCCCATGCACAGAACTTTGCCGTTGTGCGCGACCGCGACGGGATCATTTATGTGGGCAACTTTGCCGGCGTACTGCAATACGACGGGGAATTCTGGAGGCTGATCCCCACTGCCAGAACAACCAGGGTTTCGGCCCTCGGGGTAGATGGTACGGGGACCGTATTCGTGGGTGGAATGGGCGAGATCGGTTTTCTCGAGGCTGATGCCAGAGGGTACATGACGTTTAAAAGCCTTATCGACTCCACCGCAGCCATCTCTTCGTTTCAGGATGTACTTCAGATATTTCCGACTCCGGATGGGGTATATTTCATCACCCGTAAAATCATTTTCCGCTGGAGCAACAACAAACTTGAGAACTGGAACCCCGGCTACGATGTGCTGTCAGGATTTTATGTCAATCAGAACCTTTATCTGCAGGTCAGGGACAAAGGCCTGATGATTTTCCGCAATGGTGAGCTCGATCCGGTTACAAAGGGCGACCTGCTCACCGGCGCCATCGAGGTAAGGGCCATGATGCCCTACTCCGGAAATCAGGCGCTGATAGCTACCGGCACCCAGGGACTTTACCTGACCGACCAGGCAGGAGTAAGAAAATTTCCGGTCGCCTCCGATGAGCTGTTCATGGAAAACATTATCACTGCCGGTGTTGCGCTTACCGACGGCACCTTTGCCATTGGAACCTCGCGCAAGGGGGTGATCATTGTTTATGCCGACGGAAGTGTAAAACAGGTGATCGACAAGAAAGCGGCACTCCGCAATGAATATATCCAGGCTTTGTATGCTGATGAGAGCAATATTTTGTGGGCAGCGCTGAATAACGGCATCGCGATGATCGAGGCACCGTCGCCGCTGAGTTTTTTCGATGACAAATCGGGGTTGAACGGCGCTGTCATCCAGATCATGCGACATAAAGGAAGGTTGTATGCAGGCACTTACCAGGGATTGTTTTATTACGACAATGCCTCCTTCAGTTTTGTGCCGGTTCCGGGGATCATCACCGCGTGCTGGTCGCTGGTTCCGTTTGGCAACGATCTGCTCGCCGCCACTTCGGAAGGCATTTTCCAGGTAACCGCCGGCAGGACGAACAAGATCAGGGACGGCTTTGCCCTCTCGCTGGTGATTTCCGCCGCGGATCCCAACTTAGTGTACGGCAGCGACATGAACGGATTTTTCAGCATGAAATATCAGGGTGGATCCTGGAAAACACAAAATCTGGCCTCCACTGAGGAAGAAATCAAGAACCTGCTGGAAGACAAGAGTGGAGCAATCTGGGGGTCGACACTCACGAAAGGGATCTTCCGTTATGTCCCCGGAAGCGCAAAGGTGGATTACTTCTCGGAAGCAACGGGATTTCCGGAAAGCAGTGGATCCACGATCAACCTGGTTGGCGGCAACCTGACCGCCGCAACAAGGAAAGGTGTTTTCAGTTTCGATATGAACAGCAACACCTTCAAGCCGCTTTCGCTGGTAAAGCAGGATACCTCAGCCGAAATTCCCTGGTATTCCATTATCCGGGAAAACAGCAATGGCGACCTGTGGGTGAATGCCGGAGATGAGAGTCATCTTACCCTGATGAAAAAATCAGGCGATTATTATGAACCCTTCCAGTTACCCTTCCTGCCGGTGGCTGATTACGTTTTCTGGGCTATCTATCCGGAGAATGACGGGATAACCTGGTTCGGGGGGCCCGACGGCCTTATCAGGTACAATCCGGGAGTAACGACTTTAAAGCCCGATCCGAAGCCCACACTGATCAGGCACATCACCACCCCTGCTGATACGGTAATTTTTGCGGGCAACAAGATGCCCGGCATTGCTGCGGAAGGAGAAATAAGAACATTCAAATATTCCGAAAATTCCCTGCGGTTCGAGTTTGCAGTGCCCTTTTGTGCCGCAAAAGGCGAAAATCTGTATCAGTTTATGCTGGATGGATTTGAGGATACCTGGTCGGACTGGACACCTGAAACTCAGAAAGAATATACCAACCTCCCCAAGGGCAAGTTCACCTTCCGGGTAAAATCGAAAAATATTTACAGTATCGAAGCGGCCGAACAATCGTTCCGGTTCACTGTTCTGGCACCCTGGTACACCACGCCGTGGGCTTTCCTTTTCTATGCACTTGTGCTCGGCGGAATGATTTACCTGATCGTGGTGATCCGAAACAGGCAGCTGATGAAGGAAAAACGGGTGCTCGAGCAGCGCATTGCCGACCGAACGGCGGAGGTGGTTCAGCAGAAAGAAGAAATCGAAAAACAGTCCGACGAGCTGGCCAGCAAGAATGATGAGCTCGAAAAGATCAACAATACCGTGAAAGCCATCAACCAGGAGATCAATTTTGAAAATTTGCTCCAGTCGCTGGTGGAAAAAATGAAGGTCATCAAATCGGTGGAAAAAGCCACTGCACTGGTTTTCGACAAGAACGAGAACCTGTTCAGGTTCGCAGCAAGTTTTGGATGGGACCGTGAGGAGCTGGGGAGGATCAGGTTTACTCTTGAGCAGGCCGAGCAGCGCTACCTGACCAATTGCCAGGAGATCTATGAAGATATTTTCCTGCGAACCGATTTCAAGACCTGGGAATACCTGAAGGGGTTGGCGTCCTATTCCATGCCCAAATCGATGCTGGTGATGGTTATCCGGGTTGAAAACCGGGTAGAGGCTTTCCTGCTTATGCAAAATATTAACAGGGAATACGCCTTTGAGCCGAAAGACCTGAGCTTTATCAAGAACTCCAAGGAGCATATCATTTCGGCTTTCATCAGGACCAAGATTATGGCCGATCTGCAGCAGACCCTGCAAAACCTCAAGGAGGCGCAGGACCAGCTGGTACAGTCGGAAAAGCTGGCTTCGCTGGGAGCCCTGATCGCCGGTATTGCGCATGAAATCCAGAACCCGCTGAATTTTGTCAATAATTTCTCATCTCTCTCAGCCGACCTGTCCGATGAACTCGACGAATCGGTGGAGAAAGTGAAAGATTTGCTTTCAGAGGATGATTATGCCGATATCAAGGAGGTGGTTGGCATGATCAAGGGCTATGTGACCAAGATAAATGAGCACGGGAAACGGGCGGAGAGCATCGTTAAGGGGATGCTTCAGCATTCGCGCGGGAAAAGCGGCGAATTTGAGCAGGTGGTCATCAACAATATGGTTTCGGAGTACGTTAACCTGGCTTATCACGGCATGCGGGCGAAGGATAAGAATTTCAACACGGCTATCCGCACCAATCTCGATCCGGCGGTCGACAAAGCAAGCATCATTCCGCAGGATCTCAGCCGGGTGGTATTGAATATCGTGAACAACTCCTGTTATGCCCTCGATGAGAAGATCAGGAAAAACATTCCGGGATTTAATCCGGAGGTGGTGGTAAGTACGAAGAAGATCGGGGACAAGATTGAGATCAGGATCAGGGATAACGGCACGGGTATTCCTGCGCATGTTAGGGAGAAGATCTTCAACCCGTTCTTCACGACCAAACCGGCAGGTTCAGGCACCGGTCTGGGATTGTCGCTGAGTTACGATATCGTGACGCAGATTCACAAAGGCAAGCTGGAGGTGGAATCGCAGGACGGGGAGTTTACGGAGTTTATTATTACCATACCGGAGAAGCAGGCGTAACACGTGACACGTGACGCGCAACACGTGACGCGCAACACGGAAGACGAAGAAGAAGAGCGATGAACGAAAGGCGAAAAGACAGAAGGGCTTTTATGGTTAACCCCAGACTTCAGTCTGGGGATTTTGCCTCCATCACAGATACCTGCATGAAGAACCTCCTCCTGACCCTCATCACCGCCCTGATCACAGGGTTCCTGGCGCCTGCGGGCGCCCAGACGATGTTCAAGGTAAATCAGTACAATATATACTACGACAATACTTTTATGCCGGTGCTTACGCTGTTCACCAATCACAAGATCAGCAGCAAGTTCAGTGCAACGAGTTATTGCTATGTAAATGCCACGGCCAACAATCCGGTGACTGGTCAGGCCAGGAGCTGGGGCGAGGTGCTGGCAGGAGGATTGTATACGCCGGTTCCTGGTGTTTCCGTTGGGGTAATTGCCGGATTTCAGTCGAATGAGCCGCAAATATTTCGGGTTTCCCCGTTGATACTGGTCAATAGGAACCGCTTTTCCTTTTTCGGCGCCTTTGAATTCGGAGGCGATCGTGTTCGCTGGGACTGCATGGGTTTTTACCAGGTGAAATTCCTTAAGCTGGGAGGCGAGCTGATCCGCTATTACAAAATGTATGCTGCCGGACCGAGGGCCGAGCTCACCTTTTTCAAAAAGCAGCCGGTAACGGTATTTTACAGTGCCCTGTGGGACTGGAAAGGCAGTAAATTAGCATCGATGTTTGGTATTTATACTTCATTTGGCAAATGATCATGGGAGGTTTCAGGATATTCATTGTAGAGGATGATCCGCTTTATGCGCGGTTGCTGGAATATAATCTTAGCAGGAATCCCGATTATACCGTTGAGAAATTCTTGTCCGGCAAGGATTGCCTGGACAATCTTCATAAAAAGCCGGCATTGGTCACAATTGATTTCTCCATGGCTGACATGAACGGTGATGAGTTGCTCAGGAAAATCAAAAGCAAAAATCCATCAGTCGGAGTAATCATTATTTCAGGCCAGCAGGATGTAACAACCGCTATCGAACTTCTGAAGGAAGGAGCGTTTGATTATATTGTCAAAGGGGAAGATACCGGCGAACGCCTATGGAATTCCGTTCGCCTTTTCCGGGAAAACCAGTCGTTAAGGGTTGAAAATGACAGGCTCCTTGAGGAGGTAAGCCATAAATACGACCATTCGAACCTGATGGTTGGCAGCAGTGAAAAATTGCAGGAGGTTTTCAAACTGATAGAAAAGGCATCCAAGTCGCAGATTACAGTAGCCATAACGGGTGAAACCGGAACCGGAAAAGAGCTTGTATCCAAATCGATTCATTACGGTTCTGATAGGAAGAACAAGCCGTTCATTGCGGTTAACGTAGGAGCAATTCCCAAGGAATTAGTTGAAAGCGAGCTGTTCGGATACGAAAAAGGAGCGTTTACCGGAGCCATGGGCAGGAGGACAGGGGTATTTGAGGAAGCCAACGGGGGAACCCTCTTTCTCGATGAAATATCCGAGATGGACCTGAGTACCCAAAAGAGATTTTTACGGGTACTGCAGGAAAAAGAGATTAAAAGGCTGGGGAGCCACGAGCTGATAAAAGTGGATGTAAGGGTTATCACTGCCACGCATAAGAACCTTGCCGAGGAAGTAAATAAGGGAAATTTCCGCGCCGACCTGTATTACCGTCTGATGGGATTACCGATCCATCTGCCTCCGCTTCGCGAAAGGGGAAAGGATATTTTAAGGCTTGCTCAGCATTTTGCCAGCACCTATTGCCGCGAAAACAAAATTCCCAAAGTCACCATTCTGGAGGATGCCGCCTGCAAGCTGCTCAGTTACAGTTTCCCGGGTAATATCAGGGAATTAAAGGCGATTATTGAAAAAGCGGTTATCCTTTGTGAGGACCGGAAAATTCATGATACCGATATCACTTTCGATCCGTTGTATGATGCACCTGGATTTTATGAGGAAACTGGAACACTCGACTCCTATACCGTGAAGATCATCAACCATTATCTGGAGAAATACCACCGGAATCCCATTTTGGTTGCGGAGAAACTCGGGGTGGCAAAATCAACCATCTACCGTTACATTAAAACTCACAACCTGTAAAAACAGAAGAGCCGGCAGCTTTGGAAGCTGTCGGCTCTTTTGTTATTCGACTTCTTTTCAGAAATTATCTTACATCCACAACTGCGTGTGCAGCAACATAGATGTTCTTGGTTCCAAATTTATTGGGAACGGTAAAGGTGTAGGTGTTGGTATTCAGGGCACCTGAATTGTTACCCAGCTGTCCGGGTGAGGAAACATAGCTCTTCTGCTTGTTTAAAGGCAGTGGAGTGGTTCCTACATACAGGTGAGCTTCGGTAATCTTGCAAGAAGAAACAACCGTATAGGTGACAACGATGTTAGCACCGACAGTTACGGTAACTCCACCAGCCGGAACGCCTTTGGTGATGATATTCTGACCGGCACCTACGTATAAGGTATAATCTTTTGAAGTGGTTCCGTAAGTCAGGAGGTTGGTCCAGCCCCAGTTGTTACCGGTTTTCGGTGACAGGGAGTTGAAGGCGGTCGAGGTTCCATTGTCATCATAAGCCCAGCCTGTACCTGCTCCCGGCAACCAGCCGTAAAGGTCTTTAGTGTCGAAGGTACAGTTGTTGATGATTTTCTGTGAAATCGTTGAGCTGTTGCCACAAGCATCAGTTGCAGTCCAGGTGCGGGTAGTCCAGGTGTCACCGGTAACAGTGGTTTCAACCAGGTCAGTACCGCTAACGGTTACTGTCGGAGCAACTGCAGTATTGTTATCGGTAGCCAATGGAGTGGTGAAAACAGGTGCAACACTGCAGCCAATGGTAAGAATTGGGTCACCTACCAGGGTTAAAACCGGTGAGGTTTTATCCAGGGTGATTGACTGGCTAACGGCATCAGATACGTTTCCGCATGCGTCGGTAGCAATCCAGGTACGGGTGGTGGTGTTTCCAACAACTACATCGGTGAAAGTGATAACCGGAGTGGCATCGCAATTATCAGATGCGGTTGGTACGGTAAAATCGAGTCCGCAAGCTAATGCGATATCGGCACCCTGACCAGCCAAAACCGGCTTGGTGAGGTCGTGTACGGTAATAGTTTCGGTAACGGTTGTGGTGTTGCCGGCTGCATCAGAAACCAGGTAGGTGCGGGTTACGATGGTCGGGCAGCTTCCTTCTTTAGTTTCGCTTCCTTCTACATAAGCTACTGGAACGGTTGCCAGCGAGCAATTATCGCTTGCATCAGTGATTACGCTAGCATTAGGGGCAGGTACGCTTCCGATACACTCAACGGTTGAGGTAACATCAGATGCTTTAGGAGCGGTTTTGTCGCTCAGGGTAACGTTATACTGCATAAACCAGTTTGAACCTGTAGCGATACCGTCACCGAATCCTGTTTGTCCACCAAAAGTAGGTGACAGGAGTTCAGCATGGGCGGCAACGTTCAGCTTAAGCGGTTCACAATCAAATCCAAGAGCTGAGAACGGAACGGTGAATGAGAAAGGATTGGTCCCTGCGGTGTAGATATAAGGGAACTGACCCGGAGCCATATTGCCGTTCTTGTTGGTTGGAGCCGGACCTTCTCCGATATAAAAATGCACCAGCGTATTAAAAGTCCAGTCACCGGTTAAGGTGTAGGTAACTTTAACTGCGTCGTAGGTAAGGTCACCGTCGGTGTCAGTCTGACTGAGGGTAACAGAACCTGCGTTCATAGACTGGCCAGCATACAGGATGACAGACGACATCTGTACATCACCGTTGGCGGTTTTCAGGGAAGGAGTAGCCTGGGTTGTGGTAACCTGGGTCGTTGTAGCCGGGTTCACAACATTTGAATCGGGAGTCGACATGGTGTCGAGGGTCTCTTTTGAACAACTGTAAAGGAACAAGCTTGCAGTAGCAACTGCGAGCACGATCGAAAAACTTTTATTTACTTTTTTCATTTTTTGTTTTTGTTAATTTTTCCTGCGTTTCCTTTACTAATCGATTTCTGTGCCAAAAATCTATAATATTCATTTTCTGATCATTAAGAATCTTCGGAGTATATAGATTTGTTTCATTTTGCGAAAGTTGTAGCAAAATGAAACAAAATGCAGGCATTTTTTGAATGGAACCCAACACAAGGTTTGCGGCTGCGCTTTGCAAAGGATCGCCTTCGATTCACTTTGCCCGGGGCAATACAATAAACAATTGGGGTTTGTGCGGTGGTGGAATTAAGACAATATGCAATTGCATTTAAGATAATCTGCAATCGTATCGCATAATTGCCTAAAATGAAAAGGGCAGTAATGCTTATTTAGTATTTCTCAATATTAGTTAAATAAGATAATCGCTTATTTAAGTTTTTGGAGTTTTTCTTAAATGTCACCTCTTCAGCTTGATCACTTCGCTACCTGCCAATAGGTAGGCCCCGGTGCCATAAACCTCCCAACTGGCCGGTGAGTAGTTCTTTTGCGGATCGGCGCCGATAGGCTGCACCCAGCCGACATACCCGCCGGAGGTGAGCAAGGTGTTCAATCCGAGCCATGCTTTCTCAACGACCGGCAGGTAGGTGGCTTTATCCAGGATGCCCTGATTGACGCCCCAGGCCAGCGCGTAGCAATAAAATCCTGAGCCGCTGGCTTCACCGCCCGGATAAGAATCAGGATCCAGCAGACTAACCCGCCATAAACCATCCGGCTGCTGCAGGGAGGCAATCCGTTTGGCCATCTTTTTATATATATCCAGATAGAATCCTCGGTTGGGGTAATCGGCCGGCAATTCTTTCAATAAGCGGGCCAGACCGCCCATCACCCAGCCATTGCCTCGACTCCAGAAGACTTTTTTCCCGTTGGCTTCCTTGAGATCCTTCTCCGCATAACCCCAGACGTAATTCAGGTCGCGGGCAAAAAGACTCTCCTCCGGGTTCCACAGCAGATCAACGGTTTCACGGTACAGCCTGTCGCTGAACTCCAGGTAACGCGGGTCGCCCAGCGTGGTTCCCAGCTTCACCAAGGCCGGCGGACCCATGAACAGGGCGTCGCACCACCACCAGCAAATCTTTTGGATGCCCCTGGTTTTGTAAGGCACCGCCATCATTTTATTCACGGAATCGATCGTGGGCTGAATCATTTTCTGATCCTTCACCCCCCGGTATAAATCGATATAAGTCTGACAGATGGCATAGTCATCGGCATGATGAAGCCGCTCACCGGGTTTCCACTGGTTAGCTTCACCCATCGCGAGCATCGCCTGCCAAAGCTTTTTCGATCCTGTTGTCTCGTACGCGGCCATAACGCCGGCATAAAAAGCCCCGTTGGTCCAGTCGAACAATTCGTGCTTCGGATGCTCCAACTGCCACGTGGCAGCCGTTTCCATGCGCTTTTTAATCACACTTTTCCTGAAGGCCTTATCATCTTTCAGGGGCTCGATGGTGATCGGATGACTCAGCTTACCGGCCTCCTCGCGGATATATTCTTTTACGGAATCCGCCTCATTCCACTTTGGATTTTCCAAACCCCACATGGCAAAGAAATAATGCACCGATGGTTTGTTGCTCTTGATTTTCTGGCACAGGTAATAAGTATCGGAAATCACCTGACTGAAACTTTTCGCAGGAACAGTCTGATATCCCAGCTTATAATAATCGATATTGGAGGTCATGGCAACTTTGGCCACTTCGCCGGTTGGAGCCAGAACGGCCATCGCCAGGATATCGTTATTCAGTGATTGCTTTCCATGTGTAAGAATGGCGGTATACTCCTGATTGGCTGCAAACTGCATGGGATCACGATCGAGTTTCGACGTGACGATCCCCGTTGCCAGTTGCTTTTCGCCGGTAAAATCTTTTACCCTGACCTCCGACCGGAACCACCATTTCCCGATCCAGAGGGTGATCCTTTCCACAGCCTCATATTTCTGCCCGTTGACCTCCCAGCCTTTGTAGGTAAGTTCAAAAACCGCACGTACCGGTCCTTCGGCTATCTTTTTGTAATGATATACCGGCGTAGATCCGAGGCGGTACAGCGAGTCCCCCTCAACCAGCGCCAGGCTTCCTGCTCCGAGAGAACTTCCGCAATGGAGGATATCCATCCCCCAGGGTGCCAGCTCATGGTAGCTGGGTTCGGTGGGCAATCCTGCCTTTTCCAGGATCAGGCCGGGGGTGAGTTTCCCGAACAGGTCCTTGGTATTCCGGCAATCAAAATAGATGCGGAACGCCATTTTATCGTTTTCCCAACCCACGCCTTCGGCCTGATAACGGGTCGGAAAGCCGGCCAGTCCCAGAGGAGCATCAGCCTCCGCGACTTCCGCAAATGAGCCGTCGCCTTTTTGCTCAGCCAGGTACACCCGCGTCCTTTTTTCAATGGATGGAACTTTCGTGGCTGGCAGCCATCCGGCTTCCATTTTCAGTGTTGATTTAGCTCCGATATTCACGGCAAACGCCAGCTCATCCCATTTCCCGTCTCCGTTCAGGTCATCAGCCTGGGCAGGCACTATCCTGCCTTCCGCGAGTACCACCGGCACTTCGCCTGATTTGCCCTCACCAAAGCGTGATTCGAACTCCGGACGGGTAAAAACGAACGGCTCCTCTTTACGCGCCACGTTCAGGTCGTTACGAAGAATAAAGGTCGATTTTGCCTCCACGGGAGCAGCCAGCGCAGCACATAAAGCAGCAAACACAATCAGTTTATACATCGTTCTCTCCTTTTACGTATCCGAAATTAGCCAGTATGCCGCCGTCGACATACAATATATGTCCGTTCACAAAATCGCTGGCCCTCGAAGCCAGAAACAGTGCTGCATTGCCCACATCTTCCGGCTCGCCCCAGCGTCCTGCCGGGGTGCGTGTCATCACGAGGTCGTTGAACGGATGATTACCCTCGCGGATAGAGGCCGTAATGTCGGTAGCGATATATCCCGGTCCTATGCCGTTGACCTGTACATTATATTTTGCCCATTCGCAGCACATATTTTGGGTCAGCAGTTTCAGTCCGCCTTTTGCCGAAGCGTAGGCCGATACTGTATTCCGACCATATACGCTCATCATGGAGCATATGTTGATGATTTTGCCGCTACGCCGTGCGATCATCCCGGGGGCTACCCTTTTTGCCAGTATTAACGGAGCCACCAGATCAACGTCAAGAACCTCTTTAAAAGTGGAGATCTCCATTTCGAGTATCGGAATCCGCTTGATAATTCCGGCATTGTTCACGAGGATGTCCACAGGGCCCACTTCCCTCTCGATCCGAGCGATCCCCTCATCCACGGCTTTTTCATCGCACACGTCGAATATCAGGGTGTAAACATCCAGTCCGGCTGCCCGGTACTGCTCCCGGCAGGCTGCAAGTTTCTCTTCCGAGCGGGCATTTACGCAAACCCGTGCTCCGGCCGATGCCAGCACTTTGCCGATGGCCAGACCGATGCCGTGAGTACCGCCCGTGACGAGAGCGATCTTGCCGGAAAGGTTAAATAATTCCGCACTCATAATGCTGATTGTTTGCTAGTTAAATTTTATCTCAGCTCATCTGCCGTAACAGAATCCATATCGGTATAATCGAGATTTTCCCCGGCCATGCCCCAGATAAAGCAGTAATTGGTGGTTCCGGCGGCACTGTGAATACTCCAGGAAGGGGAGATCACAGCCTGTTCATTTTTCATAAACAGGTGCCGTGTTTCCTGCGGCTGGCCCATGAAGTGGCAGACCGTTTGCCAGGCAGGCAATTCAAAATAGAAATACACCTCCATGCGCCGCTCATGGGTGTGGGCGGGCATGGTGTTCCATACGCTGCCGGGCTTCAGTTCCGTCAGTCCCATCTGAAGCTGGCAGGTCTTCACCACATCCCGGATCAACAGCTGGTTCACTTTTCTTTCATTAGCCGTTTTCTGGTTACCAAGCTGCAGTAGGATAGCATCCAGCTGCCTCACCTGTTTCGAGGGATAAGCCTGGTGCGCGGGAGTTGAATTGATATAAAAGCGGGCTGGCCTGGAGGGATCGGCCGACTCGAAAATTACGTCTTTGGTGCCGCGGCCCAGATAAAGTGCCTCCTTGTATTGCAGCTCGAAAGTCTCTTTTTCGGTGATCACCCGGCCCAGACTGCCTACATTGATGATCCCCATCTCACGGCGCTCGAGAAAATATTCCGATTTGAGCTGGTCAACAGTTTCAAGGGTCAGGGGTCCGGTCAGGGGTGCCGCACCGCCGGCAATTATCCGGTCGAAATGGGAATATACGAGGTTGATCCGGTCGTCCTCAAATACTTTCTCAATCAGGAATTCATCGCGGATGCGTTGCGTTCCGTAAACCTTAAAATCTTCGGGGTGAACGGGGTATCGTGTAGTACAGATTGTAGTCATTTTTCGTATGTAATTGGTTCAGCACTAGTAATTACCTGCTGTAAATGCAGGGAGGTCTGATGCATCTGGTACATCATCATTCCATAAAAGAGACCCATATCAAGGTATTTATAATTATGGCGCAGCAGCCAAAACAGCAGTTTCCAGAAGTATTTCCGGTGAGGGTCCCTGATGCCCAACAGGAAAAATACCCTCAGCACCATTACAAGATCTTTGTAACCAACCTTAAAAGGAACTTTAATAAACGGTGGTGGGTACCGGTAGGTGCTAAAAAACGTAATCAGCCTTTTATAGGAATTCTTTGGAAGGTAAATATTGTCGAGGAGCGCCATGAAGCCCTCATGTAAAACTTTTTCATCCATTAACGGCCTGATATTGCTCGAAGCTTCCGAAAAAGAGAACTGTTTTCTCAAACGGCCCTCCCTCTCCATGCGATAATATAATTCAGTGCCGGGAGGAGCTTTCAGCAGATTTACGACGGGCAATGGGATGCCACTCTGTTGAATAAAATCCGCCTGGCGCTGAAATACTGATGGCGTATCGGTATCGAATCCGACAATAAAACCGCCGGAAACATAAAAACCGGATCTATGCAATTTGTGAATATCTGCAAGCTGATCGCGCTTAAGGTTTTGCCTTTTCCCCGATCCTATCAGAGTCGCTTCATCCAGTGTTTCAATCCCGATAAAGACCTGCCGAAAACCGGCCTCCAGCATCATCCGAATAAGTTCATCGTCATCTGCCAGATTAACAGTCAGCTGTGTGACGAAAAGGAAGGGCGGCAATTTTTCCCGTCTCCAGGCAATTAATGCAGGGAGCAGTTCCTCTTTAAGCGCTTTCTTGCTTCCGATCAGGTTATCGTCGGCAAAGAATACCGCTCTCACGTTTCCCTGATCATAAATTACATTCAGTTCTTCGATAATCCGCGAGGCGCTCTTAATCCGGGGCTTCCTCCCGTATAGCATGGTTACATCACAAAAGTCACACTTATGGGGGCATCCCCGGGAATACTGCAAAATTGCATAGAGGTAATCATCAATATTAACAAGGTCAAAAGAAGGTATCGGTGATTGTGATATTTCCGCAAATTCCGGTGAACGGTAAATGGGTTTTAACTCCCCTTTGGCTAAATCTTCCAGAAACAGGGGCAGTGTGATTTCAGCTTCATTCAGCACAAAGATCTCAATACCCGGAAAGCGTTCATGCTCATGAGTGAAAAGTGTGCCGCCGGCAACTATTCTGGCTCCTGATTTATTGCAAAGTTCAATGATTTCCCGCACGGAATTTTCCTGCACATTCATTGCTGACAGGAACACAAAATCGGCCCATTCCAGATCATTTTCCGTTATTGGAGATACATTCACGTCAACGAGTTTTCTCTGCCAGTCAACGGGCAATAATGAAGCTACCGTCATCAGCCCCAATGGCGGAAATACAGCCTTTTTACCCGACATGCGGAGCATATGCTGCATCGAATTTAACGTATCGACCATCTTGGGATATACAAGAAGTATGTTCATTTTATCTTCATCAGGTTTGAACAAATATAAGTTGATTTAATCCTGCATCTGTCTGATTTTATTCAATTATTATACTATATATTTGATTATCACCTAAAACCAGTTAAACATCGCACTGGTCAAGGCCGAAAAAACAAGACAATTTCGGCGTATCTTTGTGTCTTACCTTTTAACATCGATATGAAATTAACGGTTTTCGGAGCAAGTGGTCAGACCGGCAGGCTGCTGGTTGATCAGGCATTGGCTGCAGGACATGAAGTGACTGCTTACGTCAGGCGTGAAGGTGCATTTGAGGCAGGCAGGCCCGGGTTGCGGATTGTGACCGGCCAGCTCACCGATCTCGCAAAGCTTGAGGAGGCCATTACCGGCTCCGATGTGTGCGTATCCACCCTGGGCGGGGGTTCCCTGAGCAAGCGCTCTACTGAACTCCCGGCGGGAATCGGCAATATTATCAGCGTGATGAAAAAAATTGGCGTTAAAAGGTTCTTTTACATGTCGAGTGTCGGTGCCGGCGACAGCCGCTATTATATGGGCCCGCTGATCAGGCTTTTCATCGTGGGCATCCTGCTTCGCGTGCCGCTGTCCGATCATACATTGAATGAAAAAGGCATTATGGCCAGCGGTCTCGACTGGACCATCCTGCGACCGGGAGGTCTCAGCAACGGCCCCGTAACCGGGAAAGTCAAGCATGGCTTTGAATTCACCAAGGTTGCCGGAAACATTCAGATCTCGAGGGCTGATGTGGCCGCCTTTATCCTTGAGCAAGTCTCCTCATCGGAATACATTAAAAAAGCTGTATGGCTCTGGTAATATGAAAAGGAAGATTTTTCTCCTGTCGCTGCTATTATTCTTTTCCCTGGGATTGCTGTCGCAGAGCCTGCCCGTAAAAGATTCACTCTCGGTGAGTTTTTTCAAAACCAATTTTCCCGCACAAACCAGATCGATGGAATCTGTGCGGATCGATACCAGTTTTACCTACCGTAATCTCACCGTTTACAATTTTTCCACCCCTCCCGGATTTGTCATCCTCCGCGATCTAGGCGAAAAATTCGATGTAGTGGGTTACGACTGGAACTCACATTTTTCTTTTGATGCCGATACCACGGGTTTCCTGCTGAGACTGGCCGACGGACTCTCCTCCGCACCGGAATCCGCAGGTTACGCGCCGGGCCGGATGCCCGCGCTGAAGACCGGGAGAACGGCCATCGAACCCCTGATCCGGACTCTCTGGAACCAGGGATGGCCCTATAACTATTTCTGCCCGATCGATCCCGGTATTCCGGAACAGAATAACCGAACTCTTGTTGGATGCGTGGCTGTTGCCATGGCGCAGATCATCCGCTACTGGGACCACTGGAACGACTGGTCGATTTATTATTCATACACCCATGCCGATTACGGAACGCTCACCTGCAATTCCGGCCATTACAACTGGGAATCGATGGAAAACACCTGCTATGCCGTGAATAACGAAGTGGCCAGCCTGCTGTCGGATTGCGGCATCCTGGTGAATATGGGCTACAGCCGTACCGGTTCCGGCGCCTCCTCGACCAATGCCGCCATGCGGTTTAATGAGATGTATCATACCGGATACCTGAATACCACCCTCACGAATGAGGAGGAGTTTTATACCAATGTGAGCAACTACCTGCCGATGTACGCCACCTATCCCGGTCACGCCTTCGTGTGCGACGGGTACGACGGCAACGGGTTTTACCATTTTAACCTGGGCTGGGGCGGCTCGGCCAACGGGTACTATTCCCTCAGCAGCGTGGTTGGCAAGGCGCTAACCAGTGCCATGTTCAACGTTTATCCTGATCTTCCGAACAAACCACCTCGTGCGATTCAGAAATCATCTGTGAACGCCGGCAAGATTCAGATCTCCTGGACCGGCCCCGATCAGGATCGCGCAACATTGACCGGTTACAAAGTTTACCTTGATGATAAATATCTTACCGATTCCCCGGATAGTGTATTCATTCATGATTGCGTTCCCGGCGATCATTACGTCAAGGTATCGGCACAGTTCCAGTCGGGGGAATCCCGCTGGATCGGTCCGGTGAGCTACTATTACGACGGTAATACGGTAACCATCAGCGATGCCACGCTCAGGCGGGCGCTAAATACTGCCATCGGAATATCGTCGGCACAGGTGAATTCGCATGTTCCAACCGAAGGCGAGCTCAGCAAGGTGACCAGGCTTAATGTTAGCAATGCACTGAGCCTCAGCGGAATTGAAAAATGCATAAACCTCAGGCAACTGTACCTTTATTCCACCACCGGGTCTAAAACCCTGGATATGGAGCCGGTTGGCCAGTGTAGTCTGATAGCCCTGCTGACCATCGAAAAATACGGCCTCATCAACCCGTCGGCACTGGGAAATTTGAAAAGGCTGAACGAGCTGAGGTTGGTCAACAACCAGCTCACCGATCCCGGGTTCCTGAATTCGCTTACACAGGTCACGCGGCTGGAGATTCAGGACAACGACATCAAGGCGGTCAACTTCCTGAACAGCATGCAGCGCGTGGAATGGCTGGTACTGAAAAACTGCGGAATCACCGATTTCAGCTCGCTGGAGAACACTTACGGGTTCAGGTATGTCGATATTTCATACAACCACATTACGACCCTCGACTGGATCAACCAGAACCGATCCCTCCAAACGCTGATTGCCTCCAACAACAATATTACCGGGGACGTAAGCCTGTCGGGCTTCTCCATCATCCTTTCGATAGATGTATCGTACAATTCGATCACCTCTTTTGCGCTCACTGCCTCGCCACTGATCGAAACGCTCAATATCTCCAACAATGCCATCGCCGGCATCAGCCAGCTGCTGGCCGACAATCCTGACCTGACCACGCTCGCGGCACATCACAATAAGATAACCGAGCTTCCCGACCTGTCAAGCAAACTCACCAAACTTGAACTGCAGAACAACAAGATCAGGGATATCGCCAATATTACCAGGTATTCCTCCCTTACCTACCTCAACTTCTCCGGCAATCAGATAGTCGATCTGGATGGCATCACCAGTAACGAGTACCACAAGAAGCTGTCCTACCTGAACCTTCTGGGCAATCCGGTATCCAAGGAATCATTTCTCGAGGTGATTCCCGTGATCAAGGCATCCGGCATCACAGCCAGCCTTCCGGCCACCTATCATCCGGGAAGCCCGTGTTACCTGAGTCCGGGCCGCGATACCTCGCTCATCAGCAAAACCATGCGATTCACCTGGCAGGCGGATTTTAATAATCAAGGCTACACCTACCGGTTGTTCCTCAGTCGTGAAAGCGGCGCATTTGAGGAGCTGGCGAGCGGCATCACCAACCGTTACCTGGATTACGTGATGCCCGACATCGGAAAATACAACTGGTACGTGGTATCCGAAAAAGACTCCCTGTCGCTGCAGGGGCGCACCATGGCCTTCAAGGTGATGAAGGGCTTCTCCATTCCGTTCATCGATGATTTTGAGCTGTACACACCCAATATGCCGCTCTGCACGCAATCGCCGTACTGGAAGATCAATGATCCTGCGTGTGACCCTGCCAAAGATGCGGCGATCAATTCAACCCGGGCCTATCAGGGGGTTCAGTCGATCAAGGTTTCCGGCACTGCCGACATTATTTTCCCGGTTTCCGAGTATCTCCGCGGCTCCACTGAGATCGATTTTCTCCTCATGGTCGAGAAAAGCCGCAGCGCGTTCATCTCGGCAATTCTGAGCGACAAATCAACCCTCAATCTTTATTTCTATTCCGAGGGGATTATCGGGATCTATAAAGACGCCACTTTGTTGAGAACAATGACCTACAAATCACGCGAGTGGCTCACGGTTTCGATCGGTTTCACAGAACCTTCCGGATATTATTTAGCCATTGACGGGACAACCGTCACCGAGGGAACCTTCGTGAATACTGCACAATCGGGTATCACCTCCATCAGGCTGGGCACGGTCGACGGTCCGGGTTATTATGCCAAGGTGCCGGCCGTTTTCTACGTCGACAATTTCTCAATCGCAATCGGGCACCCGCTCTCCACCGACAGCCGTCTGCTGCAGGCTTTCTATCCCGGCAGGGTCATCGTCGGGCAGGGTAATATCTCGGTAAAAAATATCGATCCAACCATCAGGTGTATACGCGTTTACTCGACGGATGGCCGACAGCTTTACGGCCATGATTTCCCGGATTCCGGGGCTTCAGAGATAAATATCAGGGTTCCCGGGCAAGAAAGAATGTTCATCATCGTTATGTATGACTCACAGGGCAGGGCTTACCCCAGGAAAGTATTATGAAAAAGAGGATCATATGGATACCGGTAGCGGTTCTTTTAACTGGAATTCTGCTGCTATCCGCATTGATCCTGGCGATTTCCCTGGGCGCTTTCGGACCGCTGCCGGACAAGCTGGATCTACAGACCTATAAAAACAAATCCGCCACGCTTATTCAGGCCGACGGGGGTGAACTGATCGGCAAGTATTTTGCGCAAAACCGGACAAATATCGAGTTCAGCCAGGTTCCTGACCATGTTATCAATGCCCTTATTGCGACTGAAGATGCCCGGTTTTTCCGCCATGAAGGGATCGATTCCCGGAGTCTTTTGCGGGTCATTTTCAAGTCGATCCTGCTCAGTAACCGCGATGCCGGTGGTGGCAGCACCATCAGCCAGCAGCTGGCGAAGAACATGTACGGCAGACAACGGCACGGCTGGCTGACGATGCCCATTGTGAAAATCAGGGAAGCGCTGATTGCGCGAAAGCTTGAAAAAATCTATTCAAAAGAGGAAATACTGATCCTCTACCTCAACACCGTACCCTTCAGCGAGAATATTTACGGTCTGGAAGCTGCGGCCACCCGATATTTCAATAAGACCGCCGGCCAGCTGAACATACAGGAAGCGGCCGTTTTGATTGGCATGCTAAAGGCCAATACTTTATATAACCCCCACCGGAATCCGGAAAATGCCCGCGCGCGCAGAAATGTCGTTCTGGCGCAGATGGAAAAATACAAGTATCTGAAGCCCGGGGAGGCGGATTCGCTGAGCAGGCTGCCCATGGTTGTGGACTATGCCAATCCCGAAGCCGATGGTCCGGCACCCTATTTTAATGTCAGGGTGAAAACCGAAGCCAACCGGATACTGCAGGAAGTCAACCGTTCTACCGGCAGCGAATGGGACCTGGAGGAAGACGGGCTGATCATCAAGACCACCCTGAACCTGAGGCTACAGAGATTTGCGCTGCAGGCTTTCCGGGAACATCTCGGAGTCATGCAGAAGAGGCTGAAAAATCAGTACAATAGTCCGGAAGGGCTGCAGAGCCTGAAACAAATCAACGATACGCTGGGTATAGAGGATGTGATCCTGCACGGGGGGCTGATGGCGATGGATCCGTCCACCGGGGCTATAAAATCATGGGTCGGGGGCATCAATTTCCTGACCAACCCGTATGATCAGGTGATGGCCCGAAGGCAGCTCGCCTCGGCTTTCAAGCCCATACTTTATACGGCCGCCGTTGATAAGGGCATCAGTCCCTGTCAGTATTTAAAAAATGATCCGATTGAGATACCCGGTTTCCAGGACTGGAGTCCGGAGAACTACGATAATTCGACCGGTGGCTTGTATTCGGTTGCCGGGGCATTGGCCAAATCCATGAATATCCCCACTGTAAACCTTTACCGGGAAGTGGGTTTCGGGGCTGTGGAGGACATGTGGGAGAAGATGGGATTCAGCTTCGATATCGACGACAATCCGTCGCTGGCCCTCGGCACCGCGGAGGCGAGCGTGTATGAGCTTTCGATAGCCTACGCATCGCTGGCCAACGGAGGGTTCAGGATCAGGCCAAACCTGATCATTTCCATTTCAGCACCTGATGGCAGGATGATCTTTGAGAACACTTTTGTGCAAACCGATGAGAGGATTATCAGTGAAAGTACCGGTATGCTGATGGGCGCCATGCTTCGGAAGGCTGTGCGGGAAGGTACCGGAGCATCGATGGCAAGCATTTACGGAGTTACTTTCCCGTGGGCTGGAAAAACCGGCACCTCACAGAATTATTCCGATGCCTGGTTCGGGGCCTTCAATCCGGGCCTGGTGATTGTTACGAGGGTAGGAGCTGAAACGCCAGCCATCCATTTCAACCAGGGATCCAACGGGTCAGGCAGTACGCTGGCGCTGCCGATTGTGGCGATGACACTCCGCAGGGTTGAATCCGATGCAGTGGCGGCAGGCAATTTCCTTAAACCTTTCCCGGCGTTGCCTCCTGAGCTGATGGCCGCCATGGAGTGTGCGGACTTCAGGCAGGGCGACCTGATGGATAAAATACACCAGCTGTTCCAGAAGGAGATCAAGGTTGAAAAACAGGAGAAAAAGTTGGTTGAGCCGGAACGGGAACAGCCTAAACCCGAGAAAAAACGAAAATCAATTTTCGATATCTTCCGGCGAAAGAAAACGGATGGTTAAGGATTATTTTGCCCCTTTTGAAACGGCTATTTTGGGCATAAAATCGTAAGGCAGCATGGTTTTCACCTGGATGGTGTTATGCAGGTTGGTCCAGCTGAATGCAGCGCCGGGAACCCAATAATTACCATCCCTGTCGAACGTCATTCCGTCCGGCGATAAGCGGAACGAGGAAATCCAATCGTCAAGCATGTCATCGGTATGCAAATAGTTGCTAAACACCAGCATGAATGTGTTGGTCGCTATAATTTTCTCGCCCGGATTGGTCCCTGGCTTTACAGATCCCTGACTAAGCGCAAACTCCTCGTTCGGATCGAAATAGAGAAACTCCTTTATCCCTGAAACCGGATCCCAGCTAAAAAGGCTGTCCATTTGTGCAATCCTGATTTTCGCCATCGCATTGCTGAGTTTCTCCGTATACTGAAGATCGCGGATCCCGTGGTAAGCCTTCCTCACCAGGTAGTGATTGGCCTTAAGCTCATCCTGATAAAGGCAGGCAAGAAAATGGCGGAGGCTGCCCCTGAACTCTCCGCTGCGGTTCATCTTGAACCCCAGTGCATTTACGGGCATCACAGCAGACAGATCCTCGAAAACCGCACTTCCGGCATAACCGAAATACGCTCCGATGGTGTTGTCGGGATCAGGGTTTTTATCCTCCACGTATTTGAAATAATCGAGGAAATAGGTCACCCGATAACCCAGATGGCGGTTCACGATGATCAGCGGTTTTTTTGTCATCGCCTTGATGAGATCCCCGTCGTAAAAATAGGACAGGTCGCGGGGATTCGTGAGAGTACAGAAATGCCCGGTTTTGTCGCCAAGGAAATGTTCCTTGAAGAGCAGAAATCCCAGCTCGGGATCGGGTGTTTTTCCGACTATCACAAATTCCCTCAGTGAACGGGGTTGCTCGGGAAGGGTCAGATTTATGATGATCGGCTTATCGGATAGCACGGTAATTTCTCTGGTTACCGAACGGTACGCCAGATGCCTGAATTCTATCTTATAATCGCCGGGATTGAGCTTATCCAGACGGTATTCACCCTTCGGGCCGGTTGTCGTGCCAAAGGTTGTGGAAGGGATGAATACGGTAAATCCGGCCACCGGCTGACCGGTCAGGGAGTCGGTGATCACTCCCCTTACTGAGCCGGTCTGCGCCGAAACACTAGCTGCAGAACAGGTAAGAAACAAGGCAGTCAGCAGAAGTCGGAATTTCTTGGTCATAATTTTTGATTTGTTTAAATGACCATTCTGTATAGCAGCCGGTAATAGGGATAGACTTTCGTATCGTACAAAAAGTACAATGCATTGTCGTACACCCTGATATTGGTAATGTTCGGATAATCCGGTATTCCGATTACCCGGTCGATCTGGCCGGTTTTCAGGTTTATTTCCTTGAGATATTGCTTATTGTCCGACCGGTATCGGAAAAAAGCGTAGGCCCTGCCCGCCTTTTCATCGTAGAGGATTTCCTGCTTGAAATTCTTGTTATCCATTTCCACCGAGGAAAACCGTAATATCAGGCCGCTGGTCTCGGTGATGTTCTGAAAGCTTATCGGGACTTTCCGGAGCGATGTCAGGTTATTGTCAAAAACTTCAAAATGATTGCTGAAGAAGTCGAAAACGTATAATTCCCGTCCTTTCCGGAATACCGGCGCACTTACATTTTTACTGAAATCGGCATCATGCGGAGCCATAGCCTCCAGTTCCTCCCCGATATAGCGGGCGGCACCCCTTTTGTCCTGAACGATTTTAAAGAGAATACCCTCCGTGGCTCCGCGGCCGAAAAAGTAGGTGTAATTAACGTTAGGCGTCGCGACCTGGAAGATCAGCCGACCTTCCATTTCACATTTCACGGGAAGCACGCGGCCGATCAGATCGGCGTAACCGGTTTCGTAACCAAAAGACAGCTTATCGAAATAATGATTGAGTTCATGGGCACAATTCTTATCCAGGAAATGGATCCGGCCGGTAAAATCGCGGATCAGGAATTTAGTCTGCGGCATCATGATCGTGGGGAATTTTATCTGTTTCCCCGCCCCGGTAACCACCAGGTGACTGAGCGTGTCGCCCCGGAGGGTTGCCAGGTACAGCCGCTGGTCTTTTGGATTCCGGTAAGGATTGGCAAATAAAATGATCCGGTCGTCCTCAATCTCAAACTCCACGATCTGAAGGGTATCTCCCCGGATAAGTTTTGATATTTTTTCGGCTTTTACGGTGACCTCCCCGATCTCTTTTGTTTCCGGCATCAGCACTATCCTGATCTTCTGATCATCCACCTTTTCGACCAGGCAGCTGCCGATACTGTATCCCACATGACTGAAGTAGAGGACCGAGGGCATTCGGATCAGGGGTACCGTGAATTCCCCGGCCGTGTTGGTCGTCCAGTTTCCGGGGGCGCCCACCACGCTGATTTTCACGTCGGACATTGGCTTACCGGTCAGGGAGTCCACCACGATACCGGAAACCGGATATCTCCTGTTTTGGGCCGGCAGGGAGGAGAAGGCTGCGACGAGCAGAAGGACTGAGAAAATTCTGATATACCCCATGGTTGGACCGGTTATATGACATTGGAAAGACGGGGGATAATCAAAGGTACGAAATATTTGGTTCATTGTTCATTTTAGCTAAACTCGGATCGTATTCCAAATTTAGCGTCCTTTTTCGGAGCGTACTCCGAAAAAGTTCGGTCAGATCTTTCTCCCTTTGATCTATTTTATCCGGTACAAACTTTTCTCATTCCTGAGTAGAATGGAATTTGCAACAATTGCCGGAGTGGCAAAAACTTCGCCCGGCAACTTGTTTTCGGCAACAAGCTCAAACTGCCGGCCGGCTTTTATCACCATTGTTTCTCCCTTGGCCGAGGTGAAGTAGATATTGCCGTTCGCATATAAAGGCGACGAATGGTATTTCTGCTTCAGTTTGCGGGAGTAAACCACTTCACCGGTTTTTGCATCCAGGCAGAAGAGGGTGTTGCGGGTATCGACAGTGTAAATAAGTCCGTCCCTGATCAATGGCGTCGACAACTGCAGAACAGGCGAACGAAAGCGCCACAGGATATTTGTTACTGCGATATCCCCTCTGCCATCAGGATTTACCGCCAGCAATTCGGCATACTTTTCACCATCGGTCCCGGTAACAAATCCAGGCAAAAAATAGATAATCCCATTCTCTGTAACCGGACTGGCTATGGTGGAATCCTCTCCCTCCACAATGCGCCAGACCTCCTCGCCGGTTTCGGGATCATAGGCAATACATACGGCCGAACCATTTGAGATCAGCAAATCTTTTTCATTTACACTGATAATGATCGGGGTGATATATGCTTTCTTGCCAATGGGTTCCAGCCGGTCATAAATCTCTTTTGGCCGCTCGGTTTTCCAGACTGTTTCGCCGGTGAGCTTGTTGAGCGCCACCAGATATTGCACATCCGTTCCCTCGATATGCAGGATCAGCAGGTTTTTATACAGAAATGGCGAAGCTCCCGGTCCCTGTGCATGATTGCAGTTCAGGTCGGTACGTTTCCAAAGGGTGGTTCCGTCCGCAGTATTTACGCATGCCGTTCCGTAAGTGCCGAAATGCAGGTAAACGCGGTCCTGCTCGATGCACGGCGTTGGCGTGGCGTAAGTGTTTACGTCATGCTTGCCATAAATAGAATCCGGAGTAAAAAGTTTCAGGTTGAAAATGATTTTTCCGGAATTCAAATCCAGGCAAACCCCGTACATATCCCTGCCGGCCTCGGTTGCCGTGGTTATCCAAACCTGGCTGCCCAATACTACGGGCGATGACCATCCTTTCCCGTCGATATCGGTTTTCCATAGGATATTGGTGGAATCGTTCCATTGAACCGGCACCTCCCTGGCATCCGATATTCCATTGAGATTGGATCCCCTGAAGTGGGTCCAGTTGTCCTGGGCAAAGGTTGATTGAACGCTGAATCCTGCAGCAATCGCGAGGGCTAACCAAAGTCTGGGTTTCATTAATTCTGGATTTATACCCGTTAAAGTTAAAATTCTATTGAATCAAAAGTTTTATTCACCTTCGCCGGATGAACTTCTATACGGTAAACTATTCGAAGTTTTTGGCCGACCTGGGTAAGCTGGAGATGAAATACCTGTTTAATCATTTAAGCGGCGATAAATATTTCTTTTCCGACCGTACCGTCGCGCCCAGGCGAAGCCCGTTTATCAAGGAGAGACTTTCGATAATTTACGAGGGCGACACGCTGGAATCGCTGTTGAAGCAGGTGGTGGAAAACAGCTTTGCCGCAGAGAATTTCAAGGTTATTTATCAGAAAATCGAGGATGGAACCGAGCATTATCCTGAACGGCTCCGGAGCGTTCGGGAGCTTGGGTTGGCGATCAACGGGGAGGCCGACATACATTATCCGAAAGTCACTTTTGGGGTTACGCGGGTCGACGGCAGATGGCTTTTCGGGGAATATGAAAAAAATGATTTCAGCTGGCATCATCATGACAATAAGCCGCATACCTATTCCAATTCGATAAATTTCAGGGTAGCCAGGGCTTTGGTAAATATCGGCATCGGTCCCGATACCAGCCGTACCCTGATCGATCCGTGCTGCGGTGTGGGAACGGTGGTGATTGAAGCGCTGTCGATGGGCATCGATGCCAAAGGATATGAAATCAACCTCCCGGTTGCCAAAGGAGCGCAGAAAAATCTGTCGTTTTTCGGTTATCCCGATACCGTTACCGGGGGCGACATGCACACCATCGGCGAGCATTTTGATGTGGCGATCGTGGACATCCCCTATGGCCTCTACAATGCCATCACAGCTGTTGAGCAGTTTGAAATTATCAGGACCGCCAGACGGATATCCGACCGGATGGTTCTGGTGACCTACGATAACATGGATGACATGGTCCGTGAGGCCGGATTTGAGATTAAGGATAAGGTGATGCTGCCGAAAGGCCGGTTCCTTCGGTATATCAGCGTATGTGAATAAACCGGCGGCTTAATCCAGCGCCTGAAACGCCTTCAGCACCAGAAATACCGGCCATACGATCGCCTTCAGGAATCCGAGCACTCCGGCCCAGAACGTCCCGGCCTGACCGATAAAATAGATGGCTGCGCCGATCAGTCCCAGCCCGTAGACAGCGCCTGAAGTCCCGTTATTAACATGATTCTGGTTCCTGTTGGGCGTGCAGCACTCCTGCGAATCCTGATTTGACATGTGTGTATCCATTTAAAGCTTGATTATGGTGGTTCAATTTGGTGGGATAAAAATATAAATATATTACAATACCATTCAGCTGTTTTGCGATGATTTGAAATTTGGGATCGAATGTTATCTTTAAAGTATTGAACCCGTTACCCTCCGCAAACCATGAAAAACATCCTGATCGCCTTGCTGCTGCTGGGATGCCTGCTTCCGGCGCACGCGCAGCTCGATCCCGGGACCGGCAAAGTGTATCACGGAGCCTGCACCATGACGTATGCCAGCGGAGCCGATCCACTCGCCGGTTATCTGGGTGCATTGAATGATCCGGCCATTCAACCGGCGGTGCGAGGATTGTTTTTCACCATACCGGGCGAGCGGGGTCCGGGAAATTCCCTGAAGGGACTGAAAAATTTCTTTCATGCCGCCGATTCCATCGGCTTCATCCCGGAGGTCAGCCTGTTCTTCATGGATACTCGCGGCTCAACCGACAGCATCATTGCCGTTTCCAACCAGCATGACTGGATAATTGACAGCATCATTAGCCTGTCAAAAGAGTATGGGAAAGCCATGTTTCTGAGAATCGGGGGCGAATTCAACGGGGCTGGTCCGGGCTGGAACGGGGGAGGTTATCATCCATACCTATACGTGACTATGTTCAGGAAGATTGTGGACCGGTTCGCCAATGCCGGTCTCAGAGATTCGATAGCTGTTAACTGGTGTTACGAGCCCGATGCTGCCAATGATTTCGATTCGGTCGATCAGAGAGGTGCCCGCTGGTATCCGGGTGATGAATATGCGGATTGGTTTGGCCTGGATGTGTTCAATGCCTCCCATTTCGATCAGGCCTTGCCCGATCAGGACCGGAGGGGCATCACCACCAAGGGGAAATCCGAAAGGTTTCTGGCCATGGCAAGGGCTAAAAACAAGCCTGTGTTCATGAGTGAAACCTCGGCCAAGGGGATCAATATCAGCAAAGATGAAGCCGATGGATTAAAGGACTGGGATGAATGGTTTGCCAAATTTTTTGAATTTATTGCGGTCCATCCGGAAATCAAGGGGTATAATTATATTGATGCCAACTGGCCCACCGGCGCTTATCCGGGATGGGGTGATGCCCGGATAGAAAACAGCGAATACATAACCGGTAAGTATCACGAGGAGATGAAAAAACCGCGATATCTGCATTTAAAAACCGGTGGCACGCGAATCGGGTATTCTGAAATTAACCCGGGGATACGGCTACTCCACAATTTCCCCAACCCGGTGCGGCTCAACACCACCATAGGCTGGCAATCTGAAAAGGCCGGATTTACCCGGATTGACCTCTATAATTCGACCGGATTGAAAATAAAAACCCTGGTCAGCGAATTTAAAAATCCTGGAAAGTTTGAGGTGCAATTTAATCCCGGAAATCTTCCTTCCGGACCTTATTATTACCGGATCACAATCGGTGATGAATCGTTATCGGATTCGTTTATCATTACTAAATAGCCTATAATCAGACTATTATTCCCATGAAAATTTCTCGGATAATCATCCTCGCCGCCTCGCTCAACCTGATACTGATCATCCCTAGCCTATCGGTTTATTCCCAGATTGTTCCGGTCGCTCAGGATAAAGCGGCAAAAACCGTTACGCTCACCGGAGCCAGCGGCGATCTGAAAATCAGGATAAACTATTCGTCAGGCTGTGTTCTGGATCAGATCGTCGTGCAGGGAACCGAGGTTACCGGGAACGGCAACATCGTATATACTGGAATCCGGTCCGGAGATTCGCTTTATGGTTCGAAAAAATGCCTGCGGGCACCTGTGGTTAGCGTGGATCCTACTTCGGTAACCATCGACGGCATCAGCTTCGGTAACACAGGATTTGAGGTTAGCGAACAATGGATTTTTTCCGTCGCCGGGAACGATATCAATTGGCGGATCAACCGAAAATATTTGCAGGATGGGATCGTCGACGAGAATTTTTTCCCGGCCTGGCAGTTCAATTCCATGCTCACCTGGGATGGAGCCATGCTGGATAACGGAGGGGTTGCCTGGAACCGATTTCTCGACCAGCCCGGCGACGCTTACGGGGTAAATGCCGGAACCGTTACTTTTTGGAGCAAAACCCGGAACAGCTGTCTGAGGGTTGTATCGGACGATCAGAAAACCTTTAAAACCGCCACTTTCAGTCACCCGAAAAACGGCACCTATTGTTTAACCCAATCCTCCTCCGACCAGGTGGTGGATACGAAATTCGGCTTGCGGCGTTTCATCCAGACCGGTGAAAGCGTTTTCGCTCCATTCAGGGTCGGCAAATCTTCTATCAGCAACCACCTGACCCTTAAGGCTCTTACTTATGATCAGGAATGCGACCGCGGTGTGCTGAAAGGGATCAACGAAGCGTCGGTCAATGAAATCCTGAACACCATAGGGCGGTACGGTGTGGTGGACAAATACCTGTACGGATCGAACGGATGGCGAACCGGATGGACGGTTCTGCAGGAGCCCTGGCTCGCCCTGTTCGGAAATGCCATCAATTCGCCCGATTTTATCAACGGATTTACGCAGGCTCTCAATTATGCCAAAGATCACGCCATCATGCCCGACGGCCGTGTGCTTCCGCGGTGGCATCACGATGATACCGATGCCATGCCCAATACCTTCAGGCCCGACGGCTTTTACGAATGCCAGTGGGGTTACATGCTGGACGCACAGCCGGCTTTTGCGATCGATGTTGCGGAACAATTCGACCTCACCGGCGACCTCGACTGGCTTCGCGTTTTTAAGCCGGTATGCGAGAAGGTGCTCGACTACATGATCAAGAGGGATTCCGATGGGGATGGTCTGTTTGAGGTAATTCAGAAGACTCACAAAGAGGGCAAAGGCACCGACTGGCTCGATGTGGTATGGGCATCCTGGGAGGTATCTACCATTAACGCCTTTATGTACAAGGCTTTGGTTCGCTGGTCGGAGCTCGAGGGGTTGCTTGGCGACAAAGCAACTGCCGAAAAATATCTCAACCTAGCGGTAAAACTGAAAGCAGCATTCAATAAGACCATTGCCGACGGCGGCTTCTGGGATCCGAAAAATCAGTGGTACGTGCATTGGCGCGAACCTGACGGATCGGTTTACGGGAATAACCTCGTAAGCGTGGTAAACTTTCTGGCCATTGGATACGGCGTTTGTGAAGATCCAATACGCAAGATCAACATTATGAACAAGATGGAGGTACTGATGCAGAAAGAAAAGCTGTTCATCTGGCCGGCCTGCTTCTTCCCGTATGAAGAAAATGTGGGGTTGCTCAACGTGAACTATCCATATCCCAATTATGAGAACGGCGATATGTTCCTCGCCTGGGCCGAGCTGGGCACCCGCTGTTATGCGGAGAAAAATCCGGAAACCGCGGTGAAATACATCAGGAATGTAATCAGCCAGTACGAGAAGGACGGTCTGGGTTTTCAGCGGTATACGCGGGTTAAGCAGACCGGCGCCGGCGATGATATTTTATCGAACAACATCATGGCGATCGTGGGATTGTACCGGAACATTTACGGTATCCGTCCGCAGCATAACCGTCTGTACCTCGAGCCTCACCTGACCAGCGACCTCAATGGAACGAAAATAAAATACTGGCTGCGCAACAAGGATTATGTCATCGATCTCTCGCAGGAGAAATATTCCATTACTGCAAACAACATCTGCGTTACCGGCAGCAAGCCTTTTGCGGTAAATATCAGCGGAGATAAACTGGAGTATTTTAACGGGGGGGAGTTTTCCGTATCCATGAGCATCTCCGGTTCAAAATCATTAAACCTCGATATGGTCAGCTGGGACGAAAACGGCCGGCAATGGACCGAAACCGGGAGCGACCAGAAAAGTACCATCAGGCACGAACTTCATCACATGAAGCCCAATGCCGAGTATCAGCTTACAGTAAACGATAAACAAATCAGAAAGATAACAGCAGATCCAGCCGGAATTCTGCGTTTTGATTATGAGGTTGGCCCCTCTTCCATGGCGTTTCAGGTAAGGTGAAAGTGAAAATTATCGGATATTTTTTATCTGATAAGTTATTTTTATCCGATATTTTTCATTCTATCAATTAAAATTATCCGATATTTGTAATTTATAAACGCATTCCATGCTGAAAAGACAATTGTTTGGTGAGGTAATTTCACATCTGGAAGCACGGGAAGTTACCGTAATTGCTGGTCCCAGACAGGCGGGTAAAACAACTTTACTTAAGCAGGTCGAACAATTCCTAACGGACCGGGGCGACTATGCAGTAATGCTGACCCTTGAAGACCCGGCTATTTTATCCAAGCTGAACAACCATCCTGAAAACATTTTTGATTTTGTCCTGAAAGATGAATCCCGGCTGATTTATGTTCTCATAGATGAAATTCAATATCTTGCCGACCCGTCGAATTTTCTCAAACTTTTGTATGACAAGCATGCCGGCAGCCTAAAACTGGTGGTCACCGGAAGCAGCGCGTTTTACATCGATTTAAAATTCAAGGATTCGTTGGCCGGCCGTAAAAGAATCTTTGAGCTTTATACACTGAGTTTTGAGGAGATGTTGATTTTCAGAACTGGAAAAGAGGACTTTTCTAAGGAACTGAGAGCCATGAGAATCCAGCCCGGTTACCATCCGGCAGCCTATAACGAGATCAGAACCCTCTTTAACGAATATCTTACCTACGGAGGTTATCCTGCTGTGGTACTGGCCCCTGATCCAAAGGAAAAGTTGCTGATTCTGAAAGAATTACTTAACTCATTCGTCAAAAGGGATATTCAGGAATCGAGAATAAATGATCTGGATAAATTTTATCAGATGATGCTTCTGCTGGCTCATCAAACGGGTTCTCTGGTGAACATGCATGAACTCTCAGTCACCTTGAAATTGACAGCACCTGCGGTGGAGAATTACATTTATGTTCTGCGAAAGTGCTATCATATTTCCCTGCTAAAACCTTTCCATGGTAACATCCGAAAAGAACTTACCAAAATGCCAAAGGCCTATTTTCACGACCTGGGATTGCGGAATATACTGCTAAACCAGTTTAATCCGGTTTTTCAGCGGATCGACCGGGGCGAGGTTGCAGAAAACTATGCATTTATCCGATTATGGCAAATGCACGCAAAGGAAGATTTGTTTTTTTGGCGCACCGCCGAAGGAAATGAAATTGATTTTGTGATCAGAAAATCTGACGGTACCGGTGAAGCCATCGAAATAAAATATAACGACGCCCTGTTCCTTCCCGGCAAATACAAAATATTCCCGGCTAAGTACCCGGGGTACTCAGTTTCTGTCCGATCAATTGAAACGGAAGATTCACAAAAAGAATTGATGAGAATCTAACAGTTTCAGATATCCCATATCCCCGCAGCCCTCTCCAGTTCGATCAGGGACTCCAGGTAGCCGTAGTGCGTTTCATAAAAACTCCGCCGGATATCGTTATAGGTCCGCTGCGCATTAAGCACATCCAGCAGGCTTGTTTCACCCCGCTTGTAGCTGTAAACCTTACTGTTCAGAATCGCCTCCGCCTCCGCAAGCATGCCCGCATGAAACTCTTCCAGCTGTCGCTTCTGCGATTGGTACAGCACATACGCCTGCGTTACTTCCGATACAACAATCTGCTCGGCATCGCGACAGGCAACTTCCTTTTGCTTTACCGTGAGTTCCGATGCTTCCAGCTCTCCCTTGTTCAGGTTGGAGAATTTCAGTGGTACCGATACGCCAACATTATAGGTGTAGTGGGCCGGCGATGGTGCCATTTCATTCGCAGCATTGGTGCTGAACGACATGCCGGTTTGAATGCCCAGCTCCATGGCACGACCCGATTTTACCAGTCTGACCATCTTCTCGGAGATGGTTTTCGACTGGATGGCAGCCTGCAGATCATACCGGTTTTGCCGGGCCTGTTCAATCAGCGAACCTGCCGTGAAGTCACGAATCGGATATTCCAGGGAGCCGCTGGGCTGCCAGGAAGTATCGGACCCGCTGATGCCCCTGAGTCGCTCCATCTGAACCAATGCCACCTGCCAGGCCGATCGTGCCCGGATAAGCTCGTTCTTTTGAACACGGGCTTCGATGGCCGACTGCCGGGCATCCACCTCCGTGATGGTTCCCGCACGGAAACGGATACTGTCGGCCCGCGCCAGCTCAACCATTCGCTGGTAATTCTCTTCCTGAACATCGAGCAGCAGTTTTTCCTTGAGGCCGGTAAAATAAACCAGCGCCGCATCGGCCCTGAGATTCTGAAAATAAGTCTGCAAAACCAATTCCGATAAGTCACGCTCCGATTGTGCGACACCGATCCTGGCCGAGCGTACATTACCCAGACTGAGCGAGTAGCTCAGCCCGGCATCATATCCCCTCCCCATTTGAATCTGGCGGTCCTGATTATCGGAATATCCAACAGCAATTTCAGGATTGTTAAATACCCTTGCGGCCTTCAGCGTGGCATCGGCAATATCGACATTAAACTTTTCGGCGATATATCCCAGGTTACCCCGCGCCACCTCATTCAGGTATTCCTGAACGGATACCGGCCTGACAATCTGCGGGTTGCCCGACTGGGCAAAACTGCCTGCGAAGCACATCAGCGCCAGCAAAACAATAGATATGTTTTTAAGCGGATTAATTATTTGCAATTTCATCGTATACAGGTTTATCATATTTTTTCTCAAGCATATAATACAGCGCCGGCAAAGCATACAGCGTAATCAGCGTGCCGAATGCCAGTCCGTAAACGATCACCGTAGCCAGCGGCCGCTGAACATCAGAGCCAATGCTTGTCGAGAGGGATGCCGGCACCAGACCAATGATCGCCACAGTTGCCGTAACCAGAACAGGCCGGAAACATTGAGTTGTTCCCTGAATTACGGACTCCAGTAGCTCCATTCCCTCCTTCCTGAGTTGATTGATACGCGTAATCATCACCACTCCATTCTGGATAAACACTCCAAACAGGGCAATGAATCCCACCGCCGAGGAAACGTTAAAGGTCATTCCGGTAATATTGAGGGCCAGCATGCCGCCAAAGAGCGAGAGAGGCAGCAGGCTGATCAGGAACCCGGCTTGCCTGAACAGTCCAAACGCCCCGAACAGGAGCAGGAACATGAGAGCCAGGGCCAGCGGGACAATAACGGCCAGCCGGGCATAGGCCCTTTTCTGACTGTCGAATTGCCCACCCCAGTGAATCCTGAACTGACTGTGATCATATTTCACCCCATCCTGGATTTTTTGGCGAGCCTCATCAAGAAAAGAGGTCATATCGCGGCCCCGGAGGTTAACCCGAACGGTTAAAAACCGGTGGTTGCTCTCCCGGTTGATAATACTGGGGCCCAGCGTAGTCTTGATTTCGGCAATCTGCGACAGTGGGATCTTGGCTCCGGTGCCGGATGTAAGCATCAAGGCTCCAATAGCTTCAGGGGTATTCCGATGAATATCGTTATACCGGCAGATCACATCGTAAACCTTGTTTCCGATAAATATCTCCGAGATAGCCTTTCCGCCGATAGCTACTTCAATCAGCTCCGATACATCGGAAACATTCAGTCCGTACTGGGCAATTTTATCACGATCAGCCAGTATCTGCAGCTGCGGCGTCGGGGGTTCCTGCTCGATATCCACATCGGCAGCTCCCGGAATCGGCCTGATAATCGATGCAATTTCGCCGGCTATCCTGCGGGCTTCACCCAGGTCCTCGCCATAAAGCTTTATCGCCAGATCGCTGTGTGAGCCGGCTATCTGATCCATCACCATATCGATGATGGGCTGCGAAAAACCAACCTGATAACCCGGCAATCCGGCCAAATCTTTGGCGATTTCCTCGATCAGGTCCTTTTTTCTTTTGCCGTTCGTCCATTCCCCGTAAGGAGTTAACCCCACCGAGCACTCAATGTGGGAGGTCGAAAACGGATCGACCCCCTCATCGTCGCGCCCAACCTGAACCATGGCATAGGTGACTTCCTTATATTTCATGATCCGGTTTCGCAGGGTATCTGCCATCTCTTTCGATTTATCCAGGGCGATCCCCGGCGGAAGCTGAACCTGCAGCCAAAGGGATCCCTCATCCAGTGCGGGAAGAAAATCCTTCCCAACGGTGAAGCTTAACACAATGGTAGTCAGGAGAATCAAAACCAGGGGAACAAATACCTGCCGCGGCTTAAGCATGATCTTTTTTATCCGGCTCAGATATTGTCCGGTCAGATGGTGCAACCATTTGTTATGGTATATTTTTCGCGGCTTCCGGTAGATCTCATATGCCAGGCCGGGAATCACCAACAGTGCAACCAACATGGCGCCGATCAGCGCATAGCCGATCGTGAAAGCCATCGGGGTAAACATTTTCTTTTCGATCCTTTCGAAGGCGAACAGAGGAAGGTAGGCCATGATGATGATCAGCATGGAAAAGAAGATCGGCTTGGCAACTGCCACGCTGCGCCTGGTGATATCATCGATCTTCAACGATTCTCCGGGACTGTCCTCACGCTTTTTCAGGATAGTTTCAAGCATGATGATCGAGCCTTCCACGATGATCCCAAAATCAATCGCCCCCAACGAAAGCAGGTTTGCCGGGATCCCGGTGAGGTTCATCAGGATAAACGCAAAAAGGAGTGCCAGCGGGATGGTTATCGCCACCAGCAGCGCCCCGCGCCAGTTGCCGAGAAAAATGATGAGGACAGCCAGCACCAGGAACACCCCAAAAAGCAGGGTATGGGAAACGGTATTCAGCGTTGCGCTCACCAGGTTGCGCCGGTCCATGAACACGTGAATATGCACCCCTTCCGGAAGCGTTTCATTGTTCAGCTCATCGATGGCTGCACTCACTCCCTCCAGCACAACCGACGGATTCTGATATCGCAACAACTGCACGATCCCCTCCACGCCGTCGGAAAAATTCGTTTTGCGGTCGGTATAGCTCAGGACGCCTTTCCGCTCCAGGTTCCCGTATTTCAGTTCTCCCAGGTCGTTGATATAAACCGGAAAACCATTTTGGGTTTTCACCACCACCTTGCCGAGATCCTCGAGGTTCTTGATCAGTCCGATCCCCCTCACAACATACGAAAGGTCGCCGCGCGTGATAACACTGCCACCCGCATTGGCACTGTTTTTCTCTATCTGGCCTATCACCTCGCCCAGTGAAAGCTGATATTTATCGAGTTTCCTCGGATCGATCTCAATCTGAAACTGCGTGGTGATTCCTCCGAAATTGCTCACTTCGGCCACGCCGGTTACCTGCTTGAGACGCGGGATAATCACCCATTTCTGCAGATCGGTGAGTTCCCGGAGCGTATGGTTTTTACTCTGCAGAACGTAACGGCAAACCTCGCCTGTGGGTGAAGTGAGCGGGTTAAGCTCAGGCTTGGCATCGAAAGGCAGGCCGATCCCCTCAATGCGCTCCTTGGTGCGCTGGCGGGCCCAGTAATCATCGATCCCGTCTTCAAAAACCAGCAGAATGGTCGATACGCCGAACATGTTCTTGCTGCGCATGGTGTGCAAACCGGGCAGTCCGTTCAATTGCCGCTCGATCGGTATGGTAATCTGCTGCTCAATCTCCTCCGATGCCAGTCCAGGCACCTGGGTAACCACCTGCACCGTAACATCTGCGATGTCCGGATAAGCATCAACCGGAAGGCGGGTCCAGGAATATACGCCGAAAGCCGCGATCAGCACAAAAATGGCTGCGATCAGCAGCCGCTTACGAATAAGCAGTTCAATAAATTTTTCCATCAGTTCAGCGATTTAGTGTAGATAAAGGCATCCTTCGCTGATAACCGTTTCGCCGGCAGCCAGACCATCCAATACAATCACGTTGCCATTGCCGGACGTTGTTACGCTGACGGGGGTCTTCACAAACCGCCCATCACCGGTCCGCCTGTAGACATAGGTATGATCTTCCTCCTGCACCAGAGCTGTGGCCGGCAGCACAATTCCCTCCTGATGGGAATTGATGAAAGTGACCATGGTAAAGGTACCCGGCTTCAGATATTGCTCTGTATTATCGTATTCGATGATCACCTCGAGCGAGCGGGTTTGCTCGTCGAGTATTTTCCCGATATAGCTGACAAATCCGGTGAACGACTTTTTCGGATAAGCATCGATGGTGATCTTTACTTCATCGAGATGCTGTATCAGGCCCATCTTGCTCTCTTTGACCTGCGCAATCACCCACACCTTTTTCAGATCGGCGACACACACCATGGGATCTGAATTGGCTGTCAGGTATTGCCCTACCCTGATGGAATTCTTCACCACTTCGCCCTTGATCGGTGAAGTTACCACCATCGGTTTCCCGACTTCCGATTTCTCCGGATTCACATTGTATATCGATAAGGTGGCTGCCAGGTTTTCCACCTGTCCTTTCGCTATCTCAAAATTCAGTCGGACCTCGTCGAGATCCTTTTGCACCCCCACACCATGATCCACCAGGTCCTGCTCACGGTGCAGGTTCATCTCGGCGACCTGCTTCTCCTGTTTTGCCTGAAGATAGGATTTCACGGTTTCGAAAAATGCCGGTGAATGCACCGAGAAAAGTGGGGAACCGGCTTTAACGGTCTGACCGGCCTTCACAAACGACTGAACGATCCGGCCTTCAAATGGAACCGCAATATCGGCAATGCACTCAGGGATGGCGCGCACGGTGCCAGTGGTTGAATAGGGAATCAGCACGCTCTCCGATCTAAGCGTCAGTTGCTTGATTTTCTGGCCGACAGCAGAGCCGGCAGGTATCAAAACAGTATCGCCGGTAATAGAAATTTCAGGAGCTTCTGAAGAATCTTTTTTGGTTTGATGTGGATTGCAGGCAATCAGAATAACCATGCAGGCTGGTATGATAATTAGGTTTTTCATCCTGTTCGAATTGAATTTAACATGATGGGATCTGTTCAGCTTTTGCTGAACGTGACCCTGACAAAAAGAGGAAATGGATTAAGCGAACAGGATGGCGGGAGGCGCCCGGAGCTGGATAATTGGCTCCTGGGAGTGGGTGCGCCGTGAGGTGGCCGGAACCGCGTAACAGTGGTTGCGGGCAAACTTCAGCGCAAACCGAAAAAACAGGAAAGCCGCTGCAACTGTCAGGAATAGTGATAATTGCTGAATGATGACCAGCTCAGAATTTGAGTGGGAATGACTGGGCTGACTGGTTGCCGTAATCCCACCACCATAGAAGTGCGAGTGGGTAATCACTGCGTTTCCAATAACATGCGAATGCGGAAAGAAGGTGATGTTCACATAATAGAGTGAGAACAGCACCAGTAAGAAGGTGGACAGATATTTCCGGTATCGCGCAGC
>CAYHCO010000005.1:166582-180883 GCA_964355105.1 uncultured Porphyromonadaceae bacterium
AGAGTGAGAACAGCACCAGTAAGAAGGTGGACAGATATTTCCGGTATCGCGCAGCAATGAAAGTCAAAGCCATCAATTTTATTGAATCGCGCAAATATAGAAGAACTTACTGCATAAAGTTGTTAGTGCTAATATTATCTGTGCAGAATCCGGCATAAACTATTTGACGAATGGAAAACGGGCCAATGAGATGCCTGGGTATCTTTATTTACCAAACCAAATTAAAATTTCATGAAAAAACATTCCATTCTATTGGGCTTAGCCCTGGGCCTTATTTCGTTCTGCAGTTGTTCGAAAATAAATGATGCTCTCACTGTCAAGGTGCCGGTCGATTTCACCACCGATATGCAGGTTATGGACAGCACAGCCGGTCTGAAGACCTCCTCCAAGACATATTGGTTTTATGCTTCTGCCACTATTAATCCGTCAACAAATGCAACTTTAGCCCAGTATAAATCGAAAATTAAAAGTATCACGGCCAGCGGGATTTCCTTTACTCCAACCGGACTTAGCGGAGATATTACGGTTAAGAATGCCGAATTATTCATTTCAAATGCAAGTTTAACTCACATTGATGGATTATCGGTACGTTGGCGGTTTAGCAGTCTTACACTTAAAAATGGAGTTAAGATCGATCTTCCAAAACCTACTGATCCTTTTACCGGGAGTATTGAAGGCATTTCAACCATGCTCGATGATGATCAGGATATTTTTATCGGGTGGAAGGGCACCCAAAGTACCCCGGTCAATACATATACTTTTTCAACGACCATGAAAGCTGAGGTCACGGCCTACCTGTTAAAGCAATAGATTGGTAACGTGGAGGTGCTTGCCTGAGAAGGGCTCCACCTCTCCAACCACAACGGAACTCAAATATCCGGCAGTAGTCAGATCCTGAAGCATTGCTTTTACCTGATGGCGATCGCAGCAGATCAGCAGGCCGCCGGATGTTTGGGCATCCATCACCAGCATTTTACGCTCGTAATCCAGGTCGTCGCTGAAAGTTGCATCAGCCTCCACAAACTCCAGGTTCCGAAAGCAGGCTCCCGGAATACAGCCCAGATTCAGCAGTTCCAGGGTATCTTCAAAAGCCGGCACCTGATCAGCATACAGTCTGACGGTAACGCCTGACGCACTGCCCATTTTCAGGGCATGGCCGGCCAGTCCGAACCCGGTAATATCGGTGGCACAGCGCACACCGTATTTACGCATCACTGCGGCGCCCCCTTTGTTCAGCTGCTTCATGCTGGTGATAATGGCCTGATACGGACCTTCTTCCACCTCACCGATTCGCTTACCCGCCATGATTATGCCAGCTCCAATGGGCTTGGTAAGTATCAGCACATCCCCGGCTTTTGCACCGGCATTGGTGGCGATCCTATCGGGATGAACGGTTCCGGTCACGGCCAGACCGTATTTGGGCACTTCATCAACAATGGTATGTCCACCCAGCATGACCCCGCCTGCTTCCTTTACTTTTTCAATGCCTCCGCGGAGAATTTCCCGGAGGATTTCAAGCGGTACGTTAGCCGGAAAGGCAACAATGTTCAATGCACTCATAACCGCGCCTCCCATGGCGTACACATCGCTGAGGGCATTGGCAGCAGCGATCTGTCCGAAATCGAAAGGATCGGAACATACCGGGGAGAAGAAATCGGTGGTCTGGATAAGGGCCAGCTCGTCACTGATCCGGTACACACCGGCATCATCATGGGTATCGATGCCCACCAGGATATTTGCATCCGGGGTGGTTGGCAATCCGGCCAATACCCGGTTCAGCTCGGCAGCCGGCAACTTGGCCGAACATCCCCCGTATTCAACTGTACTCAGCAGATCGAACGCTTCCATTGAATCAGGGATAAAGAACTTTCGGTGCCTTCGACATCAGGTTCATGATCTCATACATGTTAGATACCATGCCCACGGCGACCTCCTCCTGCTTTCCGAAGAAATCCAGACAGGTGCCGCAAACCAGTATTTTGACCCCTGCCTCTTCCAGCTTTTTCAACGGCTCCAGAACGGGAGAATCCTTCAGGGTAAAGAATACGCTGCTGTTCAGGAAAACCATTGTAGACGGTTTTTGATCAATATCAGGAAGTGTATTGATAAACAACTGCATCAGTCGGGGCCCGAGTTCATCGGAATCACCGTGAATGTTTTTCTGAAAGCTGACGAGGTAATCGCCGGCAACTTCCGGTGCAACTTCGCAATACTCCTCGGTGGAAGTCTGCTCCGTAATGGTGCCGGATTTGTTCACGCCAAGCCGGTATAACCCTCCTTGCTTTTCCGTGCTGACCTGCATCTGGTGTTCCTCCAGAAAGCGGGTCACATTTTTCACTGAAATATCATTATCGATAAGAATTTCCAGCGGCTCGTCCTGACCGGCTTCCAACAGTGCACGTTTGGTCAGGATCAGCGGCATCGGGCATTTCAGCCCCCTGGCATCAACAGTTTTCATTCATTTTATCTTTAAAACAGAGGACGCAAAGTTAGGTAAAACCCGAAGCATTTACCGGTTCGGAAATTCTTTCGGCACTTTGCCGGGAATTACCAGCCGGGGTTCATAAATTAGCATCATGAAATTCAACCGTCGCGATTTTATCCGCATTACCGGCACCGATCATTAAGTCCGAATCCTTCCGGATGGCCATCGCAGGCTATACGTTTGCCCAACTCACACTCGATCAGGCACTCAACGCCATGAAGCGGGCCGGGATCGGTCTGCTTGGGGTAAAAGACATCCACCTGCCGCTCAACAGCACGCAGGAAACCATCAATGCTTTCCTGGCAAAGGCGGGAACCTTCGGGGTAAAACCCTACACGGTGGGGGTTATCTACATGAAAACCGAAGCCGAGGCCGACCGGGCATTCGCGTATGCCAATATGGTCGGGGTTAACCTGATCGTTGGCGCTCCCGACGTGAGTCTGCTGCCCTATGTAGAAAAAAAGGTAAAAGAGTACGACATCCGCCTGGGCATACACAATCACGGACCCGACCAGAAGCTCTACCCGGGTCCGGATGATGTTTGGGAGGCGATTAAAAATCTCGACCCACGCATCGGTTACTGTCTGGATATCGGGCATACCACCCGTCTGGGACTCGATCCGATCGTTGCGGTGAAAAAATACCATAAACGCATTTTCGACCTGCACGTCTGGGATACCGACAAACCGGTAAAAGCCGGTGGCTGCGTGGAGGCCGGTCGCGGCATCATCGATTTTCCGGAATTCTTCAAAACGCTACGTAAGGTTAGTTATTCAGGAACGGTGAGTTTGGAATACACCAAAGAAATGGCTGATCCGCTGCCCGGCATCACCGAGTCGTTCGGGTATTTCCGCGGAGTTCTGGCCGGGCTGGATTAGTAAGGATCAGCCTAAAAACAAAAACCACCTGCCGATTCGCTCCGACAGGTGGTTTCTTTTGATACTATAAGCGGTCTATCTGCCCATTTCGTGTTTTAGAGAACCTTAGCTTTAACCACAGTATTCAGGGTTACCGAAAATACAAACTGGGTCCAAAGATCTGTACTACCCGTTATCCGAATCTCCACTTTGGATTTTTTATCCAATGCTGCTGAAACATCTTCGAAGCTGCCTGAGGTAGGTGCGCCGATTGTAACCGATCCGCTATTTCCAGACAATGTCGAACCGAAAGACCATGTTCCCAGGATCACCTTGGTATCCAAATTGGTAATTTTCAATACGCAATCACTAATGCTTACTGAAACAATGCTTGCAGGCAGTTTGACTGTTACCGTTCCACCTTTTGCTGCAATTTCCTTGATTTTCGCCGCATATTGAATAACCGTCGGATTTGCAGCGATATCCAATGTTTCGGCTACATCAAACGGCCTGAAACCACCATTTTTAAGTTCACTGGAACCTGCAGGAACGGTCAGGTCTACCGATACGTCAGTGGGAACATCCACCGTAAGAACATCTGCGATTTTGGAGCAACTGGTGACAGCCATCAGCGCGATGACCGCCAGAGTACTAATAGTTAATTTCTTCATGGCTTGAGTATTAATTTATTACTTATACATGTCAACCCGGAAAATTGTTTATTCATCAGTAACATTTTTTCGAATATTCTTCCCTATACCGCTACAGGATCCTCTTAAAATTAGCATCTTGTAAAGGAAAACAGCTTGGCCATGAAGAAGTACGCAATTTACATCCTCACGGGATTGCGGATCCTGGTAGGATGGCATTTCCTGTATGAAGGGATTGTCAAATTGATGGCACCCGGATGGAGCTCGAAAATATTCCTGATGGGTTCGAGCTGGGTTTTTTCCGATGTTTTTCACTCGATGGCATCCTCACCTGGAATCATTGCCACTGTCGACTTTCTGAATACCTGGGGTCTTATCCTGATAGGTTTTTCGCTTTTCATCGGATTACTGTCGAGATGGTCGTCGGTTGCCGGTGCCGTTTTACTCCTGTTTTATTTCGCGGCCTATCCGCCCATTCCCGGCCACACGTTCGGTGCCGTGACTGAGGGGAATTATATCTGGGTAAATAAAACGCTGATCGAGCTGGTTATTTTGATGGTTTTTGCCGCCCTGCCGCCGGACTTTTTCTTTGGAGCCGACCGGCTGATCAAACGGTGGAGAGAGGAGAAACCCCATCAGCCCATACCATCTGCCAATCCGGAAGGCGCGGCTTTGCAGAGGCGCGAGATGCTGCGCGACATGATATCGGTACCCCTGCTGGGTGCCTTTGCCTATGCGGTATACAAGAAGAAGCGGTGGGACAGTTTTGAGAAAAAATTCCTTGCCGATCAGACCGATGCCACTTCGGGCGCTACCATGAAAACCTTCTCCTTTTCCACGCTGGGCGACCTTAAGGGGCAAATCCCGAAGGGGAAGATCGGCGATCTGGAGATCAGCCGGATGATCATGGGCGGCAACCTGATCGGGGGCTGGTCGCATGCCCGCGACCTGATTTACACCGACAAACTGGTGAAAACCTACCACAGCGACGAGCGGGTGATGATGACCATGCAGCTGGCCGAAAAGTGCGGTATAAATGCATTGATCACCAATCCTCAGCTCTGCAGGATCATCAACAAATACTGGCGCGAGACCGGCGGCAAGATGCAGTTCATCTCAGATGGAGGCAATTCGAAGGAATCGATTGAAAAATCGGTGGAGGGAGGAGCCGCAGCCATCTATTTCCATGGCGGGGTGGCCGACCGGGCCACGAATGAAGGCAAGTTTGATGAGATCGCGAAAAATCTTGAACTGATACGATCCTATGGCAGGCCTGCCGGGATCGGCGCACACCGCATTGAAACGGTAAAAGGTTGCGTGGAACACGGCATCAAGCCGGATTTCTGGGTGAAAACCATGCATCACCACAATTACTGGTCAGCAAGGGTGGATCTCGAGCGCCAGACCACCATCGACAAGGATTTCAGGGACAATATTTTCGATTTTACCCCGGAGGAAACCATACGCTTCATGAGCACGCTGGAGGAACCCTGGATCGGCTTCAAGCTGCTCGCCGCCGGTGCCATCCACCCCAATGAAGGCATCCCTTACGGATTCAATAACGGAGCCGATTTCGTGTGCGTGGGCATGTATGACTTTCAGGTTGTGGAAGACTGCAACATCGTACTCGACAGTCTGGCCAAGGTGAAGCGGACCCGGCCCTGGAGGGGCTGAATCAGCTATCGAAGTTAAAATTTCAGGGGCCGCTAAGTTCTATTTATGGCCAATATTGTTGCTGTTCAAGGCTTTCTCAATATTCTTGTCGGGGATCAGCCACATAATGGCAGTGATGATATAAATCGCGAAAGACAGGAACGGATTCACCAATGAGAGCGGAATAGCCGCCAGATAGGCTATTGTTGAAATTATCCCCTTTTTATTCAATATTTCAAAAGCACTCTGCAAGCCTTCCAGCTCATGGGAATTCTTTTCCACCAATCGCTGAAGAATAAAATAAGAAAATCCGCAGAGCAATAACACCAGACCGTAAAGCATCAGCGTATTGGTCTCGAAATGATTTTCGCCCATCCAGCCGGTAGCAAACGGGACCAGCGACAGCCAGAACAGTAAATTCAGATTTGCCAGAATCATGCCTGAAGAAACCCGCTTAACCGTTTGAAGTAAATGATGGTGGTTTCCCCAGTAGATGCCGATATAGGCAAAGCTGAGTCCGTAACTGATAAATGTTGGTATCAACTCCTTCAATTCTTTCCATTCACTTCCATGCGGAACTTTGATTTCCAATACCATGATGGTAATAATAATGGCTAATACGCCATCACTGAATGCTTCTAACCGTCCTTTGTGCATAGTGGTAATAATTATATCGAAAATATATTATTCCTGTCAGATGTCTGGGTGGCTATTCAATAATTCCCTCATCCCTTGAGAAGGATATGCGGCTCTTGAGCTGACAATTTTCCCTTGAGGATTAATCAAAACGTAGGTTGGGATAAACTGGATCAGCCACTCCTTGCTGTACCCGCAGGTATCGATTAAATGAATTCCCTTCAGTTTTTCATCAGTAACCATGGCTTTCCATTTTGCCCGGTCATTATCTGTGGAAATCGAAATAAAGGTTATGTTCTTCCCATTGAATTCTTCCATAATACTATCCAGGGTTGGTTGTTCCTTACGGCAGGGAATGCACCAGGTAGCCCAAAAATCCAGGAGAACATACTTGCCCTGAAAATCCTTCAAGCTAACTATTCTGCCTGTTGCATCAGGCAATTCGAACGAAGGAGCTATTTTACCTTTAATTATGTTGTTCCAAGGTCCGATAATCTCTGCAAGTTTACCCTTGTTTTGATCGGATTTTGAATGCTCATTGAAAATTCCAATGAGTTCCTCTGTACCAGCGGGACCTTTATCTTCAATTTGAGAGGTTAAATCTTTAAAGCAAATCACATCCCAAATGGCAGGAATATCCAATTCATTAACAAAGTTGAACTTTGCCTTCAGAAAATCCAGATTTCCCCAGGAATTCTCGAATGAAATGCCTGTTCTAACCATGGTTATGTAGCTGATATAACCCTTGTAAATCTCTGTCCCAAAGTAATTCTGTATAAAGGAAGCCTCTTTATATTCCGTCTTGTCTAAAAATGAAAACCAATCAGCCGGAAGAGTCAGTTCGCCAGGCCTGTTTTGGAGAATCCTGATTGGATATTGCGCTCTTGCCAGTAACCTCGATCTTACCTGCCTTTGTTTCTCCCACTGAATGAAATCTTCCGGCATGCCCGGATTTTCGCGTACGAAGGAATCAAGAAATTGTAGCCTGATATTCAGGATGGAGTCCTGAATCCTGAGGAAATCTGCCGGAGTATTGGGACTTCTGGCAGCTTTGTCTGACGATCTTCCATCGGCTGATCTCATGCCAGAAGTATTTAAATAGTTGATGTATTTACACGGATCCGCCAGGTTTCCTGAAAATTTCAAAGACCGCAATCGATTTTTAACGTCCAATGAAACGTTGATATATCTACCTGGCTGCAAAAACAATTGAAAAACCAGGCCAGTATCAGCATTGAAGGCGGAGCAAACAACTTCAATAGGTTCAGCCAGTTCGATTTTAGTATCAAATCGTCCATCCTTGTCAAGTCTGATGGTGTCCAATCTATTCACATCGTACTTGGAAAACATTGAAAAAAACGCTGCCTTGGTGTTGGTTATTTGTCCGGTGATTGTAACCGACTGTCCGTGGGTTCGTTGCTGAAAGGAAAGGCCGATCAGGATAAACAGCAGAATGGATAACTTTTTCATGTTGAGGCAATTGGTTCTTAAATCCTTTAAATGTAATGAAGTTTGATTATTCCTTGGGGTTACTCAGAAACAAACTTGGGTTCTTCTCGCCGGTGCCAACTTTATACCCTGATAAAATCAGATTCAATACTTTCAATTAACTGCTGGCCGATATTCAATTCCCTGGCATAGTCCTTAAACTTATATACGGCGGCGCTTACTCTTCCAATCAGGGACTTATAATCATTAATATCATTCCGCTGAGCTACTGCTTCCAAATCTTTACGCGTAATACTTTCATTTTTGCCGTTAATAGTAATGCAATGCCTGTTTAAGAATGCAGGCGCTGAATTATCAACGCCATAAGTCAGATCATAAGCCGGGGATAACTGCCATTTACCTTCGGATGTCATACAAAAGCTGAAATTTTTTGTGTGGTCATCCACATTGCGGGCAAGTACATTAAACACCATCCGCAGGTATTGCTGGCGGCTGTCGGTGTACGGCAAGTTAAGCCTGCGGATTACCCCAAATAAATCCTCATAGCTATCACAACCCGGAGACATCGCAGCAAATGTTTGTGTGTGTATCCGGTTATTGCCGATACGGTCAAACCGACGGCTAAGAAAATGGGAAACCCCTCCATAGGAACGTAATTCTGACGGCATCATGTTTATTCCGGCATCCAAAGCCATCTGGTAATAAACATATTCCAGCCTGGCAAATGGATAGGATGAATTATCATCATATTTAAGAATAAAATGCTCAAACCCTTCCGGAATATCTCCTTGCCCTGATATAACTTCGCCGGTAGCCTTGTTAACCGCTACAATTGCCTTAGGTCGCTTACCTCCCGGAGAAGAACTGATTTTGATCAGATCTTGCCACAGGATAGAATTTTCAGTATTTAAAACTGTGGTTTCCCGTTCATTCAATACTTGTTTGGCAAATGCATAGAGATGTTCAACATCGACCGAAAAAACGGAGTCGTCACCTAATTTCTGAGCAGGTTCATATTCCAGTGCCCCCATACCACGACTGCCTATAAACGAAAGATGATCAACCGGACTTACCATCTTTGCAGGAATGTGATTATCACGCAACCAGGCTCTGTAAAGTGAGTGACCCCACTTGTCGGGTAATGAATCTGCAATCATCGGCGGAAGTCCCAGGTATAATTTGTCTTTATCACCTGTCCAGGGTATATGCTTCTTGCTATTGGGTGAATTGATGGACATCGTCAGGGGAGCAATATCCAGTCCTCTTTCCAGGAATTCCGGTTCATATTCAAAAAAAGCCACCTGCTTTTTTTTATCCCATGAAAGATACCCTACCGGCATTTCCCATAGCTTAACCATAACGACATTCGTTTCCATGATCACTTCCCCTTCTGCTTTTTCTTAAATAATGTACGTGGACTTTCAGGCAGTTCGGGCAACAATTTTTCAATTTCGCCAAGACTGTCAATTGCTCTTAATAATTTTATAAACGAAGCCAATGTGACCCCGGTAGAAGAACCGTTTTCAAAAGAACTGATGGTAAATACACTCAATCCTGATTTCTCAGCTACTTTCCTCTGAGTATTTCCTGTCCTTTTTCGATAGTCACTATATCGTTGCCCCAGTTGCCGGATAATTTCACTCCCCGACTGTTCGTAAAGGTCATTGTACATATTAGATATTTTAACAAATATAGATATATCTATAAATATAATCAAATAGTAATCATAAATATAGATATATCTGCTATTAGGGTTGTAACTTTACTAAGCATCGAAGGCCAGATAAATAGAAGCAAACTTCTCCTTCGAATCATTTAAAAGACGATTAGGCGATCTCAATCTTCTTCTTAAACTTTTCTGGATGAATGCATTAACCTTTCCCTGCGTTGCCTTAACGGCATGCCCTCCTGGCTGGCATTTGCCCACCGATGCAGAGTGGACTGTTTTAACGAACTACCTGGGTACAGCAGCTGGAGGAAAGATGAAAGAAATTGGAAATGCTCATTGGACGAGTCCTAATTCAGGAGCCACTAACTCAAGCGGTTTTACAGCTCTGCCAGGAGGCTACCGGGCCGACATTCTGGGCTTCCTATATCTTGGGAACCTCGCCGAATTCTGGTCGTCCACCGGGTCCGATGAGGTAAGCGCTCAGAGTCAGACCGTGAGCTACCTTAGCGATGGGGCATACCGAAATCCGTTTTCCAAGAGTTTCGGGTTCTCGGTCCGCTGCTTGAAAAACTGATTGCTCACAGCCGCGATGGTCGCGAGCAATGGTAGGGTAATTTAATATCCACTACCTGACTGGTCATGCGTACAATTGCATTCCAAGAGTCAAGACTGGTGATGCCATTGAATTGGGTGACACTGATAACAAACCCTTTGTGAAGAAAAAGTAAGTGGTGATATACTTGTGGGACATGGCAGGTTCGAAATACCGACCTCTTGCATGTGAGGCTTAGGATATCATTTTCCAGGGATTGATGTCCACTTTAACCCTTACCTCATCCTCATTTGCTTATCTTTCGGAAATACATTAATCCTATCAGGTATGTCAGTCTTACTGATTTTTTCGACCGTAACAATTACTCTTGCTCTGGTCTTCTACTCACTCGGGGTTTGGGCCGAACGGATATCCAGGTATCTGAAACCCTGGCATGTAGTTGCTTTCTGGACAGGGTTCACCTTTGATGTATCGGGCACGTTGGGGATGCATATCCTGGCGGAAGGGGCTTTTGACCTTACAAACGCACACACGCTCACCGGACAAATTGCGCTCTGGCTGATGCTGATTCATGCAGTCTGGGCAACCCGCATCGTTAAGAAAGGTAACGAGAAAGCTCGGAAAGGTTTTCATAGGTACAGTATCTTAGTCTGGATGATCTGGCTAATCCCCTATATTGGAGGCATGTTCTTGGGGATGGCAAAGTAATTCCAGGATGTCACATTCTCCCTGATATTTTAGTGGTCAATGAATATTGCCGGAGTTTGGTTTTTTAAGGGTTTCCCCTGTATCTTTAACAGCAAGGACCAATTATCCGAAACGAACCATGAAAACCCGCCCCTGGCTATTGTTCTTCCTTTTCGCCGGCGCGCTGGCCTGCGAACCCGATCCGGTTCCGGTAAATAATCCCGACGAAATAAAGACCGGCACCACGTCAGGCATGCTGGTCACCCGAATGGACTCCCTGGTGATCGGGGCTTATCACATGTTGGTAAACTGTGACCTGGACATCGACGGGAATCTGACCCCCGATTTCAGGCTGAGCAGCGAAGTGTGGGGATCGCCGGGGATGGGGCAGCATCCGCGTGCCACCCTCATGAGTCTTAACGGCAATGCCCTTTTCAACGGGTCGGTGGTCAACGACACCACGTTTTACGACACCTCTTCCGTTACCTCCGGTGGGGAAAACGGGACCCCGGTCAACATCAGCTATACCCGCTCCTACTCCTGTTCGAGAATCGGCCCCACCGATTCCATTATTTCCATAAAACCCAACCTTTTCGCCCCCCGCTATTTCAGTTCCGGTGAATCCATCCTGCGTACCGATACCTACCGGGCCGATACCCTCGACCTGAATGATGGTTACAGCTGCCAGGAGTACGGCATCATTAACCGGCACGATACGATCATTCATCAATACGATTGCTATCATAAAACCTGCTACACCATGCCGGGCGACCGGATCTGGTATGTTGGAATCAAACTGCTAGTGGGTGATCAGGAAAAAATCGGTTGGATCAAAATGGGCGTAATGAATTCCTTCAAGATTCTGGTGCTCGAAACGGCAGTTTACCAGAAGGGGACGTGAATATATGCGAAATCTTGATCGGCCGAATATCAGGAAAGAACCCAGTTACCTGCCCCCCATCCTACTGGCAGAACCAGTGACAATGATGAAAATTTTTGTACCTTTATTTCGTTCTATTTTTTTGATTACCAATGAGGATGGTTCTCGATGAAAACTAAAATTTTAGACTTAATCGATTTCGGGAAAGTCGATTCCTTGCTTGAAGGCTTTAATAAATCGACCGGTTTTGTCACGGCAATTTTGGATCTTGAAGGTAATGTTTTGTCAAAATCAGGCTGGAGGCAGATTTGTACCGATTTTCACCGCGTGAACCCGGAAAGTTCGAAGAGGTGCACACAAAGTGACACGGTCTTAGCCGGCAAAATGGAGGAGGGGGAAAAATATCATTTCTACCAATGTTTAAACGGATTGATTGATGTTTCCGTTCCTATCGTGATCAAAGGTGAGCACATTGCAAACCTGTTTTCCGGTCAGTTCTTTTTTGAAGAGCCCGATGTTGCCTTTTTCAAAACCCAGGCAAAGAAGTATGGTTTTAATGAACAGGTTTACCTGGAAGCACTTGGTAAAGTACCTGTTGTTTCAAAAGAGAAAGTGCTGGCAGCGATGGATTTTTTACTGAACATGACTGAGCTTATCAGCGAAATGACATTTCAGAAATTAGAACACCAGGAGCTTAATGAAACCATTCTGGAAAATGAACGCAACCTGAAGCTTTTTGTCGAGCACTCGCCTGCATCCATCGCCATGTTCGACAACCAAATGCGATACCTGGTAGTCAGCCACCGTTTCGTTACCGACTACAATTTAGGGGCCCAGAACCTGATTGGCCGCTCGCACTACGATGTGTTTCCCGAGATTTCTGAAAGCTGGAAGAAAATTCATCAACGGGGTCTGAGTGGCGAAACAATTAAAGACGAAGAAGATCAATTTCCCCGTGCTGATGGAACGACCGACTGGGTGCGCTGGGAAATATGTCCCTGGTACGAATCGGACAATCAAATTGGCGGTATTATTCTTTTTTCTGAAGTCATTACAGCTCAGATAGAAGCCAGAGAAGCGCTCCAAGAAAGCGAAGAAAAATACAGGCTTCTGCACGAAGCTGCCGGTGTTGGAATTGGTTATTATACCCATGAAGGAGTTGTAATCTCCTATAATAACATGGCCGCTAAAAATATGAATGGTGATCCTGAAGATTTCTCGGGAAAATCAATATTTGATTTTTTTCCTGAATCGGAAGCCGAATTTTATATGGGAAGAATAAAAAAAGCAGCTCTTTCCGAAACGACTCAAGTGTATGAAGACAAAGTTGATTTGCCGGGCGGAAACCGGTGGTTCAATAGCTTCTTTACCCGAATTGTTGATTCAAACAATGAAATAGCGGGTATCCAAATTATTTCGACAGATATTACAGAAAGAAAAAGAATTGAGGAGAATCTGAGGAAAAGTGAGGAGCGGTTTGCTAACATTTTTAACGTGAGTCCTGCCGCGATAACTATTACCAGAAAGGCAGATGGAACCTATCTCAATGTTAACCAATCATTTTTAAAAATATTTGAATTTAGTTCCGAGGAAGTTATCGGGCACACATCTTCAGAGCTAAATATTATAAGAGAAGAGGCCCGAAAAAAAATAATTAAAGAGCAAATTGGGACGAATGGTGTCGTTAATGCAGAACTTATTGCACACACTAAAACCGGAAGGGAAATTAATTTATTGTTCTCATCGATACCTATCTGGATTGACGATGAAGATTGCCTTGTTACCACCATGATTGACATAACCGACCGCAAACTGGCTGAAGAAGATTTAAAAAAGGCTGCACTTTTGCTACAATCCAGCATCGAAAGTCCCAAAGACATGATTATTCTTTCTATAGATAAAAATTATAACTATCTGTATTTTAATGAATGTCATAAAGCAGCAATGGTATATGCCTACGGTAAAGATGTAAAAATAGGTATGAATTTATTAGATTGTATTACCAATGAAGAAGACAAAATAAAAGCAAAAATAAATTACGATAAAGCACTAAACGGTGAAAGTCATGTCACAATTCAGGAATATGGCGACATTGAAAAATCGTATTATGAAACAAGATATAATCCTGTCTTTAACGATAAAAACGAAATTATTGGAACCACGGCATTTTCATCTGACATTACTCACCGTAAGCAGGCAGAAACGGAATTGTTTCAGAGTGAGGAAAAATTCAAATCATCATTTCACACAAATCCTACTGCTCAAGCTATTCTTTCGCAGGATGGAAAATTTGTAGAATCGAATGAAGCATTCTCCAAATTAATCGGATACGAAAAAGAACAGATTATTGGAAACTCTGCGGTTGATTTGGGCCTATTGAGTTTTGAAGAACAAAAAAAACTTGCCGCTCAGGCAGGAGCAACAGGTGGAACCGTCCGAAATGCAGAAGTTATATTTACTGTTCGTGATGGGAGTTTACGCTATATTTTGTATTCCGTCGAACCAATTATCCTGAACGGAATACCACATCGCTTGTCGATGGGAATTGACATTACCGAGAGCAAACTTGCAGAAGAGGCATTGCGAATTAGCGAACAAAAATATCGTAATATTTTCGACAACGCACCTTTCGGTGTTTTTCAGTCCACGCCCGATGGCAGATTTTTAAGTGCTAATTCTGCTTTAGCCAATATGCTCGGTTATTCTTCCCCTGATGAAATGATCAGGTTAGTAACCAACATTGCTGAACAACACTACCAGGAACCACCTATCCGCACCAAAG
>CAYHCO010000006.1:0-7296 GCA_964355105.1 uncultured Porphyromonadaceae bacterium
TTTATTGCCGGGGGCTGAATAATTATTCCACCGCCGCAATATTGGCTCCAACCGACCCGTTTATCAAAAAGATCCGGCCTTTAACCGATTTTGGAAACCCGTTACCCGAAGTTTTTATACATTCGATCTCAATCCTTCTCTTTCCTCGCTAAACCATACCGCCCGCTAAAGAATTGAAATGAAGAATTTCTTCGTAGCTGCCATTTCCCTGTCAATCTTTCTTGGCTCGTGCACTCAGAAAAAGCCACTTCTGGTCACTTACGACGTGCATAAAAGCGACTATGTCGAAAAAATAGCGGTGACCGGCACGTTGAAAGCGGTGAATTCATACAACATCATGGCCCCTCACGGATACATGGGCAGTCTCACCGTTGGGTGGGTAAAGCCGGAGGGCAGCAAAGTGGAGCCGGGCGATACGATTTGCATCATGAAATGTCCCGAACTGATGCAGCAACTCGACGAGCAGGAGCGAAACCTGAAAACCCAGAAGGCCGAATACGAGAAGCTCGTTTCCGATAATGCCCTGAAAATATCCATGCTCGAAGCAAGTCTGAAAGAAAACCTGGCAGGCATGTCGATCAACCAGCTCGATTCCATTCAGATGCTTTATGCTCCCCCTCTGAAAAAGAGGCTCATGGCTCTCGGGCTTGAGAAAGCAAGGGTAGAGGAGAAAAAGCTTCAAAAAAAATTCCTGGCTGAGCAGGCCATCAGTAAAACCGAGATCCGTCAGATGAAATCACGGATTCTCCAGGCCGAAAACCAGCTGGAATCGATGCAGGAGAAGGTCAGGCAACTAACCATTACAGCCCCTGTAGTCGGGGTATTGTCCGCAGCGGAAACCCAGGGAATGATCATGGTGTCCTTCGGCGATGGAGGTGATCCGATCGAGATGGGTGGTTATCCGAAACCCGGCGGCATGCTGTTTTCCGAGCTTCCCCTCATGGCAGTTCCCGATCTTTCAGCGATGCAGGTGAAGATCGAGGTGCCGGAAGTGGATTATAAAAGGATCGAGAAGGGACAGAAAGTTGATATAATTATCTATTCAGCCGGAGACCTGAAAACATCGGGATCGGTCGTCTCAAAATCATTGGCACCCAAATACCGGTATTACAGCCGCGAAGGGAAAGAAAAGTATTTTGAAGCAGTCATCAGTGTCGACAGCGTTTCCGCAGCTCTGCGGCCCGGATTCAGTGCCGGATGCACAATCCTGGTAAATAACATCAAGGATACTCTTGTCGTCCCCAGCCTTGCGATATTTGAAAAAGACAGTTCCAAGGTTGTTTACGTGGCCGAGGGCAGCAAGTTCCGGCCGGTACCGGTAGAGACCGGATTGTACAACAGCTCGCAAACCATTATCAGCAAAGGGTTGACAGGCAAGGAAACCATTGCACTCGTTGAACCCCCGCATAATTATATCCTCAAGCCAAAAAGCAGCATCCATGAATAAAAACCTGATCCTATTGTTGTTTCTCGGGATGATGGCCTGTACCGGGAAAAAAGTCCAGGAAGTGCAGACCACCATCGTCCGGAAAGGAACGTTCACCGAAGAACTCACCGAGCAGGGGACCATCCGCGCCGTGAATTCAACCGGAATATCAGCTCCAATGACCTCCTACCGTTACGGAATGCTCAAGATATCACGGATCGTGGAGGACGGCAAAGTTGTGCAGCAAGGCGATACGCTGGTCATCTTCGACCCGTCGGAATTCAAGAAGGCGATAGTCAACTCCCAGCAGCAGCTGGAGATCGCCAAAGCGGAATACGATAAGATGAAGGCAACCCAGGAGTCGGAAATCGAGGATCTGGAGGCCGACCTGGAGATAGCCAGAATCTCCCAGGAAATATCGAAAATCAATTTCGATCAGGCGGTGTTTGAATCCGAGATCACCCGGAAAGAGATCAATCTAAAGCTCGAAACAGCCAATATTGCCCTGGAACGTGCCCGCGAGCAGATAGCCAACAAAAAGAAGATCCAGCAACAGGAACTGTTTCAGAAAGGATTGTCGATGAAGCAGTTTCAGAGTATCCTGGATGAAGCCAACAATTCAATCAATTCCCTGTTCCTGGTGAGCCCCTCCCCTGGAATCGCCATCATCAGGGAAAACTGGATGACGGGACAAAAACTGCGTGTGGGCGACCAGCCGGGTGGCGGACCGCTGATCGAGCTGCCCGACCTTGCGCAAATGCTGGCTGAAATCAAGATTAATGAGGTCGATATCTCAAAAATAACCCCCGGACTCAGCGTTTCCATCAAAGCAGATGCCTATTCCGATTCCACCTATACCGGGACGATAGAAACCATTGCTAACCTGGCCCAGAATAAGGATTACGATTCCAGGATCAAGGTTTTCCCGGTTCAGATAAAGATCGATGGGAGTCACATTAACCTGATGCCGGGCCTCACCGTAAGCTGTAAGATCAAGATCCGGGAAATCAAGGATGTGCTGATCATTCCTGTGGAAGGAATATTCAAATCACAAGGAATTGAATTTGTGTATGTTAAATCCGGTGCCGGATATAAAAGGAAAGATGTGAGGATCCAGGCACAGAATACCGATTTTGCCGTCGTCGGTGAAGGCCTAGGCGAAAATGAAGAAATTGCCCTTTCCGATCCGTTCCTGAACAAACAGGAGAAAAAGACCAACGGAAAAACCCAATAAAATCAGGATATGAAATCAATACGGATATTATTGGGTATCGTTGTGATTATGGGCTTGTCGGGCTGCCGGAACCAGTCGGACGAGTACTCCGTGATGAAGGGCACTTTCCGCCAATCCTTTACGGAGACCGGCGATCTTGAGGCCATCAGTTCCGTTGCCATACTCATGGCGCAAATCAAGTGGGAATACGGTTACGAGTACAAGATCATCGAAATGGCTGAAACAGGCCGGCTGGTTAAGGAGGGCGATACCGTGATCCGGGTCGACGGCTCATCCATTGAGAAAATGGTGATCAACACAAAGGAAAAGCTTGACAATGAGAAGGCTGCCACAAAAAAGCTGCAGGTTCAGATGGAGAACAACATCCAGGAACTGAAGGCTCAGCTCAGGACCGAACAGGCTATGTTTGACCTTCGGAAACTCGAGCTCGACCGGAGCAAGTTCGACAGTGAGAACAACCGGAAAATTAAGGACCTGGAGTTCAGGCAGGCGACTATCAGGATGGAAAAGATCAAGCGGCAACTTGCGAACAGGCCGGTTATGGACAATTATGATTACCGGATCCAAAAAATCAAAGAAAAGCAGGTGGAGGCTGAGCTTGAAGGCGCCAAGGGGGTGCTTGCAAAAATGGTAATTACCAGCCCTAAAGGAGGCATGTTTCAGGCGGGTTACAATGATCGATATTATCCTCCCAGATATCTGAAAGCAGGCGACCAGGCCCATTCAGGAATGATGGTAGCTAAAATACCTGATATCAGCCGTATGAAAGTCAGGACTTTCGTTAACGAGACCGACATCACAAAAGTATCGCCGGGCCTGAAAGTGGTGGTCAGACTGGACGCTCTGCCGCAACTGGCTTTTAACGGAAAGATCACCGATATCGGCAGGGTTTGTGTTCCGATGCAGGGCGAAAAATCGAAGGTATTCAAGGTTATCGTGGAGATTGAGGAATCCGATCTCCGGCTTAAGCCCGGCATGACAGTCAGTTGCGAATATATCAGCAGCGAAATTGAAAATGCGTTGTACGTGCCTAATAATTGTGTGATGCGCGAGGAAAACAAGTTTTACGTCTTTCTGAAAAAGGGAGGGATCAAGGGCAAAACCGAAGTTCAGGCTGGCCCATCCAACAGTCATCATACCCTGATAAAAGGCGGTCTTGAGCCAGGCACCCCCCTTGTACCCGTTGAAACCGTCCTGAATAAAAAAACCAGTTAAGCCATGCAGATAAAAGAAAACGTGTCCAAGGCCATTCTGGGGCTTATCGACCATAAATTCAGGTCGTTCCTGACCATACTCGGGATCATTTTCGGCACAGCTTCCGTTATTGCCATGATCTCCATCGGCGAGGGCACCAAGAAGCAGGCCATCGCCAAATACCAGGATCTGGGCGTCAGTAATATCATTATCAGGGAAAAGGACATGACCGATACCGAGCTCGAAGCGGTGAGGATGAAATTTTCCAAAGGACTCTCGATCGAGGACGCTTCCGTGATATCCGGTGTAATACCAGGGGTAGTCAGTGTATCGCCGCAGAGCGAGGTAAAAATGATCGCACGCTACGGCGATCGCGATGCCAATTCCTCTGTGATTGGCGTTACGCCGGAGATCGTTACCATATTAAACTACCGGACCGGCAAGGGAATTTTCATCACACAGGATCAGTACGACAGCAAGATGAAGGTGGCCGTGCTGGGTGCCGCCATTGCCAGGGAGCTTTTCAGTTACGATGATCCGGTCGGCAAAAGCGTAAAAGTGGAAGATCAGTGGTTCGAGGTAATCGGCGTGATGGAGCCCAAGGCCCTGTTTACCGAGACCGTTGGCGAACTGGCCTCACGCGATCTGAACAATGACATATATATCCCGCTGTCGACTTTTAATCAGCGAATACCCAAAAGAAATCCCCTGACGAGCGAAGTAAAGCAACTGACGGTCAAGCTCGCTGACTCCGACCGGCTGCTGGAATCGGCCGAGGTGGTCCGCAGTCTGTTAGCGCGCCGGCATTACAACAACGACGACTACAGCATGATCATTCCGTACGAGCTGATGAAACAGGAAGAGAAAGAGACCCGGATTTACAATTTACTATTGCTGTCGATTGCGGCTATCTCCCTGATTGTTGGCGGCATAGGCATCATGAACATCATGCTCGCATCCGTTCTGGAGCGTACTCAGGAAATCGGTATCCGTCGCGCTGTCGGCGGTAAGAAAAAGCACATCATGAGTCAGTTTGTAACTGAAGCCGTGGTATTGAGCGTTTCAGGCGGAATCATTGGCGTCCTGCTGGGAATCACGCTCTCGCTGGTCATCGCGTGGACCACTGAAGTGCAGACCATCATCACTCTTTACAGTATCCTGATGGCCTTCTCGTTCTCCGTGATTGTGGGAATCACCTTTGGATACCTGCCAGCCAAGCAGGCTGCCAACTTGCGGCCTATTGAATCGATACGTCATGAATAGAATTGATAAATAACTGTATATCATGCTGATAGATATTCTAAATCTGGTGAAGGATTACCAGATGGACTCCCTGGATGTGGCGGCGCTTCGTGGCATCAACCTCCAAGTGAAGAAAAACGAATTTGTTGCCATCATGGGGCCGTCAGGGTCGGGTAAATCTACCCTGATGAATATCCTGGGCTGTCTCGATACCCCGACTTCCGGAACTTACCGGTTCAACGGCACGGATGTTACGGGCTTGAACGATGATGATCTGTCGGATATCAGGAACAGGCATATCGGATTTATCTTCCAATCATTCAATCTGTTGAAAAGAATGACCGCTCTTGAGAATGTTGAACTTCCCCTGATGTATGCCGGTATCGACAAGGCGAAACGAATGGAACTTTCGAAACAGGCACTCGACAAGGTTGGATTAGCCGACCGGATGAAGCACCGGCCTTCCGAGCTATCCGGCGGACAGCGTCAGCGCGTTGCCATCGCCAGGGCTCTGGTCAACAATCCGGGCATTATACTCGCAGATGAGCCCACCGGAGCTCTCGATACCGCCAGCAGCTTCGAGATCATGGAAGTCTTCAGGCAGCTTCACTCCGAAGGCAATACTATTCTGGTCATCACCCATGAGAGGGATATCGCTGCCTGCTGTAAACGCATCATCCTGATCCGCGACGGCCTCATCACCTCCGACACCCCAAATCTGAATTAAACCGAAAACCCTTTTCTGTCATCCCGACGAAAGTCGGGACCCCGTTCCTAACCATTTATTTAACCGAAACGCGAAACGCGAAACACGAAACCCAACTCGAATGAACCGAATAACCAAACCCCTCCTGATTGCCCTGATAAGCTCCGCCTTTGCCTTACCGTCGGCGGGCCAGGAGCTATACCGCCTCGACCTGGAAACCAGCATCCTGCTGGCCCGGCAGAGAAGTATACGGATGCAGTCGCTTCAGCAAAGCCTGAATGCCGCCTCCTTCAATCTCAAAGCGGCTATCAGTGCCAACCGGACCCATATGGATTTCGATATGACGTTGCCCCAATATACCGAGACGATCAAACAGTGGGAAGACAGCACCGGAATCTCTTTTTATCCATTAAGGCAAAATATACTTGACGGCTATCTCACTCTCAGCCAACCTCTTCCGACCGATGGCAGTCTGTATGTTCGTGCAGGTGGTCAAAGCTATACCGACTACTATGCCAACGACAGGAACGCCCAGCTGAACTCAAGCATTGGCCTTCGCCAACCGATAGAGGCCTTCTTCGGGATCAACAACAACCGGATGAACTACAAGCAGGCAAAGCTGTCCTATGAATTAACCATGAAGCAGTTAAAGCGTGAGGAGCTCAACCTGGTGTACGATATCAGTCAGGATTATTTCACTCTGCTCTCGGTTCAGGAACGGATGAACATTGCCAAACTGAGTTTGGAGAAGCAGCAGGAAGCCTGCAATATAGCCCAAAGCAAATATGCAGCAGGGCTCATCCGCGAGGTTGAAGCCTTGCAGATGGAAGTCGACCTGAGCGATGCATCCAATAATTACGATATGGCCAAGGTTGACTTTTCTGCTCAGGTGCGCGCGTTTAAGCAAAACCTCGGCATCAGCCTGAAAGACAGCATTCTGGTTAAAAGCGATTTATCTTATCAGCCCATATTGGTCAATGTGGAAAAGGCGGTTGAACTGGCGATGAACAACCGGCCAGAGCTGAGGGAGAATCAGATCAGGGTGGAGATGCAGGAGATGACGATCAAGCGCCAGAAAGCCCAGGGAATGCCAAGCGGAAGTATACAGCTCAATTATAATTTCATCGGAGTCGGCAAAGATCCGCGGTCCATCCCGATTGGGGGAACCTTCGACCAGACCTGGCAAAACCTGATCAACCGGCCGGGGAGTTTCGGTGTCGGACTGACAGCAAGAATCCCCCTCATCGATTGGGGTGAGAACAGAGCCCGGGTACAGTCGGCACAGTCAACGCTGCGTCAGAATGAATTGCAGCTGGAAGACAACAAAATATCAATTGAGCGCGACATCCGAACCACGGTCGACCGCCTGCAGAGCAGCCTCCGCCGTTTGCAATTGCTCGAAAAAAGTCTGGTGATTGCTGAAAAGAGTTTCGATATTTCACGCCAGCGATATGCCAACGGCGAAATCGACAGTCAGTCCATGGCCCTCGAGCG
>CAYHCO010000006.1:7396-11967 GCA_964355105.1 uncultured Porphyromonadaceae bacterium
GCTTGAGACCACTGTCGCTGAACCAAATAAGATCGGTCACCGGCATCAGAAAATCGAATAATTGCTTAGCTGTACCCTCCTGTCCAGGAAGATCCATGGGTTTTTTTACCCCGTATTGCCACAAGGCGAACGGGAATTCCAGCACGTTCAGATCGTATGCACGATCGATCCCCATGGGGAAAGTCCAGTTTTTCTTCTTGCAATACTCCACCACCAGTGGCATCAACTCCTTTTTGTTCTCGAACAGCGCAATCTGAAAATCGTACACTTTCTGGCGCTCCTCAGCAGTGCCAACATTAGCCAGAAAAGTAAAGATCCTCGGATCCACCTTGCCGGTATTAAGCGGGGCAACATACGGAATCGCCACATCGATATCCTTCGGGTAAAATGCCTTGAACATCATGGCAGTCTGACCATCCTTTGAAACTCCGGTTGACACCCATTTACCCGGATAAAGCTTTTTAAACAACTGAACGATAGCATGATGATCAGAAGCAGCCTGCCAAACTGTGAGGTATTTCCATACGATAGGATCCGGGACTGATTTTCCGAAATACCGATGCTCGACCCGGATCAGGTTTGATTTCAGGATCAGGGCAGGTTCGGCTCCGCCCAATCCCGGTGCAGAATATCCTGAGGTGCTCATCACCATGGGTTTGTCGAATCCGGCATGGCCGATAAACATCCTCTGTGTAAATTTCTGCCCGTCGGGATTATTGTGATCCACCGGCTGAGTGATTTTAATTTCGTATGCTTCGGTAAATTGCTGGCTGTGACGGGTGGCGCCAACCACTTCTATACCGGGAAGTTTTTTCAACGCGTTCAGAAGCACCGAATCCTGTCCGAATACACTGCCCGCCAGAACAAAAACCAGGACCAGCATATTGATACATAGCTTTTTCATATCTATCGCAAATTATAAAATATTACCTTTAACAAGCTGAAAAGATAAGACTTTACTCGAATCCAAAACCTGTTACCCGACACACCATGAAACGCCATTCTCTATTCACAACATTGATTATCACCAGCCTGATGCTGGGAGTTACCGGATTTTCACAAACCACTGATATCCCCGGCTGGCGCGGAGCCGGTCGCGACGGCAAATTCCTGAACTTCAGGGCGCCGGCAACCTGGCCAAAAGAACTCACCAAAGCCTGGGAAGTCCCGGTCGGACTGGGCGACGCCTCGCCGGTAATGGTTAAAGGCAAAATCTACCTGCTGGTCAGTCAGGACTCGGTTGAAACCCTTCTCTGCCTCGATGCAAAAAGCGGTAAGACCATCTGGAAAACCCCAATCAATAAAGCTCCGAAAGTCACGGGCGGCGCAGCCTCCCATCCAGGTCCGCGCAGTACTCCGTATGTTTCCAACGGCAAGGTATTCACCCTGGGAGCAGGCGGTGTAGTTGCCTGCCATGATGCTAAAAAAGGCAAGCTGATATGGAAAAATGAGGCCTATACGGCGGAAGTGCCGCAGTTCTTTACCAGCGCTTCTCCTTTGTTGACCGATAAAATATGCATCCTTCCGCTGGGTGGCAAGGAGAATGGATCAGTGGTTGCATTCGACGTGAATACCGGTACAGAGGTATGGAAAGTAAGCGGTATTCCCTGCACCTATTCATCACCCGTCTTTATGTCCATCGCTGGATTAGTCGCCATTGTTGATCAATCCGAAACCGCTCTTGTTGGTATAACTTTGGATGGCCAGCTGATTGGTGAAATTCCTACCCCAGGACAACAGAGGTTCTATAATTCATCCACACCAGTAATCGACGGACAGAATATTATTGTTGGAGGAGCCGGTACAGGAACTAAAATGTTCCAGGTTACGACGGAAAATGGTATAGGTGTTAACCAAGCCTGGAGCAATCCAAAATACAGCGTCTCCTTTAACACGCCAGTCCTAAAGGGAGGGTTCCTTTACGCCAACGATTCAAAATTCGGGAATATCTATTGCCTGAATGCCGAGACCGGCGAAACCGCCTGGGCCGATACCGTTAAGCTCAACCGCTTCGCCTCGATGCTCGACCTGGGTCCGGCCATGATGACCCTTGCCGGCAATGCTGCAATGGTTGTCTTTGAACCCAACGGATCAGCCTACAAAGAACTGGCCCGATACAAGGTTTCCGACACCGAGATCTATGCTCATCCGCTGGCAGTTGACAATAAGTTTTACGTGAAGGATAAGGAAAAGCTGACCTGCTGGATGGTGAAGTAAGATCGGAAGACGATAAAGAGGATCGAAAGACGTGACGCGGGACGCGTGACGCGAAACAACAACGTATCTCAGGGAGGGCTTTTGAGTCCTCCTTTTATTTTACCAGCGGGGTTAATTTCTCCGCGATCCAGAATTTGATGACCGATTGGCGGGTTACACCGAGGCGCTGAGCCTCATGATCCAATGCTTGGACCATCCAGGCAGGAAAATCGATATTAACCCCGTTCCGATCTTCGAGCCTGCCCCCGCGAAGGCGGGGGTCCCCCGATCTTCTTCTTCGTCTTCTTCCGCGTCCCGCGTTCCGTGTTTCGATTTCTCAGCATAATATCCACCCTTTCTCCCCCCCTTTCCCACCCTACAAAATTTCCTGCCGGCGAAAGCCCTGTCTACATTTGACATAACAAATCGATTTATAAAAGATTAAATTTATCGTTATGAAAAATTCAATGAGAATCACCGTGGGAATTGCGGCAATGCTTTTTGCCGTCACCGGATTTTGTTTGGGGCAGACAGAGACTAAATCTATCAGCAGTTCTAATAAAGCTAAGGAGGTTACTGTGACTGGTGTTCAGTCAAAATCAACCGGCAGCAGCAAAAAAGCTGACGTAATGGAAGTTCACGAGGTAGTCATTCAGGATGAGCCGAAGAAAGATGCCGTCAGACTGAACAGAAGCGTCAAATCGTTTTACCAAAAAGAATCCAAGAAGTCAGAGTTGAAAATCAATATGACCGAAGATCACAACCAGCTGAGAATTAGCATCAACAGTAGATTTAGTGAAGGGGGTGTAGTTGTAGAGATTATTGACCCAAAAGGCGAGAAACAGGGAAATTTCACTTTGAAAAGAGATGAAGCCATCGTGAGTGGTGAAAACACAACATCTAGTGAGGTTGTTGAAGGTCAGTTTACAAAGCTAATTAGGTTTCCTATAAAAGGGGAATGGATTATACGGTCATTGCCCACTGCAGCAACAGGTAATATGGAAATTGAGATCTCGCAGTCGTATACAGATTGGGTTCCAAAGAAGTAGCATGTTAAATCCTCGAGGAAAAATTCAAATCGCTTTTTCCAGGACCCGGGTCATTGGAGTATTACTTCTCTTATTCGTTGTCACTTGTTCTGGATTAACATTATGTGCCCAGCCAGGTATAAGGGGTCGTATAGCCATGGATACTACCCTTTGGGCACCAGTTGCCTACTTGTCTGTCATCCCGGATTTTACTCAGATGTACACCATGTCCAACGAATCTATTATTCAGCGGGCAGGTATCGACCGGGAGGGACTGTTCAATTTCGATGGCTCCAAACTGGCACCCAAAGATCGGCTTTATCGCATTCATTTTTCAAAAAAGGGTAATCCTGAGGCTTCGCTGATCATCGGTGGGCAAGAAGAAAACCACCTGTTCCTGATCGCCAACAAAAATGCCGATATCGGAGTACTGATACGTGGTGGAAGCAACCTGCTCAGCCAGATTACTTTCGCCGGATATGCCCCGAATAAAGAACTTCAAGAGATAAATCAGATAGCAGGATTTTTAGATACCCTGGATTATTACGGTCCAGCTGTTAACCGCGATTTTGTCCGTCAGGCCGTGTACGATAAGCTCAGGCAATTTGCCGATACCTGCTCAAATCCGCTGATCTCACTGTATGCATTGTATCACAGCCGGTTCGAATCGGACTATGCGAACAACATTGCCTACTACGACAAATATCTGCGTAAGTGGAAAAACGAAAATTCGGAATATTTCCGGGCATTCCGGGCGCAACTGCCCGTTAAGGAATCGCCAAAAATTCTGCGGCCATTTCTCTTCGGACTGGCGCTTTTGCTGGCCATTGCAGGTGGATTCATCCTTATGCGATTCCGAAAAAAGGAGGAGAAAAATCCTTACCAATCACTCACCGTTCAGGAACGAAAGATATTCGGATTGCTCAAAGATGGCCGCTCAAACAAAGAAATATCCGAAGAATGCGGCATAAGTCTGAGTACCGTAAAATCACACGTCAACAATATCTATTCTAAGCTTAACATCAGCTCTCGCACAGATGTAATGGACTACGCGGAATAAAAGCGACCTGACTACAGACCTCACGCTGCCCGAATTTCACCTAATACTGACACCGCGCTGACCGAAATTCCAATTATTCAGGCAGCGTAATTTATTGTCCTGACCACTAATAACAATTTTCTCTGTGAACTCAGAAGGGACAATCGGATATGTGGTTTTCAAACGACTATTCTCTGTGCCCCTCCGTGTGCTTCGTGCCTCCGAGTTTCTCTTAAGAAATCGCCTCCACAGTCCGCTCAATCCTGGCGATCACCTCATCCGGTCCGAGTAATGCCATGATGTCAAAG
>CAYHCO010000006.1:12067-14369 GCA_964355105.1 uncultured Porphyromonadaceae bacterium
CCGCTCAATCCTGGCGATCACCTCATCCGGTCCGAGTAATGCCATGATGTCAAAGACACCCGGGCCCATCGATGAGCCGACCAGACTCAGGCGCAATATGTTCATTACGGAGCCCATGTTCAGGCTGTTGGCGGTAATGTAATCCTTGATGAGCTTTTCGAACTCTGCAGCTTCAAGGCAAAAAAGATCATTTGAGTCGGTGGCTTGGGGCGAGATCCCGGCTGCCGCCGGGATGACAGAATGGGGCGATAACAAAGCGGTTATTCCTTTGAGGATGGCAGGCATTTCGGGGGTCCAGCGTTTCTTGATGACCGTTTCATCGTAAGTGTTTGGGGCCTCGAAGAAAAACCAGGCATGGCTCCAGAGATCCTTAACAAACTCCGCCCGCTCCTTAACCAACCCGATAATCTTCACTACCCGATCCCACTCCGCCTCGGTCATTGTACCATCGCTTTTCTCGTCATCCTTCCAATCAAGACCTTCTCTTTCATCCTCGCGAAGGCGAGGACCCTTTCCCTCCATTCGTAGCTGTTTAAGAAACTCCTCCGCGATCTCCTCATCGCTCTTCATCAGCATATACTGATGATTGAACCATTTTGCCTTTTCCGGATCAAACCTTGAACCTGATTTGCCCACGCGCTCCAGGCTGAATGCCTCAATCAACTCGTCCATGGAGTATATTTCCTTATCGGTTCCATCATTCCAGCCCAATAAAGCCAGAATATTGACAAATGCATCATTGAAATATCCAGCTTCGCGATAACCGCTGTACACTTCACCATTCTCGGGATTCACCCAGTTAATCGGAAAAACAGGGAATCCGAGCTTGTCACCATCGCGCTTGCTCAACTTACCGTTTCCGCTTGGCTTCAGGATTAGCGGAAGGTGGGCAAACTGCGGCATCGTATCGGTCCAGCCAAAAGCCTTATACAACATCACATGCAGCGGCAGCGACGGCAGCCACTCCTCACCGCGGATAACATGGGTGATCTCCATCAGGTGATCATCCACCACGTTAGCCAGGTGGTAAGTCGGCATCCCGTCGGACTTGAACAATACTTTATCGTCGATGGTGGTGGTACTTACCCGCACCTCACCGCGTATTATGTCCTGCATTACGATCTCATGATTCTCCGGCATCCGGAACCTGACCACATAACTGGCACCGGAATCCAGCAAACTCTTCACCTCCTCAGGCTTAAGAGTCAGCGAGTTCCTCAAGCTCATCCTCGTCACCGTATCATACGCAAACGCCCCCTGTGACTTATTCCCTGTACCCTCTTCCTGATTTCTGCCCTCTGCCATCTGCCCTTTGCCTTCTGCATCCTGCCTTCTGACGTCCAGCTCCTGCGGAGTATCAAACGCATAATACGCCCAACCACTCACGATAAGCTGATCGGAATATTGCTTATAAATCGCCTTTCGGTCCGATTGCCTGTAGGGGCCAAACTTTCCGCCCTCCTTGATTCCCTCATCGATCTCGATACCACACCACGCCAGCGACTCCATGATATACTCCTCGGCACCCGGCACAAATCGACCCTGATCGGTATCCTCGATACGAAGGATCATGGTTCCCTGATGTTTACGTGCAAAAAGATAATTGAACAAAGCCGTACGAACGCCACCCATATGAAGCGGGCCGGTAGGGGAAGGAGCAAAGCGAACACGAACTGACATAACTGATAGATTTTTTGCAAAGGTATTGATTAAGGCAGAAGGCAGAGGGCAGAGGGCAGAAATTAGTCACATGACTTAAGAAATAAGTAAGAAATAGGGCTGAGACAGAATAAAATCCTTTGAATTTTTCCAATCCATATGGATTTGTGCATCAATACCATTAGTCATCCAGGAATCAATTTATGAATACTTTGCAACAAAGATTTGTGCGGTTCTCAGTCGGGGTATTTAACCTATTACAAGGAATTAAAAGGGATCCCTTACTCGCTGATTCCGCAAATCAGCTTATGAGATCGGCCTCATCAGCAGGAGCCAATTATTCGGAAGCTCAGGCCGCAAGCTCTAACAGGGATTTTCATAATAAAGTTAGAATCGCTCTAAAAGAAATGCAGGAAACTCAATTCTGGCTGTGCTTTCTAAAAGATTGTAAGGCGGAGGTCCAAAACGTCGACAAACTGTTTCAGGAATCAGAAGAACTAACTCGTATTCTCAGTACGATTTGCAAAAAGACTGACCCGGCAGATAAATCCAAACCTGCTAAGTAAACATACAGTAACACGAAAGCCTGCTTACTGCCTTATCACCTATTTCCTAATCCTTTTCCTAATTTCTGCCCTCTGCC
>CAYHCO010000006.1:14469-27673 GCA_964355105.1 uncultured Porphyromonadaceae bacterium
GCTTACTGCCTTATCACCTATTTCCTAATCCTTTTCCTAATTTCTGCCCTCTGCCTTCTGCCCTAAAGTGCTCAAACTCTCAGAAAAATCTTCCTCCGGTACAGGAACAGCAGCAGCAGCCATTCGGCCGCAAGGAAACCCAGCATGAAGAATACTTCCCCCCAGGCTTCGCCGGCAAGGTGCGAGAGACCGCCGGTAAAGAATTTGCTGATATGACCGAAATCCACGATGGCGGATCCAAGGTATATGGTTATGGAGTTCATTCCGATGACCGTGAAGAAAAAGGTCCAGCGTTTGAATCCCCGGATATCGATGATGAAGTAAAAAAGTGATAGAAGCAAAAGACTGATGCCACCTGCCAAAAGGTTGAATGTGCTGGTCCAGGCAGCCTTGATAACCGGGTAAACGGGTGCGAGAAGCACTGCCACAATAATAAAGGCTATCCCGGTGCCGCTCAGGATCATGAGTTTACGGTACTCGCTCCACGACTTGCTGCGCAGGACCTCTCCGGCCAGCGCACCCATCAGGGTAATGCCGGTTGCCGAAACAATGCACAGAAGCCCTTCAGGATCAAAAACACCACCATGCAAACGTCCGGGCAGCAGCATCCTGTCGATATAGCCGTTAATACAGCCATCAGGAGTTAAAACACCGGCCCCGATACCGGGCACAGGGATGAAATTCTGTATGACCGCGTAGCCCAGCAATATCCCTCCGAGCCACATCAGGCGGAAGGAATAATGCCTCGTGAATAATACGATAAGAGAAGCGAAAAGATATCCAAGACCAATCTGGCCGAGCACGCTCGCATAACGCACCTCTCCTTCGGCAAAGTGGAATTGCAGGAAGCCGTTGTATATGATGCCGAGAACCACCAGGGTCAGGCCCCGTCGAACCACCTTCCATGCAGTCTTCGATCGGTTACCCCCTTTGGCAATCTTGCCCAGGATAGCATAGGAAATGGCCACTCCGGAGATAAACATAAAGAGCGGAAAGATCAGGTCCTCAAAGTGAAATCCGTCCCATTTAACATGTTCCTGCTGTTCGGCAAACCATTCAAGCCAGTGCCAGTTGGTTACTTTAGCCAATGCAATGGCAAGTTCGCCGCCACCGATGATCCACAACATGTCAAATCCTCGGAGTGCATCGAGCGAGCGAAGACGCTCAGAATGTTTGCTTGTGCTCATAGGAATAGGTTTAGTTTCGAATCCTAAATCAGTCCTTTGGCGTGTTTCTCCCCGATAACCTTTAACATGTCGACCGTCATGGTAGCCAGATCAAACTTGGGATTCCAGCCCCATTCCTTACGCGCACAACTGTCGTCCATCTGGTTGGGCCATGAATTGGCTATGCATATTTTAACGGGATCCGGGTCATACGACATGACAAATTCCGGAATATGCTTCTTGATTTCATTGGCAAGGATCTCAGGATCAAAACTCATCGCAGTAACATTGAATGAATTACGGTGCTTAAGCTTTTTGGGATCGGCCTCCATGAGATTAATAGCAGCATCAATGGCGTCGGGCATGTACATCATGTCGAGGAAGGTGCCGGCCGGGAGCGGGCAGGTAAATTTCTTTTCCTTGATGGCCGCATAGTAAATCTCGACTGCGTAATCTGTGGTACCACCGCCGGGCAGGGTGTCATTCGAGATGATGCCCGGGAACCTGACTCCGCGCGTATCAACACCGTAACGGGTATAATAATAATCACAAAGCAGCTCGCCTGTCACTTTGGTCACCCCGTACATTGAAACCGGGCGCTGAATGGTATCCTGTGGAGTAAAATCCAGGGGGGTTGTGGGGCCAAAAGCTCCTATCGAACTTGGGAAAAAGACCGCACACTTGTTTTCACGTGCTACCTCAAGGACGTTGTATAAACCGTTTACGCCGATATTCCATGCCAGCGCAGGATTCTTTTCACCGACAGCCGACAATACGGCGGCCAGGTGATAAATGGTATCGATATCGTATTTCTTAACCAGGGCAGCTATCTCCGCCGGATTGGTCACATCCATCGTTTCCATCGGACCGGTCTCAGCCAGCGGGCCCTCGGTGATGTGGCGCTTGTCGCTTCCAATTACATTATCGTTTCCATAGCGCCTGCGCAATTCAAGGGTCAATTCAGAGCCAATCTGGCCTCCGCATCCGGTTAAAAGGATTTTCTTCATTGGTAGTCCTGGTATTCAAGTAATTACAAAAACAAACTGTTTTGTTAAAAATAACAAATCCGGGCAAACTTCTATATTATCCGCCTCTTTATTAATGATAAAAATCACCTATTCTGATATGCCTGAATCCATTGTATTTACTGCAAAGTTGGTAATTTTGCCCTGTCAACGGGATGTAAAAAAAATAACATGTACGAGAAGTTTCAGCAGCACCTGCAGCATCAGTTAAAAGATATAGAATCAGCAGGCCTTTTTAAGAATGAACGCATACTGGTAACCGCCCAGGGACCACAAATCCGCACCACGGCGGGACAGGAAGTACTGAATTTCTGTGCCAATAATTATCTCGGATTTTCCAATAATCCCCGGTTGATCGCGGCTGCCAAGGCAGCTCTTGACTCACACGGATACGGCATGTCGTCGGTTCGGTTCATATGCGGAACGACCGATCTTCACAAAGAACTGGAAAAATCTATCGCTGATTTTTTCGGTACGGAAGACACTATACTTTATGCAGCCGCCTTCGACGCAAACGGCGGTGTGTTCGAGCCGCTGTTGACCGATGAGGATGCTATCATCTCGGATACGCTCAACCATGCTTCCATTATCGACGGGGTCAGACTTTGTAAAGCCCAGAGGTTCCGCTATTCGAATGCCGATATGGAAGATCTTGAAGACCAGCTTCAGCAGGCTGCACCGTGCCGCTACCGGCTGATCGTGACCGACGGTGTATTCTCAATGGACGGAAATGTGCCGCCACTGGACAAGATCAAGGAACTTGCCGATAAATATGATGCGATGATCATGGTGGATGAATCACACTCCGCAGGTGTAATCGGTAAAACAGGCAGGGGAACAACCGAACAGTTCGATCTGCGCGGGCAGATTGAAATCATCACCGGCACCCTCGGTAAAGCTTTTGGTGGTGCTATCGGTGGATTCACGGCCGGTAAAAAAGAGATCATAGCCATGCTGCGCCAGCGCTCCAGGCCTTATCTGTTCTCCAATTCCATCCCTCCGGCTGTTGCAGCTGCAGGTATCGAAGCATTTAAAATCATGACCGGCTCCACCGAGCTGCTCGATCAGCTTCACGCCAACCGCAGCTATTTCGTGGAACACATGACCCGTATCGGCTACCGGATCAAACCTACCCAATCAGGTATCTGCGCCGTCATGCTGGGGGATGCCAAACTCTCTCAGGACGTGGCTTCCAGACTCCTCGACGAAGGCATTTACGTGATCGGATTCTATTTTCCCGTAGTTCCAAAAGGAGAAGCACGTATACGGGTTCAACTCTCGGCAGCCCATACCGGTGAACAGCTTCAAAAAGTGGTTGCAGCGTTTGAGAAAGTCGGCCGCGACCTCAAAATTATCCCATAGGTACTATTGTCAGCCAATCCCAATAGTGTAGTGTTATTTGCGTAACACGCTCACTGTTCAGGCCGTACATATTGGTGTACGGCCTTTTTATTGTTGCATATCATTGTCGAAGAGCAACTTTTTCTCTGATTTTGATATGCCCCAAATCGATATTTTTAAGTCAGACTAACCATTAAACCTGACTTTCATGTCAAATATCGGATCGTATGATGACCGTCTGAAAGATTTCAGCTGGTCGATAGCGGAAAAGGAACTCGGTTATAATCCCGGCGATACCATTAACATCGGCTGGTACTGCACCGACCGGATCTGCCAGATGGGAAAAGCCAACAAGACAGCCCTGATCTGGGAAGGCCGTGAAGAGGAAAATGTGCGTAAATACACATTCAATGATTTGCGCCTGCTCACCAATACTTTCGGCACTTATCTGAGAAATCTCGGCCTTCGCGATGGCGATCGCATCTGCCTATTCATGGATAAGGTACCTGAACTATACATTGGATTCCTCTCCATTCTGAAGATAGGCGCCGTAGCACAACCGCTATTTTCCGCTTTCGGCGACGAATCCCTTTTTGTCAGGCTCGAAAATGCAGGTACCCGGGCTATCATCACGACCCGCAAGCACGCCTCAAAAGTCCAGAAAATACTGGATAAGCTGCCCAACCTCGAATTCATTATCGTGGTGGATGACGATGGCAAAAAGGCCCTAAAACCCAAGGAAGTGGTATTCTCCCTTGATAACGCCGCCCCGGTTGAAAATTTCGAGGTGTTCCCGACAAAGGCAGAAAGCAATTCTGTTTTGCATTACACATCAGGTACAACCGGACAACCCAAGGGTGTTAAGCACGTCCACTACTCACTGATCTCACAATACCTGACCACCAAGTGGGTACTCGATCTGCAGGACGACGATATATACTGGTGTACGGCCGACCCGGGCTGGGTTACCGGAACCAGCTACGGCATAATTGGCGTTTGGAGCCTGGGCGTCACCCAGTGCGTCAAGGATTCCGGCTTTGCCGCCGAAACCTGGTACCGCTTCATCGAAAAGCATAAGATTACCATGTGGTATTCAGCCCCAACAGCCATCCGCTCGCTGATGAAAGCCGGAGATGAAGTGGTAAAACAATTCGACCACTCTTCATTACGCCATCTTGCCAGCGTAGGTGAACCGCTTAATGCTGAAGCCGTTGTATGGTCGCAGAAAGTATTCGGCCTACCGTTCCACGATACCTACTGGCAAACAGAAACCGGATCGATGATGATCACCAACTATCCAGGAATGAAGATCAGGCCCGGATCCATGGGTAAGGCCTTCCCCGGGCTGACCTGTGCTCTGCTGGATCCCGATACTTTTGAAACCATTCATGAGACCAATAAACCCGGACTGATAGCTTTCCGGTTCGACTGGCCTGCACGCATGCGGACGTATTGGAACAATGACGAGACATTCCAAAAGAAATTCAAGAATGATTGGTATATCACCGGCGACCGCTCAACCATTGATAAAGACGGATATTTCTGGTTTATCGGCCGTGATGATGATGTGATCAATACCGGCGGGCACCTGGTCAGCCCGTTCGAAGTGGAATCCGCCCTTCTTGAACATGAGGCTGTAGCCGAATCAGCAGTGGTCTCCAAGCCCGACGACATCAACATGGAAGTGGTGAAAGCGTTCGTCACCCTGAAACCGGGTTTTGTCGCGAGCCAGGAACTGGAATTGGAGATCATGAACTTCATCCGCAAGAAATTGTCGCCTCTGGCAATGCCGCAGGAGATCGAATATATCGACCTGTTGCCTAAAACCCGCAGCGGCAAAATCATGCGCCGCGTCCTTCACGCCAAGGAATGGGGCGAAGAAATCGGTGACATCTCAACTCTTGAAAATGACTAAGCTGACAGCTTTAGGAAAAGCTGTCAGCTCTAAAAAACGCTACAAATTTTAAAACAAAGTACTATGCCAGACATTAATGAAATGAAAGCCGAAATCCTTAAGTATGTAGTCAATGAATATGCTGAGGATGAAGATGATGTAACTTTTGACACCCCGCTGATTTCCGGTGGGCTCGTTGATTCCTTCTCCATGGTTTCACTCAAGCGGTTTCTCGAGGTTAAATACAAGATCTCAATTCCCGACGAGCGTGCCACCCCGGAAGCTTTCGACAACGTCACCAAAATTGCCAACCTGGTACAGGAATATCTATAGGGCAAAAGGCAGAGGGCCTGCCCTCTGCCTTATTCTACTCTCAGACACCTACCAACAATCAACATATGAGTTATTCTGAACAAACCAAAAAAATCTATCGCGATCAGCTTGAAGCCATAGCCCAGGCTGGGCTTTACAAGCAGGAGCGGTTCATCCATTCGCCTCAGGCTGCGGATATTGAAGTGGAATTCCCGGCCGGTTCGGAGGCAAAAAAAGTCATTAACATCTGTGCCAACAACTACCTCGGACTCTCCAGCCATCCCGCAGTCATCAAGGCTGCTCATGAAGGCCTCGATTCACGCGGATACGGCATGTCGTCCGTGAGGTTCATTTGCGGCACGCAGGATATTCACCGCGAGCTCGAAGCCCGGATGACCGAATTTCTCGGGACCGAGGATACCATCCTGTTCCCGTCCTGCATGGACGCTAATGCCGGTGTTTTCGAAGCCATCCTGACTCAGGAAGACGTCATCATCTCTGACCGCCTCGTTCACGCGTCACTGGTCGATGGCATCCGTCTGTGCTCAGCCATGCATGACACCTTCAAGCACTCCAACATGGAACATCTGGAAGAAAAGCTCCAGCTCCATGCCGACAAGCGCATTAAACTCGTCGTTAACGACGGTGTGTATTCCATGGATGGCGATATGGCCAAGGTGGATGAGCTCGTTGCGCTTTGCGAAAAATACGATGCCATGCTGCTGATCGATGAATCACACTCCTCCGGATTCATCGGGAAAACCGGTCGCGGCACCCACGAACATTACAATATGATGGGTAAAGTGGATATCATCACCACCACCTTTGGTAAAGCCCTCGGCGGTGCATCCGGCGGATGCGTCAGCGGCCGCAAGGAAATAGTTGCCATGTGCCGTCAGAAAGCCCGTCCGTACCTCTTCTCCAACACCATTGCTCCGGTAGTGGTGGCCGGTGTTTTAAAGGTCCTCGATATCCTCAGTGAATCCACAGAACGCCGCGATAAGCTGGAGCGCAATGCTGCCTACTGGCGCAAAGGACTCACCGAAGCAGGATTTGTGCTTAAGGAAGGCGATTCACCGATCGTTCCCGTAATGCTTTTCAATGCCAAACTGGCCCAGGATGTATCCAGGGACCTGTTCGCCGAAGGGGTTTATGCTGTCGGATTCTTCTTTCCGGTAGTGCCTAACGGACAAGCACGTATCCGCACCCAGATATCTGCCGGTCACGAAATCCACCACCTCGACAAGGCACTCGATGCCTTCAGGAAAGTTGGCGCCAAATACGGAATCCTTGGCCTGACCAAGCAGCAGATCATCGACAAGTACGGGCAATAAAATAAATTTTAAAAAACCATTATGGATTGTCCAATTTGCAACATTCCGCTCGCTATGTCCGACAAGCAGGGCATAGAAATCGATTACTGTCCCAAATGCCGCGGCATCTGGCTTGACCGGGGCGAACTCGAAAAGATCATCGATCGTTCCAACCAGCCCTACCCTCCTCAACCGAACCAAGGCTATTCTGAAGGAGCCCGGCCAAACGAATATTATGGAAAACGTCATGATGATCACGATGATCATGGCTCCCACGGGTTTGATCAGTATGGCCGGAAGAAAAAGAAAGGCCTGCTCGGCGATCTTTTTGATTTCTAAAACTGATTAGGGCAAGAGGGCAGAAAGCCTGCCCCGGACTTGATCCGGGGGCAGGAGGGCAAGAAGGAAAGGATTAAGGAAGTAAGCTGTAGATTATAAGGGTGTTATGCGTTTTTTAAGTGGCTTAGCATTTTATCAATCCAAAGTTGGTAACACCTTATTTCCTAATTATTTAAAACTTTACATCCTGCCCTCTTGCCTTATTGCCCTCTTGCCCTATATTTGCCCCCATGATTTACGGCATCGGCACTGACATAATAGAGGTAGAACGCATCCGGGGATTCACATCCAAAGGTGATGCATTCAAGAAGCGGGTATTCACGGATCAGGAAATTGCGTACAGCGATTCCTTCCGCGATCCGGCACCGTTCTACGCAGCACGGTTCTCCGCCAAGGAAGCATTTGTGAAGGCGCTTGGCACCGGATTTACCAGCGGAATTGGATTTAATCAGATAGAAGTTTACCATGTCGAGCTTGGTAAACCGGAAATCCGCCTAAGCGGCAAAGCAAAAGAAGTAGCCAATCAGAAAGGAATCGTAAAAATCCATGTATCCATTTCCCACGTCAAGGATTGGGCAAATGCAATGGTAATACTGGAAACATAAGGCAGAGGACTGCCAAGTACCAAATGAAGACTGTTCCTAGTTTTTCACAAACCTCCTGGTCACCTTCGCCCCCTCGTCATCGGTCAACATCAATAGGTATAGTCCATTCTGAAGTTTGGAAACATCGAGGGTGTGTTTGAACTGCCCGCCCTCCTGGTATATCTGAGGTTTTCCTTCATCCGATATCACCCGGCCGCCCATATCAAATACCCTGAACCGGATATTCTTTGCCTTTTGCAAAACCAGGTCGACATTCAACTTATCAGCTGCCGGATTCGGATATAAATTCACGTAATCCAGTCCGGGTAAGGATTCGCAAAGATTGGTAAAGTAAACGCACGGTACCGGCTCTACATTCTCAGCTTCTGTTGTTTTTTTCAGATCTCCTCCGCCTATACCAATGCTGCCGCCCATCCTTAAGGTATCCTTCGCCAGCCCACCACCCTTAATTCCGATACTTCCGCCCATCCCTGGAACAAAATTCGGATAAAGTCGCTTTACCTGATAATTGAATTCTTTCCGCATCTGGTCCGCCATATCAGAAGGTAAGCAGCTGAAGAATTGCTCATTCGGGTATATCCAGATAATCAGTTCCTGTAAAAATCCGGATGCTTCGGGATCATCAATTTGAACCGGAACCATAAGATCAAGATCACTCACATAATCACCCAGCCCAACCGTGTTACCCTTGAATTTATTGGAAATCGCAAAAATCCCAGGACTCTTACCCATATTATCCCTCCCATCCGGAGCCTTGGTGCCATCTTTAAGGATTAATGGAAACCCTTCATCGACCTTAAAGATCATTTCGTCACTACCCGTACCTTTTACCGAATAATAATTTACTCCGATTCCGGATTGATCCACCCACCATCTCATCTCTACTCCATAATAGGTAAACTTATAATCCACCCTGTCTTTCGACAATACAAGTCCGAAACACTCCAAAACCTCTGGCTTTAGTTTAACCGTGAAAGGTTGCAAGTTGTAATCGACATATTCTAAAAACACCTTATCAGCCGGAGTTCTTTGTTGAATAAGGACTTTGGCAATTTTATAGTTATCCTTTGCTTTCTCCGATTGCTCGGTCTTCAGCAAATCGAAAAACTGATCGGAAACCTTGAACCAGATCAGCTTATCCTCCGTATTGTAGCCTCCTAATTTCCTGCGACTGAACAATACCGGCACCAGCGTATCCTTCATCAGTCTGAAATAATCCTTTGCCTGAGCAGCAACCTGATCAATCGGATTAACATTTTCCAGGTTCAGATCGGTTGTGATAACCGGATAGAAATCAAAATCATGCAATGGCGATTTGTTTTCTTTATTCACCCAGCTTCCACTGCCCCAGCCTACCGATCCGCGACCAGATTTAACCTCCGCGTTCCCGAGCAGACCCATTGGAATAGTTGCTGATTTATCCTTAGTGGTATGCCAGCTCCAGCAGTTCATCCGGGTACCATCAGGCAATTTATTCAGATAATAATATCCCTCCTCATCGAACATAAATCCCAGCCGGGTCAATTCCTCTTTAGTTAAATCCAGAAATACCCCTTTCAGTTGAGTGTCCCTGATAATCGGATTCATCGCTTGCCGGGCTGTTAAAACCGGCATCCCAATACTCTTCGGGTCTTCAATTTTGCTCCCGTATTTTAAGCTATTAGCCTCCTCAACTCCTGACCTTTTTGGCTCTTCAACTCCTAACCTCCTGACCTCCTCTGCTCCCTGGCTTATTGCCAAAGGTTGAGCGTGCTTTTTATTTATATGGATGACAGGGTTCCAGATCAACAGTGCCGATGTTATAATGATAATTGGTGTGATCATGATTACAATTTTTAACGGATTAAACAATCGTGTGATCCGTCGGGGCCCGAACGAGCTTTTGGCAGCCAGAGGCGATGTTCTGCCCGATCCCACCAGCGATTTCACCTCGCTTACCGGAATCTTGCTTGCTTCCAATCGCGCCTTTTCAAACATTTCAGATAAATCTCTATTTGTTTTCATTGGCGTCCCTCCCCCCCGGGTTGAAACCCGGGGCTATTAATACTGCCCTGCCTTGTGACTTCCGACGGTAGTATCCAACGTCGCAGTTGCTCCCGTCCTCTCGTTAATCTCGATTTTACTCCCGACAGTGTTCCGCCCTGCAGCTGTCTGATCTCCTCAAGCGAAAAGCCTGAGAGTTCAAACAACACAACACATTCCCGCTGTTTGGGAGGCAGTTTGCCAAGGAGGCTGTACAAAACCTCCACATCATGGTCGATATCCGGCGGCGACTGGTGATCGGGCAGCAATTCCGCTACCTTCTCATCATACGTACCCCGGAATTTCTCCCTCCGGTACTGATGAAGCCGCAACCTCCGGGCCACACCGAACAGATAGGCTTTGAAGGAATCTTTCTTACGGAGTTTTTCCAGATTTTCAAAGACAATCAGTACAGCTTGGCCTGCCAGGTCCCGGGCATCTTCGCGGCTGCTAGTCAAACCGCGACAATACCCCTGGAACGCCTGGTGACACGGAGTGTACATCTCCATGAACACCTCTTGTTTGTTTGGAATCAATTGCGACTATTGGTTACTGAAAGATAGTGCCCTTTGTGGAGAAAAAGTTTCAAAGATGGTCTTGAATGTGAAAGGCAAGCAAACCAGTACCCTGAACCGGCTCTTCTTCTTCATAATAAAACCCCGGTCTTTAAACCGGGGCTAATCATTATACTCCTTGGCTCTTAAGCCTTAAAACTTTCCTTTCTGCCCTCTTGCCCTCCTGCCTTCCTGCCCTATTTTCAGCCGCACTTCGAATGTCCGCAGCTCGTGCAGATCAGGCATCCTTCCTGATAAATCAGATCGTCACCGTCGCACTCTTCGCAATGTTCACCCTTGGAGGCTTTCGTGCCGTTAGGGATAAACTGCTTTAATGCCCTTGCAACACCGGCTTTCCACGAGTTGATATTTTCATTGTCGAGGCTCAGCGACGATACCAGTGTTACCACATAGGGGATCGGCATGCCGTGGCGCAATACGCCTGAGATCAGTTTGGCGTAATTCCAGAATTCTTTGTCGAACATGTATGACAAGCCGCCTACCGTGCAGGGGTTGCCGTATTTATCGGTGTAATGGAAATCGTAACGCGCACCCTCGGCGGTTTTAACCTTGATGATCTGCCCGTGAGTGATCGACTTAGGAATAACCAGCGTATCTTCTTCGGCCCGGCCCGTAAAGATCTCATACGGCAAACCGTTGAGCATCCCGACAAAGGCGATCCAGTCCTGATCTTCATTCTTGAACCTGAGGAGCTCAGCTTCAAGTACCTGCGGACGCTTGTGCCCTTCGTGCTTGAGAGTGTGCTCTTCCTTACCGCCTTCTTTCTCTTTACTGTGACTGATCAAAACGCCATCGCGTGAACCTTCGCGGTACACTGTAACACCCTTGCAACCATGCTCCCAGGCGGTCCGGTACACATCGGCAACCGTGCTTTCAGCTATATCGTTCGGGAGGTTAACGGTAACCGAAATGGAATGGTCGACCCACTTCTGAACGGCACCCTGCATGCGCACCTTGGCTACCCAGTCGATATCGGCCGACGTGGATTTGTAATACGGCGATTTTTTTACCAGCTCATCAATCTGCTCGGAACTGTATGTCCGTACATGGGTGGTATCATATCCGTTGATAGTCAGCCAATCCATGAACTTGTGATGAAAAACGTTGTATTCTTCCCACGAATCGCCCACCTCATCCACAAACGACACCTTGCATTCCGGGTCGTTCGGGTTAACTTTTCTGCGGCGACGGTATACGGGAAGGAAAACTGGCTCTATACCGCTGGTGGTCTGCGACATAAGGCTCGTAGTACCTGTCGGGGCGATAGTCAGAAGCGCAAGATTACGGCGACCGGCAACAGTCATCTCTTCATATAAACCCGGATCGGCTTCCTTAATTCTCTGTATGAACGGATTGTTTTTCTCGCGTTGGGTATCGTACATCGGGAATGCGCCGCGCTCACGGGCCATGCTCACTGATGAGCGGTAGGCTTCCACTGCCAGGCATTTCTGAACTTCGGTGGCAAAATCAATGGCGATGTCACTGCCGTAAGTAAGGTTCAGTGCAGCCAGCATGTCACCTTCAGCGGTAATGCCAATGCCTGTGCGACGTCCCATTTCTGTTTTCTTCCTGATATTTTCCCAGAGTTTGATCTCAACTCGCTTCAGTTCGTAATCTTCCGGGTCATTATTGATCTTCCCGATGATTCCTTCGATCTTCTCAACTTCAAGATCAATGATGTCATCCATCATGCGCTGAGCATAATGCACATGTTTCTTGAACTTGTCGAAATCGAAACGGGCTTCCGGTGTAAACGGATGATCAACATAGGAATAAAGATTGATGGCGATCAGACGGCAGGAATCATACGGGCAGAGGGGTATCTCACCGCAGGGATTCGTGGATACCGTCTGGAAACCCAGATCAGCATAACAATCAGGAATGGATTCCCTGATCACCGTATCCCAGAACAATACTCCCGGCTCGGCTGATTTCCATGCGTTATGAATGATTTTTTCCCATAACTTCCTGGCATCTATCTCTTTAAGGTGAGTTGGTTTATCAGAATTGATCGGAAATTGCTGCTTGAACTGATCACCGTTGATCACCGCCTGCATGAATTCATCGGTGATCTTAACCGATACGTTGGCACCGGTAACTTTACCCTTTTCCGTTTTTGCATCGATAAAATTCTCTGAATCAGGATGCTTAATCGAAATACTCAGCATAAGTGCGCCGCGACGACCATCCTGGGCTACTTCACGGGTGGAATTGGAATAGCGCTCCATAAATGGAACCACTCCCGTGGAAGTCAGTGCAGAGTTCATAACCGGGCTCATCGTTGGACGGATATGGCTCAGGTCGTGACCAACGCCACCGCGGCGTTTCATCAGCTGTACCTGCTCCTGGTCAATCTTCATGATGCCGCCATAGGAATCCGATGATCCTTCGTTTCCGATCACAAAACAGTTGGATAAGGAAGATATCTGGAATGGATTGCCGATACCGGTCATAGGTCCGCCCTGCGGAATGATATAGGTAAAATCCTTCAGTAGCTGATATAGTTCGTCCTCCGTCATCGGGTTGGGATACCGCTTCTCGATCCTGGCTATCTCATGAGCCATCCTCCGGTGCATGTCATCAGGGGACAATTCGTAGATATTCCCGGCTGA
>CAYHCO010000006.1:27773-33564 GCA_964355105.1 uncultured Porphyromonadaceae bacterium
GAGCCATCCTCCGGTGCATGTCATCAGGGGACAATTCGTAGATATTCCCGGCTGAGTCTTTCAGCGCATATTTGTTCACCCACACCGTGGCAGCAAGCTCGTCGCCTTTAAAATACTTGCGCGAAGCTTCTACCGCTTCCTCCAAACTGTTAGTCTTGCGACCAATTTCTGTTCTGACTGACATTTCTTCTATATACATGGCACTGAAAACGGTTGTTTATCAATGAGTTAGACAAAGGGGTTTAATAATAGGGGGCCTTCCGCCCTGATATCAAATTTACTCGGACCGGGCAAACCAAAAAATCAATTTTACTAACAAATGGGAGGATGTGGTCTTAAGATTATTGGTAACCAATGGTTTGTCCTGTTCATATCCATTTATTAACAGGTATTGTTCAATGTTTTCCCAATAAATAGCTGTTAATTAGATAACTAGACCCCATCTGACTTTTCATGTATTTGAGTGCCAGATCACCTGATCGGGAGCGTAAAAGAGGATCGGAACATAGCTTTTTTATCGTCGATGAAAAACTCTCCTGATCATTAACCGGAAAAGCAGCCCCAGCCTCGATCAGACTACCGGCTTCCCTGAATTTTGTCCATTTCGGGCCAAACACAACCGACAATCCAAACGCCGCCGGTTCCAGGATATTATGAATTCCTTTCCCGAATCCGCCACCAATAATTGCGATATCGGCCGATTCATATAAAGAAGACAGAAGACCTATAGAATCAATAAGAATAATAGAATGCTGATTCAAGACCTGAGGCATGCGTTCCTCGCACCGGCTTAAGCGCACCATCTCCTTCCCGAAAAGATTTTTAATGGCGGCTAAATGCGCCTCCGAGATGTCATGAGGTGCAATCACCAACTGCCAATCCTTCCGCAGATCTTTGAACTCATCAGATTTCCACAATTCAGCCAGCATCTTCTCCTCCGCCTGCCACGTACTCCCCCCAATAACCACCCCCTTCTGCCCTATTGCCTTATTCCTTTCCTTTCTGCCCTCCTGCATCACCGCATCCACCCGCGTATCCCCTGCAACCACAACTCTGTCAAAATGATGTTCCTCAAGCAGTTTCTTCGATTCCTCATCCTGAACGAAAATCCAGCGGAACACTTTCAACTGCCTTAGAAAGGCGCTGCCCCAGAACCTGAAGAAGTACTGATTCGGTCGAAAACGGGCAGATATCAGGTAGGAAGGAATCTTGCGCTTATGCAATGCGCGCAGCAGATTTGGCCAGAAATCATATTTCACCAACACGAAAAGGTCAGGCTTGATCTGGTCCAGCAACCTGTTCATGTTTTTTTTTGTATCCAGAGGAAGATAAAAGACCAGGTCGGCAAGCGGGTAATTCTTTCGGATATTAAATCCCGACGGACTGTAAAAGCTGAGCATGATCCGGTCGTCCGGGAACTGCTCCTTCCAAAGCTCAATAATCGGCCGGCCCTGCTCAAACTCGCCCAGCGACGAAACATGCATCCAGAGCGTACGGCGTTCCTTATCGGCCGAGTACATGGAAATGAGGGATTTATTTTTTCTCCTGCCGGAAATCCATGCGGAAGCTCTCCGGGAAAATGGCGACGCCATCAGGATGATCAGGTAATAAATTCTGATCCCGATCTGATAAATCAGCAGCACGTATTAAAAATAGGTATAGGTACCGGTGTTTTTCTTGCCAACCGGAAAGATCCAGCCGACACGGATTCCGAAAAGAAAATCATGGCGCAGACCCGTCTCGGGCCCTTTCAGATCATATAGCCAGTCGCGGCGGCCCATAGTCCAGGCCTGGTGAAATTCAAATCCCGCGTAAAAATTTATCGGCTGACTGTTATCCAGATGCAAATAGCCGATAAATTGGTTCAAGGCAAATCCATTGGTCAGGTGGTCCAGCAACTTGGCATAATCGCCGGCCAATACCGGGATGCTGTTCTCCTCGAGCCGGAAAAAAGACTGGTATTGAAGCAGTCCGGCCGAGGCCGAAACCATGAGTCCTGAATTTGGGTTCGGACCAAAAACAGGGAATATCTTGCCAAGCCGCAGGCCTCCATAAAATCCTCGCTCGCTGATGGTTGGATACATCTGGGAACCATTGGTGGTAATAAAAAATCCCTGATGATCGAGCAGTCCGTTGAAAACACTTTCCTCCTTGAAATTCTCGCCGAACATAAAAGTAAAATCAGCCGAAAACACCCAGTTTGTCCGTGTCTTTAACCAATAGGAACCGCCAACTCCGTAGTTGATACCATATCGTTTTGAAATGTCACCGGCAGGCAAGTGACTGCTTGCGTGGAAGGAGAACATCCCGAGCTGGATGGCTGAATCCCTGACGCTCTGGGCGGAAACGAGAATCGGAAAGAAGAGGAAAGCAAGGGCAAGGAATTTCTTTGCCATGTCAAATGATTTTTTCAGTTGGTAAATATACGTAATCGCTCATTAACATTTTTTAACCGGCCCGCACCGCGCGATCTTTAGGAGAATTGTACCTTGCAGAATCAAAAATTAACAACGTTTCGAAAATGATTAAATTATCAAACATGCTCAAAGGCCTGATGACACTGCTCATCTTTTGCCTGATGTTCGGTTTTGCCCAGGGGGCCGATAAAAAAACCGTGAAGGAGGAGCCCAAAAAAGACCCGGTGTCTTCCTCAACATTCAATGCACTGAAATTCCGCAGTATAGGACCGGCATTCACCTCAGGAAGGATCGCCGATATCGCGGTGAATCCCAGAAATTTCAGCGAGTATTACGTGAGTGTTGCCGCCGGAGGTGTCTGGAAAACCTCCAATAACGGCACCACATGGAAACCCGTTTTTGATAATGCGGGCTCATGGTCGGTCGGACCGGTTGTGGTTGACCAGAATAATCCGCTCATCGTTTGGGTAGGATCCGGTGAATATAATTCACAAAGGGCTATCGGATACGGCGATGGCGTTTACAAATCGATTGATGGCGGGGGCTCTTTCAAGAATATGGGCCTCGGCAAATCGGAACATATCGGGCGCATCCGTATCGATCCCAGAAATTCTGACGTGGTTTACGTTGCATGTCAGGGACCACTCTGGGGTCCCGGCGGAGATCGCGGCCTGTACAAGACCACCGATGGCGGAACCACCTGGAACAAAATCCTGAATATAAGCGAAAACACCGGCGTCTCGGATCTCGAACTGGATCCCCGGAACCCGGATATCATCTATTGCACCTCCTATCAGCGCCGCCGTCATGTGTGGACGCTGGTTGACGGAGGTCCTGAAGCGGCCATTTACAAGTCCACAGATGCCGGCAAGACTTTCAATAAGATTAACGACGGACTTCCCGGCGGCGATCTCGGCCGTATCGGCCTGGCAATCTCCCCGGTAAATCCTGATGTGGTTTATGCTGTGGTGGAAGCCGCCGAATCTGCAGGGGGCATTTTCCGCACTACCAACTGTGGCGTTTCCTGGGAAAAAATGAGCGACCACCAGTCGGGAGTCGGTCAGTACTACAACCGCATCTACTGCGACCTGTGGGATGTGGACCGCGTTTACGCTATGGAAACGGCAACTCAGGTTACCGACGATGCAGGACGCACCTGGCGTGCATTGGGCGAAAACCTCAAGCATGTGGACAACCACTGCTTCTGGATGGACCCGCGCGACAAGAACCATTATATCATCGGCAGCGACGGTGGAGTATATGAATCATTCGACCGGGCCGAAACCTGGACGTTCAAATCGAACCTGCCGGTGACCCAGTTTTACCGGGTTGCCATCGATTACGATACTCCTTTCTATAATGTATATGGAGGTACCCAGGACAATAATTCATTCGGCGGACCCTCACGCAGCACCCGCAATATCGGTGTCGTGAACGATGATTGGTGGGTAACCTGCGGGGGCGACGGATTCTTCCAACAGGTGGATCCGACTAACCCGGATATCGTTTACTCCGAATCACAGTTCGGCGGACTCGTCCGCTACGACCGCAAGAGCGGTGAAGCTGTTGGCATCCAGCCACAGGAAAGGCTCGGCGAAGCTTACCGCTGGAACTGGAATTCTCCTATCCTGATATCAAAATATGACCATAAGACGCTCTATTTCGCTGCCAACAAGGTCTTCAAATCAACAAACTACGGCAATAAATGGTCGGTAATCTCCCCCGACCTTTCCCGTCAGATGGACCGCAATAAGCTTCCTGTTATGGGAGTGGTCCAGAATATCGATGCAGTGGCGAAAAACAATTCCACCTCAGTCTGGGGAAATATCGTTGCACTGGCCGAATCACCTATCAAGCCGGGAACCCTGTATGTCGGCACCGATGACGGTTTGATACAGATCACCACCGATGATGGGGCTAACTGGACGAAGATCGAGAATATTCCCGGCGTTCCGGAAATGACCTATGTAAGTTATATCCTGGCCGACAGGTTTGATCCTAACACACTGTACGTAAGCTTTAACAATGTTAAGCGTGCCGATTTCAAACCCTACCTGTTCAAGAGTACCGATCAGGGCAAAACCTGGAAATCCTTATCTGCCAACCTGCCTGAAAACGGAATGGTTCATGCTATCCAGCAGGATGCAGTCAAGAAGGACCTGCTTTTCGTGGGTACTGAATTTGGATTCTGGATCTCCCTCAATGGCGGCGAGAAATGGATTCAGCTGAAGACCGGCCTGCCCACCACCTGCGTATATGATATCGCCATCCAGGAGCGTGAGAACGATCTGGTCCTGGCCAGCTTCGGCCGAGGATTTTTCATCCTCGACGACTATACCCTGCTGAGGAATTTCGTTCCGACCGATCTCGACAAGGATGCAGCCATCTATCCGATCAAGGAAGGCATCATGTTCAGCCAGACCGGCGGGAAATACGGCCAGGGTCATGCCTATTTCAGCGCACCCAACCCTGCTTACGGAGTCACTTTTACTTATTATGTAAAGGATAACGTTAAGACCCTCAAGCAGATCCGCAAGGAAGGCCAGGCTAAAGCACGCAAGGACGGTACCAATCCCCCCTATCCGACCTACGCTGATCTTCGCGCTGAGGAAGAGGAGCAGGCACCATTCCTGTTTTTCACCATCAAGGATGCCAACGGCAAAGTGGTGAAAGTGATTAAAACCGGACAAACAACCGGCATATCGAAAATTACCTGGGATTATGACCAGGAAATAAAAGGGCTGGTCAATCCGGGCGGCAAAGCCAGTGCGATGAGCACCCCTCCGGCACCTGCAACGGCCCTTCCGGGAAAATATACCGTTGAGCTGGCACGCAACGTGGGTGGCACCGTAACGCAGCTCGCCGGACCGGAGCCGTTCTCCGTTCGCCTGATCAACAATTTCACTCTCCCGGCGAAAGACCGTGCCTCTGTCATTGCTTTCATCGAAAAAGCCAGCAAACTGGGTAACACCATGACGGCCACGCAGTCGGAGATGGAGACTATTTCCAGTAACGTTCAGTACGGCAAACAGCTTGTTTTTACCTATGGAGGTCCTGACGAACTGATGAAGCAGCTTAAGGCTCTCGAAACACAACTGAAAGATCTGGGTATCCTTTTCAATGGAAACCCGATCATCAGCCGCCTGCAGGATGCAGCTGAACCCGGCCTGAACTCCCGTCTGGGCAGCGCCAGGTACATCAGCGCAAACCAGGATGTTCCGGAAAGTGCTGTTGAACAGTATGATATCGTTGCCGGCGAAATGACTAAAGTCCTTCCGCAGGTTCAGCAGATGAAACAGGCAGTGGAAAATCTGAAAAAAGAATTCGACAAACTGGGATACCCCTGGACCCCCGGCCGCGAAATACCGAAATGG
>CAYHCO010000006.1:33664-171590 GCA_964355105.1 uncultured Porphyromonadaceae bacterium
AGAATTCGACAAACTGGGATACCCCTGGACCCCCGGCCGCGAAATACCGAAATGGTAACCGCATAAGGAAAATCAAAATCCCACGTTTAAAAGGGATGGGAACCTCGGTTCTTATCCCTTTTTTCTTTTTGCATACTTTTGATTCATGGCCGTCTGCTCCAAAATATCACCTCCTGCGCCTTATGCCCTAAAGAGCTTATTTCTGATTTTTGCCCTTTGCCTTTTGCCCTATGCCCTGGAGGCCCAATCTCACCGGACCGCTAAAATTGCCATCACCTCGGACACCCTGAAAATAGACACCCTCTCCCTGGTGCCCAATTCCTGGAAAATATACCGACAGGGCAAGATTCTGCCGGACAGCCTTTACACCATCGATTGGGTAAAATCGCTCCTGATCCTCCACCCAACTCCCCAACCTATTAACCCCTTTTCTGTCATCCCCGCGAAAGCGGGGACTGATACCCGACACCCGATACCCGATACCCTTCTTCTGTCCTACGAAGTTTACCCCTTCTCCCTGAACAAAACCTATCAGCATAAGAGTCCCGATTTCAACCGGATAAATCCACCAATATACAAGCCGGTCGCGGGATTGCTCACCGGCGAACAGAACGACAGGCTTGGAGAAGGCTCCCTCCGCAGCAGCGGCAGCCTGTCGCGCGGGGTAGCCATGGGGAATACCCGCAACGCATCGCTGACCTCCAATCTGAACCTGCAACTGGAAGGCAAGCTGAACAAGGATTACCGCATAGAGGCCACCCTCACCGATGCCAACATGCCCATCCAGCCCGATGGCAACACGCAGCAAATCCAGGAGTTCGACCGGGTGTTTATGCGGATATACAGTCAGAAAAATGAGATTCTGGCGGGCGACTTTGATTTGCGGCCGGCTACCGGGTACTTTCTCCAAATGAACAAACGCGTGCAGGGGGCCCGATTCACGGTTGAAACACCTGTAAAATCAGGCAATTCAACTTTTCGAACCAGCACCGGAGCGGCGGTGGTCAAGGGGAAATATGCCCGTAACCATATCCAGGGAAGTGAGGGTAACCAGGGACCTTACCTGCTCACGGGTGCAACCGGCGAGACATACATTCAGATCATCGCAGGCAGCGAAAAGGTATACATCGACGGACAGCCGCTGATCCGCGGGGAAGAATCTGATTATACCATCGATTACAATACGGCGGAAATCCGTTTTACCCCGAAAAACCTGATCACCAAGGATAAAAGGATCGTGGCTGAGTTTGAATATACCGAACGAAGCTACTCCCGGTTTCTCCTGTATAACGAGACCGCCTGGAACACAAAAAACGGCACCTGGTACCTGAATCTGTTCTCGGAGAACGATGCAAAAAACCAGCCATTGCTGCAGGATCTCACCGATGGGAACAAGCTTCTCCTGTCAACCATTGGCGACAATTCCAGCCAGGCACAGGTAAGTGCCATCCGGGAATCGATGTTCCGCAGCGACCGGGTATTTTACAAGTTGGCCGATACTGTTGTGCTCGGGGTCAGGTACGACAGTATCCTGATACAGAGTTTTAACACCGACAGTGCAAAATACGAAGCGGGTTTTTCTTTTGTCGGCGCCGGCAACGGCAATTACGAACCGGCCCAGTCGACCGCAAACGGCAGGGTATTCCGCTGGATCGCCCCCACAAACGGCGTCCGTAGCGGGAGTTATGAGCCGGTCACCCGACTGGTTATGCCCCAATCCAAGCAGGTAATATCTGCAGGAACAAGGCAATCACTGGGCTCCCGCATGCGGATGGAGATGGAATGGTCGCTCACCCGCAACGACCGCAACACTTTTTCCACCCTGGATGATAACGATAATACGGGTATGGGACTAAAAACCAGGCTGATCAGGAAGGACCTGCTCAAACCGGACAGCAGCCTGGTCCTCAACTCTTATATTAACCACCGGTTCACCGGGCTCCACTTCGATCCGGCTGAACGGTTCCGGGAGGTTGAGTTTGAGCGTGACTGGAACCTTGTCCCCACCGGCGTTGGCAGCAGGGAGAATCTTATAGAATCCGGAGTCAGCCTGACCGGAACCGACAGCCTGCAGGCAGCTTATCGGATTGAATACCTCAACCTGGGCAGCAGTTACTCGGGATTCCGGCAGTTCAGCAACGGCCGTGTGCGCGGCAAAAACTGGGAGACCAGCTGGTCGGGCAGTTACCTGCTCTCAGACGGTGAATACCGTAAGACTGCCTTCCTCAGGCATAATCTCCGATTCCGCCGAAACTGGGGAAAGGTGAATGTTCAGCTTGCGGAGAATGCCGAGGATAACCGTTGGAAAACATCGGGCAACGATACTCTGCTGACGAACAGCCAGGCATTTCAGGAATTCAGCCTCGAAGCTTCACAAAAAAAAGATGGACGCCAGCCATGGATGGTCAGGATAAGTGAGCGGACCGACAAGCTGCCACTGGCGGACCGATTGGTAAACGGCTCACGTGCGTGGGATGCCGAAACCTGGGTTGATATCTCAAAGAACCCTGCCATGCCCCTGCGCGCAGGTATCCACATCCGGGCCCTGGAGGCCGATTCCGGTGCGCTCACCACCGGTGAAACCGGTAAAACGTTGACCGGCAGAATCGACAACCGCTGGCAGGCTTGGAAGGGTCTGCTGCGATCACAAACATTCTTCGAGGTGGGATCCGGATATGATCGCAAGCCTGAATATTCTTATCTGGAAGTGGCTGCCGGTCAGGGATATTATGCCTGGAAAGATTACAACAACAACGGCATCAAGGAATTAAACGAATTTGAATCTGCATTTTTTAAAGATCAGGCTTCTTTCATACGGGTATTTCGTTTGGGAACGGAATTCCTGCCTACCCTGGTCAACCGTTTTAACCAGGTATTCACCATCCAGCCAAAAAAAGGTTTCGCATCAAAATTCACCAGCCAGCTGGCTTACCGGATCGATAAAAAAACTCCGCGCGGCGATTACCTTTTCCTGATCAACCCCTTCACCAATAATCCGGCTAATGGCCGCCTGATCAACCTGAACTCACAGCTGCGCCATACCCTTTCTTTCAACCGCTCGGGACAGAAATTCAATGCCGAACTGATCACCCAGAAACTCACCACACGCACAACCCTGCTCAATGGTGCCGACGGCCAGGTGGCCTGGTCGAATGCCATCCAGCTCAGGTACCGCTTTCACCCGTCATGGCAGCTAAACTCCATATCCGACTGGTCGAGAAAGGAATCTTTGTCAGAATTCTTTGCCGCAAGAAACTTTATCCTTGTCAGCCAGTCGCAGCTCCTCAAAATCGAGTGCCAGACCGGGTCCGTTTTCAGGGTTGGCCTCGACTGGGAATTGCGTTCCGAAAAGAACAAATCGGATGGGGGAAACCTGCTGTCCAACCGCCTCGAATCAACAGTTACCGCTCAGATACCGGAAAAGGGACAGATCAGTCTGTCCGTTCAATATGTTAATGTGAAATTCGATGGTCTGGCCGAATCTCCCTCCGGATACGCCATGTTGCGGGGTTTCGGCAATGGCAACAACGGTGTTGCCCAATTATCCGTGCGGTATAAGCTTGGGAAAAACCTTGTGCTGGAAGGCGTGTATGAAGGCAGAATAGTGCATGGCGGAAAGGCCGTCCATACTGCACAGCTTCAGGTGCGGGCGGTATTTTAAAACGCTGAAAGCAACAGGTCGATATCCTTGGATGCAATTCCAAACTGATTGCCTATCAACTCATTAGTCAATATTCCATTGTACATGTATACCCCCTGTCTCACTCCAAGGTCATCTTTGATGAGCTGGAGGATGCCACCGCACCGGCCTTTGTCCAGCAGGATGGGCATCAGCACGTTACTGAGGGCGATGGAAGCAGTCCGTGCGACCTTGGCCGGCAAGTTCGGCACCATATAGTGCACCACACCATGCCTGGTGAAGATCGGCTGCTCGCGTGAAGTATAGATTCCCGTTTCGAAGCTGGATCCCTGATCAACATGGATATCAATGATGACTGAGCCGGGTTTCATGGTCATGACCAGATCCTCAGGAATGAGGTAAAACGAGTCCTGATGAAGCCTCTGCAAAGTACTGATTACCAAGTCGGCCGTCTCGAACGCCTTTTTCAGCACCGGCGGATGCATCACCGAGGTGAATATTTGCTGGCCTATGTGGTGTTTAAGTGATCGCAAATTATTGATTGAACGGTCGAAGACCTTGACGATGGCACCCATGCCCAGGGCTGTCCGGGCCGCGTTCTCGGCGGCGGTGCCAGCACCCAGGATCACCACTTCGGCAGGCGTGATGCCAGTGATTCCGCCCAGCAATATGCCCTTGCCGTTACTCTCGCTTCCTAAAAGACCTGCACCTGTATTTACTGCCACAGTTCCCGCAATCTCGCACATCGAGCGGAGAACAGGTACTTCCTGGGCCTCGTCGCGGATCAGCTCAAAAGCAACGGCTGTAACTTTATGCCTGATCAGGTCCTGAAAATAGGATTCGTCGCGGGTGGCCAGCTGCAAGCCGGTAATGAGGGTCTTGCCTGGTCCGAGCAGCTCGATTTCCGATTTGGTAAGCGGGGAAACCTTAAGTATGATGTTGGCCTCGAAAATAGCCCCTTTATGGTCCACCAGCTCTCCACCGGCCTCTGAATAATCATGATCCGAAAACTTCGGCCCATTGCCGGCACCGCGCTCAATCAAAACGCGATGACCGCTTTCAACCAGAAGATGAACTGCCTGCGGGGTAATGGAGATGCGTGTTTCCATTGGATCCGTCTCCCCCGGCAGTCCGATCACAAAACGCTTGCCCTTTTTCTCGCGATCCAGGGTCTCCTCCTTGGGCATCATGCCATGCTGAAAGAAAGATGAGGGTTTTCCAGTCTCTTCCATAATATCAAATCATCTCCGTTAGGAAGAGCAATTTACAAAATATACGTGGAAAGTATATTATTCAGGAATTTCCATCCTGATCGTCCGGCTGCCATCGGTTTTCTCCTGGAGGAATACCTTTACAGTCCTCTCAGGCAGCAATTCCTCGATTTTGCCGGGCCACTCCATCAGGCACCAGGCTTGGCTGTCGAAATACTCCTCAATGCCGAAATCCAACGCTTCGCTGACCTTGTTAATCCGATAAAAATCAAAGTGATATACCAGCCCGCTTCCCGCAGGATACTCATTCACCAGGGCAAATGTAGGGCTGGTAACTTCCGACTGTACACCCAGCTGGTGGCACATGGCCCTGATCAGCGTAGTCTTGCCGACGCCCATATCTCCATAAAAAGCCATGATTCTTTCATTACCGGAGGCATCGATCATGCTGCCGGCTATACCGTTAAGATCAGATAATTTCCTGGCTTGAAAAATCAACTCTTTCATAACATCATCACTTGGGCTGAAGCACGATGAACGGAACGAGCATCTCCTCGAGACTGACACCGCCGTGCTGGAAAGTATTCCGGTAATATTTTACGTAATGGTTGTAATTGTTGGGATAAGCGAAAAAATCGGCACCGGTGGCAAAAATGTAACTGCTGCTCACATTTGATTTGGGCAACTGAATTTCCTCCGGACGGGTAATCTCGAACACTTCCTTTGGATTGTAGTTCAGGTTTTTACCTTGTTTGTAGCGAAGATTTGTAGTGGTCAACTTGTCACCGACCACCTTGATCGGATCTTCCACCATACTCGTACCGTGATCGGTCGTAATGACCACTGTTACCTTCTTTTTTGCAAGCTCCCTAAGCAGTTCCAACAAAGGGGAATGAATAAACCAGGTATGGGTCAGCGTTCGGTAAGAGGCTTCATCGTTGGCGAGCTCCCTGATCATGTTGGTTTCTGTCCTGGCATGAGAAAGCATATCCACGAAATTATAAACCAGAACGGAAAGCGGCATGTCAGTCAGCTGATTCGTGTGTTCCACCCACTTCTTCCCCGCCCTGTTGGTGCTTATCTTGTCGTAAATAAATTTTTGCGGCAGTTTAAGCCGTTGCATCAGGTTGCGCAAAAGCTCCTCCTCATGCATATTCTTGCTGCCCTCCTCATAATCCTCCATCCAGATATCAGGATACATTTTTGAAATGGCCAGCGGCATCAGCCCGGCAAAAATACTGTTCCTGGCATATTGTGTGGCAGTTGGAAGGATACTGAAATAGATGTCATCCTGCTCAACAGACCAGTTTTCGGATATCACCGGCTCCAGAACTTTCCACTGATCGTAACGAAGATTGTCAATCACCAGCATCACAACAGGCTGATTCCTCGAAAAAAGCGGAAACACCTTGTGCTTCATGATATCCGGTGACAGGATCGGTCTCTGACCAACATCTTTCGAGAACCAGCTAACGTAATTTTTCTTGATAAAACGGATGAAATTCTGGTTGGCCTCCGCTTTCTGCATGCGGAAAACCTCGTCCATCGGAGTTTCCACCGATCCCTTGAGCTCGAGTTCCCAATAAACAAGCTTCTTGTAAACCTGGATCCAGTCCTCCCAGGAAAGGCTCTCACTGATCTGCATACCGATCTTGCCAAACTCGGTTTGGTAAGTTGAAGTGGTCTTTTCACTGATCAGCCGCTTGGTGTCCACAAATTTTTTGATTGTCAGGAGAACCTGCTTGGGATTGACAGGCTTGATCAGGTAATCGGCAATCTTTGAGCCGATAGCCTCATCCATGATATCCTCCTCCTCACTCTTGGTGATCATGACAACTGGGATATTAGGCCGGATGGTCTTGATCCGGCTGAGCACCTGAAGGCCTGTCAGACCCGGCATGTTCTCGTCGAGAAAGATCAGGTCGAATTCACGTTCCTGAACTCGCTCAATGGCATCTTCACCGTTATTGGCTGTTATGACCTCAAAGCCCTTGCCCTGAAGCAAAAGAATATGAGGCATCAGAAGGTCGATTTCGTCATCAGCCCACAGTATGGAAAGGGTTTTGGTCATGTAATAAGATTATTCTTTCAGATAATTATCGCGGAAAAACTGGGAATACTGGAAAACGTTTTTGCTTTTGTACAATCGGGTGTAATTATCCTTTGAGACGATAAAGTGCCTGTAATCCGTCTCTTTCATCCCCTCAAACACTTTGGCATCGGTCTGGATGGCCTGATAATAATCCATCCCGGCTTTCTTGTTGGTAAAATTCTTGACAGTAATAATCTGCATGTCCGCATCGAAGATCGTTGACGAGACCTCAAAGAAATCCTCAACAAATTTCTCCACATTGAAATTGGAGATTCTGAACTTCAGTTTTCCCACATCGGTAGCAGCCTCCGAGAGGATCACGACATAGAAATGCGTTGCCGCGTCATCCTTGAAAAATTCAACGTTGGCATTATCTTTTCCGGCATCAACCTGCCCGATCTGCACCTTCTTCTGTCCCTTGCCGACCGGTGCGCTGGACGGACCTTTCTGAATATAGCTCAGCAGGTTTTTAGCCGGATCCGTCACCTCGCTAGAAGGGTATTTAAACAGCAGGTCGTTGATCGATTTAACCAGACCGGCGGTATCAGCCGGATTCAATTTGGCAAATGCCATGATCTTCAATAAACCGTACTTATCCCGTATCGGATTAACCTTGAAGGCAGTATCAGCCCTTGAACAATTCTCCAGAACAGTTTTATAAGCTTTACCCTTATATTCTTCGTAGGTCTTTTCATAGAATTTCAGCGCGTTGGCTTTCTCATCATCAAGCTCTTTAAAATAATCAGGATTGCTGATGATTTTTGCAGAACGGCTGTCGGGGAACTTCTTCAGGATCAGGTCCTTGTATTTTTTCACCTCAGCTTCCGCTTTCATAGCGGTATATATCTGATAGATATTGTAATAAGAGAAAAGCAGTCGTTCGTCCTCCGGAAACCGCTGGTTGAGCATGTCGAGGTAGTAAATGGCATCATTCGGACGGTTGAGCTCGTCCTTGAAAATCTTACCTGCATTGAGCAGCGACTGGGCTATCCGCATGTTCGACTCCCGCATGAGGGTATCGTTCATTGGCAGGTCGTTCAGGTAGAATTCGCGCTGATTGGGTTTAAAAGTATTGGCTTTCGTACTGGCTGCCGGCGTGGATATCTCACCGGTCTCACCTTCAGCGGTAAGATCACCCGCTTCTGAAATTACCTTCTTGTTTGATCGTCTCCAGTTATCTTCCAGCTTACGACGTCCCCAGAATTTAATGAATTCAATGCTTCCAAAACTGATCGCAGCAGGGTTATAAAAATACCAGTTGCTCGCACCCGTAATGTTGGCACTTCCGCCACCACCGAAATCAGCAGACTGTTCAAGTCCGAAACCGCCCATCTGGCTGTTCGGGTTTCGTCCAGCGCCGCCTTGCCGGTTCTGCCCCAACGCTCCCCGGTTGTTCATCCCGGTCATGGTTCCCATCCCGCTCATCCTTCCGGATTGAATATTCAACCGTTCCTCTTCCTCGGCAGCTTTTCGCTCATCTTCCTTGCGCTGTGCTTCTGCTACCAGGTCATTGATCAGCTTATCCCTGTCGGCCGGAACCATCTTGGCAACGGTTTGCAGGCTGTCCTCCTTTTGTGCAATTCCCAGGTTATCCGACAGCAACTTAACATTGCCAGCAAATTTGATAAGTTTCTGGTATTCAGGGTAAGTCTCCGGCAAGCTCAGGCTGCAGCTGTCGTAATAGGCGCCTGCCGGTATGAATTCGTTCTTCCCGTAATAGTAAGTAGCCAGGGCCAGGTATGAGATTGCTTTCTGCGAGGCGTTGGTGGTATTGCTCCAGATGGATTTTTTGAAGTATTGCACTCCCTGTTCGGGCTTGCCCTCTTTCATCTCAAGCTCGGCGAGTGCGTAATATACCTGATCCAGGTAATCAACGTTCTTGACATCCTTGAGCATCTTCATCAGCTCCTTGCGAATGTTGCCGCCCTGATCTCCTCCCTGGTACAGGCGAGCCATGCTAATCCGGGCATTGAAGGCCATTTCGTAAGGCGGGTTTAGCTCATTGACAGCAGCATACCATTTTGATGCGTTCACCGAGTCTTTCTCTTTTTCATAAACCTGCCCCAACACAAAACTGATCCTTGTTCGCTCACTTTTATCGGGGAATTTCTCAGCTGATTTTTCAAGAAGCGGAATGGCTGTTACCATGTCGCTCTGACGAAGGTACCAGTCGGCATACACAGCCTGCAACTGAGGCCGCAGCTTCTGATCGAATTTGGGATCAGCCTGCAACCGATTCAATATCTGCTGAGATTCCGGATAATGCTTAAGCTCCAGATGCGCCATAGCCAGCCACAGACTGGCTTCATCTGCCAGGCCGTCATTCGGAAACTGACTGAGCACGTAATCCAATGTCTCAATGCAAGGGAAAAAATCCCGCTTGTAAAAGTAAGCCTTGCCCATGAGCAGGAAGGCGTCGTCAATCCATTTATTATACTCGGTACGGCGGTAATAATCCTTTTCCCGTTCAGTCCGGTTGCCCTTCTTCAGCTTTGGCTTGGCCTTGATCGAATGCATGCCGATCACCTTGGAACATTTCTTGACGGTTTTATCCATATCAGCAGTCACAATCCTGGCTGCTTCCTTGGAACTGTAGGTAAAGAGCGGCAACTGACTGTTAAAATCATCTTTAAAGCTGGCCTCCGCTTTTTTAATCCCCTGGTTATATGACTCTTCCGCATTAAACAAAATGTTATAATGTGAGGTAAGATTATGATAACTCCGCGTAACAACCGTATTTTTCTTGGTTGTACAGGAACCGATAACCAGGAGAATTATCGGGATAGCCAAACGAAACAACTTATTCAATATTCTGATATCAGTTTAATCCTTCTACATAACTTGTACAATGCAAAATTATTTTATACCGCGACAAAATCCTTATCTAATCAAAATAATAGTAATTTAGATCCTTAGACCATTACCACATTAAATTACTGCCGTGGGCCTATGAAAATTTTCGTCGTCGAAGATGATAAGTTTTACAATAAACTGATTGAGCATCATCTGCGCCTCAATCCCGATTTTGAAGTAGAGACCTTCTACAACGGGAAAAGCTTCCTGAACAAATTGGGTGATAATCCTGATATCGTGACCCTTGACTTCGGATTGCCGGATATGGACGGTCACGAAATCATGGAAAAAGTAAAGAAATATGATCCGGGCATTCATGTGGTAATGATCTCAGGCCAGGAGGACATCTCAACTGCTGTTAAGCTCCTTAAGCAAGGGGCTTACGATTACATCACCAAGGACGAGAACATCAAGGAACGCCTGCTGAATACGATCCATAATATTCAGACTACCCAAAAACTCAGGAATCAGGTCAATCAACTTAAGACACAGATCTCCGAGAAATACGATTTTTCCAAGGCTATCATCGGCGAAAGCAAATCGCTCAAAAAAGTCTATTCCCTGATCGAAAAGGCCATCCAGGTTCAAAACATGACCGTTTCCATTCGCGGCGAAACAGGAACGGGAAAAGAATTGGTTGCCCGTACGGTACACTACAATTCCATCCGAAAGGATAAGCCGTTTGTTGCCGTAAACATGGGTGCCATACCACGGGAATTACTCGAAAGTGAACTTTTCGGACATGAGAAAGGCGCATTCACAGGAGCCTATAGCAGGAATATCGGGAAATTTGAAGAAGCTAATGGCGGTACGATATTTTTCGATGAGATAGCCGAAATGGAGCTCGACCTTCAGGTGAAAATTTTACGCGCAATCCAGGAAAGGGAAATTGTCCGCGTTGGCGGAACCAATGTTGTGAAGGTGGATGTCAGGATCATCACCGCCACGAATAAGGACCTTCAGGAAGAAGTGAAGAAAGGCCGTTTCCGCGAGGACCTCTATTACCGGCTCCTCGGTTTGCCGATTAACCTTCCGCCACTTTCTGAGCGTGAAAACGATATCATCATTCTTGCCCAGTATTTCCTGAAAGATTTTTGCAAGGAAAATAACCTGCCTAAGAAAGAGTTTTCTGCTAAAGCGAGAAATAAGCTGCTGACTTACCGTTACCCGGGCAACGTCAGGGAACTGAAAGCCATTGTGGAACTGGCAGTGGTCATGTCGAACCAGCAGATCATCGACGAGGATGATGTGATGTTCAGTCCGACCAATACGGGTCTCGACCTGTTTGCCCAGGAGATGAGCCTGAGGGAATACGAAACCAAGATCATCCGGCACTACCTGGAAAAGAACAACAACAATGTCGTTCTGGTTGCCAAGAAGCTGGATATAGGTAAATCAAAGATTTACAATATGATCAAGGGTGGTGAGCTCTAGACAGCCTCAACTGCCTTAACTTCAGGAACCTGCTTTTTCAATGTCGTCTCAACTCCGGCCTTCAGGGTCATGGTCCTCATCGGGCATGATCCGCATGCGCCGACCAGGTTCACCCTGACAACCATATCGTCCGTAATTTCTTCTAGGGTAAGATCCCCTCCGTCGGCTTGCAGGTAAGGCCTGATCTGCTCAAGAACAACGTTAATTCTGTTTCTTATTTCTTCGGTAACCATATTGTATTTTTTATCGGGTTAATTGAACTATTTCTGTGGGTGCGGCAGAGGCATTCCGGATGCCAACCTGCCTGACGGTTTCACGTGCCAACTCCATGAAAGCAAGACCGCTGACCGAATTTTCATCATCGGCGACTGGCCGGCCGTTATCGCCACCCTCGCGGATGCTTTGTACCAGGGGTATCTGACCGAGTAGCGGCACATTCATCGATTCAGCAAGATTCTTGCAGCCATCCTTGCCGAAAATGTAATACTTGTTTTCCGGGAGCTCGGCCGGTGTGAACCAGGCCATATTCTCAACCAGTCCGAGGACCGGCACATTAATCGATTTACCGGTAAACATGCTGATTCCCTTGATAGCATCAGCCAGTGCAACAGCCTGCGGTGTGGAAACAATCACCACACCCGTAACGGCCAGACTCTGGACAATGGTCAGGTGCACATCGCCGGTTCCCGGGGGCAGGTCAATGAGCAGATAATCCAGCTCTCCCCAGTCACCGTCATGAATAAGCTGTTTCAAAGCGCTGGTTGCCATAGGGCCGCGCCAGACAAGCGCTTCTTTCTGGTCGACAAAAAACCCTATCGACAGAACTTTTACATCATATTTCTCGGCCGGCACGATGCGGTCCTTGCCATCCACCTGCCTGACAACCGGCCTGGCCGTTTCCAGGTCGAACATCTTGGGGATCGATGGCCCATATACATCGGCATCGATCAACCCTACGGAATAACCGAGCTTGGCAAGTGCCACAGCCAGATTAACCGAAACGGTCGACTTGCCTACCCCGCCCTTGCCGCTCGCGATAGCAACAATATTCTTGACATTGGGTAATGGCCTATCTTTGTGAACCACCTGTTGAGCATCGATATTTACAATGATTTCTATGTCGCTGCCCAGATTGGCTGAAATAGCCTGTTCACAGGCTTTTTTCACCGCGTGGGCAAAAGGATTCTTGGATTTTGGGAATACCAGGGTGAAACTGACCTTCCGGCCTTCGATCTTCAGCTCCCGAACCATGTCAAGACTGACGATATCTTTCTCGTTATCAGGATTTATGACTTCCTTCAGACTTTCGAGTACCGAAGAAGCAGTAAGCAATTCCATCTATTTTTATTTAGTTTAAATAAAGGGTAAAATTAATCATCTTTTAAGATTTACATTTCAGGTTCCGGCATTTCTTTGACCGGATCCCAGAATTTAATCTCAAAATCAATGATCTGGTCATCCTCCACCAGGATGCCTTCACTTTCCAGGAGCTGCCTCATGGTATCGGAATAACCGAAATAGTGCTTTCCCGTCAGTAAACCATTGCGGTTGACCACCCGGTGTGCCGGAACGAACCCCTTGCCGTCGAAGGATTTATTCAGCGCCCAGCCAACCATGCGAGCCGATTGCGGAGATCCGAGATAGCGGGCAATGGCACCGTACGAGGATACGCGGCCGTAAGGAATATTCCTGACCACCTGATAAACCGAATCGAAAAACCCGGGATCTGTCATGGCTCAATGGTAACCTGGCGGGGTTCGGTCCAGCGATGTCCGTGCACCGGAATAAAAGTCAGGTAAGTGATGGGCTTGCCGGCCCCGAGAAATCCCGATTCGTAGTGAGTCCGGATCGAGAGGATTTCATCAGCCCGATAGGAACCGTATAGATCGGCCGTACAGATATCCGGCTCCACCATATTCCATTTCAGCAGGGTGAGCGTATATTCGTGAAGGATCATGCTGTCAGTCTTCAGATGAATCCGCCCGCCCGGCTTGAGCATTTCGAGGTACATATTGATGAATCGACTGGATGTCAGCCGTTTGCGAGGCTTTCTGGCTTGCGGATCCGGGAAGGTTATCCATATTTCACTGATCTCCTCCCTGCCAAACATCCTGAAAAGGAATTCGATGCGGCAGCGCAAAAAAGCCACATTTCCGAGCTTCAGATGGAGTGATTCCCGGGCACCTTTCCACATGCGTGCTCCCTTAATATCGACTCCGATATAATTTTTGCCAGGAGACCTTTTGGCCAGTTCCACGGTGTACTCGCCCCGGCCGCAACCCAGCTCCAGCACTATGGGGTTGTCATTACCGAAAAACTTTTCGTTCCAGTGGCCCTTCATGTCGAAATCCCTGGTCAGGATGTCATGGCCATCCGGCTCAAAAACATGCGGGAATTCCCGCATTTCTGTAAATCGCTTGATTTTATTTATCCTCGCCAAAACTATCCGGCTTTTTCGATCCGCAGTCCCAGATCGGTGATATACTTAAGTTGCTTCTCCCTCATTCCCTGATCTATCTCAAAAATATAAATGCCGGGATTTGGGAATTTTACCCGGTAACGCAAGGGGATTTCAAGGCTGAACCGCCCCCCTGATCCCCTGCCTTCCCAGCGGCCCTGGTCGTTTGCCAGGCGACATTCAACGGTATCACGCAGTGTTGCGCCGGTCGGGGAATTGGTACGTATGAACAGCCAGAGGTTCGAATATTCGTAGCGCCCGTCATTTCTCACCTGAAGGTAAATATTGTAAGCCCCAACGGTATCATTGACCGGCACCTCAAACGTGTAGAACTTTTCGGCCGGCCAGATGCCATGCTCGATAGGCACATTCTTGAGATATAAATCCTTCTGGCCACAGGCAGCAAAAACGAGCGCCGTGACCACCAAAATCAGTGATCCCCGGAATCGTGTCATTGTTTTTTGATAACCGTAATTTTCGGTCTGTTCTCCTGAGGTTGCTGAGGTTGCTGGGGCTGACGCTGCTGTCCCTGAGGCCTTGGAGGTCCCTGGGGCCGGCGCTGGCCGCGCTTCTTATCATCAAACCGGGTAAGACTTTCGGAGCCTGCATCGTTCATATAGCCAACCTCCTTAACCTCCTTCGACAGATCAATATCGGTGAGCTTCTCAACAATAACTCCCTGCTTGTTCAGCTTGATGATCTCCAAAACCCTTTCCACAGGTATGGGAATCAGGTGTGAAGCTGAAGAGGAATCAAACGAGTACCACATGATCCGCTTGAAAATATCGGTCTTTTGATGATAGGCCATGCCCTCCCTGGTTTCCAGAACAATCTCGGAGGAGGGGAAATCTTTCTGAGCATCTATATAGGCATCCACCTCATAATTCAGGCAACACTTCAGTTTGCCGCACTGACCGGCCAGTTTTTGGGGGTTGAACGACAACTCCTGGTTTCTGGCAACCGTGGTGGTGACCGTTACAAAATTGGTAAGGAAGGTAGAGCAGCACAGTTCCCTGCCGCAAGATCCGATACCGCCTATTCGACCGGCTTCCTGGCGCGCTCCGATCTGACGCATCTCGACCCGTATCTTGAATTCGTCAGCCATGTACTTGATCAGCTCACGGAAATCCACACGGTCATCAGCAATGTAATAGAAGATAGCCTTGGTTTTATCACCCTGATATTCAACATCCCCGACTTTCATGTCGAGTTTGAGCATCTGCGTGATCTTTCTCGAACGTAGCATGGTATGGTGCTCAAGAGCTATCGCTTCCTTCCATTTCTCAAGATCGGCCTGCTTGGCTTTGCGGTAAACCTTACGGAATTCATACTCGGCCGGGTTGATTCGGTATTTGCGGAGCTGGTTCATCACGAGAGGCCCCGTAAGTGAAACCATCCCAATATCGTGGCCGGGAGAAGCCTCAACGGCAATCATGTCACCGGGTGACAGGTTCAGGGCATTAACATTCCTGTAGTAACCTTTCCGTGTATTCTTGAATCTCACTTCCACCAGGTCCTCTTCACTGATTCCATGAGGGATGTCCCTCAGCCAGTCGAATACACTCAACTTGGTGCATCCTTCCTGGTTTTTGCAGGGTTTTCCTTCCGATTCGGTATCTAAATGGGGGCAACCCCTGAAAAGTATCGCGTCTTGTAATGTATCCATGGCGGTAAAGATAATTAATCCCGCTGAATTGTGATGCAGCGGTGTGTGTCAGGCTTTTGCGACGGATGCCGGAATCTTCAGTAACCGGTACAGTTGCAGGCTCATATCGGTGAGCAGGATCTTTGGATTGGCATTCATGGCTATCTGGGATATGGCAAGATCGAATTCCGACATGAGCCCTTCGATATTACCGGGATGTATGAATGCACTGAATCTCGATGAAAAAGCTGACTCCTCGGGATCCATGATCGCCAGCTCCGGCATGCCCCGGTTAACGAGGTAATTATTCCGGATCATCGACAGGGAATATTGAAGAAACCATTTCTGCCGCTCCCGACCGATCTCCGAAACTTCTGATACCCAGTCGGTGATGTCCTTGATCTGAAGCCCGAAGGATATCCTCATCCACCTGATAAACCGGTCGCGATTGAGCAAATTCTGATCACTCTGGTCAATCATCTGCTGTGCAAGCAGATAATCTCCCTGCGCACGCTGCACCAGGCTTTTCAGGATCTTCTCCTGCTCGGGATATTCCTCCTTTAGCTTGTCATACAGGGCTTCAGCGGAAATCCTCGGCACTTTGATCAGCTGGGTCCGGGAAAGGATAGTCGGTAAAATCTCGTCGGTGCCGCAGGTCACAAAGAGGAAGACCGTATGGTCCGCCGGCTCCTCAATGATCTTGAGCAATTTGTTAGCAGCAGTGGTATTCATCTTTTCAGGCATCCAAAAGATGATCACCTTGTAATCCGATTGAAATGACTTGAAATTCAGCTTTCGAAGTATCTCCTGAGCCTCCTTCTTAAAAATACCGGCCTGCTTGTTCTCGATCCCCATGGCATGGTACCAGCCCTCCAGCGAAGGATAGGAACCTGTGGCGAGGTACTGCCTCCACTCTTCGATAAAATCGTCACTCGAAGGTTCATCCTTGATTTTAGCCGTCCGGGCAACCGGAAAAACAAAATGAATATCAGGATGGACGTACTGGGCGGCCTGATGGCAGGCGGGACATACGCCGCACGAATCATCCCCGAGCGGCGAGGAGCACTGAAGGTACTGTGCGAGGGCCAGGGCCAGGGCGAAATTACCGCTCCCGGCACTTCCCGAAAGCATGAGCGCATGGCTTACCCGGTTGGTTTTCACCGCCTGCAGCAATCGTGCTCGGATTGCATCCTGACCGGGTATTTCGTTGAAGCGCATCGGGCCAAAAATAACCAACATTTTTTAACTTTGTGGGGCTTTTTAGAGCACTCTAATACATCACACATTATGTTAACAATGAATTCCTTCAACTTCGCCGGCAAGAAGGCGATTATTCGGGTCGATTTCAACGTCCCGCTCAACAGCAGTTTCGAAATTACAGATGATACCCGCATCCGCGCAGCCATCCCAACGATCAAAAAAGTTCTTGGCGATGGGGGTTCCGTGATCCTCATGTCGCACCTGGGTAGGCCAAAAGAGGGCCCGACTGACAAATACAGCCTCAGGCACCTGATTCCCGACCTGAATGCGAAACTCGGGGTTACGGTTAAATTCGCACCGGATTGTATCGGTGAGGAAGCTAAAATCCTTGCTGCAGCCCTGAAACCTGGCGAAGTTCTGCTGCTCGAGAACCTCAGGTTTTACAAGAATGAAGAAAAGGGAGATCCTGAATTTGCACAAAAACTGGCAGCACTGGCCGACATATACGTGAACGATGCTTTTGGCACCGCACACCGCGCCCATGCTTCAACCACCATCATCGCAGAATATTTCCCCGGCAAATCGCTGTTCGGTTATATCATGGACAGCGAAGTCAGCAGCATCGACAAGGTAATGCTGGACCCGAAAAAACCTTTTACCGCAATTCTTGGCGGTGCCAAAGTGTCAACCAAGATCACGATCATCGAGAACCTGCTTGGCAAGGTCGACAACCTGATCATCGGCGGTGGCATGACCTACACCTTTATTAAGGCCATGGGCGGACAGGTGGGTAATTCGCTGGTTGAAGAAGATTTTGTTGAGATGGCTAAAACAGTTCTCGCAAAGGCAAAAGAAAAGGGTGTTAACCTGTACCTTCCGGTTGATGGCGTTAATGCCGATAAATTCGACAATGATGCCCAGACATCCGTCTCCGCCATCGACAAGGTTCCCGAGGGTTGGATGGGTCTGGATATTGCCGGCGAAAGCATCGCGAAATTCTCCGAAGTGATAGAAAATTCGAAGACCATCCTTTGGAATGGCCCGATGGGCGTATTCGAAATGCCAAACTTCCAGAAAGGGACCGTTGAAATTGCCAGGGCTATTGCCCGTGCAACCGCCAAAGGTGCCTTCTCACTGGTTGGCGGCGGTGATTCCGTTGCAGCCCTTAACCAGTTCGGCATGACCGACCAGGTTTCCTACGTTTCCACCGGAGGCGGCGCCCTGCTTGAATATATTGAAGGCCAGGTTCTTCCGGGAATTAAAGCTATCAGAGGCTATTAAGGGTGATGCTCACTATCCCTGGCGACGATGCTTCCTTTTCAAGTCTGGCACTGGACATATTCCGCCGTCAGGCCCGGGATAATGAAGTGTACAAGAGGTACCTGCACTTTCTGGGTACCGAACCTGAGACTGTTACCGACCTGGACCGGATCCCGTTCATGCCTGTTGAATTCTTCAGGGATTACCGGGTAGTCACCGGACCAGGTCGGGAAGTCAGGGTTTTTGAATCGAGCGGAACCACCGGTTCCATTCCCGGACGGCATTTTATATTGAATGAGGAAATTTACCTGGAAAGCCTGCTGTCCGGCTTCCGCCTGTTTTTCGGCAATCCAGAGGAATGGTGCTTTCTGGCACTCCTACCCTCCTATATAGAGCGCCCTAACGCATCGCTGGTTTTTATGATGGATCACCTGATCCGGGCCAGCTGCCATCCGCTGAGCGGTTTTTATCTTGATAATCGCAGTGAACTTGCCGAAAGACTCGTCAAGCTTGAAAAATCGGGTCAGAAAACCATGCTGGTAGGAGTAACTTTTGCCCTTCTTGATCAGGCCGAACAGTTTCCCATGCCCCTGGAACATACACTGGTCGTGGAAACCGGCGGCATGAAGGGCCGGCGCGAAGAGCTCACACGGGAAGAATTGCATGCTTTCCTTAAATCCGCTTTTCAACTCGATGCTATCTGCTCCGAATACGGGATGACGGAACTATTGTCGCAGGCCTGGTCAACCGGAGGAGGGATTTACCGTACTCCCCCCTGGATGCGAATCCTGATCCGCGATCCGTATGATCCCTTCCGGCACCTCATGGATGGAAAAACGGGAGGAATCGATGTTATCGACCTGGCAAATCAATATTCATGCTCATTCATTCAAACCCAGGATCTCGGGCGCAGCGAGGGAAATAAGAGCTTTGAGGTACTCGGGAGATTCGACAATGCCGAATTACGCGGTTGCAATCTAATGATCTAGTGCACAGAAGCGGGAAATTCACTCCTATTTTATAGTTTTGTTGGGAACAAACCCGCTATGCCACTTCAAAAGTTCAACGATTACCGTTTTACCGGATTATTTTTTCGGATTATTTTCGGAGGAATTGCCCGCCGGGTGTCGTTTACCTTTGCAATAGCCCTTTTCTCAGTTATGGGATCATGGTTTGCGGTCACTTACGCCATAATACTGGTGACTGCCCTAATCGATGTGGATCCGCAAATCCGAACTACCGGAATTATTATTGGTGCTATCTGCACTTCATTTACCACCATTCTGCATTTTATCCATTACGGACTGCTTGCCCGCCTTGGGATACCCGGCTTTTTCAAAACCGCCCGGACCTTAAACCAGACATTGGTCAGCGGTCTGAGCTGGAAGCCGGTCGACCGGCTGAGCAACGAAAAGTTTTCCAAATTTGCAAAAGCCTATTTCCAGTTGCCACGAAATAATTTCCTGGTATCCCTCTTGTATTCTTCCCTGGTTGGACTGATTCTTACTGTCTATACCATATTGAATACCCATGACTCGGCTACTAGTCTTAAGATAGGCCTCGGAGCCCTGCTTGCCGTGAGCATATATTCTTACTGGGCCTACCTGATTACCGATTTCCTGTGCGGTGCGATGCGCTCGTCGATATATGAAGAGATCAATAAACGTCAGTTGATTGTCGAGCTGCCAAGAAGTCTGTCGCTCAAGTTTTCATTTATCCTGCTTGTTGCCCTTTTTGTAATCACGGTGGTTATTACCTCTTTGTTTGTTTCAAACGATACCGGCAATATCTTTAAAACTTATGGATTTGTTGGATTGTCCGCTTTCATGATCGGGTTGTTCACTTTCATCCATTATGTGGCCATTGATCTGTTTCTCAAGGAGATACATCTCTCTACCTCAAAGCTTGCCAAAGGTGAACCGGGATTGCTTTTCCCAACCTACGATTATGCAGAATTGCGGCAATCCATGGAAAACTTCAACAAGGTTGCCATGGAATTTACCGAACTCCGCGGCGACTTTGAGAAAAAGATTTACGATCGCACCATTGACCTCCAGAATGCCAAGGAGCAGGCTGAAGCTGCCAACCTTGCAAAAAGTAATTTCCTGGCCAACATGTCCCATGAAATAAGAACCCCAATGAACGGGATTATTGGCATGTCGGAAATTTTAATGAGATCCGACCTGTCAGAGGAGCAGATGGAATATCTTCAGATAGTGGAGAGCTCCGCCAATACACTGCTGGCCATTATTAACGACATTCTCGATTTTTCAAAAATCGAAGCTAACAAGCTGGATCTGGAGATGATCCCGTTCAGCCTCATCCAGGTTATAGAGGAAGTATCTGACAATATGGCTATCAAGGCCATTCAGAAGAATCTCAACCTCGTTACGGACCTCGATACAAAGATCCCGGAGTCCATGATAGGCGATCCGCTTCGGCTCAAGCAGGTACTGCTTAACCTGGTCAATAACGCCATCAAGTTTACCAACAACGGCGAGGTACTCATCTCATGCAATCTGATTGAGAAAATCGGTAACAGGTATAATTTCATATTTAAAATCAGAGATACGGGTATTGGTATTCAGCAGGACCAGATGGAAAAACTGTTCAAATCCTTCTCCCAGGTCGATGCTTCGATGACTCGCAAATTCGGTGGAACTGGTTTAGGCCTGATCATCAGCAAGAGACTTGTGGAAATGATGAACGGAACCATCAGTTTCGAAAGCCAGGCAGGTCAGGGATCCACCTTCTGGTTTACCGCCCAATTCATGCAGGACGACACTTACAAGAGCAAAGCCGGTCCCGGACGTAATGAGCTAAAAGGCTTGCGGATCCTGGTGATTGATGATAACGAGACCAACCTGAAAATCTTCCGCAAATATCTTGAATACTGGGAATGCCTCTCTGACCAGGTCAACGATGCCGAGAAAGGCTTGCAATTATTGAAAAGTGTTGCCGGTACGCCCGACGAGTACGATGCAGTCCTCCTTGATTGCCAGATGCCGGGCCTGGATGGCCTGTCATTTGCCGCCAAGGTAAATGATGATCCTGCCTTGCGATCGAACAAACTCATCATGCTCTCCTCGATTGCCGACATGATTAAACCTGAAGATCTGTCTAACAGCGGTTTTCGCGGGTTCCTTAACAAGCCGGTCAAGATACTCGATCTCTGGAGAGTTATTTATGCCGCCATGCAGGCTGACCTGGAAGACAAGGAATCCAGAGCCGGAAAAATTACCCCTGGAGCCAGAGATTCCGGATCGCCGGCGGATAATCTGGAGTCTGCACCCACTGGGGAGAAATCTATATCCGTACTTCTGGTTGAGGACAACAAGATCAATCAGCGGATAGCCTTGCTGAACCTGGAGAAATTGGGATATGCCATCGAGCTGGCAGAGAACGGTCAGGAGGCATTAGACAAATTTAACGAGTTCCATTTCGACTTGATATTCATGGATGTCCAGATGCCCGTGATGGACGGCCTTGAGGCTACCCGGCAGATCCGACTGATCGAAGAATCACGGACGAACCGGCATCCGGTGCATATAGTTGCCGTAACGGCCAATGCCATGAAAGGCGACCGGGAGATCTGCCTCGCCGCAGGCATGAACGATTATATCTCTAAACCATTCCGGGCCGACGAGCTGCGAAAAGTGCTCAAAAGGTGGATCACCAAAGCATAGGAAAGAAAGCGTTCCTGATATGGGTTAATTCCGGCTTTCCCCCCACATAAACTACATTAATCACATCAAACCTCACATCCAGAGTGATCCGGTTATACTTGACGTAAGCGTTGGCTGCCGCCACCAGAAATTGGCGCTTCTGCCGGTTTATTGCCTGTTCGGGCATTTCCCTTACCGGCGCGTGCCGTGTTTTAACCTCGATAACCACAATGTCGTTATGCTCACGGGCAATAATATCAATCTCCTTGTGGCTGAAACGCCAATTTCGTTCAAGGATAAAAAACCCGGACTGTTCCAGGTGATTAACCGCCAGCTCTTCGCCCGCTTTCCCAAGATCCATACGATCATCCATTTTCTTTTCTAATTTTGCATTTCTTAATTTTATCCGATGTCAGATTACAAACGTCACCTTGTTACCGCTGCCCTTCCTTACGCCAACGGACCTGTTCATATCGGCCATCTGGCCGGGGTTTATGTTCCCGCTGATATATATACGCGTTACTTGCGCCAGAATGGAAAAGATGTGCTGTTTATTTGTGGCTCGGACGAACATGGCGTTCCTATTACACTGAAAGCCAAGACAGAAGGCATTACGCCGCAGGACGTTGTTGACAGATACCATAAGATCAATAAAGAGGCTTTCGCCAGTTTCGGTATCGGTTTTGATATTTATCACCGCACATCGGCACCCATTCACCACGAAACCGCATCGGCATTCTTCAAGAAACTCTATGACGATGGTGAATTTGTTGAGAAAACAACCGAGCAATTTTTCGATGAGGCAAACCAGCAGTTCCTTGCCGACCGTTACATCACCGGAACCTGCCCGCACTGCGGCAATGATAAGGCTTACGGCGACCAGTGTGAGAAATGCGGAACCTCGCTGAGCCCGATGGAGCTGATTAATCCGAAATCCATGCTCAGTGGCAATGCACCGATACTAAAAGAGACCAAACATTGGTTTCTGCCTCTGGACAAGCATGAGCCCTGGCTGAAAAAATGGATACTGGAAGATCATACCGAATGGCGTTCAAACGTTTACGGTCAATGCAAATCATGGCTCGACCAGGGATTGCAGCCACGGGCCGTTTCCCGCGACCTCGACTGGGGAGTGCCGGTTCCCGTTGAAGGGGCCGATGGCAAGGTCCTGTATGTCTGGTTCGATGCACCCATAGGTTATATCTCGGCTACACGCGAACTGACACCGGATTGGGAAAAGTACTGGAAATCCGGGGATAGCCGCATGGTCCATTTCATTGGTAAGGACAATATCGTTTTTCACTGTATTATTTTTCCGGCAATGCTCAAGGCACACGGCGAATATATTCTTCCCGATAATGTGCCAGCCAATGAATTCCTCAATCTTGAAGGCGAAAAGATCTCTACTTCCAGAAACTGGGCAGTCTGGCTGCATGAATATCTCGAAGAATTTCCGGGCAAGCAGGACGTATTGAGGTACGTGCTCACCGCCAATGCACCGGAAGCCAAAGACAACGATTTTACCTGGAAAGATTTCCAGACCCGCAACAATAACGAGCTGGTGGCTGTTCTCGGGAATTTTGTGAACCGCACACTCGTACTCACGCAGAAATATTTCGATGGTAAATGTCCGGAGATCAGCGTTCTCACAGATTATGACCACACAGCCCTCACCGAGATCTCAGCCATAAAATCGAGGGTAGAGCAAAGTCTCGAGAGCTTCCGTATCCGCGAAGCCCTGAATGAAGCCATGAGCCTGGCCCGACTGGGTAATAAATATCTCGCCGAGACTGAGCCATGGAAACTCTTCCCCACAGATCCACAGCGGGTGGCCACCATCCTTCATGTCAGCCTGCAGATAACGGCCAATTTATCGGTTATGCTCGATCCCTTCCTGCCGTTTACCATGAAGCAGCTGAGAAGTTTCCTGAATATTTCCGAAATGCCCTGGTCAAACGTTGGGTTCGTCGATCTGATTCCGGCCGGGCACCAGTTGGAAAAACCGGGATTGCTTTTTGAAAAGATAGAAGATAATCAGGTCGAATATCAGGTAAAAAAACTACTCGATACTAAAATGGAAAACGAAGCTAAAGCAGCAGGGATTGCTCCGGCCAAGGCAGTTATATCCTATGACGATTTCACCGCCATGGATATACGGATTGCCACAATACTGGAAGCCGAAAAGGTTCCTAAAACACAGAAGCTCATGAAATTAAAGGTTGATACCGGTATTGATGTCAGGACCGTTGTTTCCGGTATCGCAGAGCATTTTGAACCTCAGGAAATCATCGGAAAACAGATAACTTTATTAGCCAATCTTGAACCGAGGATGATCAAGGGCATTGAATCCAAAGGCATGATCCTGCTGGCTGAAGACAATACCGGCAAATTGATTTTCGTTACACCGGAAACGGCTATTCAGAACGGCGCAGTCGTTAAATAATAGGCAGTTGGCAGGGGGTCAGAGGGCGACCCAAAGCTGCATCTTGGGTTCGGCTTTCTTCAGGCGCGCAAGCCCTTCGATCGCTTCTTTGCGGGTCCCAAAGGTCTGCATCCGCACTTTAAACATCAGTCCGTTTTTTGTCGGAACGATTTCAGCGGGATAACCTTTCCCGACTAATTCTTTGTGCAACCGCTCGGCATTTTCCCTGATCTTGAAACATCCGGCAATAACCGGATACTGACCGGCCGACGCCGCCGATATGGCAGGTTTTAATGCCTCAGGCTTGGCCTCCGCCTTAACTTCAGACTTAATTTCTGATTTAACCTCAGTTTTTACTTCTGCTTTAACCTCAGACTTAACCGGATCGGTTGCCAATATCTCGCTCGCATCCGGCACCTGTTTAACCATTGAGCTGTCAGCAACCGGAAACTCAATCACCCTGGCCGTATCCCTGGCAGGCATCTCCGGATAGTTGAGCCGGTAAAGCGACGGCTCCGGAATCAATGACGCCCGTGAAGAGGTCAGGGTATCCGTTACCCTTGAATTATAAGGAAGCAGCGAGAAAGCTATGAGCAGGGGCATCGCGATGGCTATCCGCCGGAGATTGGCATGACCCCGTGATTTCTTTATTTCCTGAACGGCAAATTCAATCGTTCTGGACGATTCATCCTTTGAATGGGTCAGGGCCTTGCTAACTGCCGGCTTGATCTCATGCGAGAGTTCGCGAAGAAAAACCGGGGCGAGGCCGAAAGAATCGAGAAAAAGATTGGTTCGGTTATCAACCTTAAAACTTACTGTCCGGGTATTATCAAGATGAAAATGACCGACACCGGGAATGGAAACATCCTTGCCAAGCTCCAGCAGGCTGCGTGTTTCATCCACAAAAAAGTCGATCTGCTCACGCGCCAGAGCTGAGGGAATATTATCCTGTTTCTCGATAAAACTCACCAGAGTACCATCGTTCTGTACCAATTCACTGTTAAAAACGATTTCCTTTGCAGGCGGAATGAAAGTATTTGTTGCCTTATCAATAACCGCAGGCCGGTATTGCGAGACAAAACCGCCCAGTCCCGGAATGATTACGCAATCTTCCAGGAACAACAATTTTCTGATGGCTTGTATGACTTCCATAGTAATTAACAAAGATACTAACAATTAGATTTCTTCCGATCTATCGGTATACAATTTTACCCGCATGGATTGCGTTTGGAAGAAAAAAGCCTGAAAATCCTTACTTTAGCTGAGCAAACCCAAGCTCCCGCAACTGCATGAGAAAAATTGAAATGGTCGATATCCGGTCGCAATATCTTCGCTTACAGCCGGATATTGATGCCGGAATTGCCGATGTCCTGAAAACAGCCGCATTCATTAAGGGACCTGCAGTGAAGGCGTTCCGGGAGGAGCTGGCTAATTTTCTGGGTGTTCCCCATGTGATTCCCTGTGGCAACGGAACTGATGCCTTGCAGGTAGCGTTCATGGCACTGGGGCTGAAGCCCGGCGATGAAGTGATTACCACCAATTTTACCTTCATCTCCACAGTAGAGGTGTTGGTGCTTCTGGGCTTAAAACCGGTAATGGTGGATGTGGATCCCTTGACTTACAATATCGATCCGGAAAAAATTCCGGCAGCCATAACCCCAAAAACCAGAGCTATCCTACCCGTCCACCTGTTCGGCCAGACAGCCGGTATGGAGCGGATTCAGGAGATTGCCACCTCGCATCATCTGTTTATCATTGAAGATAATGCCCAATCGCTCGGAGCCAACTTCACCTTTTCAAACGGCATTCGCAAAAAGGCCGGAACTATCGGAAATATCGGGACTACATCGTTCTACCCCAGCAAACCTCTGGCCTGTTACGGTGATGGCGGCGCGCTTTTCACCTCTGACCCTCAGCTGGCGGAAACCATCGAGAAAATTGCAAATCACGGTACGGCAACCAAATATTACCATGACCTGATCGGCGTGAATTCCCGTCTGGATACCCTCCAGGCCGCTATCCTTCGTATAAATCTGAAAAACCTGGATGATTTTACCGGGCGGCGAAGGAAAGTGGCTTCCATTTATGATGAAAGATTTCGACAGAATTCCCTTATTGGGTTACCCGTCACCGCCCAAAACAGCAGTCACGTGTATCACCAATATACCATACGGCTCGATCCTGCCATGCGCGATTCGGTACGCGAAAAATTGAAGGAAAAGGGAATCCCCACGATGATATATTATCCGGTGCCGCTGAGTCTGCAAAAAGCATTTAACTTTGCAGGATACCGCGAAGGCGACTTTCCCGTATCGGAAAAACTCTGTAAATCAGTGTTATCCTTGCCGATGCACACCGAAATGGATGCTGACCAAATCGACTATATCTGTACCAATCTGCTGAATATCCTTAACCATGAGTGAACCCGGCTATTACGCACATGAATCGGCAATCATCGATCCCGGATGTAAAATTGGAAACGGGACGAAAATCTGGCATTTCACCCATATCATGACTGGATGCCAGATAGGCGACGAGTGCAACCTCGGCCAGAACGTGGTGGTTTCCCCCGAAGTGGTTTTGGGCAATAACGTTAAGGTTCAGAACAATGTTTCCATTTATACCGGGGTCATCTGCGAGGATGAAGTTTTCCTCGGACCCTCCATGGTATTCACAAATATTATTAATCCCCGCAGTGCGGTAAACCGGCGCGGCACCTATGCCGTTACCCGCGTAAAAAAGGGGGCTACCATCGGCGCCAATGCAACCATTATCTGCGGAATCACCCTGGGTGAATACTGCTTTATCGGAGCCGGCGCAGTGGTAACGCGCGATGTGCCTCCTTACGCATTGGTTATGGGAAACCCTGCCCGTCAGGCCGGTTGGATGAGTGAGTACGGACATAAGCTCGTCTTCAATGAAAAGGGCATTGCCATCTGTCCGGAAAGCAATGAAAAATATTCTTTAACAGCAGGCTCAGTAAAAAAAATCACCGAATGAAAGATCTTATTCTGGTAACCGGCGGAACCGGTTACATTGGCTCACATACAGCAGTTGAACTGATTAAGGAAGGTTATGAAGTAGTGATCGTCGACAACCTGTCCAATTCAACGGCAGATTCGCTTGATGGTATAGAACAGATAACCGGCGTACGCCCAGCCTTTGAACAGTTTGACCTCTGCGACAAACCCCGGCTGGATGCATTTTTCAAGAATTATCCGAAACTGAAGGCTATCATTCACTTTGCCGCATCTAAAGCAGTAGGTGAATCTGTGGAGATGCCTCTGATGTACTACCGGAACAACCTGGTATCCCTCATCAACCTGCTGGAGTGCATGAACACCTACCAGGTGCCTTCCATCGTATTCTCTTCGAGCTGCACGGTTTACGGCCAGCCGAAAGACCTGCCCGTTACCGAGGATGCCCCTGTACAGATGGCTGAATCGCCCTATGGCAACACCAAGAAGATCTGTGAAGAGATCCTCCGCGACGGTGTTCGCGCCATGTCGGCTCTGCAGGTGATTGCCCTGAGATACTTCAACCCAATCGGAGCCCACCCTACAGCCCTGATTGGTGAGCTGCCCAACGGCGTCCCCAATAACCTGATCCCGTTTGTTACGCAGACGGCAGCCGGACTGAGGCAGGAGCTCAGGATTTTCGGCGACGACTATCCGACCCCCGATGGCTCGGCAATCCGGGATTACATCAACGTAACCGACCTAGCAAAGGCCCACGTCACTGCCATCGGTCGCCTGCTCAGTCATAAGAATCAGCCCGGATACGAATTCTTCAATCTTGGTACCGGTCGCGGGACTTCGGTTTTGGAAGTGGTCAGAACATTCGAAAAAGTAACCGGTGTGCCGGTCAATTATAAAATCGTTGGTCGCCGCGCCGGCGACATCATCGCGGTTTGGGCAGATACCACCAAGGCAAATGAGGTCCTTGGATGGAAAGCTGAAATCTCGCTGGAGGACACCCTTCTGTCGGCATGGAATTGGGAAAAACGACTGAGGGGCATCAAATAAAACCTATTACCTATGAAAAATACCATTCTAATTACCGGCGGTGCCGGATTTATCGGATCACACGTTGTCAGGCTTTTCGTGAATAAATATCCTGATTATCAAATTATTAATCTTGATGCGCTCACCTATGCCGGCAACCTGGAAAACCTTACCGATCTCGATCAGGCTCCTAATTACACGTTCGTAAAGGCCGACATCAGGGATGCGGAAACCATTGATGCGCTTTTTGAAAAATACCCGATAACAGGCGTGTGCCACCTGGCAGCTGAAAGTCATGTCGACCGGTCCATCGCGGAACCTATGGCTTTTATCACCACCAATATCATCGGCACGGTAAACCTGCTGAACGCGGCACGAAAGGCTTGGGCAGGGAATTTCGAAGGCAAGCGCTTCTATCATATCTCTACCGATGAAGTCTACGGATCATTGGGAAGTGAAGGATTCTTCGTGGAGACAACTCCCTACGATCCGCGCAGTCCCTACTCCGCATCCAAGGCGAGCTCCGATCACCTGGTCAGGGCCTATAATCATACGTACGGACTACCGGTAGTTATTACGAACTGCTCCAACAATTACGGTCAGAACCAATTCCCAGAAAAACTCATTCCTCTGGCTATCAACAACATAAAACACATGAAACCGATCCCGGTTTACGGCAAGGGAGAGAATATCCGCGACTGGCTGTATGTGATTGACCATGCCCGCGCCATCGACCTGGTTTTCCATGAAGGGAAGAATGGTGAAACGTACAATATCGGCGGGTTCAACGAGTGGACCAATATCAGTCTGATCCACAAGCTTTGTGAGATCATGGACAAAAAACTGAACCGCGAGCCGGGCACTTCAGCCTCGCTGATCAGCTATGTAAAGGATCGTGCGGGTCATGATCTCCGATACGCCATTGATGCATCAAAAATCCAGAAGGAGCTTGGCTGGGAGCCCAGCCTGCAGTTCGCCGAAGGCCTGGAGAAGACGGTTGATTGGTACCTGGCCAACGAGGAGTGGATGGACAGGATCACCAGCGGGAAATATCAGGCCTATTACGACCAGCAATACCACCGAAGATAGGGTAAGGGTTTATCAATAGGCCCCGGTTTTAACCGGGGTGACAGGGGGTTTATCAATAGGCCCCGGTTTCAACCGGGATGAGGTCGGATTGAGGGCAGAGCCGGAATTTGCCCTGGGCCTCAAGGTGTTTGGCCACATATTCCTGCTCGGTCTGACCCGGGGTGGGTACGAGAAGTGCCGGTTTTCCAAAATAATTCAGGTCGCAGAGTGTTGAATTGCCTGGCCGGCAAATGATTTCCCGCGCCTCGACGATATACCAGGCGAGATGTTCATCGCGGGCATGATCGACCAGCATCACGGTTCCCTCCTCAGCAACGGCAGGGATTTCTTCAGGCGAAGCGGGCGGAAGGCCCCGGAAAATTACCGCTGAAGTGCCGTCCTTTTTGAATCGTTCCCTGAGCAGGTTCTCGAAAAGCGTGCGCTGTGGCTCGGGTCCGGATACCAGGGCAAGTACATCAAATGACCGTGCAAATGCCGGCCGTTCGGGTGTTACATTTTCAAACCGCGATACCGGGCCAATGTACCGGGCATTGGCAGGCAACCGCCTGGGATGAGTCAGCAGACCGGAGATATTGGGAGTTCCCGGATAATCGGCAATCCATACTTCTGAAAACTTCTCCAAAACCCGCTTGTGAAACCAGTATACCAGGCCCTCGCCAAAGCTCCAGCCTTTAGGCGCCTTTAACCACAATTGATTGGTGATGAAAATACTGTGTACCTGTTTATGATATAAGCCGTATCGGTGGTCACACAGGATGCGGGTGATGCCGTAAGTTGAAATGAGCTTGTCAACCTGACGACGGTTATTCCTGATGGCCTTGAGTATTCCCGGAGCCTGCGCGATCAGTTTCCTGAAAAACCGGCCATCACTGGCATACCTGACAGGATAAAAAGGCAAGCGAACCCATCGGAGATCAGGAAACCGGAACCGTAAAAAATCGAGTGACGCACCATCAGAGGCAAGGATAACCTGATGACCATCCTCAACTGCCCTGGCGATAAAAGGAACCAGCCTCACCGTGTGACCAAGGCCCCACTGCATCGGGCTCACCAGAATCGTTTCAGGTTGGCCGTTCATTTTCATGGTTAATATGAAACCTGAACAGGAATACCCAGGCCGGTGACCTGTGCAGCTATCCGGTCGAGGATCTCAGGTTTGATCTTCTGAAGCGTATCAATAGGCGTATCCCGCGCAATCGTATAAATCATCACCATTTCAGGATTCACTTTTTTCACGATCTCCAGCCAGGCAGCCACTTCGTGATCTGAAGAATTGTCGACGGAGGTTCCCTCAAATTCACCTTTAACGAAAAGAGTCTGGAGGATAAACTGCCCCTTATACCGAATCATGCCTTCAATTACCCGGTCGATCGAATAACCTGGCGGCGGCTGGTTGATCAATCCAGCGGTATGTGCAAAAGCGGAATCGAGCTTGAGAATATTCATGTCGGCCTTACCGAGGGCCTCAAAGATTTCGGGCCGGTCGAGGCGCGAAGCGTTGGACAGAACGGCAATCTTCACGTCAGGGAATATCCGGTCGCGGATTTCAACGGTATCCGCAATGATTCCCGGAAACTCCGGATGAATGGTTGGCTCGCCGTTACCGGCAAAAGTTATCCGGTCGATCGGAGATCCCTCACTGCGTATCTCCACCAGCCTGGCTTCAAGCATTTCGGATATATCCTTACGTGAAGGAAGACGGCTCTCCTGGCCTTGTTCTCCGCTCCAGCCGCACTCGCAATAAATGCAATTGAAATTGCAGAATTTGCCGCTCACGGGAAGGAGATTGATCCCGAGCGACGCACCCAGGCGCCTGCTCTTTACCGGTCCGAAAATGATTTCATCAAACAAAAAAGTAGACATATTCAGCGATATCCGTTGGGGCAGCAAAGATAATTGATTTGCCGCGATATGGTGATTTTTGTCATTTTGAGGAAGTTAATCAGGAAGTACCTTTTCATAAGATTTGGCGATGATAAAAACCGCAACAAAATGGAAAAGATCAGGTGGACAAAAGAATACTCTTCGGGATTAATATATCTTGATAATCATCGGAGAAATTACCTGGAGATCGTCAATGAACTGATTGATATCTTCAACTCGAAAAACTGTGTTACCCGCTTGCCACTCGTGTTCCACCGATTGGCTTTCTATATCGAGGACTATTTCGCCAAAAAGGAAATGGCTATCCGGGAAGCACCCGGCATTGCGCTATCGGAATACAAAAAGGAACACCAGCGTTTCACGACGGAAATATCAAAATTCCAGGAGCGGTACAGCCAGGGCGAGACAGACATCTGCGGCGAGATCATTGACTTCATGATCAGCTGGTTACAAAATTATATCAAAAGATTTGGTACCGAGGCGCCGGATTATATGCGCACGAAAGGGTACGAATAGGTCAGATCAGTCTGACAGGCTGACTAGTTTTTCCCAGGCGGTTGAGGGTCCAGTCGAAAACCGGGATGTTCACCAATCCGGGCTTTTTCCCTTTCGCAATCGTTCCGAGTTCATTATCCAAGCCCAGTGCGCGTGCCCCGTTGATTGTGGCCCAGCCCAGAACTGTATCGAAGGCTAACCCGGGTGCCGCCTCGAAAATAGTTTTCATTTCCTCGATGACCGACAGGCTGTGGTTCGATGCCAGGCTGTCCGTACCCAGGCAAACCGTGAGGCCGCTATCTGCAAAGGCCTTAATATCAGGCAACAGATTTTCAATATACCGGTTTGATCTTGGACAGAGCACCCAGTAAACACCGGGTTTGATATGATAGGAAGAAGGAATTTTCTTCATCACGGTATTATGAACCAGTATCCACTCCGATTCGGGCAAATATTTCCCCAACAAGCGGAAAACATCCGAGGCTTCAGCAGGCAGGCTGCTGATATCAAAGCCCGAACGATTGAAACTCTCGGCCAGACGACCGGTGCCCTGATCAAGAAGCTCCCGTTCTTCGTGGCTCTCATCGTGATGCATGCTGATGCGGCCGGTCAGCGAGGTTTCCCTGGCAAGCAAATCCCAAATCACTTCTCCCACGGAGTATGGGGCATGGGGGGACAGCGAGTATGCCAGTCCTGCCTCCTCAAAAGCTGTAGCCACCTGCAATCCGTGTTTAAACCGGGTTGCGCACATGGCTGCGTCAAATCCGAAAATCTCAATAAAGGTGTGGTACTTCAGTTTACTGTTCCTTTTAACATCAAGAGTCAGGCCTACATTGCTGATATCCCCGACCGCTGCTATCCCCTGATCATACATCGCCCGGTCGGCATCAGCGGCTGCGTGGAGAATCTCATCCTCGGAGGAATGACGTATAGCATTGAGTTTTGATACGAATCCCGAAATCCCCGTTCCTTCGGGAATCAATCCCCGGAGGTGCGATACTTCCAGATGGCAATGGGCATTCACCATTCCCGGAATGATGATTCCGGGATAAAATTCGAGCCCCGCCTCCTCAATGGGTTTGCCACCCGTATCGCGAACGGCAAGTATGGTCCCGTCGTCGGCAGCCTCAACAATGCCGTAGCTGATAGCCGGACCGTTGACCGGGTAGATCCTGTGGGCGGAAAATTTCCTCATCCTTCACTATTCTTCTGGAGGCAAATCCTTTTGAGTAGCCATTTTTCTGGCTTCCAGATCTTTCAGGACTGCCTCATAAACACGCGCATAAGCTGCCGGATTACGCATGTACCAGGCAACCGATGAATCCATCTGTGCTTGGGATATACCGTACTTTTCAAGTACCGATGGGTAATAGGAAAGTCCTTTGTCACGTTTCATCTGGGCTGCGGAACTGTCGGCCGAGATCAGCGCATCCACCAGATGGGTGTCGACAAGCAATTCAACCATTTTTCCCTCTGACAGAATGCCTGCCTTTGCTTTAGACTTGCTTTCGGCACACGAAAAGAATACGAGAAAAACCAGTGCCAGCGGATAAATGAGAATATTCTTCATTTGATTTTTTTCATCAGTTCCGAGGCAAAAACGAAGTCATTCAGAATTTTGTTGTCACTTCTGAGAATCTCCTCGCGCGGCCCCTCCCAGCACTTCTGTCCCTTAAAGAGGAAAAGGATATTGTCGCCGATCTCCATCACCGAATTCATATCGTGAGTGTTGATCACCGTGGTCATGCGGAATTCGAGCGTTAATTCATGGATCAGGTTATCGATAACGATGGCTGTTTGCGGATCCAGGCCGGAATTGGGCTCGTCGCAGAACAGGTATTTGGGATTCAGCGCAATGGCCCGTGCTATGGCGACCCTCTTTTTCATCCCTCCGCTAAGCTCAGCGGGTAATAACTTATTCGAATCCGGCAGGTGGACCCTACCCAGACAGAAATTAACCCTTTCCAGTTTCTGCTCCTTCGACCAATCGGTAAAAAAGTCCATCGGAAGGCGGATATTCTGCTCCACGGTCATGGAATCAAAGAGCGCTCCTCCCTGAAAAACCACACCCATCTGTTGCCGGAAAGTCCGCTGCTGGTCCTGGTCGAGTGCGGTGAACCGCTCATCACCGTACCAGATATCACCGCTGTCGGGTTCCATCATGCCGATCAGGCATTTGAGCAAAACGGTTTTACCCGAACCGCTCTGGCCGATCACGAGATTGGTGCAGGCTTCCTCAAAATTAGCCGAGATGCTCTGGAGCACATCGTTATTGTCGAACGACTTTGATATGTTGTCAAGTCTGATCATCCGAGCATGATTTGGGTAATCAAATAATTGGAAACCAGGATCATAATCATGCTATAGGAAACGGCCAGCGTGCTCGACCGACCCACATCGAGAGCCCCGCCCTTGGAATAATATCCGAAATAAGCTGATATCGAGGTGATGAGGAATGCAAAGACAGATGATTTGATTACCGTGTAAAAAACCAGGTAGGAATCGAATCCGTGACGGATGCCCTGTATATAATCAGCTCCGGTCATCAGGTTGCCTGTCATCGAAACCACCCAGCCACCGATGAGGCCGATAAAAATGCTTAGCAAAACCAGTACAGGAGTGGTAATAATCATCCCCAGCATTTTGGGCAGCACCAGATAGGCAGCCGAATTGATCCCCATAGTTTCCAGTGCATCAATCTGCTCGGTAACCCTCATGGTTCCGATCTCAGAGGAAATATTCGATCCGATCTTACCGGCCAGTATCAGGCAGAGCACCGTGGAGGAAAACTCCAGCACCAGCACGTCACGTGTGATATATGCCATGTAATAGGTTGGGATAAGCGGGTTTCCCATATTGAAAGTCATATGGATGATTACGACCATTCCGATAAAAAACGAGATAATCGCGACGATGCCGATCGAGGAAACCCCGAGCTTATCGATCTCGCGGAATACCTGCCGGATATAGATGGAATGCTTTTCGGGTTTCGAAAAGATCTTCCGGACAAAAATCATATATTTCCCAAGAGTGACCAGGAGCCCCATACCCGATGAAAATTTAATCCAAGATAGTAATAAATTATGTAATATTGCCGCGTCACTCTAAACCAGAATTACCGTAACTACCAGTATATCAGAATGAAAACCACTTCAATGCCTGCAGATAATTGGAAAAGCAAGCTCCCTCTCGGGTCTGAAGAACTGGTTGACAGGTGGCTAAGCGAGTCGCCCGTACCCATTCTGCTCGCTAAAGCCCGCCGAAGCAAGCACGGCGATTTCAGGGTGCCGCGGAAAGGAAAACCCGCTTATATAACACTCAATCACGACATGCATCCGGTGGATTTCCTGATCACACTGGCGCATGAAGTGGCCCATTACAGAAACTGGAAGAGGTACGCACGCAGAGCCAGGCCGCATGGTCCCGAATGGCGTCAGGAGTTCAGGGAAATGCTGGCCGGGGTGATCCAGGCTGAAGTTTTCGAGCGGGCAGTTGCAGCAGCGGTTGTCAGGCATTATTTCAAGCGCAAGCTGATCGGATCGGGCTCATCCGAGGAGTTGAACCGGCTTCTTGGAAAAACCACGGAAAATGACGGAATCCTCCATGTGGCGGACCTTCCCGAAGGAACACGTTTCAAACTGAAAAGCGGAAAAACCTTTATTAAGGGACAAAAACTAAGGAAACGCTATCAATGCCGGGAAGTGGTTTCATCGAGGATATATTCCGTGCATCCGTTGGCGGAAGTAAAGGAAACATTAGTATCTTAGGATCATGGACAACAATATTTATTGCGTTATCATGGCAGGCGGAATCGGCAGCCGGTTCTGGCCATACAGCCGCACCGGCAAACCCAAGCAGTTCCTAGATATCCTCGGTACCGGCCAGACTCTGCTGCAACAAACGATACGCCGATACGCCAAAATCTGCCCGATAGAAAATATTCTTATCGTCAGCAATGAGGAATACGGCCCGATCATTCTCGACCAGGTCCCTGATATCAAGCCAAATCAGGTCCTGCTTGAGCCCTTCCGGAGGAATACAGCTCCCTGCATTGCTTATGCCAACCAGAGGATCGCGCTGCTTAATCCCGACGCCACAATCATTGTTGCTCCTTCCGACCACCTGATTGCCGATGAGGCTGAATTCAACCGGGTGATTCACGAAGGCCTTGCTTTTGCCCAGAGCCGGGATGCCCTGCTGACCCTTGGAATCATGCCCAACCGTCCGGAAACGGGATACGGGTACATCCAGGTCAACGGTCCGGGTGCCACCGACGGAAACAAGGCATTACGAAAGGTGAAAACGTTTACTGAAAAACCCAATCTCGAACTGGCTAAGATATTCGTGGAAAGCGGTGATTTCTTCTGGAATTCGGGAATGTTTATCTGGACAGTATCGTCCATCACCAGGGCTTTTGAGAAATATCTGCCCGAGATTCAGGGACTATTTCAGGAGGGATGCAACATCTATGGAACACCTGAAGAAACTGCTTTCATCCGAAGGGTTTATGAAACCTGCGACAAAATATCCATCGACTACGGGATCATGGAAAAGGCTGACAACGTTTATGTTTTATGCGCCGATTTCGGATGGTCGGATATCGGCACCTGGGGCAGCCTGTATGATCACCTGGTTCATGACGAATCTGATAACGGTGTCGGCAGCGGTCAAACTATCACCTTTCAGGCCAGCCGCAACGTCATTCATGCTCCAAAAGGCAAGCTGACAGTGGTTCAGGGACTGGATGATTACATTATCGTGAATACCGATGATGTGCTGCTGATATGCCGCAAGGAAGACGAGCAGCAAATCCGGATGATGGTCGACGAAGTTAAACTCCGGGGCGGCGAGAAATTTATCTAGTATTCCCAGAGATCGTGCTCGAACTGGAAGATCATGTTCTCAATCCGCTGAGCTTCCTGTAACGATTCAACTCCCAGTGCGTATTCAGAAACCGACCGGTTATTGTATACGTTGCTTTCCTGAACGATAAATCCGTGGAAGAACCGCTTGTAAAAGATCTCGTCGAAACTCCGCATCTCTGAATCGTTGAACACGTTGAACACCTCTTTCTGAGCCAGGAACGGACGAGCTTCCGGATATTTCACCCAAAACAGTTTCTTCTTCTGGATATTCTCCTTATTGACATCTTCAGGTTCAAAATATACCCTGATCGGGCAAATTCCAATGATTCTGACGTCGAGAACCGAACGCTTGCGATCGAAGAACCACATCTCTTTCACCATATACTGCAAAACCTCGTCGGTCCTGATCTCACCGGCAATTGTAGTTGTATCGGTCAATCCGGTAACCACGTCCAACACCCCGATCTTCCTGTCCTTGGCATCAAAATTGGCAATGATCTGATCGTAGGGTATCGGCTCTTTGAATTCATTGGGATCATCCAGCGGGGCGGCATAAGCCTGGAGACCACCATCCTTGATCGATTGTAGCAGCAGCTCGATCAGGTTCGTCCGGTCGCCAATGGTTTTTGTCGGGAAATAAAGCGGTTGGTTCATTTTTTCGCGCAGGTCGATCATGCGCCATACCACTTTTGACCACATGATGTCAGCTTCCCTTACATGCGGATATTCGATCGGTTTCTTGTTAAAGATATGCTCCTTTTTATATACCATGTCCAGTCCCGACCAGGTGGAGGGATCCGTAATTTTAGCGGTATCTGCAACCTGGGCTGCTACTGGCAGGGTAACTGTCAGAACCAGGAGGGCGATCGATAAAATACCTGTCTTTTTCATATTCCCGTTTTCTATTGTACTGTAAATGTGATGGAGTTAAGGTCACGCATTATACCGTCAGGCCCCATAGCCTTAATATCCTTAATGATAACCAGGTCGTCCTTCTTGCGGCTGCTGATAAGTTTCTTCTGTTCAGGAGTAAAAAGTGCGTTGTTCGAGGCAACATCCTGAACAAAGTTTCCGCTGGAAGAAACAAGAACTTTAAAACTTTTAACCTCAAATTTCATGTCGAAAAGGAAGTCGGCGAGCTCGGCAACAACCCCGGTTTGAGCCTGCAGAATGTTCTTCTCTATGCGGCCGCTGTTCTTGGCTCCCACTTTAGCTGTCGGGTCAGGAACCCGAAACAGGCGGTATTTCTGCGGAGGATAAGTCTGGGGTTTACCGTTAATAACTGCCGACACCGTGAGAATTGCCTCGCCTTCGGATTTCTTTGGGCGTACCATATACTGAAAATCGCCGACCTGTGTAACCGTTGCGTTGGTAATATCCACAGTGATATCCTTGGCAGATGCACCTACAGCATTTACCATCAGGGGATTATCGACTCCCATGTAAAAAGCATTCATCTTGGTCGGAGCGGAAATCAGCACCGGGGGTATCACTTCATACTCATCCTCGAACTGATAGGTCTTGTTGCTTCCGTCAGGTGCAGTATAATTGATGACACCACCCCACTTGAAAGCTCCCGGTTTGCTGGAAGTTACCGTATAAATACCGTGACCGTCGCGGTAAGGGATAGCTGACCCTCCGACAGTGATCCGGGGATTGATGGTTGTATCGAAAGCAGCCAGAATAACATCTGCCTCGTAAGGATTACCCTGAACCACCGTTTTGGAGGTTTTGGGTATTACCACAGCCTGCAACATGTTAAACTTAAATGATTGCGCATCGATATTTTTGTAAAGCATATTCAGCACATCGGCTTCAGCGTTCCTTACGTCCGACTGCATCTTGGTCATCAGGGTAATTACCCCGATCAATGGCAGGAGGTCGAAATTTTCCTGTTCCCAAGTGCGTCCGTTATCCCTCGAACCTGACTGCGGAGGATCCTTAATCGTAAGGCTTTTGCGGATCGAGCCCAGAAGGACACTGTCTCTGCCAACCATTCCCTGCAGGAAAAGGCTGTATTTTTCCATCGAATTCCGGAGGTCCTTGGCCCTGCTCATACGCTCACCGCCAACATCTATTTTATCAACAAGCATAACCTGACCGGGAATATTCAGCTGATCCTGTGATTTTATGCTGTCCAGACGACCTTCAGGGCCGTCGGCCAGTCGAACGATCGCAAGTTTATAATCAACAATCTTATCGATCAGTTTCTGGGTAGCTGCTTTAACTGAATCAGCCTTTTGCTTGTAGGGACCAACCTTTACCTTATTCAATTCATATGCATTGTCAAGGGCAGCGTAGGTCATCTTGTTTTTGGCTGCAAAGCTCTCGACCGACTGGTTAAGGCTTTTGTCGACCCTTGCAATAACATCCAGGGTCTCCCTGGAGACATTCAATGCCAGCAATGCCGTCAGCACCAAATACATCATGTTGATCATTCGTTGCCTGGGCGTCAGTCTGGTGTGTGCCATAATTTATAATATCAGCTAATCAGCAGATTAAACATTCTCATTAACATTCATAGCAGTCAGCATATTACCGTACACTTTATTGAGTGCCGATAATTTCTTGCCGAGCTTATCCACTTCGTCGCGGTACTGTTTCGTATTCTGAACGGAAGCCTGCAGGTTCTCAATCATGGAATCGAGTCCGTCATACAGGGCCTTGGATGATTTCAGGTGTGAGTCTTCACCGCGAAGCTGCAATTCGTAAACCGAATTGAGTGCGGCCAGGTTCTTGTTCATTTTCTCCAGCTGGTCGGTATAACCGGTGCTGCTGGTACTCAGCTTTCCAATGAGCTCGGCAGTTTTGTTATAGGACTGGGTAAGTGACGAAGCCGACTGGTTGAGCTCTTCGGTTGAGCGCTTATAGGATTCTCCAAAAGCGTTCAGATTCTCTGATGCTTTCTTAATACTGGTGGTAAACTGCTGTGTTTCAACATGAGCACCTGAGATATCGCTCATTTTATTTGCGGATTCAGACAGCTTTTGCATGCCATTGCCAAGCTTGGTGAACAATTCAGGTGAGATCTCAGCTTTCTCCAGCATTTCGTCAAAGCGTGCCAGAGCGGAACCAGAAGCAGCCGGGCGGGCAACCCTTTTTTCCGGTTTGGCAGTTTTGTCGGCCAGTTCCGGATAAACGCGGTCCCATTCCCAATCGTCAGGAAGTGGTTCAAAACCGGCAAAGAAGAAAATTATGGCTTCGGTACCCAGCCCTGCAATCAGGAAATAACTAGACAGCGGGAAATGCTCAAGTTTCATAAGAGCCCCGATCATAACAACACTGGCACCCCAGCTGTAGAGATAACCCATGAAGTTTCTCCACCACTTTTGCTGAACAAATTCTCTGATTCTCATGTATTAGGAATTTTTGTTTTTTATTTTTCGATACCCATCGTTGACCGTACGCAACGGAAACCGATATAAGATTTTGCTGAATCCTGATATTCATAGGAGCGCGTGCCACACTGCAGATAAACGGAGATATCCTTCCAGGAGCCACCCCTGACCACTTTCCGTTTCATTACAGGAGTTTCATTTGGCAAAGCACTGTATTCGTAATTCGGATTCATGTCGTGAGTAAAACTGTAGGCTGCCTCGTCGAATGCCGAGCTGGTCCATTCGGCAACGTTGCCGGCCATGTCGTAGAGGTTGTAATCGTTTGCCTCATAAGATCCTACCGGTGATGGTTTCAGGTAACCGTCGGCAACATAGTTGCCGCGCAAGGGCTTGTAATTCGCAAAGAAGCCGGTCTGATTCTGTCCCACCGTCTTGTGGTTCTGAAGGAATCCGGAATATGGACCGCCCCACGGATACATGGAAAGATTGCGGCCTCCACGTGCGGCATATTCCCATTCATATTCTGTTGGAAGCCTCCAATTCTGGACAAACGCCGTGCTTTTGCCCTGAGCCAGGAAATTGTTGAATTTCTGGGTTCTGTAAACGCAGAAAGCCTGAGCCTGTTCCCAGGTAACACCCACCACAGGATAATCATCAAATCCCGGATGCCAGAAATACATCTTGGCCATGGGATCATTGTAGCTGTAGGTAAAATCTGAAATCCAGCTGAGCGTGTCAGGATAAATATTGATGGAATAGTTTCTTACAAATTTCGACCGGTCGGAAGCAAGATCCTGATCCTGGTAATAGGTGGTCGACTTATCTGAACTCTGGACAGAACGCTTGAAGTTACGTTTTTCCTTGGCTGCCTCCTGGTAATTGATCTCCTGATAGGAATAGATAAGTTTTCTGGCATCGATTTCCTTGCGCCTGAAGAATCTCTCATTTTCAGGAATGTAGAATGACTCAATGGCTGCCTTAACATCCGCATCGCGGGTGTCAAGCTGAGTTTTCCAGTTAATGTAAGGCGGATCGATAGGGTTATTGTCTTTATCTTCAGATATCAGATATTCCGGAAACTGCTCACCCAGAGTTTTGCGGATCAATGAATCGGTTACGTAATAAACGAACTCGCGATATTCGTTATTGGTAATCTCGGTTTCATCCATCCAGAATGCATCGACCGAGATAGTTTTCGATTGCGAATTCATGGAAAAAGTCGGATCCTCGTCATTAGGCCCGACCACAAATGAACCCATAGGAATCTTTACCATCCCGTATGGCTCGGGTTCGAACCATTTTTCCCTTTTTTCTACACCAATCAGCTCGCCGTTATTGGTACTGGTTTTACTGCATCCAGTAAGTACCCAGGCTGCGATTAAACTAAGGAAAAGTAACTTCTTCATAACTTTTATAAACCAGTATATTATAAAAATCTCACACTTTTATACCGCTGGGAATATTTGTCGGTAGCCACTTCCAGGTTGTATCCCAGCACAAATTCAACAGTCCCGTTACTGTATGCTCCGATAGGCGAAGTGGTATAGTCGTACGAAATACCCAAACGTATGCCGTTGGGCAATTCAGTGCCGACCAGGATCGCCACGGCGTCTCCGAGCCTGTAAGTAACGCCTCCCCAAAATCTTTTATTGTATAGCAACAGTGCATTAACATCAATCTGAAATGAAGCCCCGTCTGATTTTGCATAGATGGAAGGCTGCAATTCGAAGATCGGGTTAGGCAATTTAAACAGGTATCCGGCAGTGGCATAGTAGTGCCTTTGCATTCTTGTCATGGCTCCTGAACCGTAATCAATGACAGGCTCCAGGAGGTGTGCGGTGGAAAAGCCCGCATAAAACTTATCGCTACTGTAAAACAGGCCCAGGCCCATATCAAAATTCATGGTGGAAACCTGTTCGTCGGGTATCGAAGGGTCACCGCTTGCCTGCGTATGCTTATCGCTGTCAGGTATATACCATTTGCCGTTGAGGGCGCGGCTGAGTAATCCAATATTTAGACCGATACCCAGTTGTCCCCCTGCAAGTTCCATCCGGTATGCGTAATCCAGGCTGATCGACATGTTTTTTTCAAAACCCAGCCTGTCATCCATAAAGGTTAGACCAACCCCGCTGGGAATATTTAAGGGTTTCACCGGGGTATGGACGCTGAACAGAGTAGTTTTCGGATTGCCCGGAAACCCCATCCATTGCTGACGGTTGATCATCCCGGCACTCAGCATACCCTGACCTCCGGCAAAGCCCGGATTGGTGGCCAGCTGGTTGAACATGTTATGGGTAAATTGCGGATCCTGCTGCGAATACACAGGCAGCCCGGTTAACCCAACCAGGATCAGAAAACTAAGAATTTTGACCCGCAAACTGTTCATGCCGAAATTTAAGTCAGTAAAGATAATCGAAAAAATAAATACACAGCATGGTCAATAACGCAAAGGGTTTGCCAATATTATCCATATGTTCTACGACAGCCGGCGATAATGGTTCCACCACCTGTCCGGAATCTCTCCGTCGCTCGCCACCTGGTAATCCCTCGGCGAACAGGCAACATAGAGAGAGCGCGGGTATTTTGAGTCCGGGTAAGGGACCTCAACCCACCAGCGTCCAGAAGCAGGGCTTTTATAAAATGTTAATGTATAACCTGTGTTTGGAAGATCGATCAAATATTTCTGATAGAGCTTGATATCCCCGAATGGATAATCAGCTTTCCGCTGACTGACCCCCTGAATAAAATGCCAGATCATCTGGGCAGCCAGCGCAGCCGTCTGCCCGTCTCTGTCGCGGCCCGGCTGAAATCCGGCAAGTGAGAACAGTGAGAGCTTATCACTCAGACCGGCAAACCTGGCCAGCTGGCAGGATTCTTCTGCGGTAAAGCCATTGGCCGAAGGAAAACTAATGCCCGGAGCTTCAGTCTGGCGAATGGAATTCATAGAAAAAATCACCACATCTGAGTTCCTGAAAACCGGCTCCGATTCCCGCAAATCCTCACGCAGCGCACCCAATCGGTGATGCTCGAAAAACAATTCCCCCAACCGGTCGAAACTGGCGGGTTCATTTAGATAGGACTGGTAGCCCATGTGCACGAAATCATACAGGCAACCTTCCGGTTCAGCGAGCAGCTCATTAAGGTAATGACCCCGATGAGCTTCCCCATCCGGCATTAGGTCGATTACCGAATCTATAACTGCCATATTATAAGGCGATTCCAGACGGGTATAAGCTTTGCCGAAGGTTAGTGCATCGTGGGTGTCGCGGCCTATCAGCACCATTACTTTATGTGATTTCCCAAGCTCGGTAATCACATCCATCAATCCGATACGGGTATCGGCCGGAGTTTTACCCTCCCTCAGATTGCCCAGGTCAACCATTTCCCCAGCGGGCAACACTCCCGACAGGCCATATAAATAAGTACGGATCTCATCGGCAAGTGCAGGATCACCTATCCCTGCCAAAACAATTTTAGCTTTGCTGATACCGGGCGACCTGCCCTTTTTCCGGTGAATGCCGGTTGTTGAACTGACGGGGTTAAGAATTCTTTCGTCGGTATGTACGGCCAACGGACCAACAGGATCAAAATAGAGCAGAATTTCCTGTAATGAGGGCATATGCGGCAATTATTTATCGCTTGAACTCTTCGCAATCAGCGCCTTGCAATCCTCCAGGCTCAAAGCTGCAGGATCCTGGCTTTTTGGAATCTTATAATTCTTTTTCTGATACGAAATATAAGGACCAAAACGGCCATTCAGTACTTTTAAATCGGGTTCTTCATCAAATTCCCGTATAACCCGCATCAGGTCGGCAGTGCGCTTCTCAATGATGATCGCGATTGCGCGTTCAATATCAACCGTCATCGGATCATCCACCCCCTTCTTCAGGGAGTAAAATGCGCTCTTGTGCCTGATGTACGGACCAAAACGGCCAACTCCCACCGTAACGGCAGCATCCTCGAAATCGCCGATCGAACGTGGAAGGGCAAAAAGCTTAAGAGCCTCCTCCATGGTGATGGTCTCAATCAGCTGACCTTTAGCCAGGCGGGCAAACCGCGGCTTGTTATCGTTATTGGCTTCCCCGATTTGTGCCATCGGACCATAACGGCCGATCTTCACCACCACCGGTTCTCCGGTTTCAGGGTGCGGTCCCAGAACTCGCTCACCCGAGCTGCGCAATGAATTTTTTGATGTCAGGTCGACCTGCTCATGGAAAGGCTTGTAAAACCGATGAATCATCTCGTACCACACCAATTTACCGTCAGCGATCTCGTCAAATTCCTCTTCCACGCTGGCAGTGAAATTGAAATCAACAATATTGGAGAAATGCTCCATGAGGAAATCATTCACCACAATCCCGATATCCGTCGGGAACAATTTCGATTTTTCAAAACCCGTTTTCTCATTTTTGATGAACCCGGTGATCTTCCCGTCTTTCAGCTTGAGCCCATCGAGGCTCCTCACCGTCCCCTGGCGATCCTCTTTCACCACGTATTCGCGGGTCTGGATCGTGGAAATGGTTGGGGCATAAGTAGATGGACGGCCAATACCCAGCTCCTCCAGTTTTTTCACCAGGCTGGCTTCGGTATATCTTGCCGGTGCATGCGAGAAACGCTGCATCGCCTCGATCGATTCCAGGTTAAGCAGCTCGCCCTGTTTCAGCGGCGGAATCAGTTCTGATCCGTTTTCGCCGTTTTCCTCATCTGAACTCTCACGGTATATCCGCATGAATCCATCGAACAGCAGCACCTCGCCGGTGGCAACCAAAACTTCTTTTCTAGTTGATATACTGATATTTACAGTTGTTTTCTCCAGTAATGCCTCACTCATCTGAGAAGCAATCGTCCGCTTCCAGATCAGTTCGTATAATTTCTTTTCATTGGCAGGACCGGCAATCTCATGATGCTCCATGTAGGTGGGGCGGATAGCTTCGTGGGCTTCCTGTGCACCTTTGGATTTTGTTTTGTATTGCCTCACCTTCAAATATTTATCTCCGAATTCGCTCAGGATTTCCTTCTTCGTGGTACCCAGCGCCAGATCGGACAGGTTGACCGAGTCGGTACGCATGTAGGTGATCTTTCCCGCTTCGTACAATTTCTGTGCAAGGGTCATGGTCTGCGACACGGAGAAACCGAATTTCCGGCTCGCCTCCTGCTGCAGGGTGGAAGTGGTGAATGGCGGTGAAGGTGATTTCTTCACTGGTTTGGTTTCCACGCCGTCGACCACAAAATCGGCTGCTTTGCAGCTTTCGAGAAAGGCCATGGTCTCCTCGCGGGTTGCAAATTTCTTGTCCAGCTCGGCTTTCAGCTCGGTGATCTTGCCATCGGCGCCGGCCACTTCAAAAACGGCTACCACACGGTAAACCGGGACTGAGTTAAAGTTCAACACTTCACGTTCGCGTTCAACCAGCAACCTCACGGCCACACTCTGCACACGACCGGCTGAAAGAGACGGTTTAACTTTCTTCCACAACACAGGACTGAGCTCGAAGCCTACCAATCGGTCGAGAACACGGCGCGCCTGCTGGGCATTCACCAGGTTCTGATCGATCGCCCTTGGGTTTTGCATAGCCTTGGTAATGGCTTCTTTGGTAATCTCATGAAAAACGATCCGCTGAGCCTTGTCGGCCGGTATACCCAAAACTTCCGCCAGGTGCCACGAAATGGCTTCCCCTTCGCGGTCCTCGTCAGACGCCAGCCATACCTTCCCGGATTCAGCCGCAAGTTTCTTCAGATCAGCAACTACCTTTTTTTTGTCAGCAGAAATAATATAATGGGGTTCGTAGTTCTTTTTGATGTTAATTCCGAACTCTTTTTTAGCTAAATCCCTGATATGACCATAACTGGATTTAACCAGGAAGTCCTTACCCAGAAACTTCTCTATAGTCTTAGCCTTAGCAGGTGATTCTACAATTACAAGATTCTCAGCCATTTTGGATTGGTTCCGTTAAAAAAATCGCACAAAGATTAAATAATTTTCTGAAGTATAGACGCGTTTATTATTGTGAAATGGAAAAAGCACGGCTAAAAAACGTGACACAAGACACGTGACGCGAAACACGGAAGAGTGAGTTAGGGGCTTATTCGTGGCGTATTTCGTGTTTCGCGTTTCGCGTTTCGCGTCACGAGTTTATATTTACCTTTGCACCGCATTATTTTCAGATGGTTATGAAGAAAGAAGCTGATCAGACAAAACGATATCTCAAAATATTCTGGATGATTTTCGGAGGGGGTGTGGTATTCATCTTCCTCTTCTTTACCATGATATCATACGGTTTACTGGGATTCATGCCTTCTTTTGAGACGCTGGAAAATCCAATGATTGAGGCCAGCCAGGTAATCTCTGAAGACCAGGTCCCCTTGGGTGCATACTTTTCTGCTCAGGAAAACCGCGAGATAATTCCTTTTAACAAGATCAGCCCATACATGATTGGGGCTATCATATCCATTGAAGACCAGCGGTATTACAAGCATTCTGGTATCGATTTTCTTGGTCTGGTCAGAGTACTGGTAAAAAGCGTGATTCTGAGGCAGGATACCGGAGGAGGCAGTACCCTGACCCAGCAGCTGGCCAAGATGCTTTTCCCTCGTGAGGACGATCTGGGGACCATCGGATTTGCCGTGCGGAAATTCCGGGAATGGGTGATCGCCGTAAAGCTGGAAAAAACTTTTACCAAAGAGGAGATTCTCGCACTCTATCTGAATAAGCTGAGCTTTGTAAATAATGCGGAGGGTATTCAAACCGCCTCATGGGTCTATTTCAATAAGAATGCCAGCCAGCTGGAGATACACGAGGCAGCCATGCTCGCCGGGATGGCAAAAAACCCATCCTTGTACAATCCGCTTCGTTTTGGTCTGAAAAACACGCTGCCCAGGCGGAATACCGTTCTCGACAAGATGAGGCAGCGTGGATATGCCGATGCCCTGGCTGTTCAAAAAGCCAAGTCGCTCGACCTGAGCCTTAATTATCACCGTGTTGACCATAAGGTTGGCAGGGCAACCTATTTGAGAGAATACCTCAGGGGCGTTCTTATGGAGAAACGCCCGCAGAGCGCCGCAGGTGCTGCAGCCTGGGATGCAAACCCACTCCGGGGATTCTGTTACAAGCATACCAAGCAGGACGGAACACCCTATAATCTGTACCGCGACGGGCTTAAGATCTATACCACCATAGATTCCCATATGCAGCAGTATGCTGAAGAAGCCGTGGTAGAACATCTGAGCCTCGATCTTCAGAAGACTTTCGACAAGGAGCTCCGCAGGCTGAAACGAACACCTTTCTCCAACAGCGCTTCCGAAGAAGAGATTGCCCGCTCCATGAACAGCGCCATGGGCTGGAGCGAGCGTTACCGGGTACTGAAAAAGGAGCAGGGACTCTCCGATGAAGAAATAAAGAGGATATTCAATACACCGACCCAGATGTCGGTATTCAGCTGGAAAGGGGAAAAGGATACCGTGCTCACCCCGATGGACTCCATTAAATATTATAAGAGGTTCCTCCGCTCGGCTTTCATAGCCATCAGTCCGAAAACCGGGTATGTAAAGGCTTACGTGGGGGGTCCTGACTACCGGTATTTCCAGTACGACCAGATCATGCAGGGACGCCGTCAGGTAGGATCGGTTTTCAAGCCTTTTGTGTATACCGTTGCCATGGAAAACGGCATCTCGCCTTGTTATGAAGTCCCGAATGTGCCGGTGGTGTTTACGGGGAATTTCAAGGGTGTTGAAGGCAGTTCCTATGAACCGCAATTCTCTGACGACAAGGATCTTGACGGGCAAATGGTTACATTAAGGACAGGCCTGTCCAAGTCACTCAACCAGATATCTGCCTGGGTCATGAAGCAATACAATCCGCAGGCAGTCATCGAAGTAGCCCGTAAGGTGGGAATCAGATCAGAAATCGATCCGGTTATACCGATATGTGTGGGAGCAGTTGACCTGCCGGTATATGAAGTGGCTGGTGCTTTTACGGCTTTTGCCAATAAGGGCATCTGGGTTGAGCCCATGATGGTTACCCGCATTGAGGATAAAAACGGCAACCTCCTGGCAACCTTCAGCACTCACGAAGAAGTGGCCATGAGTGAAGAAACCGCCTATAAGATGTTGTACATGATGCAGGGTGTCACCGGTCAGGCAGGTACGGGCCGCCGACTCCGGAACAAATATGAGTTCACCAACCCGATCGCCGGAAAAACAGGTACCACCAACAGCTATGCCGACGGCTGGTTTGTTGGCATCGTGCCCGACCTGATCGGCACTGCCTGGACCGGCGCCGAAGATAAAATGGTTCACTTCACCAATCACGATAACGGTCAGGGTTCCAACATGGCTCTGCCGATCTGGGCACTGTTCATGAAAAAGGTTTATGCCGATCCAACGCTGAATATCTCGCAGGGCCCCTTTGAACGCCCGTTATACATGAGCGATCCGCTGGCTTGCGATGAATCGCAGCCGCAGACGGTTAAACCGGCTAAAAGAAAGAAATCGGATTTCGACGATTTTTAGACGAAGAGCTCTTTCAGCAGATCTCCCAGGTGCCTGATCGGCACAATCTCTATCTGGAAACGTTTCTGATCGATCCCCTTTTTGTTGAAGGCAGGGATGAAAATCTTTTTGAATCCCAGTCGGCTGGCTTCAGCCAACCGGTTCTCAATGCGGTTGACGGGCCTTGCCTCCCCGGACAGTCCGATCTCACCGGTAAAACAAAATTGCTGATCAAGCGGTCGGTTTTTATCGGATGAAAGGATTGCCGCAATGATGGCCAGATCCGTTGCCGGGTCGCTGATACGCAAACCGCCGGCCATATTCAGAAATACATCTTTGGCAGCCAGGCGGAAGCCGGCACGTTTTTCCAGCACTGCAAGCAGCATGTTCAGGCGGCGCGGATCGAAACCGGTGGTGGAACGCTGCGGAGTGCCGTAAACCGAAGTGCTCACCAGCGCCTGGGTTTCCAGGAGCAGGGAGCGTTGGCCTTCCATCGACACCGATATCGCATTGCCGCTCAGCGACAGGTCGCGGTTGGCCAGCAGTAATTCCGATGGGTTGGTGACCTCGCGCAATCCGGTTGAATTCATTTCGAAAATCCCGAGTTCATCGGTGGATCCGAAACGGTTTTTGCTTGCCCTGAGTATGCGGTACTGATGATGCTGATCACCCTCGAAACTGAGTACGGTATCCACCATATGCTCCAGCACTTTCGGCCCGGCCAGATGGCCCTCCTTATTGATATGGCCAATGAGGATTACAGGAGTCTGGCTCTCCTTGGCGAATTTCATCAGGTCGGTGGCACATTCCCTGATCTGACTTATGGTGCCGGCCGATCCCTCCACTCGCTCGGTAACAAGGGTTTGTATAGAATCGACGATCAGCAGTTCCGGGTTGAATTCATCCAGCTGCTTTAAGAGGTTCTCGAGGGAGGTCTCGCTCAACAGGTAGAATCCGTCGTGATCGGCCCCTATCCTTTCCGCCCGTAATTTCAGCTGCTCGAGGCTCTCTTCGCCTGAAACGTATAATATTTTTCTGTTGGTCAGGCGCAGGGCCATCTGAAGCACCAGGGTAGATTTTCCGATTCCAGGCTCTCCGCCGATCAGCACTAGTGATCCCGGCACGATCCCGTCGCCGGTTACCCGGTCGAACTCCCCGATCCCGCTCTTGATTCGGTGAAAAGCCAGCCGCTCGATATCCGGCAGGCGCTTGGGCGTGGAATATGCTATCGATCTGGGTTTTCCGGGCTTGGCCGATTTAACCACCACCTCTTCCACGTAGGTATTCCATTCCCCGCAGCTCGGACAGCGGCCAATCCATTTGGCGGCATTCGCACCGCAGTTCGTGCAGGAGAAGGTTGTTTTGGTGGCCATCGCCCTACAATACCAGCCGGTTAGTAGCGGTATCGGGGAAAACCAGAGCGGGCCTGAAGGATTTTGCTTCTTCAAAGTCCATGGTGGCATAGGATATGATAATCACTACATCGCCAACCTGGGCTTTGCGTGCAGCCGGGCCGTTGAGGCATATGTATCCGGATCCGCGTTCACCCTTGATCACGTAAGTTTCAAGGCGCTCGCCATTGTTAACGTTAACGACCTGAACCTTTTCGTTCTCAATCAGGTTGGCAGCATCCATGAGATCTTCATCAATGGTGATGCTTCCGACATACTGAAGGTTCGCTTCAGATATCGTTACCTTGTGGATCTTCGATTTACAGACTTCTATAAACATCTTTGGCTATTAAAGCGGCTGCAAAGTTAACTAAAATCAGAAATAGAAATAATTAAACGATTTTCCCCACCTAATTGTTGCGGCCGTTATACTACAGAAGTTATTTCGGGCAGCTCACATTGTCGATCAGCCTAACATCGCCGGCCTGGACGGCTATGAAGCAGCGTATGTGTTCAGATTCGTTCCAGTCGCCTACCGGAGCCAGCGTGGATTCATCCGCAAATTCAACGTATTCCACCACCAGCAGCCCCGTACGGTGGAGTGTGGAGGTGACGATCTCCTTCAGATCTTCGGGGGTGCCGTATTCCAAATTTGCGGCTGCATGGCTGATGGCCTGAAAAATCATCGGGGCAATGTTACGGTGTTCGGGGCTGAGCCTGACATTCCTTGAGCTCATGGCCAGACCGTCATATTCACGTACTATATCGCAAGGAACGATTTTCACCGGCAGATTCTCTATATCAGTAAGCTTTTTAATGATAGCCAGCTGCTGAAAATCCTTTTCGCCGAAATAAGCCTTATCGGAATTGATTATCCTGAGGAGCTTGTTTACGACGACACCCACACCGTTGAAATGACCGGGACGGAAACTACCCTCCATCACAGTGGCGAGTGGTCCAAAATCGTAAACTTTTGTTTCCGGTTCGGGATACATCTCAATTTCCGAAGGAGCGAAAATAAAATCGTTTTCTTTCAGGATCGGCTCCAGCAGCTTCAGGTCGGCTGAAAGATCCCTCGGATATTTTTCAAGGTCGGCGGGATTATTGAACTGTATGGGATTAACAAAAATACTGACTGCTACATGGTCGTTCTCCGCAACAGCTCGCCTGACTAGCGAAAGATGACCTTCGTGAAGCGCACCCATGGTGGGAACAAAGCCTAGGGACAGGTGCTTTTCCTGCAGCGAAAGAACATGCTCTCGGGTAGAATTTATCGTTTGAAATATCTTCATTTCGATCTAAAATGGGAAACGAAAATAGCCATAATTTAATGTTGATAACCTATAACTCTTGTTAACAAGTACAGAATTCCCTCATTTATTCCTACATTTGTGGTCAGAAAGGAAAAATCCGACAGGATGAAAAAGCCAAGGGTTCTTTACATATCCCAAGAAATTACGCCCTATCTCCCTGAAACTGAAATGGCTACTATCAGCCGTTTGCTGCCTCAGGGTATACAGGAGCGCGGAAGGGAAATCCGAACTTTCATGCCTCGTTTCGGTTTGGTCAATGAACGCCGGAACCAGTTGCACGAAGTCATAAGACTTTCGGGAATGAATCTGATCATTAATGAAACAGATCATCCCCTGATCATTAAGGTTGCCTCCATTCAGGCCGCCAGAATGCAGGTGTATTTTATTGATAATGAGGATTATTTTCAGAGGAAGGCCCTGTTAACCGATGAGGCCGGCGAAGAATTTCCGGATAACGACGAGCGTGCGATATTTTTTGCACGCGGCGTTCTGGAAACGGTTCGCAAGCTCCGGTGGACTCCCGACCTGGTTCATTGCCACGGTTGGTTTACCTCATTAATTCCGCTATACCTGAAGAAGGTATTTCACGATGACCCCTTGTTTGGCCACGCCAAAGTGGTCTATTCACTATACCAGGATGCTTTTGAAAAACCGCTCCATGAGTCGTTTAAACAAAAAATTCTGATGCCGGGTATTAAACCTGCAGATGTGGACGTTATTACTGTTCCGGATTTCGCTCATGTCAGCCAGATGGCCATTACCCATTCCGATGCGGTAATGATCGGCAGCAAAGTGATTAACCCGGAGGTCGATTCCTTCCTGCGTAAATCGGGTAAGCCCTTCCTGGAATATCAGGAACCTGATAATTTCATTGAGGCTTATTCCGACTTTTACAAGGAAGTTTTAGGGGTCTGATTTTATTACATACAGATAAATGGTCAATACTTTATTACGTAGGGCAGGCATCGCACTGTTATCCGGAAGCCTGGTAATCATGTCGTTAACCGGCTGCAAGAACAGCGACGAGATTGGTCTGAACCTCACCCCCCCGGGTGAAAGATTTAAGTTTGTTGTTGACTCCAGCTCTGTCGTAACCGCCAGCACTATCCGTCAGGATTCCCTGACCACCGAAAAAAGAGCCACTTCACTGCTTGGCTGCATGAATGATCCTATTTTCGGCAGGTCTACCGCAAGTCTGTTGACCCAGCTTCGCCTTTCTTCCAACGAGGTTGATTTCGGGGTTAATCCTCAGATCGACTCCGCGGTGGTCCTGCTGAAATACAAAGGTTATTACGGTGATACCACCCAGCTTCAGAGCCTGCGCATATTCGAGCTGACCAAAGATCTTTACTTTGATTCAACCTATTACTCGAACCAGAAAATGGAAGGGTATATTGATCCTTCAGCCGCTGTGGGTGACTTTTCCTATTATCCGCGACCGGAGCAGGATTCGATACTTATAAAACTGAATCCGGATTTTGGCAACAAGATCCTGAATACCGATACAGCTTACCTCTCCAACAACTCTGTATGGCTCAGCCATTTCAAGGGACTCTATTTTGAGTCGCAGCAGGTTGACCAGGGAGGATCGATGACCTATCTCGATCTGACCGGCGGAAAATCCAGGCTTCAATTGTATTATCATAACGATACCAGTGACTCCCTGAAATATGAGGTGGTCATCAACACCAACTGCAGCTGGGTTAACCTGTTCAGCCATGATTACACCGGCACTCCAATACAAAACCAGATCAACGATTCACTGGATACCCATCCGGAAGTCTATATACAGAGCATGGCCGGATTGCGGTCGCACCTTAACCTCAAGCTTCCCGACGAATTGGTTAACAAGATCAATGACGGCGTCACCATCAACAAGGCAGAGCTGATCATCACCATCGCCAATGACCCGACCGAGAAATTTTTCGGCAAACCCGCTTCACTTAGGGTATTTAATGCCGGCGCCACTGGTAAGAACGAATTCATCGACGACCTGCTGTTGGGCGAAGCTTATTATGGGGGCACCTATCTGGCAGGCACATCCACGTACAAGTTCAATGTTGGCCGGCACATCCAGAAAATCGTCCATCCCGATCCTGACAAGAGGATCAACAACAACGGGCTTTTCCTGGTCATTACCGATGAAAGGATTTCCGGAAGCCGGCTGGTGCTGAACAACGGCAGCCAGAACGGGATGAAGCTGATTATCACCTACACGCCCGTGAACTAAGGCAAAAGGCAAAAGGCAAAAGGCAAAAGGCAAAGGGCAAAGGGCAAAAATTAGGCAGAAGAAATAATTTTAAGGAATAAGGCTGGCGGGAAATCGGCAGCCTTTTTTCATTCAGGCAGGTCAATAATCTATCTATTACATACCCCGGGTTGAAGTCCAGGGCTATTGATATCCGCCTTGCTACTTTCTTTATATTCCTTATCACTAATTTTTGCCTTTTGCCCCCTGCCCTCTGCCTTTTTAAAAGGATTAAGTTATATTAGCGTTATCTAACCCATCGAACCTAATTTATTATGTGCGGAATTGTAGGGTATATAGGCTTCCAGGAAGCTTATCCAATCATCATCAACGGACTTAGGCGACTGGAATACCGCGGATACGATTCTGCGGGCATCGCGCTGATCAGTGAAGGTTTCAACGTTCAGAAATGCAAGGGCAAGGTGGCCGACCTGGAGCGTGTCGGCATATCCCGAACCAAATCCGGTACCATCGGAATGGGCCATACGCGATGGGCAACGCATGGTGAGCCCAACGAGATCAATGCCCATCCGCATACTTCCTACAAAGGTCATTTTGTGATGGTCCATAATGGGATCATAGAGAATTACGCCTCAATAAAGAGGCATCTGAAAACCCGGGGGGTCAAGTTTACCGGAGAAACAGATACCGAAGTTCTGGTCAACCTTATCGAGCACCTGTATCTCGAAGGTGATCTATCGGCTGAACTGGCCATCCTGATGGCGCTCAATAAAGTAGAGGGTGCCTACGGGATCGTGGTCGCCTGCAAAGATGAGCCCGACCACCTGTTTGCCGCACGCAAAGGCAGCCCGCTGGTTATCGGGGTCGGTCAGGGCGAGTATTTCCTGGCTTCCGATGCCACCCCGCTGGTTGAACATACACAAAACGTCATCTACCTGAATGATGAGGATTTTGCCATGATCAGTCGCGACCGGCTGGTTTTGCGCTCCCTCAGGAATTCGACCCACAGTCCGGAAATTCAGGAGCTCGACCTGTCGATCGGCGAGATCGACAAGGAGGGTTACGCCCATTTCATGCTTAAGGAGATTTTTGAGCAGCCCCGGGCCATACAGGACACTTTCCGCGGACGCGTATTGCCGGATAAATCAGGCATTCAGCTGGGCGGGTTACATGATGTGCTAAACAAACTCTACTCAGCAAAAAGAATCATCATCACCGCATGCGGTACTTCATGGCATGCGGGACTGGTTGGGGAATATTTCTTTGAAGAGCTGGCGCGGGTACCCGTTGAGGTCGAGTACAGTTCGGAATTCCGATACAGGAATCCGATCCTCGGACCGGACGATATCGTTCTGGCTATCAGTCAGAGCGGTGAAACAGCCGACACCCTGGCAGCCATCAAGCTGGCGCGTGAGCGGGGTGCGACGGTTCTCGGCATCTGCAATGTGGTAGGCTCGTCTATTGCACGGGAAACCACAGCCGGGGTTTACACGCATGCGGGCCCCGAGATCGGGGTTGCCAGCACCAAGGCTTTCACAGCCCAGGTTACCGTACTGATCATGATGGCGCTAATGACGGGCCGAAATAACGGAACACTAACCAAGGAACGATACGAGGCACTGATCGCCGAGCTGGTGGAAGTCCCGGCCAAACTGAGAAAAACACTCGAAAAGGATGCGGAGATCCTTGAAATCGCCACGATCTTCCAAAACACCCGGAATGCCATCTATCTCGGTCGTGGAGCATTCTTCCCGGTAGCCCTGGAAGGTGCACTCAAGCTGAAAGAGATCAGTTATATCCATGCCGAAGGATACCCGGCCGCCGAGATGAAACACGGCCCGATAGCGCTGATCGACGAAAACATGCCGGTGGTAGTGGTTGCGGCTAAAGACCAGACACTCGACAAAGTGGTGAGTAACATTCAGGAGATCAAGGCCCGCAAGGGCACGGTGATAGCCATCGTTACCGAGGGCGACCAGGAAATTTCCAACCTGGCCGACTATGTAATCGCAGTACCCGATTCCCTGCCGGAATTCTCTGTTCTCCTTTCAGTCATACCTTTGCAGCTGCTGGCCTACCATATTGCCGTCCTTCGGGGCTGCGATGTTGACCAGCCGCGTAATCTTGCCAAATCGGTCACCGTAGAATAGTACGGACATGAAATTATCAGAATATCGGGCCCTCAATGCTTCGGAGATCTCCATTCTTGAGGCGCAGGGCTGTACGGCTGAATCCTGGAACCTGGTTAAGGTGAAACCCGGATTCGAACCCTCTCGTATCCACCGGGTCAGCTTTCAGGGAAACATTGAGCTGGGATCATTTACGGGAACGGCAGAATTTGCCGGCGGCCTGAAATTGCCGACCGGGATTTCCGATGCTCTGATCTATAATTGCCGGGTAGGCGATGATGCCTATATCAGCGGCCCGGGCCAGATGATTGCCAATTATCATATTGGCGACGGTGCAGTGATCAACCATGTGGATGTGCTGGTTTATGAAGGTCCCACCGGCTTTGGCAACGGGTTGCGTCTCTCGGTGCTCAATGAGGCCGGCGGACGGGAAGTTCCGATATTCGACCGGTTATCGGCCCAGATAGCATATATTCTGGCCTTATACCGTCACCGGCCCGAGGTGATCGGGAAACTGACCGCCATGATAGATGCCTATGCGGCAAGTTGCGATCCCGGCTTTGGAGTCATTGCCGAAGGAGCGAGAATATCACATACTCATTTGATCCGGAACGTCAGGATCGGTCCCTATACCATCATCGATGGTGCTACCCGTCTGGAGGAGGGGAGCATCAATTCCTGCCATGAAGACCCGGTTTATATCGGCCAGGGCGTGAGCGCCAGGGAGTTTATCATAGCTTCCGGTTCCAGAATTACCGATGCGGTCTTTCTCGACAAGTGCTTTGTGGGGCAAGGAGTCGAGCTGGGGAAACAGTATTCAGCCGAGAATTCGCTTTTCTTCGCCAATTGTGCTGGATTTCATGGCGAGGCATGCTCAGTGTTTGCAGGTCCGTTCACTGTAACCCACCATAAATCCACCTTGCTGATCGCCGCCTATTTCTCATTCCTGAATGCCGGATCGGGATCCAACCAGAGTAACCATATGTACAAGCTCGGACCGATACATCAGGGTATCGTGGAACGGGGATCAAAAACAACCAGCGATTCTTATCTACTGTGGCCCAGCAAGATAGGGCCATTTACCCTGGTTATGGGACGCCATTATAAGAATTCCGACACCTCCGACCTGCCCTTCTCCTACCTGGTGGAGAGCAACGACGAAAGCATCCTTTCGCCCGGGGTGAACCTGAAATCGGTAGGAACGATACGCGATGCGCAGAAGTGGCCAAGACGCGACCGCCGTCGCGATCCCGATCTGCTCGACGTGATCAATTACAACCTGCTCAGTCCCTTCACCATTCAGAAAATGTGGCGGGGACGCGAAATCCTCCGCAACCTTCAGAAAACATCTGGTAAGAAATCTGATTTCTACACCTTCGAAAACACAAAGATTCCAAGAAATGCCTTGGAGCGCGGCATTCAACTGTATACCATCGGGATCATAAAATTCCTGGGCAACTCGCTCATCTCCAGGATCGAAAAGGGCGGCTGCTCTACTGCTGCAGAACTTCAAAAAACACTCCGGGCAGACACGGCCGCCGGCCAGGGAAACTGGATCGACATGGCCGGGCTGATCACTCCGCAGGAACTTGCCGAGGATTTGCTGAACCGGATTGAAGGCGGACAACTGTCCACCCTGGCCAGTGTGGAAGGTGAATTCCGGAAATGGCATGCCGGTTATTACGAAATGGAATGGACCTGGGCACGAGGCCTGATCGAGAAGGAGTTCAACTGCAATCTGGATACGATTGCTCCGGAAACGGCAGTTCAGATAGTTGAAACCTGGCGAAAGGCGGTTGTCGACCTTGATGAAATGCTACACGAGGACGCCCGCAAAGAATTCAGGATATCCGCCCAAACCGGCTTCGGCACCGACGGTGGCGAGGAGGAGCGGCTGAAGGACTTCGGTGAGGTACGCGGTGAATTTGAACAAAACGCAGCCGTCATAGCCATCCGCGAACACATCAGGAAGAAGACTGCACTGGCAAAAAAAATCACTGACCAACTCACGCCAGCCTGAAATCCATCTGCCGTTTTGCAAGATTGGTCTTGGCTATCTCGATGGTCACTTTCTGGCCGATCACAAACCTACGGCGGGTATGCACGCCAACCAGACAATAATTCTTGTCGTCGTACTCATAAAAATCGTCATCCATATCACGCATCGGAACCATTCCTTCGCAATGGTTTTCAGTCAGTTCGACATAAAAGCCCCACTCGCTGATTCCTGATATGATGCCTTCGAATTTCTGGCCGATCTTATCCTGCAAGAATTCCACCTGCTTGTATTTGATACTTGCCCGTTCAGCCTTGACAGCCCGCTCTTCCATGGCGCTCGACTGAATACACATTCCTTCCACTTTCTGTTGGTTTTCTGAAGGCTGGTTATCCAGATACAGGTCGAGGAGCCGGTGCACCATCAGGTCGGGATAGCGCCTGATCGGAGAGGTAAAATGGGTATAATGATCAAAGCACAAACCGTAATGCCCGATATTCTGGGTTGAATATTTTGCTTTCGCCATGGTCCTGATAGCCAGGCTCTCAATGATATATTGCTCGTTCTTTCCCTGGATCTCGGTAAGCAGTTTGTTCATTGAATCGGCAATCGATTTGTGACTTGCCGTTTTAACGGAATATCCGAACTGATGGATAAAATTGGAGAAGTTGAGCAGCTTTTCTGTATTTGGCTTGTCGTGGATACGGTAAACGAAAGTCTTGGCACGCTGTCCCTGTCGGACCTTTCCGATGCGTTCCGCAACTTTTTTGTTAGCCAGCAGCATGAATTCCTCGATGAGCCAGTTCGACTCTTTGGCCTCCTTGAAATATACGCCGATCGGTTTTCCCTTATCATCAATATTGAATTTCACCTCTACGCGCTCGAAAGAGAACGAGCCCTGCTTGAACCGGTTCTGGCGCAGGATACTGGCCAACTTATGGAATTGCAGAATCTCGGCTGAAAGATCCCCTTCCCCGGTCTCGATGATCGACTGAGCTTCTTCATACGAAAAACGCCGGTCGGAATGGATTACGGTACGGCCAAACCACTGACCGAGAACTTCCGCCTTTTCATTCATCTCAAAAACAGCGGCATAGCAAAGTCTGTCGACATGCGGTTTGAGTGAGCAGAGGTCGTTCGACAACCGTTCGGGCAACATCGGCACTACGCGATCGACCAGGTAAACGGATGTTCCGCGTGAAAAAGCCTCCTTATCGATCTCGGAGAAAGGCCTTACGTAATGGCTGACATCGGCAATATGCACTCCGATTTCCCAATTTCCGTTTTCCAGCTTCCTGATCGACAGGGCATCGTCGAAATCCTTGGCGTCGCCCGGATCGATCGTGAAAGTGGTTGTATCCCTGAAATCCCTTCTTGAGGCAATATCTTTTGCAGTGATCTCGCCCGGCGCCGTTTCAGCCTCTCTGAGAACGCTTTCCGGGAACTTGTAAGGAAGCTCGAACTCAGCCAGTATAGCGTGAATCTCCGTTTCATGCAAACCGGCGACGCCCAGCACGTCAACGACCTCGCCGAACGGGTTTTTAGCGCTTGGGGGCCATTCTGTAATGCGGGCCACCACTTTCTGGCCTTCCTGGGCTCCATTAAGATTGCGGGGATGGATAAAGATATCGTAAGGCATATCCTGGTTGTCGGGAATCAGGAAATAATATCCCGACGACCGTTCGATGGTGCCGACAAACGTACGCTGGCGCTGCTCCAGGATCTCCACGATCTCGCCCATGAGGCGCTGACCTTCACGACGCGCATACACATACACCTTAACCTTATCGCCGTTAAGCGCCCGGTTAACGTTACGGTTGTTAATATAGATATCCTCCTTCACCTCATCGGTAATGATGTAGGCTGCACCCGAGCGGGTCATCTGAACCGTTCCTACGACATGTCCGCCGTGAACCTTAAGCTTATACTTTCCACGGTCAACTTCTATGAGTTGTCCGCTTCGCAGCAATTCTTCCAAAAGATCGGCTATAAGTTTCTTTTGCCCGGCATCGTCAAGGTTGAGCTTTGCACTGATCTGCTTGTAATTTAATGTCTGTGCGGTATTTTGATTGAAAATCCCCAAAATCTTGCTTCTAAGAATCTTTTTATTAGCTGATTGAGGGCTTTCTCTTTTATTTCTTCGTGCCATTCTGTTTAATTTGTGACAAAATTAGCCAATTAAAAAGGGTTATTTGGCTTTTAACATTAAATTTGAGTTAATTAACCATCTCCCAGTGCGCCCCCAAGTCCTGATCTGCCTGTTACTGGCTACCGCTTTGATCCTGTCAAAACCCGAGCTACATGCGCAGGAATTGAATTACACCCGGTATACGGTTGAGTCCGGACTTAATTTGCCATCCAACGAAGTTTATCGTATCCTGTTCGACAAGAATGGGGTTTTATGGGCCTCGACTGACCACGGTGTCTGGCGATATGATGGATACTCCTCACGGCAGTTTACGGTATCTGACGGCCTTAAGGAAAACAGCAATCTCAGGATGTTCATGGATCCCGGGAACGGGATTTGGGTTTCGTCGATGAACAATTACCTCTATGGGATCATCAACGATACCGTGCACATGAATCCAGCCAGTGAGGAGATTCATGCCCTCGGCAAATCGAGTGAATATATTCAGCATATTTACTTTAGTCCGGACAGTACTCTGTACCTAAACCACAACTACCCCGGCTTGTTCCTGATCAAACCCGGGAAGAGTCCGGAAAAGCTAACCGGGCATTTATTGAATCACGAGGATGCCTCTCTGGCCATTCATTATGATTCAGCTGGATTTTATTTTGACATGATCGGACTGCCGGACACTAACCCGGAAACCCCTACGTTGGTTAAATCCGAGAATGGATGGATCTACCTGAAATGCGGGGCGGCTGAGAAAAAGCACAACTACCGGAAGGAACTTTACCCAATTGGCAAGAATGAATTTATCGTGAGTTTTGTTTCTAAGGTATTTCATATAAAAGATGGAAAACTTAAAGCTGAGAAGGCCTTTAACACTGACATTACCAGTCTGTTTGTCGATAAAACCGGCAATTTTTGGGTTGGTCTCGAAAATGAAGGTGTGATGCTATTCCCGAATATGGATTTTACCAGTAACCCGATCCGCTACCTTGCGGGAGAAACGGTTTCAGGCATCCAACAGGATCATGAAGGAAGTTATTGGTTTGCCACCACTCTGAGCGGCATTTATCAGGCAAATACACTGGATCTTGAGGTTTACAACAAATCCGAAGTTGGCAATAAGGACAAGATTATTAATGCGTTGGCCTCTGATGGGGAGAATATTTATCTCGGAACGGAAACCGGAATTCTATTAAAAGGTACTGAAGAGGATAACCAAAAATTCAAGTTCCGGGAATTTAAGATCCCCAGGATCAACGGACCGATCAGAAAGATTTTTTATACTCCCGAAAAGCATCTGCTGGTATTTAACATGGATCTTCTTGAGCTCGACACGTCGGGAAAATACCGCGGAATAGGAAAAATTGCCAGCTACTCCTATGCTTACCAGCCTTTGGATGATGGGAAATGGCTGGTAAGTGCCTCGGCCAATCTGTCGTTGTTCCAGGGTGACCGGATTATTAAGAGATGGCTGCAAAAAGACATGGATACCTCCTCACCGTACGAGAAATTTGTCAAGAATGCCATGAACAGGGTACGTGCCATGAATGTTGACACCAGTAAAAGGTTATGGCTGGGATCGCAGAACTCCGGTCTGCTAAGCACTTCCGATTCGATTCTTTATCCATGGAGCCAGAGAGATTCTCTTTTAGGCAGGAGGATCCATTGGATAAACCAGGTAGGAAAGGATATCTGGGCCAGTGTTGCAGATTACGGCTTCGCGGTAATACATCCCGACTCATCGGTTACCAGAATAACTCAGGCAGACGGGCTTTCAAGTGACATTATCGAAACTGCCTTTGTTGAGAATGACACTATTGTTTGGGCAGGAACCAATAACGGACTTAACAAGATTACCCTTGAATCCGCTACCGGGAAGCTAAAGTCCATTACCTACTTTACTATGAGAGAAGGACTGCCATCCAATAAAATCAATCAGATCATTAAGCATAAGAATAACATTTGGGTAGCGACCAATCAGGGGGCGATTCGTTTGAGCCCTAGCTTTAACCAAATCCCGGCAATACCTCCACAACTTAGCGTGGGACCGTTGCTGGTGAATGACAGGCCAATACTGCTTACTTCCTCCGTAACTCTGGGTCCGGATGACAATGACCTGGTTTTTTATTACAAGACCATCACTTACCGCAAGCCGGTACGAATGCATTACCAGTACAAACTTGTCGGTGTGGATAAAGAATTCATCGTGACTGACAACCTGGAAGCACGCTACCCCGATCTCCGTCAGGGGAATTACACATTTTGCATTAACGCCTCGTACGACGGAACTTTCGACCCGTCGACGGAAAAGAAGTATACCATAATCATACAACGGCACTTTTACGAGACCAGGCTTGCCATTCTCCTGTACATCCTGCTTGGTTCCGGATTGATTTACCTGATCGTAATAAAGATCCTCCAAGCTGTCAAGACCAGGGAGATGGAAAAACGGCAGTTGCTGCAGGCCGAGAAGAGATCACTTCTTGCCCAGATGAATCCACATTTTATTTTCAATTCATTGAATTCCATCGAGCATTTTATTGTTCAACACGATGAAAGACAGGCTAATAATTACCTGAGCAACTTTTCCGGACTGATCAGGAGGATCCTAGACAATTCAAAGAAAAATCTCATCCCACTTCAGGAAGAGATAACCACTCTTTCTCTTTATCTTGGGATGGAAAAGCTCAGGTTTGAGAATGATTTTGAATTTCAGATTACAAAAGACGAATTGATAGAATACAACGAGATGATGATCCCGCCGATGATGTTGCAGCCATTCGTGGAAAATGCCATCTGGCACGGACTGCTTCCTTCGAAGAAGAAGGGCATCCTGAAAATCTCGTTTTTAAATGAGGGCGATTACTTTAAATGCATCATAGTAGACAACGGTATTGGCAGGGAGAAAGCCTCATCATTAAAAAGCGTGAAGCGTTCCCATGTTCCTACCGGGATACGCAATATTGAGGAGAGGATCGACCTGTTGAACAAATTGAATAAGAAAAAGATCAGATTAACGATCAATGACCTGAAGAGCACTGACGGGAAAGCAACCGGAACCCTGGTTGAGATTACCATACCGGTTGAATTGAGAACATAATTATCAAGGGACATGGAAACGAGGATAAAGACCATCATTATCGAAGACGAGCACAAAAGCCTTCTCACATTGCAAACTTTGCTCGAACGCTATTGTCCGGAGGTTGTTGTGATTGGTACCGGTAACAGTGTTGAATCCGGATTGCTCGTGATTCAGGAGTTGGAACCTGAATTGGTTTTCCTCGATATCGCAATGCCTGATGGAGATGCTTTCGATCTTCTCAACAGGATCGGCAAGGTTAATTTTGAGATTATTTTTATCACCGCCTACAATGATTTTGCGCTTAAAGCTTTTGAATTCTCTGCGCTGCACTATCTGTTGAAACCTATCAATTACAGGGAACTGGAGGATGCCGTTCATCGCTATCTCAAAATTCGCCCAGTGAACAATGTCCAACCCAGGCTGGAGATCCTCAACCGGACCCTTAAAAATCATTTCGACAAGATCAGCCTGCCTTCCAATGATGGACTGATTATCGTTGAAATTCGTGATATTCTGCGTCTTGAAGCGGCCGGCAATTACTCAACCGTATTTCTTACTTCCGGTGAAACCATCATTGTCACCAAAACACTGAACCATTTCGAAGAGATCCTCAACGGACTGGGGTTTGTCAGAATCCACAACACTCATCTGATTAATTTAAAGTATGTTAAGAAATATCAGCGGGGTCAGGGGGGCACGGTAACGATGAATAACGGCACGTCGCTGGCTGTATCACGGACACGCAAGAATGAGTTCATTGAAGGGTTAAGGAATCTCAGCCTTACGGTCGGTTATACCAGTTAAACGAAAAACCCCGCAGCATATACAGTCATTCCAGCCAAATACACATTCCTGATTATTTTGTTAATCAGGTAATTTACTTTTGGTATGAACTTAAAATGACAATGATATTGCTCCACACATTAAGAACTATTGAATCCCGAGGAGAGCCGCTCCAGGATTTTTTTGATTATTGCCGATAAGGGTCCGCCCGGATTCCTGACCCCGCACTTTGCCAACTTCCAAATTAGCCAGGTTACCTTCCTTCCCTTCCCCCTGGCTAATTTTTTTTTACTTTTACCCCAGCAAATTTATCCCCGATTATGGCTGAGCTATTCATTTACAATACCCTTACCCGCAAGAAAGAGGTATTTGTTCCCCTTCATCCTCCGAAAGTAGGCCTATATGTATGCGGTCCAACCGTTTACGGAGATCCGCACCTTGGCCATGCAAGGCCGGCCATCACCTTCGACGTTCTTTTCCGCTACCTCCGCCATATCGGCTATCAGGTCAGATATGTACGAAACATAACCGATGTCGGCCATCTCGAAAACGATGCTGATGAAGGTCGCGACAAAATTGCCGCAAAAGCGCAGCTGGAGCAGCTGGAACCTATGGAAGTGGTTCAGCGTTACAGCGACAATTACCATAAGAGCATGGATCAGCTGAATGTGCTGAAGCCGAGCATTGAACCTCGTGCATCGGGGCATATCCCGGAGCAGATAGAGATGGCGCAAAAAATCCTGGATGACGGTTACGCATATGTCAGTAACGGCTCAGTTTATTTTGACGTAGCCAAATACGATACAGGCAATCATTACGGCAAGCTATCCGGCCGTGTCCTCGAGGACCTGCTGGCTACCACCAGGGATCTCGAGGGTCAGGATGAAAAAAGGAATCCATTTGATTTTGCTCTTTGGAAAAAGGCCCTCCCTGAGCATATTATGCGATGGAATTCACCCTGGAGCCCCGGTTTTCCCGGATGGCACCTGGAGTGTTCCGCTATGAGCACCAAATATCTTGGCCAGGAATTCGATATCCACGGCGGGGGTATGGATCTGCTCTTTCCCCATCATGAATGCGAGATCGCCCAGTCGAAAATTGCCAACGGCAAAGATTCAGTCCATTACTGGATGCATAATAACATGATCACCATTAATGGCCAGAAAATGGGCAAATCACTCGGCAACGGCATCCTGCTCGACCAACTGTTTGCGGGTGATCACGCTCTGCTGGAAAAAGCATACGATCCCATGACCATCAGGTTCTTCATTCTCCAGGCACACTACCGTTCGACCCTCGATTTTTCGAATGAAGCATTACAGGCGTCCGAAAAAGGTTTAGCCCGTCTGATGAAATGCGTTGCCCTGATCCCGGCTTTGCCGGTATCAGATACTACGACAGTAAATCTGGAAGAATGGAAAGCCAACTGCTATAACGCAGTCAGCGACGATCTCAATACCCCGATCATGATCGCTCACCTGTTTGATATGGTCAGGCTGGTTAACCTGATTGCCGAGGGCCGCGAAAAGATCACCGCTGGTGACAGGGAGGCATTGTTACTCCAATTCCGGCAATTCGCGTTTGATATCCTCGGTCTTCGGGAAGAGAACGAATCGGGCGCTGATTCAGCTGTTCTGCCCAAGGTGATGGACATGATCCTTAACATGCGTCAGGAAGCTAAGAAGAACAAGGATTTTGCTCTCTCCGACCGGATCAGGGATGAGCTGGGAAAAATCGGGATCTCCATCAAGGACAAGAAAGACGGGGCGGAGTGGGAAATTCGATAATTCGATAATTCGATAATTCGATAATTCGATAATTCGATAATTCGATAATTGAAAAATTTGATAATGAGGGGATTACATAAAATTTGGGGATTGGGTGTGATGGTGGTGATGCTGGCGGGTATGGCGGCGTGCAAGGTGAATTCCGGTACGAAGCCGGCGGAGAAAGCAGCAGCAGAGCCGGTGGCTTTGCAGATACCTGTGTTCTCGGCTGATTCCGCTTATGCATTTATTCAGAAGCAGGTGAATTTCGGCCCCCGGGTACCGGGTACTCCAGCGCAAAATGAATGTGCAGCCTGGCTGGCAGGAAAAATGCGGTCTTTCGGTGCCGAGGTTATCGTACAGGAAGCCACGGTAAAGGTTTTCGATGGCAAAACGGTTCCGATGAAAAATATCATAGCACGCTATCAGCCTGAGAAGAGCAACCGCATATTACTGATGGCGCACTGGGACAGCCGTCCGTTTGCCGATCAGGATCCCGACCCTTCCGTGCGCAATAAGCCGATTACGGGTGCCAATGACGGCGCCAGCGGTACCGGTGTTCTTCTGGAAATAGCCAGATGCCTACAAAAGCAGCCCACCCCGCTTGGAATCGACCTGATACTTTTTGACGTTGAAGATTACGGAGCTCCCGCAGATCGCGAGGCAGAAGGTAAACCGGAATTCTGGTGCCTGGGCTCACAGTATTGGGCCAAGAATCCGCACATTCCCGGATACTTCGCCCGGTTCGGTATTCTTTTTGACATGGTCGGCGCTCCGAATGCTGAATTTTCGCAGGAGGAGGTCAGTCGGAATTACGCACAGTCAGTGGTCGATAAAGTTTGGGAAACCGGTAATAAGCTGGGTTTTGGCAAGTTTTTCACTTATCAGAAAACCAATCCGCTGATTGATGATCATCTTTTCGTTAACCAGATCATCGGCATTCCGAGCATCGATATCATACAGAACGACGCCACCACCGAATCATCCTTTGGCTCTTACTGGCATACTCAGGCTGACAATATGGGTAATATCAGCAGGGAAACACTCGCGGCAGCCGGAAAGACCGTTGTGCATGTGATTTATTCCGAGAAGTAGCCTAAAGTCGTATATTTGCACCCTGATAAAAAAGGGACAAAGATGATACAGCTCGCTCATTCAAAAGTAAAAAGCTTACTGGCCACCAAACCGGCAGGGCAAGAGGTTACCGTTAAAGGCTGGGTTCGCACCAAGCGCGGAAACAAGCAGGTTGCATTTATTGCCGTAAATGACGGCTCGATCGTGCACAGTATTCAGGTGGTAGCCAATCCAGAGAATTTCAGTGAAGAACTCATGAAAGCCATTACTACCGGAGCCTGCGTAAAAGTTACCGGCAAACTGGTAGAAAGTTTAGGCAGCGGCCAGCCGGTGGAAATACAGGCTGACACCATTGAGTTGTACGGAGCATCCGATCCGCTGACTTACCCGCTTCAGAAGAAAGGTCACAGCCTGGAGTTTCTCCGCGACATAGCCCATCTGCGCCCGAGGACCAATACGTTTGGAGCCGTTCTGCGTATCAGGCACGCCATGGCATTTGCCATCCACAAGTATTTTAACGATAAGGGCTTCTGCTATCTGCATACCCCGATCATTACCGGTTCCGATGCCGAGGGTGCCGGTGAAATGTTCAGGGTAACCACCCTCGATATCACCAATCCTCCAAAGACCGAGGATGGAAAAATAGATTTCAATCAGGATTTTTTCGGAAGGGAAACCAACCTCACCGTTTCCGGTCAGCTGGAAGGCGAACTGGGAGCAATGGCATTGAGCGATATATACACGTTCGGACCCACCTTCAGAGCGGAGAATTCCAATACTCCGAGGCACCTGGCCGAATTCTGGATGATTGAACCGGAAATGGCTTTTTACGAGATCAAGGAGAACATGGATCTTGCAGAGGATTTCGTAAAATATCTGGTCAGCTATGCGTTGGAAAATTGTACAGATGACCTGAACTTCCTGAATCAGATGTATGATAATGAACTGATTGAGCGACTCAAGATGGTTGTTGAGAATGACTTTATCAGGATGACTTATACCGAGGCTGTGGAGATCCTCGTGAACTCAGGTCAGAAATGGGAATTTCCGGTATCCTGGGGCAGCGACCTGCAGGCCGAGCATGAGCGGTACCTGGTTGAGAAGCACTTCAGGAAACCGGTCATACTCACCAACTATCCGAAGAAAATCAAGGCATTCTACATGTTCCAGAATGAAGATGGCCTGACTGTCAGGGGAATGGACGTACTTTTCCCAAAAATCGGGGAGATCATCGGCGGATCACAGCGCGAGCACCGCATGGAGAAACTGGTGGAACGGATGCATGAACAGAACATCGAAGAAAAAGATATGTGGTGGTACCTGGATACACGGCGTTTCGGAACCGCCCCGCATAGCGGGTTCGGTCTGGGATTTGAGCGCCTGATCCTGTTTGTCACAGGCATGGGGAACATCAGGGATGTTATTCCTTTCCCAAGGACTCCGCGCAATGCGGAATTCTAAAAATTGCGTAACTTTCAGCCGCAATAGCCATTTATGCTCAAACAACGCCTTCAGCAAAAACTGCTGCAGAAACTTTCTCCGCAGCAAATCCAGCTTATCAAGCTGCTGGAGGTGCCCACTATGCAACTTGAGCAGAGGATAAAAAAAGAATTGGAAGAAAATCCTATTCTTGAAGAGGGACGCGAGGAAAATCCCGATATCGACGATACCCGCGTCGACGATGACGACTCGGAAAAAGATAAGGACGAGATCTCCCTCGAGGAATTCAAGGATGAATACGATATTCCAGCATACCGCCTGAATCCCAGAAACCGGTCGCAGGATGACGACAAGGTAGTGGAAATCCCTTTCTCCGCAGGAGTATCATTTCGCGAAAGCCTTTCCAATCAATTAGGCATGAGGATAATGGACGAGCACAAGCAGGCTCTGGGCCATTATATCCTGGGAAATATTGATGATGACGGTTATTTGAGGCGAGATATAGACAATATAGTAGATGATCTGGCTTTCTCGCTTAACATTCAGACCACGGTAGGGGAGCTCACTGAAATTCTTGAGCTGATTCAGGACTTCGATCCCCCCGGGGTGGGTGCCAGGAATCTTCAGGAATGTCTTGTTCTTCAGCTCGACAGGCACACGCGCGAAGGACGGTCGAATGAGGATACACGCAACGCACGGACCATTGTTACCGATTTCTTCGAGGAATTTACCCGTAAGCATTACGACAAGATCCAGGGCAGGATGAATCTCACCGATCCCCAGCTGAAAGCTGCCATCAACGAGATAATCCGGCTGAATCCAAAGCCCGGCGGTGACATGTCGGACTCCAATATGCAGTCCTATCATCAGATCGTGCCTGACTTTGTTCTGGAAGACAATGATGGTATTCTGGAGCTCAGCCTGAACTCAAAAAACGCTCCCGATCTCCGGATCAACTCGCTGTATGCCAACATGCTCAAGAGTTACAATGAGGAGCGAAAAATCCAGAATCAGAATAAGCACCAGAAAGAAGCAGCCGTATTTGTCCGGCAAAAAGTCGAGTCGGCCCGATGGTTCATGGAAGCTATCCGGCAGCGCCAACATACGCTGATTCTTACGATGAACGCCATAATGGAGTTCCAGAAAGAATATTTCAAGAGCGGTGGCGACGAGATGAGACTGAGGCCGATGATCCTGAAGGATATCAGCGAACGCACAAGCCTGGATATCTCAACGATTTCCAGAGTCGCAAACTCAAAATACATACAGACCGACTGGGGGATTTTCCCCTTGAAATATTTCTTCTCGGAGGGTTTACAAACCGATACCGGCGAAGAGGTTTCAACACGCGAAATCAAAAAAATCCTTGAGGAATGCGTTGCCAATGAAGACAAACGCCGGCCGGTCACCGATGATAAACTGGCGCTGATTCTCAAACAAAAAGGCTATATGATTGCCCGCAGAACCGTGGCAAAATACCGCGAACAGCTGAATTTGCCGGTTGCGCGTCTCAGAAAGGAACTTTAGTGAAGCCATCGTTCATCATCTCCATTATTTTTCACCCGGTTTTCATGCCACTCGCGGGAGTGTTCATCCTGTTAACATACGGAGGCTGGCTCAACCTGCTCCCCTTGGAAGGGAAAACTTACATCTACCTGGTGGTTGGGATTACAACGGTTGTGCTTCCGATCATTATGATGCCCATTCTCCGTCATACCAAAATCATCTCCAATTACCTCCTCAAGGAGCAGAACGAACGTCGTATCCCCTACCTGATAGTGGCCCTGCTCTACCTGGTGGGAGCCTATGTGCTTCAGCGGGTTGATGCCCCGGTGATTATCTCGCTTTTCCTGAACGGGTCATCCATGGTGGTGCTTTCGGTAGCCATTGTCAACTGGCAATGGAAAGTGAGCGCGCACATGGCCGGCATCGGCGGCCTTACCGGAATGGTGCTGGCTATTTCATTCAGGTGGATGCTCAATGAACAAATGATTGTCGCGCTGTTGTTTCTTGCCGCCGGACTGATTGGATACGCACGGCTGAAAAATGACGACCACACCCCGGCACAGGTATATGTGGGTTACCTGATGGGGTTCTGTATTAATTTCTTACTGATCAGGATTATCTAGATGCAGGTCAGGCGACGAAAGTATATCCGACCCCTTTCACGGTCCGGATATTGTCGTCCCCGATTTTCTCTCTGACCTTCCGGATATGAACATCGATGGTCCGTTCACCCACAATCACCTCATCGCCCCACACTGCCCGGTAAATATCATCGCGGGTGAAGACTTTTCCCGGGCGGCTTGCGAGCAGAAGCAACAGTTCGAATTCCTTTCGCGGCAGGTGCAGTTCCACTCCGGCACGCACAACCAGATACTTTTCCTTATCGATGGCCAGATCCCCGACCTGGATCAGATTACCAGCGGTGGTTCCGGTTTCGTTGACCGGTAATCTTTTCAAAAGGGCTTTTATGCGGCTTACCAAAACTTTTGGTTTCACCGGTTTGGTAATATAATCATCAGCGCCCGCATCGAACCCGGCGACCTGTGAGTAATCTTCTCCCCTGGCAGTAAGGAAAGCGATCATTACGTTCTTGAGCTCGGGAAAACTTCTGAGCTTCTCGCAGGTTTCGATACCATCCATTCCCGGCATCATCACGTCGAGCAATATCAGTTGCGGCAAAGTGGCACGGGCAATGCGAACTGCCTCGATACCGTTGCTGGCTACTTCCACTGCAAAACCCTCCTGACGAAGGTTGTAACCGAGGAATTCCAGGATGTCCGGTTCATCATCGACAAGCAGAATGCGGGTTTCCTCTGGATTCATTTTTCGCTAATTATTGTCTAAAGTTATCTCACTTCCATCGGGAAATGTCATTTCCCACATAAAAAATTCATTAAACTCAGGGTGATCAGATAATTCGACGTATTGAATTTTATGAGACAGCTCGCGGGTATGGTTGCGAAACTCATCGGAATGGAGCCATAAGCGGGCTCCCAGACCGGAAGTATTTCCCGCCCTGATCTGCCGCTTTTCCAATCCCAGCGGGATCAGTCCGATCCGGCCGGCCGACCAGTCGTGCAATGCATATCCAAACCCCCCAGCCATGTAAACCTGACGAATATCCACGGCTCCGATGCCGGCATCATGCATCATTACTTTTATTCCGGCAGCAATGGCTCCCTTAGCCAGCTGAACTTCGCGGATATCCTGAGGGGTGAGCGCCAGATTTACCCAAGGAAGCTGCACGTCAGCCTCCAGATAACCCATCATATCGATTTTCCCTTCATCGAGCAGGAGTGCCACTCCATCCACCAGCCCCGACCCGCAGAGCCCGGCCGGCGGCTTGCCTCCAATAGTTTCAAAGCTGTCCGGTCCGATGGCGCACACGGCTCCCTCAACACCCGCCATACCGCATGATATCCGGGCTCCCTCAAAGGCGGGCCCGGCGGCGGTAGCACAGGCAAATATGGTATCACCATTCCACAACACCATTTCCCCATTGGTTCCGATATCCAGAAAGAGGCTCCATCCCTGTGGTGGATTGACCGCCACTGATGCAAGTCCGGCAACAATATCTGCGCCAACATAAGACGAGATGGAAGGCAGCAGCTCAATCTCCGCCGAGGCCAGTCGGGTAAATCCCGCTTCGGCACCGGAGAATTTTTGTTCAGCGAGGAAGACCGGGGTAAAAGGATAAACGGCTATACTTTCCGGATTATCACCCTTAAAAAGATGAAGCATGGTTGGGTTGCCAGTCACAGCCATCCGCCCTATCAAGGAGACTTCGAACCCCTTTTTCTTACAAATGGAGACGGCTGCTTCCTCTATAGATCTGACAATTTCACGATTCAGTATTTTCGTTCCATCCGCATCTTCGCGACAGAATTGTATGCGGCTTACCACATCGGCACCGTAAGCATGCTGTGGGTTTGGGAATGAGGTAACTCCGAGATTCCGGTGATTGCGAAGATCCTCCAGAAATACCACCACGGTAGTTGTGCCCAGGTCGACCGCCAGCCCGAGAAATCTTGAAACATCATCCGGCAAAATATCGGGTACCGGCTCCGGGTCAGGCCAGAAACTCTCGGTAAGCACTTGCATGGATGATGGTTGTGCCAGGTTAACCACCACTTCACCATCCGGGTAATAATCGCATGACCGAACGACACCAACACCTTCCACTTCAACCTTGCATTTGCCGCAGATCCCCTTTCCGCCGCATGGCGCCTGGATATACTCACCGGCAGCCCGAATGGCGGAGAGCAGAGAGAGACCATTTTCTACCTTGATTTTTTGCTTTTGGGACATGAGGTAAATATAGGAATTAAGGAGGTGAAAATAGTTTGGGATAAAATTCCATTCTGTTATGCACAATGCATCTATATACAAATAAGAACCTCCGCATGAATCCCTTTTCCGACCTCCTGTCGCTCCTCCTTCCCCGCACCTGCCCTGCCTGTGGCCGTACTCTCAGGGAATGGGAGAAATGCCTTTGCCTGATATGCCTGGGCAGGCTGCCAGTAACAAATTTTCATCTCGACAGGGACAATCAGATGGCTGAGATGTTCTGGGGAAGGGTTAAGCTGGTGCAGGCCATTGCCTGGTTCTATTTTCGCAAGGGATCAGCCTATCAGGATGTTTTGCATAAACTGAAATACAATGACCGCCCGGATATTGGATTTTTGCTGGGCAGGCTGTACGGTTATGAACTTGGGGGAAGCGGCAGGTTTATCAGGCCCGACGTACTGGTACCGGTACCGTTGAACCTGAGGAAGCAGCGGAAGAGGGGATTCAACCAGAGTGAGGCCATAGCCAGAGGGTTGTCAGCCGGGCTAGGTATCACCCTGGACTGCAGGGCACTCACGCGGCCGCATGCCACTTCAACACAAACGCGAAAAAGCAGGTACGACAGGTATTTGAATGTATCTGGAAAATTTGAGGTCAGGGACCCGGCGATATTTGAAAACCGGCATGTTCTCCTGGTGGATGATGTGATTACCACCGGGGCAACACTGGAAGCTTGTGCGGAAGAGTTGTTGAAAATCCCCGGTGTACAGGTGAGCACGGCAGCCCTAGCCTGGGCAAGGCTCTAATGATCAGGAAACCAAAATGAAATCCAGGATTGCGGGATAAAGTCTATGATGATCCTCAGGGCACCATGAAGCCTTTGGAACCGGTTGATATTCCAGCCAGGGTAAGGGCCCTGTCGACCACCTGATTACAGAGATCCTGGATATTGGCCGGATGCTGGTAAAAGCCGGGTGAAGCGGGACAGATGATGCCACCGGCATCGGTTACGGTGAGCATGTTCTGGATGTGTATGCGGCTGTAGGGAGCCTCACGAACAACCAGAACCAGTTTCCGACGTTCCTTAAGGATCACATCGGCAGCCCGCGACATCAGATCCTCAGCCATTCCGGCTGCGATGCGACCCAGTGTCCCCACCGAGCAGGGTATGATGATCATCGCATCATACCCTGCTGATCCGCTGGCTGGCGGGGCAAAAAAGGTCTTGGGAGAATAACGGGTAAAGGGAGACGTGTCCATGGGCACATCCGGCAATTCATAAGGCCACACTTTTTCCGCCGTTTCAGAAACAATGACGGCAACCTCCGCCGGCTCAGCGCTCAGTTCCCGCAGCTTGGCCAACATGAGTTGAGCGTATATTGAACCGCTCGCCCCCGTTATTCCTATTATTATCTTTTTATTTATCAACTTTTTACTTATTCCTGAATTAGCAAATTATCGAATTGTCGAATTATCAAATTATCAAATTGGTTTTTAATAATTTTTTAAGCACCGTACCGGTAACCCATTCAATTTCTGTGAGGTATCCTGCTGGAAAGCCGGCCGTCCGCGGTAAATCGAACGAATCATGGACAGGTGGGTCAAAAGGGGATTCGTGTTGACCGTGGAACTCCAGAAATACCCGGCACTTCCAAGATCATAATATTTCCGTTCTGCAAAGATGATATAGCCGGAGAAGAGGGCCTGGAATCCGGAAAGGCCGCCTAATGCAAGCTGTGTTCCAGCCTGTGCTTCACCATCAACCGGATCGAGGAACAGTACGAGTTCATGCCATTCAGCATCAGTTGGTATGTGCCAGCCTTCCGGGCAAAGGCCTGCACTGCCAGCCGTGGTATCGTATCCCATAGCTTCATTCCATTGATAGAGACCCCCGTAAAGCGCGCAATTGGCCGGATCATTCTTGTAGCAGTACTTCTCGGCCTTACCATTATCAACCTGGTTGCCATCATTCGGCTGTCCGTTGCTTGGATTGATCATGGTACCTATGTTCAGGTTCTGGGCCATCCAAATCTTCTCATTGATCTTGACCGACTTATATACCTGCCCGTCACGGGTATCGGTAAATGAGGAAACCGGATATACCGAAGCATTTGTGGTGAAAGACCAGACCGGGCTGGAAACCTCATGGCCGTAAGGATCCCGCACAACAACTTTCCAATAATAGCGTGTCGAATATTCGAGAGGCAGGCACTCGTACAATGCACCCGACTTGTCAGTGGCAACTTTTGCCGGATTGGCATCCAGCCCAAAATAAACGTCATATTTGAGGGAATCCTTATCCGGATCGATGCAGGTCCAGGAGAGTATCCCGAGCGTACTGGCTTTTACCGCAGCATCAGCCGGCGACGGATTCTTCGGAGCTTCCGGTGCCGTATTCATTGCACCCACATTCAAAACGTAAGTCTCGGTATCGGTGGATCCCTGGCTGTCCTTCACAATGACGCCAACCGTATAGGAACCGGCAGCAGAATATTGGTGGGTGGCAGTCTTGACTTTCGAATAGTCGGTATCCCAGGTCCCGTCACCTTCAAAATCGAATCGCACCTGCAAGTCGGCTTTCTTGTCCTCGGCATCGCTGCATCCGGATGCGTCCATGGTGAAAGTATCCTGCAGGAAACCTGTTTTCGGGGAAACGGTCAATGCGGCTTTTGGTGGGCGGTTATTCCACTGCACCTTTACAAAATCAGTATAGCGGGCGGTACTGCCTTTGGTATCCCTGACTTCGACCGTGATATATATCGTGCCGCCGGCCGTGAATTTATGCTTAACCAGTTTTGTCACGGAAAAATCCGTATCAAAAATTGAATCCGACTCCCAATCCCAGCGCACCTGAAGGTCGGCGGCAGGATCTTCGAGATCATTTACTCCGGAAGCATCAAAAGTAAAGGTAGTATCGACTGTACCAAACGACGGGGAAATCGTAAACGCAGCTTTAGGGGCTGTATTAGGTTCAGGCTTACAGGAATTAAGGAGGACAACAGACAGGACGGAAAGGGTAATCAGGCTGATTTTCATAAACTTAAAATCTTTCATGCTTTTCATGTTTTTCCTGATTAATTTGTTAGACATGCAAAGATAATAAAGAATAGGGTCATCCACCCCCCGCCCCCCGGCGGTTCAGGAATTGTTCACTACCTTTGCGTAGTTCAAAATTCCATCACCTTGAAAAGACAAATTATTATTTCGCTCATTCTGGCCGTAACCCTTGGTTTGGGATCCTGCAGCAAAGACGATGGTTCAGATTCCAACCTGACAGGCACCTGGGATATTACCACCCTTACCATCAAATCCTATACTGACGGAAATCTGGATATGACAATTTCTGAGGAGAATATTGGATCAATGATCTTCAATGCAACCGGCGACGGATCTTTCAATATCAATGTAAATGTTATTGATTCGACACTCGGTATGACCGGTACTTTTGAATGGTATGAAACCGGAGACAAGGTTTTCCTGACTATGAAAGATATGCGGGATTCCTTGATCACCAAGAATCTTGCCATAGGGTTCGACGTGGTAACCAATGGCACCGACAAGCAGGTATGGTCGATCGAGATGAGCTATTATGAGGATGGGATTGATCCTTTAACCGGAAATACAAAAAAACTGCTGAAGCGCCAGTATATGGAGATTGAACTCAGGAAGGAGTGACCTTGGTGAGATCGATGACCGCTGTAATCATGTATTGCGGATTTCCTGCTTTATCTTTTTCAAGATAGGAGGTGAGTTCGACGGTGACGATCTTACCGCTTTTGTGAATGAATCTTTTTTCGAATTTAACCTGGGGTACTTTTCCGGACCGCAGCAAATTAATCTGCTCATTAGTTTTCTCAATATCTTCAGGGTGAGTAATGGCCATCCAGGTCTTTGCCATAAGTTCCTCTTTGTTATAACCCAGTATTTTACACAAGGCTTTATTGACGTTCATCGATCCCTGCAGTCCAGTCATGGAAACGCCGATCGGCAGATGCTCGAAAAGGTTGCGGAATTTCGCCTCGCTTTCCCGTAATTCCACCTCCATTAATTTGTGTTCGGTGATGTCGACCAGTGCGAGTAAACATTTCTGCTCCACCTCGGAGACAATTCCCTCAACATGAAGGTAAATAGGGTTATTATCCGGATTCCTGACAATCACTTCGCAGGATTCCTTGGAAGTCTTACGGTATAACCGTTTGAAGAAATTGTTGAATCCGGGTCGGCTTTCCTCGGCAATGAATTGGTTAAAATAACGGTTGATCAAACTGGTCCGGTCTTTCGAAAGCATTTTGGCGCCATTGATATTCAACTCGCAGATCTTGCCATCAGGATCGAGACTGAAATACCCGGCTGGAGAGAAATTGTAAATCTCAACGTAAAGGTCGGTATAGAGCTTGGCAACATTTTCAGCTTTTTCTCTGGCTTGGCGAAGCTCTTCCTGAAGAATTTCAGGAAGGCCGATCTCTGGGCTTATCCCAGAGGCGACATCAGTAGCTTTCTTTATCTTTTTCTTCATTGCCTATATTACCTTCCAACTGGGAGGTAATAATAACACTATTAGATTAATGCCACAAGAAATATTGATTGCATTGCAATGCAATTATCATTGTGATTTTGAATTTCTGATAAGTTAGCCGGGAATTTGGTAATTTCATTCCGTTAAATTACGGAACCATGAATCTGCAATTTCAGATACACTATATAACACATCCGGGTCAGCATCTCCTGATATCCGGTTCTTTGCCCCAACTCGGTAAGGGTAAGCCCGGCAAGGCACCCCTGATGCACCTGACAGATCCCAAGACGGGCTTGTGGACCTTCCGGCTCAAGCTGGATAACCCAGGGGATTTCACCTACCGGTATTTTGTCAGGGACGATAATTTCAACACCCAGATCGAAGAATGGGGCCCCGACAGGACTTTTAAAACTGAAGGCAGGGCAGAAAAAGTCATCTTACTCTCCGATCGTTGGAGGTCGCAGTCGGATCCTGATTTTGCACTTTATTCATCAGCCTTCACTCAGGCCATCCTAAAACCAGGCGGGCAGGTCAAGGTGCCGAAAGGGAAAGCTCCGGACAAGGCAGATTCTGTGGTTATCCGTTTTAAGCCGGATGTTATACGGGTAAAGCCCGGGCACCGGGTAGCGGTTGCCGGAAACGTAAAGGGATTGGGCAGCTGGTCGGAAAGCAAGGCAGTGGCCCTCGGAAACCAGAATCATCCGGAGTGGTGTGGGGAAATCAGGGTACCAGTAAACGAATTTCCGGTGCTTTATAAATACCTGATGCAGGATGAGCGGGGGAAATTCCTTTTCTGGGAAAAATCCTTCGATCGAAGTATCGCACTTCCGGAAGGTGAAAGACCCGATGTAATTGAAATCAGCGGTGACCGTTTTGATTTCCCCCAGTATCCCTGGAAAGGTGCAGGCATTGCCATACCGGTATTTTCACTTCGCAGGAATGACGGGTATGGGGTTGGCGAATTTACCGATCTCTGCCTGCTGGTCGACTGGGCAGTGCATATTGGGTTGAAAATTATCCAGATCCTTCCCATAAATGATACAGTAGCAACGCATACCTGGCAGGACTCCTATCCTTATGCGGCCATCTCGGTATATGCATTGCATCCGATGTACATTAACCTTTGCCGGATCGGCAAATTGAGTTCAGCCACCACCCAACAGATTATCGAGGCTCAGGGGAAATATCTTAACTCGCTGGAAAAAATAGACTATGAAGCGGTTATGAACCTGAAATCAAGGTTCTTCAAGCTTTTCTATGATCAGGACAAGCTCCGTTTCCTGAATGATCCCGAATTTCTTGAGTTTTTCATTCAAAATGATTACTGGCTGAAACCTTATGCCGTCTTTTCCTATTTGCGTGATCTGTTCAATACTCCGGATTTCAGCCGCTGGGGTGAATACAGTAATCCGACTCCCGAATTGATGGCAACCCTCACAGACGAGCAATCCGCTCATTACGATGAGATTGCGGTACATTATTTTATTCAGTTTCATGCATACCGGCAATTGCTCGAGGCAGCAAATTATGCCAGGGCTCACGGGGTAGTTCTGAAAGGTGACATCCCGATCGGGATTTACCGTAATAGTGTGGATGCCTGGCTCAATCCGGGATTGTACCACATGGACCGTCAGGCTGGCGCTCCACCCGATGATTTCTCGAACAAAGGGCAGAACTGGCGTTTCCCTACTTACAACTGGGACGCTATGGCACTGGACAATTATTTCTGGTGGCAGCAGCGCCTCCGCCAGTTATCGGGCTATTTCGATGCATTCAGAATCGACCATATCCTGGGATTCTTCCGTATCTGGGAAATCCCTGCCTCACAGGTTGAGGGGCTCATGGGATACTTTAACCCCAGCCTTCCGTACTCCCGCGAAGAGCTTCAGGAACGTGGCCTCTGGTTCGATGAGGACCGGCTGTGCAAACCCTATATCAGGGACCATTTTCTTTTTGAGCGATTTGGAGACCTGACAGAATTTGTCAAAACGAATTACCTCGAAGAATACTCACCCGGCTGTTACCGTATCCGGCCTGAATATGATACCCAAAGGAAGGTTGAAGAAAAGCTCTCACCTCAGCCCGATGCCAGCCCTGAGGCCAGAAACCGGATCGAAAGGATTATTAACGGTTTGTATTCCCTGATCGCCGAGGTGGTATTTTTGGTTGCCCCGGAATCTGGCGGCAACGCATTTTTCCCAAGGAATGCCCTGCATTTTACTCGCTCTTATCTGGATCTCGACAGCCATGCACGCGGGATTATTGACCAGATCTACCTGGATTATTTTTATCGCAGGAATGAGGAATTCTGGCGCGATAAGGCCATGACTAAGCTTCCTGTGATAAAGAAAGCGACAAACATGCTTCTTTGCGGCGAGGATCTGGGAATGGTTCCGGCATGTGTTCCCAGCGTGATGAATGAGCTGGGGATCCTGAGTCTCGAGGTGCAGCGGATGCCGAAGAATCCAAAGATCACGTTCGGACATCCGGCTGATTATCCCTACCTTTCGGTTGCCACACCTTCATCGCACGACACATCGACCATCCGTGGGTGGTGGGAGGAAGATCCGGGCCGTTCACAGCGATTTTACAATCAGAACCTGGGCAACTGGGGCTCCTCTCCCTTCGAATGCACAACCGATATTGTGCGTCAAATCATTACCCAGCATCTTTATTCACCCAGCATGTGGGCAATATTCCCGATACAGGACCTGCTTGGAATGGATGAGCAGCTGAGGCATCCTAATCCGCACGCCGAACGCATTAACAATCCGGGAAATCCGAATCATTACTGGCGTTATCGGCTGCACCTGAATCTGGAAGATCTGCCGTTGCAGGAGGAATTCAATTCTTATCTGAAAGAGCTGATCAGGGATTCCGGTCGCCTGGATATTTACTGAAAGGGATGAACCGGGGAACACGCCTTTGATAATCGGCGTACCCGGGATATTTTCCCATCGATATGCTTTCGCTGAAATCACTGCTTCCCTTGAACAGCAGCACCAGAAGCACAGCACCCGCTGCTGACATGTTGAGCCATTCACCTGTGGCAGCAACGCTGAAAAAGTAAAATACGATCCATATTGCCTGCTCAGATGCATAATTCGGATGGCGGACAATAGCCCATAATCCCTTATTCGTAAACCCCTTTTTCGTCCCTTTAGAGCTGTGAAAATTCCATTGCTGCTGATCGGCCACCGTTTCAATAACGATCAAAAGGAGCATGAGTCCGGCCAGCAGGGCATCACCCCAGAACAGCGGTTTTCCACCCAGACTGAGGAGTGCCGGAAGTGTGATCAGCAGTACCAGAACCATCTGGTATATCGAAATAAACAGGAGATTGAACAGAACCCATACCCAGTGTGCCTGAAAAACCGGTTTGCTCCGGAGAACAGCCCACCGGTAATCTTCCTCGCCACTCCAGATCTTTATGGAATAGCCTCCCCTCCTCCAAAAATTGAAAGAAAGGCGTATCCCCCAGATTGTGACCAGTGCAGCCATCAAAATCAGGCGGGGCTCGAATCCCGACTTGAAAGCGATGATCCAGGTATAAATGATTGGCATGATGCTCCAAAGCTTATCGACCTGGCTGTAATTCCGGGTAATGGAACTTACAATGAAACAGAGCATGGCCGTACCGAAGCATACAACAATCAGAAGAATCAACAGGTCAGTCATAGAAAGGTTTTTAGGTGCGGCAACATAATAAATTTCCCCCATTTAAAATTCAGGCCCTTTTAAATGAAGCAACTTTAATAGATTTGCGTGTTCAATGATGGAGCCCCCGTTACATATCGCACCGCCGATCAGGAGCCGTAATCTTTTCACGGATATCTGGTATTTCCTGTTGTTTAAACCGAAACAACAGACGCTTCAGAAATTTAAGAATGAAGCTGACCGAGAGAATTACAATAAAAGGATACTGCAGCGGTTGGGTATCAAGCCCGATGATTTTACCGTATTGAACATACACCGGATAGGGGTAAATGCGCCACCGAGCTACATGTTCAATGAACTGCTGAAATGGAGCGGCGACTCTACCTGCTGGCCAAACCATCTTGCCCGCGTCGACCGGATCAACGACAAGTTGGAGAACATCAGGATATTGCTGTTTGGCAAATCGAAATTAATCTTTGGATGGACAAAAATTCTGGGCGTCAAGCTTGTTCCCCTGTTCCTGATGAATTCCATAAAATTCAAGAAGGTTCCTGATTCCTATGATTTTGACAATGCCAGGTACCTGCTTTATGAGTGCAGCGGAGGTTATCCGATAGGATTTTTCTCGATGTATGTGAGGTCATCGATTGCCGAATTGGGTGAAACCGAGCCAACACAATTATTCCTTATCGTAGGATTCAACTATTTCGGGAAAAAGAGCAAGGCAGTCAGCGGCCTTTTCAATATTCCCTGGCAGCAGATTCATAACCGGGTAACCTCAAATATTGTTTACCGGCTCAAACTGCTGTGCGAATGGAGGCTTAACAAAATCCACAACCAAACTGATCTTCTCGAGCATTTTTAATGTCTCAGTCTTTCACGCACCGCACCGACATGCCGTTTTTCTTGCTACCTACCCCGTAGGATACGCTGTTGGAGAGGTAAAAATACACAGCATCAAGGTTATAGTAGTCGCCGGCCGGGGTAGATGTCCAAAAGAATCCCATCTGGCCGAAATCGGTATACAGACCGCCGAAATCGCGCATACCACCCGGCAGGGCCGTAAATCCGCTGTCGTTGTTGGCGCCCTCATTGAGATACGCCCAGTGCGTGGTGCCAGTCTCACGGAGCTTATCGGAGGTTACCAACTCATAACCTCCCAGAAAGTTTACCATCGTTTCCCACTCGGCATCGGTTGGAACATGCCATCCCGTTGGGCACAGTTTGCGGGTATCGTGAAGTGCATAGAAGTTGTACAATTTTCCGTAAGTGGCAGCTTTTGCAGCATTGCCGCCGTAATCGCAATAGGCCCCCGCTTCCATCTTGCTCCAGGGAAGGTTGTCGGCAATCTTCGAAATCGTGTCGCCATTGGTGTAATGAAGGACCCTGAGATTCTCGGCCATCCACGTTTGCGTGCCAACCGGAATAGTTTTATACACGTTGCCATTGACATCGGTGACAGTACCATAAGTGAGCTTCGAGTTGAAAATCAGGCCATCGGTCGTGGCAGGGTCATCCTTCTTACAACCTGACAGAAGGATGGATACCAGGGTAACTGAAAGGAAAACGAAAAATGCGGATTTGATTTTGTTTGACATGGTGATTGGGTTTTCTTGTTTATCTGCGATCGCCGGACTGGCGTTCAATCATCCAGCCGGGATATTCGGGTGTCAGTTTACTGGCTTCGTTCAGGAGTGCCATTTCCTCAGCTGTCAAAAGTAGTGTGGTTGAATTGATGTTGTCGGTCAGCTGCTCAGGCTTGTTGGCACCTACAATTATGGTGGTTACGTGCGGCTGATGCAGCAGCCAGGCCAAGGCGATCTGTGCAACCGTTACTTGATGTCCATCAGCGATATGTTGCATCACATCAATTATATCGAATGCCTTCTCCTTGTTGACTGGCGGAAAATCGAATCCTGAACGGCGACCGGCCTGTCCATCCATTGCCCGGTTGTATTTACCACTCAACAATCCGCCTGCAAGCGGACTCCAGACCATCAGACCCAGTTTCTGGTCGTTGAGCATGGGTACGAGCTCCCTTTCCAGGTCGCGGCCGGCAAGGGTATAATAAGCCTGAAGGGATACGAATTTATTCAGATGATTGTGTTCCGATATGCCCAGTGCTTTCATTATGTGCCACGCAGCCAGGTTGCTGCAACCGATATAGCGCACTTTGCCATTCCGAACGAGCGTATCTAGCGCCTCCAGGGTTTCCTGCATCGGAGTTTGGGGATCATACCCGTGTATCTGGTACAGGTCGATATAGTCCGTGTTCAGCCTTTTCAGGCTCTCATCGGCCTGCTGAAGGATATGCTTTCGGCTGAGTCCGGAATTGTTCGGTCCGGGGCCCATCTGTCCGCGCACTTTGGTAGCGATCACCAGGTCGTCGCGCTTTATGCCGAGATCCCGGATCGACTGGCCGGTAAGCTGTTCGCTGAGGCCTTCGCTGTATACGTTTGCCGTATCGATGAAATTAATCCCGCTGTCGACTGCGATCTTCATCAGTTCATTCACCTTTTCCTGCGGCAGGGTTCCAATGGCTGTCCAGTAACCGCGACCGCCGAAAGTCATGGTACCCAAACAGAGCTCGGAAACTTTCAATCCGGTATTTCCCAATAATTTATATTTCATGGTGTCTAATAAGGCTTTATCATTATTAACGATTCCTATTATCTAAAATTACTCCATTTCCTGATACGGCGGAAAATTTTCCAGGCATCTGGTAAGGCAAAGCTTGAAAAACGTTGGAAAAATAAACCCATCTGTTCATAATCGGAGGTTTTTTTCGCTTTGTCTTGCAACAATATTGCGGTATTTTCGTAATGCTTTTTATCCTAAAACTTATACAATGACAACAAGAAGAATATTGGCATCACTTACAATGATCCTGATTGTAATTTTTGCCGCGTGCAGGAAAGATGATTTTGTCGGGAAGGTCGGGATATGCCCGGTTGTTGTTTCCACCATTCCGGCAAATGGCGCTACCGGAGTTCCTGTAAACCAAGTCATTTCGGTCACCTTTAACGAGGAGATGAACCCTGCCACCATTAACGAGAATTCATTCTCCCTGAAAGCCACATCGAAAGTTAACGGGACGATCAGCTACGATGGTGACGGTCCGACCTTCTACTTTTTCCCGGCCACTCCGCTGTTGTATAAGACAACCTATACAGGCAAAGTTGCCACAACGGTGAAAGACAAGACGGGGAATGCCCTGCAGAAGGAATATGTATGGAGTTTCACCACGGTTGAGCAATTTACCGTAAACGTGGCAGCGAATCCGACAGCCGGCGGGACGGTATCGGGTGGAGGAACCTATGATTCTGGATCCACGGTAACGGTTGTTGCCACGACTAATTCTGGATATACCTTTGCGAACTGGACCGAAGGGACCACCGTAGTATCCAGCGAACCGAACTATACTTTCACCCTCACAGGCAACCGCGACCTGGTTGCCAACTTTACAGAAAATATCAAGGTATATAATATAACCCTTTCATCGAATCCGGCCAATGGAGGAACCACCTCAGGCGGTGGATCGTTCAACGCAGGCACTTCTATAACAGTAAAAGCTACACCGAATTCCGGGTTTATATTCGCTAACTGGACGGAAAACGGAGTTGTCGTTTCCTCTGACGCCAATTACGGATTTACGGTTAACGGCAACCGGAACCTGGTAGCCAACTTTACCGAAGCTGCGAAAGTTTACAGTGTAGCCGTTTCAGCCAATCCGTCAGCCGGTGGTACGGTGACCGGAGGCGGAACCTTTACGGCAGGCTCATCGGTAACGGTTGGAGCAACTGCAAACCCAGGATATGTATTTGACAACTGGACCGAGGGGAGCACGGTGATATCCACCAACGCCAATTATACCTTTACCATCAGCGAGAACCGCACCCTGGTTGCCAACTTCACCCTCAAGTCTTTCAATATAGCGGTTTCGGCCAATCCGGTGAATGCAGGGACAGCTACCGGTGGCGGAACATTCAGTTACGGCTCATCAGTTACCGTTTCAGCAACCCCCAACAAGAGCTTTGTTTTCAGCAACTGGACCGAGGGGACCATCGTGGTATCCACTGATGCGAATTATACTTTCACCATCAGCGGCAATCGCAATCTGGTCGCCAACTTTGTTCCAAAAACCTACAGCATAGCCGTTTCGGCCAATCCTGCAGCCGGTGGAACCGTTACCGGAGGAGGAACATACAATGAAGAGGCATCAGCCACGGTAACCGCAACTGCTAATGCACATTACAGGTTTGCAAACTGGACAGAAGGAACTACCGTGGTATCCACGAATGCCAGTTACTCCTTTACCGTAAGCGCAAACCGGACACTGGTTGCGAATTTCACGAGGATTCCTGTCTGGGAAATCAATCTTACTTCCACCCCTCCAAACTGGGGAACCACAACCGGCGGAGGATCGTTTGAGGAAGGCACCACCATAACCGTAAGTGCCAATGCCAATCAGGGATACTATTTTGCGGCCTGGACTGAAGGATACGATGTGGTCACCAACGATGCCAGCTACACCTTTACGGTCACCGGCAACCGTAACCTGATCGCGAACTTCAGGGAGACACCTGTAGTTAATACCCTTACGCTGGAGGCTAATCCGGTGATCGGTGGAACTGTTTCCGGCGGAGGATCCTTCAGCAGGGGAACTACCGTCACGGCAAAAGCCATCGCCAATGCCGGTTACAATTTTGTGAACTGGACCAACGGCTCCACAGTTGTATCGACATCAGATGTTTACACTTTCTCGATAACCCAAAACACTACGCTGGTTGCGAATTTTGCCAGGATTACCGACACCTATTGCGTACTTCTCTCAGCCAGCCCGGTTGAAGGCGGGACCCTCTCAGGAGGAGGAAATTATATCAAGGGGACCACTGCCACCCTCGTTGCAACAGCTTTGGGCGATTATCACTTCGCCTACTGGTCAGAAAACGGAGTATCCGTTTCAATCAATGCCACCTATCGGTTTACGGTAAATGAGAACCGGACACTCGTTGCCAATTTTATTAAGGGGCCACTCGGACAGGGTACTAAAAACGCTACAAAACGGAATCAATAATCCTTAAAAACTACCAAGATGACCTTTAAAATAAAATCAACCATGGGATCACACAAAATGGGCTCCCTTAATAACCTGACCATCAAAAGCCTTCTGATCTGTGCTTTGGTTCTGGCAGGTATGCAGGCATCGGTTCAGGGTCAGGATACCATCAGGTATTCAAAACCTTCCTGGTGGTTTGGCGCAGCTGCGGGTGCAAACCTGAATTTTTACCGCGGTTCGACACAGGAGTTGAATTCCACCCTCCTGGTGCCGGAAGTTTTCCACAACGGTAAAGGTATTGGACTCTTCGCAGCCCCGCTGGTTGAATACCATCGTCCGGGCACCATGCTGGGATTCATGTTTCAGGCGGGCTACGACAGCCGCAAAGGGACCTGGGACCAGATCAAGACACCTTGCAATTGTCCTGCCGACCTGAATACCAATTTGAAATACGTAACGGTGGAACCCAGCTTACGTTTCGCACCCTTCAAATCCAGCTTTTACCTTTTTGCCGGTCCGCGCGTTGCATACAACCTGGGCAAATCGTTTACCTACTCTCTCAAGACCAATCCCGATATTCCCGAGCAGGTGGCCGAACCGGATGTTAAAGGGGATTTCAGTGAAATCAATAAATGGTTGTTCTCGATGCAGGTTGGAGCCGGAGTCGACATTGCTCTCACCTCTGAATTTAAGAAAACGCAGTGGGCCTTGTCCCCATTCGTTTCCTACCATCCCTATTTCGGTCAGGACCCTCGTGCTATCGAAACCTGGAATATAACAACCATCAGAGTTGGCGTTGCCCTGAAGCTGGGGCGTGGCAAGGCAATTCCCAAGCCTCCGAAACCAGAACCGCCGGTAATACCTGTGGTGGTTGAGCCGGATATTAAATTCATTGCGATCGTACCACCGAATATCCCTGCATCACAAAATGTTAAAGAGATTTTCCCGCTGCGCAACTACATATTCTTCACCAAAGGGTCTACTAAAATTCCGGATCGCTATGTATTGCTGAACAAAGACGAGGTTAAGAACTTTAAGGAAGATCAGCTACAGGAGCTTGAGCCGAAGAAGATTCCGGGTCGCTCTGAAAGGCAGATGATCGTATATCACAATGTCCTGAACATCCTGGGTAACCGTATTTCAAAGAATCCTTCCTCCACGGTTAAACTGGTCGGTTCTTCAGAATTAGGCCCCAAGGATGGTTTGAAAATGGCGGAATCTGTAAAAGCTTACCTGGTGGACGTTTTTGAAATCGATCCTGCAAGAATTAAAACTGAAGGTCTGAGAAAACCAAGGATTCCTTCGGAGAAGCCGGGCGGTACGAGAGAGCTGGTTGAATTGCGTCAAAATGACCAGCGGGTTTCTATTGAATCCGGATCCCTGGATATTCTCACGGAATTTCAGACCGGCAGTGACGGTCCGCTGCGCCCGGTAGATATTTTTGCTACTCATGAGACCCCGGTTGAGGGCGATGTGAATTTCAAACTGGATGGAGCCGTGGATTCCCTGTCTTCCTGGTCGCTTGAAATCGCAGACAACAGGGGCCAGATTATGAACTTCGGTCCATTTACCGGCAGCCAGGCAAACATACCTGCTAAATCGATCCTGAGTACTCCTGGCGAGGCTGATTTCAAGGCTACCCTGGTTGGCCAGACCAAAGGCGGAAATAAGATTAAGCGAGAAACCAATCTGCGCATTGATCGCCGGATTCTGCCTGTTCCTGATGAGCTTACCAGGTTCAGCATCATTTATGAATTCGACAATGCCGACGCCATTAATGTTTACGAGCAGTACCTGCTCGACATCATCGTGCCGAAAATTCCCAAGAACGGAAGGGTGGTCATCAGCGGATACACAGACATTATCGGAGAGGAAGCTCATAACCTGCAATTATCCATCAACCGCGCCAACGATGTTAAAAACATACTGGAAAGCGGATTGAAGAAAGCAGGGAGAAACGATGTGACTTTTGAGGTGCACGGATATGGTGAAGATCCTGCCAAAGCGCCTTTTGACAATAATTTGCCTGAAGAACACTTCTATAACCGAACCGTCATTATCGATCTGTTCAAAAAATAATCTGGGGAGGAGCTAACTGTAGTTCTTCAAAACCCGGGCAGCTTTAAGGGTAATCCATTTCGATGGTTGCCCTTTTTTTTCGATGTCTGCGACGAATTTGCCGTTGAACGAGTTCTCCATTTTCCAACGGGATAAGGAGTCTTTCTTGCCATAAAGAATGTCGATGGCATCCTGCATGCGCGGGTCGCGGACATCGAGTTTGAGCAGGATCTCCAGTATTTCAAGGATGTCCGACTGGTACATCAATGGAAATCCGAGTCGCAGCCATCCGGGCTTTGAAACCGACTTGAGGTCATGGCTTTTTTTGTAAATATGATGGATCAGGAAGTATTCCACACCCTCGCTTATTGTCCTGATAGTCTCCGGTGAACGTAATTCAGGCGGTATTTCTGCGAGTGCCTTGAGCGCTTTTACGGCGCCGAGATGGCAGGTATGCTTTCCCCAGCACATGATGTACTTTTCATAGGGATGACCTTTCAGGCCGGGTTCTTCCCCATCGTCGAACCGCTGATATTTCCTGATCCATGCGATAGCCCGCTTTACCCTTTCGTCATTCAGGTATCCCAGCCTGATCAGGCTCCAGGTGAGGTTGCCCGTGAGGCAGGGCACCACATACGTTGGCAGCCCCCCACCCGTCCGTTCACTTTTATAGGTTGAAAACCCGCCGTACTCCTGCTCCTGCGAGTTTTCGAGGATAAATTCGCAAGCCCTGGCGATACGGGGATCCCGGCCATCGGCACCCAGCTCAGCCAGGATAATGAGCTGCCAGACGGTTCCAGTGTATTTGTCGGTATAGAATCTTTTCGGATCGCCCCAATAACCTTCAGGATTTTGATGCGAGAGTATTTCAGGAGCCTTCCCGAATTCCATGATGGCTGCCCTGGCCTTCCGGGCCACCCCGCTATCGGGAGATTCGCCCAGAAGGCCGGTCAGGGTAAAATACCGTACGGACGGATTTTCCGTCTCAAGCAGCCAATTGATCGTATCCTCAGGCAGCCATTCGTTCACTTGGTTGATACGCACTGCCAACGGCCGTCACGCCAAACAAAAATATCGACGAACTTTAAGGTGCCGCTGATGTTTTTCCCTTTGTAGGAACCCTTAAAAGTGTTCTTGCCTTTCACAATTGCGACATTATCGTACAGATTTACGGACAAGTCGCTAAGAGTAGCTTTGGATTCGTACTTGTAATTGCCGGAAGTAATATCAGCGATTGCCTCCTGCTTGTTTTTCCAGTCCACCATCTCGTCGGAATAGCTATACTCATTGGCTAAAAGGAGGTCGAGGGCCTTGGCATCCTTGTTAAATGTGGCTGCGTTCCAGCTCTCTTCCAGTTTGGTAAACTCTTCGACCAGGGAGGGCGAGGATTGTGGCAGGGTCATAATCTTGGTATCCGTTCCGTAATCCATGATGATTTTCCACTGCCCGTCGATTTTCTTCCACAGGGTGATCCATTTGCCGACAAACTCCTGGGGACCGGAATCGGTGGTATACGAATAGCTGAAAGGACCGCTGTTCCAGGCAAAATCACCGGAAGCCGAGACTTCTACGGTATCGCTGGAACCTTTGAATGTTGAACAAAACAGGGGATCCTGCAAGGATTTTTCAAAACTTGCCCTGATCTCAGCCGGAGTAGTGAAAAGTGGTTTACCCCGATCCATAGAAATGGATTTAGGCGCAAACAACGCTTCGATCTTTCCGACATCCTTTGCATGCACGGCTGCAATCCAGTCATCGTTCAACTGGTTTACTTTTGCTCCTTCGGCTTTGGTGTCCACAACCGGATTGCAGGCACTGCCTGTGAGCAGCAGGGCTCCGACGGCAAAAGCCATGAAAAATTTTGTAATCGACATAAATACCTCCGAATTAATGATTTGTTGGTCCTAAAAGGTAAGAATAATCCCTGAAATGGCAAAACAATGCCCGGCAAGGATCTGAACCTTCAGGAAGTTCACTCACATGCCGGGCACTGTGCCATCCGGAATTTCGGAGGCTTCTCAGACTTTAGTTCTTAATCACCTTTTTGGTAACCCTTTGTCCGTTTTCACTGATAAAAGTTACGAAATACATTCCTGCCGAAAGTTTCGACACGTCAAGGGTAGTAGCGCCCGGCTGGAGATTATCCATACGCTGAACTTCCTGACCGTAAGCTGAGGTAACAACCACTGCCTTGAAATTCACGGCGGAATTGAAAGTCAGGGTATTGTTGAACGGAACCGGGTAGACATTTACCTCTTCCGAGATCGGAATAACCTCAACACCTGAAGCTTTATCGCCCCATTTCAGGGTTGTTGGGGTAAACAGCGTATTAACAAGCACCCTGTTCGGGTCGCCTGCCCATTCGCCGCCGTCCCAGCCGCTTCCCTTGAAGAATTTGAAGTGATAGGTTCCAACTGGAATAGTCATGTCGATGGTGTAAATGCTGTCGGTATCCGCATCGGTCATTTCACATTTCTCATTGGTTCCCGGACCTGCCCAGGTACCGTAATCCCCTCCGAAATCACCGGCAACGTAAACTTTCTGGCCGGCTGTGAGACCTGAGCCCTTCATGTTTACATTGATAACCTGAGTGGTTGGGGTGATCGGGTTAGGATCGTTGTTAATGATGAAATCATCGAAATAAAGCGTGATGTCCTCCGTCAGGCCAATCGGGTCGGCAAAGTCAGGCATAAAGGCAATAGTAGGATAGGTACCGGTTTTCGAAGTATAATCGAAAACAATATCCTGCCATCCGTTAAATACCGTTTGCGCATTCATTGATGGTGCTTCCATGGTACCGGCTGCTCCGCCTTCCAACTTAAATTTAACCGGACTGATGCGGGGCTTCCATACTTTAACGTGAACATACTTGTTGGTGGTCACGTCGACAGGGGTCGGCAACACTGACCAGAAACCTCCCCAGGGAACACCGTCTTTATCGCGGTTGAACTGCACGACGGTGCCGCTTTTGTTGATACCCGACTTGTCAGGATTGGGCACTGCCCTCATCCACATCTGGTCATCAGCACCACCGAGCATATAATTCAGGGCGATGTGCTCAAAATTTTCGATGGTATAAGCAGCAGCACTTCCGACAGCCGGATCATTGTTAACGACGATATCATCGAAATAAATGACCAGATCTTCGGAAAGGCTCACCGGATCCTGAAAGTCCGGCATGAAGGCGATAGTCGGGTAGGTGCCAGTTTTTGAAGTAAAGTCAAAAACCATCTCCTGCCAGGCTCCGGTAACCGTTTGGGCGGTCATGGATCCCTGTTCCAGGGTTCCTGCGGCTCCACCCTCCAGTTTAAACTTGATCGGGCTGATCCGTGTTTTCCAAACTTTTACGTGAACGTATTTGTTGGTGGTCACATCAACAACCGTCGGCAATGCCGACCAGAATCCGCCCCATGGCACACCGTCCTTGTCGCGGACGAATTTTGCCACCCGGCCGCTGGTATTGATGCCGGTGGGATCAGGATTGGCCACGACGGTAAATGAGCTCAGGTCATTGGCTCCGCCAAGCATCGGGTTCAAACCGATGGTTTCGAAGTCTTCAATCACCTGTGCCTGCATAAAACCGGCAAAAGCCATCAACATGAATGAAACAAGTGTAAATTTTCTCATATGCTAAAGTTTAAGTGAATACTCAGTTATCTAACCAAAGATACACAAAATAGTTCTTGGCTTCGCCGTAAATATTTTCGTTAAAGACTCTTTTATCCTTGTTTATTTATAGCCGTTGTTAATCACGTAATAGGGATTGATGATGGTTACCAGGATCTTTTCCCCGGTAGTAAACCCTCCCCTTTTCATTCTCTTGGTTGCCTGATGAGATAGCTCGCCCAGAGCAATACCACATATCGGTGTAGTTATCAAATCATTAATAGAAGGCTGCTCGTTGATGGCTTCCAGAAAATATTCCCAGAATAGGGTATGGATAACATTGAAGGCTGCCGATTCCCAGAATCCGGCACCCTGGCTCCTGACCGCATTAAAAAAGAAGGAACCCTGGAGCGGATGCCCCACATAATTAACCACCCAGCCATCCTTGTCCCATACCGGAGGGGTAGTATAGGCCCTTTTCAGGTTGCTGCCCCAATACAGCCAGAATTTTTTCTCCCAGTTACTGAATTCCCTCGGCGAGAGGTAGAGGATGGTGCTGCTCAGTGCTTCCTGTGCAAGGATTTCCCCGGTGCCGATAAACGCACGCTTAGGGAATTTTGTTTCTTTCACGAACTGAGGCCTCGCGTCCGGCGCTAAAAAAGCAAGTATAAGAAGGGCAGCAAAAGCAGTCCGAAATATACAGAACATCCAATAGGTTCTCATATTAAGGGGATTAAGGTGTTATACTTCACTGCTAATATAAAAGTTTTAACCTATTTCCCGAGAACAACAATCACCTTTAAAACAGGCATTAAGGCCTTTCTTGGCTTTGCCGTCCTCGCGGGTATACCGCATTTATAATGCAGTTTACCCAGGGCTCAGCGATCGCAACTAGCTTTTAAGAGCCTTGTCGGCGGCAAGTTTACCGGTGAGAATAGAGATCGGAAGCCCAGCCGGACTGTATACCCACTGTCCGGCCTGATAAACAGAGGGAATCAGCGTGTCAACGGATGAAGCAACGTTAAGTAACCTCGTCTCGGCCGGGATAAAAGGGTTGGTAAACGCCCAGCCGGTAATCCCCCCGTCTGTATTGCCTGTCAGCCGTTCAATCGTCAGCGGGGACGAGGAAAAACGTCCGGAAACCTTGCCGCTCAGACCGGGAAATATGCTCTCATCCAAAACACGGATAAAACTGAGTTCCAGAAAATCCTTGATTTCATCGGTCCAACCACAGTCGTCGATCTTTTTAGCCAGCTGGTAATCATACAATAAGCTTACGATCAGACCGGTTTTGCCTTCCGGTGCGAGGGTTTCGTCACGCAACACAGGAATGGCTATCTCGAAAGTATTCAGCCGGCAATAATCAAACAGGTATTCCTTAACCTGGTTTTTCATGGCTGTATCCTCCGGATGGCATTCCGGATCATTCAGGAACGCGTTAATCCTGTCCTTGGAAAGAGCTGTTAACCCTGATTTGTCGGGTGTATAAAAGAAGTGGCCGGTACAAACCTCGGCAAAGTATTCTTTTTTCTCATCTACGGTAAGATAAACGGTATACACGGAATCACCGCCGCGCATGTCTTTCAGGACCGAACGCCTGGCTTTGATCCTCTCAGATAGTTTAAGATCTTTTAGCTCATCGGTGGGGATACAATTGTACAGTAATTTGGTATCGGCAGCCCAGACAAGATGGTCATATTCAACCCGGTTGCCCAGATTGTCAATCACATATTTTTCCTCCGGATGCAGGCTTTCCACGGTCGATTTGATCTGTATAACCCCGCCATGTGCTTGAATATATTCTGCCATCTTTTTGATCAGAGTGGCTGTGCCTCCCTTGGGATAGTGATAATCAAGATAAAGCCGGAAATAGCTGAGCGCAAAGGAAGTGGGCGTTTTTTGAAAGAAATGCTGGGCAATAATATCGATCAGTGCGCGGTTGTTGGTCAGACGGCTCAGGTAATCCTCCACCGGCTCCTTCAGGGCACTGATCTTCCTCACGGTAAAAAGGAACTTAAACACCCACGGCAATACCACCTTGAACAGGTATTTCCTGTCCTCCATCATGTTCATGAATGCCGGATTATCCAGACCGTACAGGACATCCATATAATTCATGATTTTCCTGATCTCGCGAATAATCTTCTCTATATCCCTCTTGTTTTCAGGATAATGCTCCTTAAGAAAGTTCTCATATTGCAGGAGGCTGCCGCTATCCTCCAGCTTAAGTATGCTATTACCAATACCGATGGACACGTTGCTTTTAACGAAATCTATCTCAATGCCCAGCTGCCTCAGCATCGGGAAAACGATTCCCGAATTTTCAATCGACCGCAGTCCGGCGTCAAACCAGACTCCGTTGCGGCTAAAGGTTTGTACGAGTCCCCCAACTTCTGACTGTCGTTCAAACAATATTACAGACTTTCCCGCCCGCGACAGATATGCGGCGGACGTGAGGCCGGCAATGCCACCTCCGACTATGATGCTGTCATACTTCATAGAGGTTTTCCTGGTCTAAATGGGTTAATACCTTACTGATCTCAAATATCTGCTTGCCCAGCACCCTGTTCATCGCATGCGGGGCAGGTTTTTCTTCATTGGTCAGGTTAAAAAACTTACCGCTCACCCCTTCCATTTCCGGTGATGAGGCCAGGTAATAAATAGCTTCACCCGACACCTTCGGATTCTTCAGCATCGGCTGAATGATCAGGCGCGAGTAAAGATTGTACATGATGCCGTTGTTATGGCCAATGTTCGATTTTACGGCACCGGGATGCATCGCATTGATGGTTACGCCCTTGCCTGTTAATAGATCGTTCAATTCCCAGACGGTCATCATCTGGGCAATTTTGGAGGCACCGTATCCGCTGAGCCCTTTGTAGCGCCTGTTTGCCCAGCTGAGATCATTTATTCTCAATCCGTTAAACCGGTGTCCTTCAGAATTAACATCAATTATACGCGACGGGGCACTTTCCACCATTCGCTTAAGCAGCAAGCTGGTGATCAGAAATGAGGCCAGATGATTGACACCAAACGCCATTTCATGGCCGTCAGCAGTGAGTTGCCGCGTTGTCATATGTACGCCGGCATTATTAATCAGGACATCAATCCTTGGATAATTGGCAAGAATGGCTTCGGCAGCCTGCCTGACCTCACCAAGCCGGGTAAAGTCGGCCAGATAATAATCGGGCGAATGAGGAGATAACTGCCGGATCTCCTCGCAGAGTTGTTCAGCTTTAGCGCGGCTTCTGACGATCATAACAATTTTTGCCCCCGCTCTGGCCAGCCTGACGGCAGCCTGATACCCTACCCCGGATGTGGTACCGGTAATCACGCACACTTTACCTTCCATGGATTCAGTGGAGTGCTTCTGCGGAAGCCGACCGACCGCGATAAAATTCAGTTCATCAGGTAATTCAAATAATTTCCTTTTCATCAGCCGAACCTTTTGATTAAAAACCGACGGTACATCTTGCCGAATCTTGGAATATTATTGAATATATCGCCCCATAAATCATAATAATCACGCTGTTCAATGATCTGCCCATCGAGTATTCTGAGCTTTGTGGCACCATACATATGGGTGCTGGGATATTTTTTAAACATCATGGTCATGATCCATTCAAAAATGAACACGTCCCCATCCTGGGCGATTGTAACAATCTCCATATTAAGCTCCTTTGTCCGGGTAGTCAGGCGGGTACACATTTCCGTAAAAGCCTCAATGCCCTCAATGCGTTGTATCGTATCCTGGAAAACCAGGTCTTTATGGTAATAAGGGAATATGTGTGACCAGTCGGGCTTCCCCTGCGTATTGTATGTCCGAGACCACAATTCTTTAATCGTTTCGATATTAAGAACCTTCAGCTCAGGAACTTCTACATCACCCGGCTGTTTAAAATTCATCTCCTTATTTTCCATTTTTTGCAGTTAGGTCTACAGGTTTTCAGCGTTCAAGATATTCAAATTTATATATATCTGTATTCTTTCCAAATGCAAACAATCCACAGACCTAAAAGGTTGTGCAACAAGAAAGTTGAGATAATTAAATTTTGTATTTTCACTTTTACTAACCTATCAGGAGGAAAATATATGGAAACCAAAAGATTCTGGAAGATTGCCGGATGGATTGTGGTAGCTATTGGCGTATTGATTGGCGGAGCACTGATATACCTCACCGGATTCAGGCTGAAAACTAAAGCCGCCGACATTAAGGTGGAAATAACTCCGGCCCGTGTGGAAGCCGGGAAATACCTGGCCAATCATGTCATGGTATGTGTTGATTGTCATTCAGCCCGCGACTGGAGTCTATTCTCGGGTCCGCCAAAACCAGGTACCGAGGGTAGCGGCGGAGAAATATTTTCCGAAGATATGGGGTTTCCGGGCCGGTTTGTTGCGAGAAACATCACACCGTTTAACCTGAAAAACTGGACCGACGGGCAGCTGCTGAGGGCAATCACGGAGGGTGTGGACAATCGCAACATGCCACTTTTCCCGGTTATGCCGGCACCCTATTACGGCACGCTGGATCAGGAAGATATTTACTCGATCATTGCCTACCTGCGCACCATGCCTGAGAAAACCAATGTGTCTGAACCTTCCTATACCAGTTTTCCATTCAGCCTGATCATGTACATGATTCCGAAGAAAGCCGCATTTGTCGATAAGCCCGCAAAAAGCGATACTGTGGCCTACGGGAAATACCTGTCCGCCGCTGCTGGCTGTGTGGAATGCCATACCGTAGCGCGCAGGGGAAAGATCGACCGGACGAAGGCCTATGCCGGTGGTCGCGAGTTTATCACTACATTAAAGACGGTAGTAGCTGCAAACATCACTCCATCAGTGACTACCGGCATTGGCCAGTGGACTGCTGAAGCCTTTATTGCCAGGTTCAAAGCATACGATCCGGCTGTTAATCCGCTTCCCAAAGCCCAGGATGTCGGGTTTAATACCGTGATGCCCTGGTCGATGTACGCAGGAATGGATTCGCTTGACCTGCATGCCATTTACCGCTACCTGCAAACCTTGGAGCCAGTGGAGAATACAGTGCAGAAAATCAGGTAACCGTTCATTTTCAGAGCCCGGAACTGGTGATCGGCAGTAAATAATAGTAAATCGCAATAAAATGTGAAGCTGCGCCGGCAACCACCAAAAGGTGCCAGACGAGGTGGTGGTAATTAAAACGACCCAACCGATAGAAGAAAATGCCAATCGTATAGCATAAACCACCGATCAGTATCCAGATCAGGCCCATCAGCGTAAGACTCTTGTAAAGCGGGACAATGGCTATTATAACCATCCAACCCATTGCCGCATAAAGAAGAATGTAAAAAAGATTGACCCCCTGATTGAACCGGGTCGGTTTAACCAGCTTGATAGTTATTCCGATAATTGCCAGACCCCACTCCAACCCGAAGATCACCCAACCAAAAGTTCCATGAAGCGCTACCAGGGTGAATGGCGTGTAGGTTCCGGCTATCAGGGTAAAAATTGCTATCTGATCAATGGTAAAAAAAACGTCCTTGGCTCTGCCTTGCTTAAGCCAGTGAGTCATCGTCGATGAGAAAAACAAAATGATCATGGTTACACCAAAAACCGCCGTACTCACGATGTGCCATGCATTTCCGATCCTGGCTGATTTTACAATAAGAAGTAACAGGGCAACCGTTGCCAGAAGAGCTCCGGCCAGGTGAGACAATGCATTGGCCAGCTCCTCGTTCCTCGTGTATCTCGATTCGGGTTCAGTCATCAATTTAGATTCCTACCCCTTTTTCCAGTCGCGGTACTCGCGTGTCAGCCATGCAGGATTGCCGGTGCCGCTAGCAAAGCTGAGTTTAGCCGGATCCCACTTGATCGTCTCGTTATGATAATAAAGCTGGTTCAGCAGGTGACAGCTGATTACCGTGCGACCGCCAACCTGTTCATTGGCAATCGGTTTCTTGCGTGTTTCCATGCAATCCAGGAAATCCGAATAATGAGAAGTGCTGTTGTACAGTTTTATTTTCGCATCCTTCAGGAATTGCTCGTCAGCTTTTCTAAGCTCGGCATCCAACGTAGTTTCCTTGGTTGCCCCTCCGGTATATTCGGCAATCGTTTCGCCCTTGGAGATCATTTTGAAGGTTCCCCGGTTGACCATCACTTCGCCGTCGCTGCCAAAAAAGTGCACCCCAAAACCCTGCTCCTTGCGGACCACGGTAATACCGTTGCCATATCGGAGTGTAGCTTCCCCATTGTTGAAAAATGCCTCCACCGGACCGCTGTCGTCCATGCCCAAACCCCACTGCGCGATATCCAGATGATGAGCACCCCAGTCGCCCACTCCACCGGTTCCATATTCGCGGTAATTACGCCAGGCAGGAAAATGGTTATGAATACCACGGGGACTCAGTATTGAATTGTAGGGCCGCATGGGTGCAGGTCCGAGCCAGAGATTCCAATCCAGACCGGGCTCCATCTCTTCTTCCGGAAGATCGCAGGGGGCAGGAGGTCCGCTGAAAACGGCTTCCACATGGTCGATGGTTCCGATGCATCCGTTGCGCACCAGCTCGCAGGCTATACGGAATTCCTTTGCCGACCTTTGCATCGAGCCGGTTTGCAGCACACGTTCATATTTTTCCACGCCATTCATCACGTCGATCGCCTCCTGAATATTATGCGTCAGCGGCTTCTCGCAAAACACGTCCTTGCCCTTCGCCAGCGCAGCCAAAATAATCATTGAATGCCAATGATCGGGAGTTGCGATGCAAACGGCATCGATATCCTTCCGGTCGAGCAATTCCCGGTAATCCTCGTATGCCTTGCACCCGGCGGCCCCTTTATGCGGATTGTCGTTATAATACTTGTCGGTCCATTTCTGTCCGTTGGTCCGGCGTGTGGTATCCACGTCGCACACCGCCAGAACCTGGGCCTCAGGTACGAATCGTGTGAGCAGGTAACGCGACTGTATTCCCATGCCGATAAAACCCATGGTAATCCGGCTGTTAGGGGATTTCGACATGATGCACGAAGGAAGGATATACGGCACGGCCACCAGTGGAGCCAATGTCTTGATGAAGTTTCGGCGTGAGGTTTGCATTTCGGAAAACGGGTTTAGTGATTTTCAATAAAGATATAGAAGATATAAATATCTGAACTAATGCTGTATCGATTGGCCGCCCGCATATTTGAGAACGGTCCGGAAGATCGCCTCCAGCAGTCGCTCGAGATTCGATTTGCCGTTGTGGTTTATGTGGAGGCAGCCCGGCATCGAATTGATTTCACCCACGAGATACCCATCGGGGCCAAACAACAGATCGACACCGCACAACTTCACATCCATTGCTTTCACCACAGCTTTGGCAATCCTGACGGCTTCCGCATCGGGTTCCCAGTATTCACCCTGACCGCCCACCGAGATATTTGACCTGAAATCCTCGCCTTTTGAATTATCGCGAAGCACGCCAAATACCACCTCTCCGTCGCACATGGTGATGCGGACATCGCGACCCTTGCTGGTGGCTACAAATTCCTGGGCGAGTAAGGTCTGGCCTGCGGTTTTGCAATACAGATCGTGAATATTCCGGAGTTCCTGAGCGGATTTGACCAGGCAAACCCCTTCCCCTTTCGACCCGTCGGGTAGCTTTACAACCATTGGGAAGCCGATCCGTTCGGCCAGCCAATCCAGTGATGTATGCGCCTCCATCACCAGGGTTTTGGCTACCGGGATTCCCGCTTTCAACAAAATCTGGGCTGTATAGAGCTTATCGACCGACATAGCGATATTTTGAGCCTTGTGCGGCGAGAAAATTCCATGCATCTCCAACTGTCTCAGGAGGCTGAAATGAACCCAGTCCACTCCTTTCTCGAAAAGGCAGAGGGCAAAATCCGGTTTCGGGCGGTATTCTCCTTTTACATGCAGCTGCCCGATTTTATCCTCTGCCACTTCCAGACTGATATCTGAAAGATTCAGCTGCTCCAGCTTAAAGGGAAGATTACGGATCCTGGCGAGATCCTCGCCCGTGAAATAGCCCTGACCGTCTTTCTTATCTGAAATGATCCACCCGTTTAACATAACTATAGGTATTTAATTATTTAATCCATTCATCATCAGGTTTTTCCCTGATCATTACCGGCAGCTTGACCTGTGTGGATGAACCTGTGATCCTGATTTTGGCATCATATAGCGCAGTCTGCCAGCCGGACCTCATCGGGATAATCCTGACAGGGTTCAGCAATTTATGCTCATTACACAAAATATCATATATAGAATTGGTTTCCATCAACCTTTTGTGTGTCTTTTCCGCTAGTGCCGACGGATCCCATCCGGCAACTGTTGCCGAAGTTTCGAGGTAACACAGATACCTTCGCTCATCCGGATCGGCATAAATCTGGATCTGCACCGGAATCAGCCCCATCTTTCCGGCTATCTCCATTATGGCGTCCTGTACCAGGCTGGCCGGAATCTTTTCATCGCAGAGATTAAGCACATCGATGCTTTTATATTGGAAGACGATATTGGGAGTGTTGCCGGTGAAGCCCTCTACCCGCACGATATCATTCATATTGTAACGGTAAAGCCCTGACCAGGTGGTAACAACCAGTTCGTACGACTTCCCGTCCTCAAGCTGGTGTGCAAGGAGCGGTGCACCTCCATCTGCGGGCAGAAATTCGTAAAATGCGGTGTAAACCGATAGCGTTCCGGCGGCATCGCCGGGTTTCGAGGGAATATTTATGCGAGCTTCGCTGGCTCCGTAACCCGCATCAAAAAAGGCTACCTGGTCTGACAGCATGGGTTTGAGGTCTTTAACGTAATGGCCAACGGTTGACGAGATCCAGAAGGCAACCAACTGCAGAGATGGCCAGTAATCCTTAGGTAACAGCGAACCTGTCTCTTCGAGCATCTCCTGAAGCTCAGCCGCCCGTTCAGGATCGGGCACAAGCATCGGAGCCAGTTTCTCCATGACCGGCTGGTCGATTATCAATGTGCTGCTTACCGTACCTGCTGCGATATCCCGAATTATTTCAGCTGCCCGGCCGGAAGCCAGCTGAATCAACCGGGCAAACCGTCCGGCATTATTCCCGATCACCATCACCACATTTCGCTGAGCCAGCGCAAAACGCATCATGAGGTAATCACGGCTTTCGGCATCTTCATTAACCAGAATGCAGGCGGGTACTGCAAATTTCATCCCGGGTCCTTCCGAGATATTCTGGTTCAGGGCTATGCCCGATGCAAAACCTACCGGTATGCCGGCCGAAGTGGGCGGACACGCCTGGGCATTGGAAAGGGGAAGCACGTAACCGTTTCTGTCGATCTTGGGAAAATTAACCGCCAGCTGCATTTTCCGGAAGCGCGAAACCATCTGTTTGGCTATGATGCCGGTCTGGCTTTCGGGCACAAGCTTTGACTTCCCAGCAGCGGTTCCACTGGTTTTTACAAACACCTGGGCCCGGCCCGGAAACAGAATATCCTCCGCACCCTCAGCCAAACGGTCGACAATCGTTTCGTAGTCATGCCAGTCTGAGATCGGTACCCTTTCGCGGAATTCATCAATGGAAGAAATATTCCCGAAACCGTATTTTCTGCCTGTTTCCGTATCGGCGGATGCCCTGAGAATCTGCTTAAGGACGGTCTCTTGTATCCTGGCTGGATCGGAAAAGCCTGTCATCGCCAGTCGCAAAAATTCAGGATCCGGCATCTTTTTCAACAGTTCGGGCAAACTGTACTTGTCAAAATCCGGATGATCATAAACAGGTTGGTTCATATCGATATTTTCTTTATTCATTACCTGATCCACTCAGGGGATGGCTTCTCACGAATCATGATCGGCAGTTTTACCTGCGTGGAACTTTGTCCGGCGCCGGTTTTTGCCTGGTAGAGCGATTCCTGCCAGCCTGTTTTCATCTCTATTATTCTCAGCGGGAAGAGAAGGTTTAACTTCACCATGATGAGATCGTAAATTTCCTGTTTTTCGGCCAGATCCGCATTCGCCCGTGAGGCCAGCAGGCCGGCATCGAAACCCGATGTTTCCGGTGTCGGCTCCAGGTAACACTGGTATCTCCGTTCCTTTTCATCAGCAAACACCTGCACCTGAACCGGGTCGATGCCCAACGATTGTGCCACTTCGCGAATGGAATCATTCACGGCACCCGCCGGAACTTTCTCGTCGGCAATATTCAGGATCTCTCCCATCTTATATTGAAAAACAATATTTGGGGTTTTTCCGGTAAATCCCTGTACCTTAACCATATCCATCAGGTTATATCGATACAGGCCTGACCAGGTGGTGATAACCAGCCGGTAGCTTGCCTGGTCCTTAAGCTCATGGGCAAGGAGTGGTGTGCCTCCACTTTCAGGGATGAACTCATAGAAAGCAGTAAGCAGCGAAAGGACTCCGGCCGCCTTACCGGGTTCCGACGGGACATTGAATTTTCCTTCGCTGGCGCCGTAACCCATATCCATATACCTGGCACCTTCGGGCATCATCGGCACGATATCCTTGATATAATGGCCGACTGAAGCCGAAAGCCAAAATGCAAGAAGTTGAAGCGAAGGCCAGTAATCCCTGGGCAAAATCCTGCCACCGGTCTGCTTGATGAGCCTGAGTTCGGCTGCCCGCGCTGGATCCGGCCGGACTCCGCTGAGCAATCTCTCACGCTGGGCAGGATCATCGATGCCTGCGCCGTCAACTGTTCCCCGTTCAATATCGAGGATGATATCATGACTGGCACCATCAGCGAAGTTTGCAAGCTCACGAATCCTTCCGGCATTGTTACCTGCGATCATGACCACATCGGGTTGCTGGATAGCAAAACGCATCAGCAGGTAATCCCGTGAGCGATTTTCGGCGACTTCAAAAATGGCCATTGGAAAAGCAGTACGGATCGCACTACCGCCCTGCAGGCTTTGGTTCAGCGTGAGTCCCGATGCATACTGCACAGGTATGCCGCTGGCAGTCTTCGCTCCCCGGGTAGCGTTCGACAGTGGCAGGATGCAACCGCTCTGCAGAAGGCCGGGAAAGTGCCGGTTCAGCGCGATAAGCCTCAGGTTCATGACCGTATTCCTAGCTACAGCGCCCGGTCGGCTCTCGGGAATCAGTTTTGGTTTGGTTCCGGTCGTCCCGGAAGTCGCAACAAAGCATTCCGGAGCCCCAGGGAACAGGAGATCCTTCTCGCCGTTCGCCATCCTGTCGGAGTAGGGTTCAAAATCAGGCCACTCTCGAATGGGCACCCGTCGCTGAAAATCCAGGCTGTTTTGGATGGATTCAAAATTGTGCTGCCGGCCAAATTCGGTATCCCTGGCAATATCAATAATTTGTTTTAAAACCAGTTCCTGAACCCGTGCGGGCTCCTCGCAACTCCCGGCAGCCAGCCGGGCCAAATCGCGAAGTCCGGATTCAGCCAGTAGATCCGGAATTCTCTTGTTATCGGTGAATAATTCGTCGATCATGCCTGAAAGAGTTTACACCATACGGTAATAAAGATCCCTGATATAATCCCGAAGTTCATTCGCCCTGGCACTGAACAGCTGGATCTTGTCGAAATCGAATTTCTGGTTCAGAAGATTAGTGTATATCAGATCCCACGACCCTGAGGCGTTGGGTTTTATGCCGCAGAAAACGTAGCCGTTCTTAGCGAGCAGGCTATCCAGACCGGACGGCAGGTTCATTGCGGTTGGGATGATAACATTTACGGTAGCCATGGAATCCTGCGCCAGTGCCCGTGTATGCTTTCTTAAGGCCGTGTCGAAATCTTTTCCTGTTGCATCGATCATGAGCGAGGCACGTCGGGCCTCCTCATCCCTTTTCACCTCGGTCAGCGTTTCACCCGCCCAGGTATCCGAATCACAAATCAGCACATCGATGCTGATCCCGCCGGCAGTAAGCAGTTCTTTAATCAGGGTATAGTGTTCCTGCGGAACGTACATAGGCTTATCCTGCATCCGGCCGGTGATGGTAGCGTATGCGAAAATCAGGCTTTCGCGTGGATTCATGTCGCCGTTGCTTCCCACAAAATCCGCTCGCTGGTACACTGAAAGTTCCAGCAGGCAAGGTGTGAATCCGGTCATGAATGCCTGGCTCGACTTATGTGAGGTCACAGCTTTGATGTACAGAACCATAGCCGGATATTGCTCCACGACCGCCTCGCGGGTAGTCCTGACCAGCTGTATGAATGCCCTTGATCTTCGGTATTCCGGATCCACCATGGCCATACCCACTTCGCCCAGTTCGGAACTTTCGAAAAGGACCGCATTATGTCCGATGATTTTCCCCGTAGGGGTGACCGCTATCAGGGAAGCAATATTCCCCTTCTCAATGGCTTCGCTCAGCTTTTCAGGACTGTATGCAAACGATTTTGCGTAGGAATAGCGGTACGTATTGTATACTAAATTGATGATTCCCGGAACATCATCGCGGGTTGAACGCTTTACCAGGTATTCAGATTCTGTTTCCGTCCGGTTATTAGGCGCTGGCTCCCGGGTTACTTCGCTGAGTCTGGTAAAATTTCTGATTTTTGATCTGATCACCAGTTCCCAGCCGTTGCGGCCCAGGTTACGGAAATCCAGCTCTTCGCTGAAACTTCGCAGCAGGCGGAGCGATAACCCGTCGGCTGTGGCGTCCGCATCATCAATAGAAAAGTCGCGAATTTCACGTACATCCATCGGCCTTCCGTGGTTGGAGAACTGCCAGATCAGTCCGTCATCAGTTTCCATACAGCGCAAATGGAACATCTCACTGAAGTCCTGGTCGGGGATTCCGCCCATAATAAAGGAAAAAGCCTCCTCACCAAGCAAACGCAGCCTCATTTGTTCCGAGCCGTCGGCCCCGTAACTGGTGCCGGCTGCCTCCATGAAGGAAGCCACAACATTGGCAAAATCAACCTGGTAGGGAACAACGATTTCCATTTTAGACGAACAATTGAGGTTCAGACAAAGAGCTTGCCGATCGGTCGTCTAAAATTAGGAAAGTTTACCTATTGAATCACCAGTCGTCGCGTATTGGTAAAATCCCCGGCTTTGATGGTATAGAAATAGACGCCCGACCCCAGGTCGCCCAAATCCAGGCTAACCGAATGTTTACCGGCCGGCATCATGCCCTGGTTGATTATTTTCACCTTACGCCCCGAAAGATCCATAACATCGAAAGTTACCTTGGATCCGGCTGCCAGCTCATAGCTGATTTCAGTAGTGCGGCTGAAGGGGTTCGGGTAATTCTGCCCGAGGAATGACTGAGCCTCGATCGGACCGGTGCCATCATTAATATTGCGATGATCGTTCAGGTTCAGACGGATCATCAGGTTTCGTTTCCCGATAAAATCGCCGAGACCGGTTTCCCAGCTTCCCTCGTAGAATCCAATGGCTGTCGACTCGATCAGTTTCACGGAGTTGTCGGTACCAATTTCGAGCCCTTTGTTACGGCGCACCAGATATTCCTCGTTCAGGTTGTCGAAGGTGATTCCGGCATAAACCAGATCCCCTTTTGTCAGGAATTCCGATTCACCGTCCTTGTCAAACGGCAGGGTAACCCAGGTATTGAAATCAGCCGAATCCAACTGGATGGTTTCGGTCGACAAAAGCTCAAACGGAGTAGGATCCGACTGCCCTACCGGGACATAATAGAGTGAATACCGGTAATTTATAAATTGATCAGCCTTCCCACCTGCAATAAACACAGAGATCGAGCTCACTTCACAATCATTGTATATCGGTAGGATCGATCCATTGAAGAAACCGACATTGGATGTGGCATTGGCATTGTAACGCTCCTTGGTAAACGACCAGGCCAGGTCGTTCGAATCATCGGCACGGGAATAAATACTGTCGGTGACGTTGAAGTAAACCTCCTTTTTATTGTCGGCCGGTTTTTCATCCACGAATTTCGACTTGAATTCCATTGCCAGTTTGTAATGACCGAATTCGGCCGGTGAATAACGGTCTGCAATTCTGACCGTATCTGTTACCAGCACTGCAACATCCTTCTTTGGCGACATCACATGAAAAACGCTGTTTCCGTTTTTGGTTATATCCAGATCCAGGTATACATCTTCCTGATCATATTCACCAAAATTAAGTCCCATTGTTTCGAAATTGAAGAACCCGTTGGTACCGGTCAGCTGCGATTTCGGGATATTGTAAATCCAGGACACGTTGGTATTCGGATCATTATCATCCCATTCCATCTTGGCATAACTGATTTTCAAATCATTGTTGTAAGCCTCTGCAAGGGAAAAATCATCGATTGCCCAATAGTAATATGCTGAATTCATCCAGTGCAGCCTCATTTTCACATCAGACATACCTGCGGCCACATCAGAGATATTCACCTCCATGATAGCCGGCACTCCCTTAGGCCTGTCGAGGGGCCTGTCTTTATGACCGGCGCCGAAGTTTACACTGTAGGTCGCAGAATGCACCCAATTGTCGACACTGATTTCCAGAAACATATCCACCGGCGATGAACCCATAAAATGCGTTTCATACTTTACTACCACTGATGAATGAGCGCTGCAGTTCATGGTGGGAAAAACAACCGAGTTATTCACCTGAATCTCAGGAGCCCCAACGGTTTGGAACAGTTCCATAAAAAGCGCAAGGCATCCGTTATCCATGGTTGTTGACTGGAGCATCGGGTCCTGGGTTAAGCGTCCCACAAAAGGCCCTTTCCACCAGACAAAGTTGGTGCCCTGATCTTTAGGATCCAGGAACGAATATCCGGCCGGTGCTGTCCAGCCTTTCGGATCGGCAGGGTTTTCCCAGCCAAATGTTTCGGTGTAGAATATTTTCCCGTCGCCGTTGGCAATGGGAGTCTGCCCTTGCACTTCAGTCACAGCCAGTAAACAGGCCAATACCACCAGAAGCTTAAATACTTTCATGTTCATGAGATTTAGTAACGCAATATACCTTTTAAGTGAATTGCCGCGACTCAATCCTTTTGCCTCAAGTGTGTATTAATTTGATGGCTGTCGATTCTTGATTCACCGGTATTTCTACTGAATTGACCGAAATGAAAATGCGCGGATCATGGTTGACCTGTACTTTTGATCAGAAATTCAATCGAACATGAAAAAGAAGGTTGTAATAATTGGTGGCGGAGTTGCCGGGTTATCAGCCGGGATCTATTCGGCCATGAACGGGTTTGATACTGAAATCCTGGAGATGCATACGGTGGCAGGCGGCCAGTGCACCGCCTGGGACCGGAAGAAATACCGGTTTGATTATTGCCTCCACTGGCTGGTGGGAACATCCAAAGGGGCTTTTCACGAAATCTGGAAGGAAACCAATGTCATAAACAGCGAAACGGTGATCGTGAACCACAAGATCCATTCGAGGATCCTCGACCGGGAAGGGAATGAGTTCTATATTTACTCTGATATTGACCGCTGGGAAAAATACCTGCTCGAAATTGCGCCTGAAGATGAGAGCCCCATTAGAAGAATGTGCCGTGACATGCGCACGAGTGCACTCCTGGAACCCTTTGCCCTGCCGCCCGAATTGCGCAGTCCGCTCGATTATATCAGGATTCTGCCAACCATGCTTCCTATTGCCAATGTGGTCAGAAAATTTGGCCGCCTTACCTGCAAAGAATATTTTGATAAGCTAAACTTCAGCAACGAAAAAATCAGATCGATTCTATATTCCATGTATGGCGACCGGAATTTTTCGGCACTGGCTTTTATTTTCATGCTCGGCTGGTTTCATCAGAAAAATGCCGGATACATCATAGGCGGATCGTACCCGCTGGCGCAGCGAATGCTGGAAAAGTTTGAAAGTCTGGGCGGAAAAATATCCTATAAAAAGAGAGTCGCCAAAATAATTGTTGAGAACGATGTTGCCCGGGGAGTGCTGCTTACCGACGGATCCCGGATCGAGGCCGATTACGTGATCGGTGCAGCCGATGGATATTCCACCATCTATAAAATGCTGGATGCCGCGTACGTATCGAAACAAATCGATTTTGCCTATAATAACTGGGAACTCTTTACTCCCATTGTTCAGGTTTCGTTCGGTATCAATCAGGTTATTAAAGCCGAAGAGCCGATCCTTATCAATTTATCGAAAGATCTGATGATCGGGCGCACCCGGTTGGAGAACGGTTACAACATCATGAATTATGCCCATGACCCGACGATGGCTCCCGAAGGGAAAACGACCATTGTTTTGCGGTATGAAAGTCCTTGGAAACTATGGGAGAATCTCGACGGGGAAGAATACAAAAACGAAAAGCTTCAGATTGAGAATGATGCGACTGCATTGCTGGAGAAAGAATTTCCGGGAATTTCAAAGTTCATCGAGGTGATTGATGTGGCGACTCCCAAAACCGATGTCAAATATACCGGAGTGAAGGATGGCGCTTACGAGGGCTTTATGCCATCAAAAGAGAACATGATGAAATCGTTGAAAATGAAACTTCCCAAACTTCAGAACTTCTACTTGGCCGGTCAGTGGTTATTCCCCGGCGGCGGGCTTCCACCCGCTGCACAGACCGGAAAATGGGCCGTGCAGTTGATTTGCAGGAAAGAGAACCGGAAGTTTGTTTCCAATAAATAAGGTAAGCCAGGCAGCAACAGTCAATACTTTTCAAGTTTCAATATCCGGATATCGGCTGTAATTTATTTAAAATCGATCTGCCACTTAACGGTGGCATTTTTGCCGGATTCGATTTTTATCCTGAATAAGCCATTGTCACTTTTTGTTAATGAAATTCTTGCATCCGGATTTGAACAGGATACTTGCTCCGGTGCAAAACCATCCGGGGCAATAGTCAGGACATAAGGATCGCCGCCGACCACATTGCTCGTTCCCGACAGGATTTTCCTTCCGTTGTCCCATTTTTCATCGGACATATCAAGATATCCCTGCATGATATGGCGGTCAGCAGATAATACCCGGGGATGGGCTGTTACTTCCCTTACCGACATCATTCGTGCCTCTCCCGGTCGGAGTTTCTGCTCCAGCCGGTCGGATCCTTTATATATGCCGATATAATTATCATTCCAGAAATCGTAAACATAATAGGCTTTGTGGGGATCAAGCCCGAGCGCACCCTCCACGGTTTCGCCGGCCAGGTTGATGCCAATGTTTTTTTCGTGCTCAAAATCGCCGTTGTAAAAGGTCAGCTGGTGCCATCCTTCATCAACCTTGAAATCGTAAACCGTAGGATAGTCGCTTACGAAGGCATCAATTGGCCTGGCGGTTCTGTTCTCCACCGGATAAGGAAAAGTGCGGGTAAGGTCGCGTAATGTTTCAGGCGAAAATTGGGAGTAACTGTTTGCCAGAAGCAGACGACCAGTAGTCACGAAGGCCATGGTCACGACCGCACGCACCTGATCCCTGCTTCCCTGCAGGCGGGCAATATTCTTGGAATCCGTATCCTGATTGTACAGAACCCGGTTTTTGTACCAGCGCAGTCCGCAGCGGGTAACCGTGATTTTATCCATCTGGTCGGTATCATTCTCCGTGCGCATGGAAGCAACGAATCCTATTGCCACATCGCTTCCCCTCTCCATATTGCGCTCATCTACATAGGATTCCGGGCCCAGACCTTCGTAGGGCATCCGGAAGATATTCCGGTAAGCTGCCGCCGTAGTTGAATAGGGATCCTCCATGCCACCTCCTGAAGCCCATCCCGAGAACGGATAATCGAACATCAGGCCCTTGATGCCGCCGGATGCAAGGTTTTTATACACCTCCTTCAGATGGCTTAGGAAACCCGGATCGGTATAATCATATCCCCACACAATTCGGTTCCGGGTCCAGGTTTGATTCCATGATTTAAACATTTCGCCGGCCGTATCCTGGGGTGCACCTACCCATGCGTAGGTTTTGTTGAAGAGCATGTGCCCGGGGAAAGCTTTGGCATAATCCTCCGACCTGAATCCGGTTTGAAAATAGGTAATCGGGATCCCACCCAGGTTGGTCACCGCCTTACCCCATTTTTCTGACGTTTCGTAAGGTGCTAAATAGCGCCCGTTCTGGCTGGCATTCAGATCAGTCTCCGCCATCTGCCAGTGCTTGTCGTCCCACCAGCCCTGCTGGTTGTCAGGCAGATAAGAATCAGGCACCAAACGCACGGCAGCCCGGCTGTAATTCAGAAAACCGCTTTCAGCAATAATGCCCATCTCTTTAACGGCCCCTGGGGTATTGTTTTTTGCCACTCCTCCGCCATAATCGCTCACTTCAGCGTACCAGAGGCATACCGATGGGAAATCATACATGCTCAGTTTGATATCCTGGGCCTTGCTGACAAGCAGCCCGTATTGTTCGAGGGCTTCGAAAGGATCGGGGCGGGTTACATCGATATAAAATTGATCGTCAGGAATATAGGTTGTTCCCGGATCCACTTTTTTACCCACAGGATCCAAAGCAAACAAGCTCGCCGTATATTCCCTTCTTGGCCTCACACACTCATTAATCTGAGTAAGCTGATCCTTCAACAGAGGCTCATAATTGCCATCGCGGAGCCAAAACTCATTCAGATAAACATTCGGATCCTTCGCGTTGTTTTCGTAATCACCTGCCGCATGTTCCACCACCAATTGAAATGCGCCTGCCTCTACTGCATCCGCTGGCACCAGCATCTCCACCTGTTCAACATCCTCTTTTTTCACCCCATCAAAACGAGGGAGGAGCTGATTTTCCAAAAGAGGCATCCTGATAAGCTTATAATCTTTCATGAATTCCACAAAGACTGACTGCCGGTGATCTTTTCGATCGCCATGCCTCAGACCTCTCCACCAGGAGAAACCCAGAAGATATGGCTTTCCCTTGTCAAGATTTTTAATGTCCAGGATGATTTTCTCCGGGTCCATGGCTGAAGTTGCCGTTTCAGTGCATCTGAACTCATGGTTCTGCCAGGTTTGTTTGAGAGTACCCTTCACCAGTTCCAGCTTTTCGCCGCTTGCCGACTCGTCCGATTTATCATCCGGCAGGTTCAGATAGCACAACAAGCTGCTTTTATCATCAATACCCTTTTCCAGTTCTACTGGGCGGCTTTGCGCCATGGAAGCAAATTTTTCAAAATCGGAGTAGGTCAGTCCGCCCATCACCAGAGTTTGCCGCAGCTGGCCTTTGCCGAAAGTCAGGAGGATATTGTTCCGCGACTTGAGGGCGTATTCCCTGGTCAATGGGGAATACATCCTTAGACCATATTCAAGCGGTTCTCCGCCGCTGAAACCGTCGATCATGGCGAAATTCTCCGGGAAGACCGTTCCGTCGTAGGCCATTCCACCGGCCAAAGCATGGATTTCCTTGACCTGAATAGATTCAGCCGTTGTATTATCGATCCCGCCCGATATCGTAAAATATCCCTCGTTTTCATAGAGTGTGAACCGGAAGAGCATCCGCGGCTGATTATCCGATTCAATTTTAAGTGACAGTGCCATCCCTTTGCCCGGATCATCTGAAACCGATTGTTTTTCCCAGGTGAACCGGGTGTTTGCATCTCCGGACGACCAGTTATTTATCTTGAGGACAGCATCCCTGATCGGGATTGTATTATCCTTAAGGTTCCTGATGCTGTATTTTCCATCCACCAGGTTAAAACTCAGGCTCACCAACTCATTTTTAAGGACCACCGCATCGCCGTCACGTTTGACTTTCACTCCCTCAGTACAGGAAGCTGAAAGCATAACCAGGGCCGACAACAATGCTCCAACGATCAATAAATGTCTGATTTTCTTCATAGCAGGTGAAAATAAGGCTTTTGGCGGGAAAAACCAGCTATCTTATTTACCCTGTTTGGTCAATATCTTCCACCAGGACACCACCGATTTCCCACCGGGGTGTCTATGGCCTTCTCATAAATTTAACTGTGCGTGTGTACCTGGTGTTTTCAATAACCAGAATATAAATGCCCGGCTTAAGAAATGAAATATCCACTGCCATTTGCATTCCCACGGAATCACTGCAATAAACTTTATTGGAACACAAATTGTAAATTGAAATGCGATTGTTTTCTCCGGGCAAATTTGCGGTTATCCGGTCATCATTGACCCTGATTGAAAAATCAAAGTCGGAATCATTGGTTTTCGGATTGGTGCTGAGGTTAAAATCCAGGTTAACCTTCACTTTTTCAGATTTGGTTACCCTATCATTATCATCAACAAAAGCGGTTTGTATTTGGTATTCACCCTTTTGGGTTGTCGTCCAGCTCAATTCGAACGGAAAGGTATTATCATATCCCGCCAGTACATCATTAACATAAAATTCGACCCTTTTAACGGTTGCTTTCAGGTTTTGAGCGCTGGTCTTTATGGTGAAGCCCGGATCATGTATCGTGCTTCCGTCAAGGGGTGCATCAATTTTTGCGCTGGCGGGTACTGTATTCTCCGCATCAAAAAATGTAATGGTCCGCGTCTCAAAGTTCCTGAATGAAAAATCCTTCGCAATGTCCGCATAATATATCCTGGCAATTTGTCCCGCTTCCACATCGGTATTTCCGATGATTGTCGGATACCAAGCTTGTCCGGATATGGCGGAAGAGATTATTGCCTGGGGCTGTTCCCAGATTACCCCATCTTTGCTTACAGAAAGATATATCCGTGCGGGTGCCCATCCATGCCATACCATGACCCATTTATTGAGATAGGTATTCCAATGAACGGAAGGGTTACCGCCAGGGTAATTTTGCAAACCCGGCAAAGGCATTTGTTCTCCTCTCAAACCGTCTTGCGTAAAATCTCCGTAATAATACTTTTTCCATGTTCCCGGTGCCCCAAGCGGGTCGGTGGAGATGGCCATTGAAATCCAGTGTTCCTGGAAATAACACATCCAGCGTTTATTAATATGATCCCAAACAACACAGCAATCCCCGGTGCCTCCCCACGTGGGTGAGTTTGGTTTGGCTATTGAGCTGGTAATTATTTGCCTGCCTCCCGACCAACTTTTCCCTTTATCAGCCGAGTAGGTCACCCCCAACGATTTCCAGGCAATGTCGTTTGATGTATGAGGATACCAATGATCTTCTGCATGGTAAAAACCAACAAAACTATCCTGGCTTACGCGAAATACCGACATTAGCCATGATCCGCCATTGTCCCATGAATTGAAATTCCCCCGCCCGCCGAACACAGCACTTCGGGGTGAAAGTTCTTCCTGATCTTCAACAAATTGGGATCGGCCAACGCTTCTGTGAGACTCAAATTCCGCCCAGAACATAATATATCCCTCCTCATCGGGAACTACACTGATATGTCCATCCGGATACCAGCTGAAAAGCGGATAACCAATTTTGTTTTGAACCCTATCTGCCGGCGAGAGTACTGCAGACCATTGTCCGTAAGTCATTCCCGCGGCTGCAAAAAGCACGATCAGTGAACAGATTAATCTGTTGGGTGTATTTTTCATTTCCAAAATAATGAAAAAAAGAAAAGGGATTTCTCCCTTTTCTCTCTCATTTATTGTTTACCATCAAGCTAATATCCGGGATTTTGTTCTAAATCCCCGTTACTGATTTTTATTTCCCTGTCTGGAATTGGAAATAAAACATGATGATCTTTTATATTGGCAGCCGCTATCGGGTTGCCTTCGCCAGTTGATTGAACGGCGCTAACCAATAAACCATATCTGGCCAAATCTGTCCATCTGTGTCCTTCAAAACACAATTCCCACTTCCTTTCGTTCAGTACAGCCGTCAGAAAGTCAGCTCCCGACAATCCGGCGAGATTGCTGAGGCCGGCTCTTTGCCTTACCCGGTTAATTGCCGCGTAGGCATCCGCATTTGGGGACCCGGCTTGACGACACTGCGCTTCAGCATATACTAACAACACATCTGCAAACCTTGTGATGGGAAAATTGAACGGAGATTGCCACTCTGTTGCATACCCCCTGGTGGCAGGATTTGGATCATGCCTCCATTTATAGGCGTAATAAATCCCGTCGTTGGTTGGCTCCGTATTTCCCTCAGCATCGATAACGAGATAATCAACAATATTGTAATCTCTTCTCAAGTCACCTGTCTGGTAAGAACGGTACAATTCAGGCATAGCCCTGCAGATTGAATAAGCGATAGTATTGGTGTATCTTCCCGGAGGTCCGTCCCAGGTAGCTACCTGACCGCCCTCGTTATCAGAGGCGATGTATTCCGCACTAAAAATATATTCTGCTCCATGCTCATGCGTCAGTGAAAAAATGTCCTTGTAAACAGGCTCAAGGTCATAAACACCGGCATCAATTACTTCCTTGGCATATTGAGCGGCTTTGGCAGCTGCACTCGCATCCTTCATAGGTTCGCCTGCCATTTGCAGATAGGCTTTTGCCAGTAATGATTTTGCCGAGTAATAATTTGCCCGACCGGGCTCATTGGAAACCGGAAGGTTTTCAATGGCCGTTTCGTAATCATCAATCACCCTCTGATAGGTTTCAGCCAGTGTACTTCGAATGTTCCTGAACTCATTTAAATTGGTTTCGTCCGTAATGATCGGCACTCCGCCAAAATAACGGGCTAATTGGAAATAGTAAAAGCCTCTGAGAAAACTGGCTTCTCCCAAAATCCGGTTTCTGGTATCCGCCTGAATTTCAACACTGGTGTTTTTGATCTTTCCAATAACAATATTGCATCTTGAGATACCGACATATTGCATTTGCCAAACTGAATTGGGTATTCTTGAAAATGCAGAGTAGGTATAGTTGCTTACCTCCTTACCGGTGGCATCCCAAAATCCCTGATTCACATACATTTCATCTGTTCCGGCACGACCCATCATCATCAGGCCTTTGAAATAGGTTCCAAAACCCCGGTCAAGCTGATGAACCGCAATGGGATCGTACGCACCGTTCAGTGCCAATTCAAAGTCTTCAACCGTTTCGAAGAAGTTTCCGAGAACCAGATTGCTCTTGGGTGTTATATCCAATTGCTTTTCGCAAGCTGAGAAGAATATAACGGCAGTTAGTATATAAAATAGTTTTTTCATCACTTCTTATTTATTAAAATTCAACATTCAATCCCAACATGATAGTTCTCGCCCTGGGGAATCCGCCGTAATCAAAACCCTGGACAAAAGGATAACGCCAATCCACCTGGTTGGAAGTGACTTCCGGGTCGTATCCCGTATACTTTGTAATTAAGGCAAGATTGTTAGCAGCCACATAAACCTTCGCTTTCTTGATTTTTATAGCAGATGTCCATCTTGAAGGCAGTATATATCCGAGTCTTAAGGTCTGCAGACGTATAAATGAACCGTCTTCTACCAAATAATCGGCGGGACGCAAGGAAGGAACTCTTGCATATTGCCGGCTGTCAGGATTTTCTTCGCTCCATCGTTCGGTCCAGTCGGAAGTTTGATTCGCACTGGAACCGGGGAAGGAGGAAATACGGGTTTTAGTCGCATTGAAAACCTTGTTTCCATAGCTGTATTGAAGCACGACATCCAGCGTGAAGCCTTTATAGGAAAAACTGTTATTCCATGATCCAAATATTTTGGGAGTGGTATTTCCCAGAACAGTCCGGTCGAAGCCATCAATCACACCGTCTTCATTGAGGTCCTTGTATTTGATGTCTCCCGGAATCTCACCAGCACCGGCGGTTGGCACTCCCACTTTGGGAGATCCGTCGGCATTAAAGTCTTCCGGCAAATAAATACCATTGGTCTGATAGCCATACAGGTCATTAATCGACCCACCGACTTGCAGAATCACCTCATCGGTTGATATGGCATCAAAATTCACGTCAATGTAGATAGGCTGACCATCGTTGCCCAATGCCTTTATTTCATTTTTCATGGTTGTGGCAAACAATCTTGAAGTCCAGCCAAAACCCCGGGATGTTAGTAGATCATAGGTAGCGGATACCTCAAACCCTCTGTTTTGAATCTCACCAACATTGAACCAACCGGAGGAAAAACCGGTGGAAATTGAAACGGGGGTCAGCAACAACAAATTACTGGTATTTTTAACAAAATAGTCGGCTGTAATACTCAGCTTGTTGTTAAAGATCCCAAAATCGACACCGGCATTGAACTGGGTTGTTGTTTCCCAGGAAAGGTCTCTGTTTTCAAGGTTCAGCGGACTTACACCATTAACAAACCCGCCGTTAAAATTGTAATTGGAATATTGCTGGTCGAGCAAAGCTCCCTGGATGGGCACATTCGCATTACCCACCTGACCGATACTCGTTCTCAGTTTTAATTCTGAAACAACATCAGAGTCAACAAGGAAAGATTCATTTTTCAGGTTCCAGCCCAGCGCTGCGGAATAAAAATCGCCCCATTTATCATTGATAAAGCGTGAAGTTCCGTCCTTTCTGTAAGAAATCGTCGCAAGATATTTGTTGTCGTAAGCGTAATTGGCCCGCGAAAGAAACGATACCATAAAAAGCTCATCGACAGCAGAAGAAGCGAGAAACTCCGCGGCACCCTGCAATGAATTGTAACCCAGTTTTTCATTCCGAAAATCGCGACCTTCAGTCCGATAGAACTCATTCCGGTCCTTCTGGAAGGAAATCCCGCTGAGAAAGGTCAGGTTATGTTTATTAAAGCTCTTTGCCAGTGTAAAGTAGTTTTCGTTCACATAGTTGGTAGCATTGGAACTGGCTGCAGTGGCAACGCCATTATTCAGGCTTCCCCATGGGGTGTTTTTGGAATAAAACTGCTGATCTTTCAGATTGAAAATGTCGATACCGAGTGTTGATCTGAACGATAACCAGTCGGTAATTTCATAATTCGCATACAGGTTTGCGATGGTGCGGTTGATGGTCTTATCCAGTCTGGTATTCCTCGCTATATTATCAGGATTGCTTAAGTTCGAAGCAAGATAGCTGTCGAGAAGTATCTGTGGAACTCCCGCTCTGCGAAAACGAGCCTGTGTATTGTTATCCATTCTGAAAGGGTTCTCGAATAATGCAGATATAACCACCCCGGCAGCAGTACCTTCGCGGCCGTCGGTCGGCACCCCGTTGTTGATGATCTTACTCAGGGTCAGGTTAGCCCCGGCAGTCAGTTTATCGGAGAAATTATGGTCGATGGAAATCCGGTTGGAAAACTTCTCGAAATTGGTTTCCATCAACACGGATTTATCCTGATTGTATAAGGTGGAAATCACATAGCTTGTTTTCTCGGTTTTGCCCTGCATCATCAAAGAGTGATTCTGAACGATTCCCCTGCGGTAGATCTCATCCTGCCAGTTAGTATTCATCTTATCCGCATCTGGGAAAATGTAGGGAGTTCCGTCGGGTGCCGTAAAAAGTCGATTGGTTGGGTTTTGTTTTTGCTGATACTGCGCGTAATCACTAAAATCCATCACATCGATCCTTTTTTTCATTTCCTGAACACCGTAGTAGCTGTTATAGGTAATCCCTGATTCACCTTTTCTCCCTTTCTTGGTGGTAATCATGATGACGCCGTTGGCCCCCCTGTTACCATAAATCGCAGTTGCAGATGCATCCTTCAGGACTTGTATCGATTCAATGTCATCAGGGTTGATATAGGAGAAAGAGCTCATCTGGGCAGAAAACCCTTCCAGGCCTCCTCCACCGGAGGTAGCTACCTCGCTAATTGGAAAACCATCCACAACGATTAGTGGCTGGGAGCTTCCGCTAACTGAAGAAATTCCCCTGATATTCATTTTAGTGGCTGCTCCCGGCTGCCCCCCGGTTGAGCTGATTGAAAGGCCGGCGACCTGACCCTGCAAAGCCTCCTCAATATTGGTAATCGGTCTGTCCTTCATCACCTCGGGATTTACCGAAGAAACTGCACCGGTGACATTGGCACGTTTCTGAGTTCCGTATCCTACTACAACCACTTCATTCATTCTGGTAACGTCCTCCTCCAGTACGACGTTTATTTTACGGTTTTGCCCAATGGTAACCTCCTGTGACTTATATCCAATGAATGAAAAGATGAGTACAGACGAGGACCCTCTGACCGAAATCGAATAATTTCCATTGGCATCAGCAATGGTACCTTTTGTAGTGCCTTTCTCAGCAATTGAAACCGCCGGGATAGCATTTCCCATCTTGTCCCTTACCGCACCCGTAACCAATATTTCCTGAGCGAAAAGTGTGGAAAAATTGAAAAGGACCAGTACAGCCAGGACTAGAATTGTATTTAATTTCCGACTCATGATCTTATTTTTTAGAAGTTTTATTTAATTATCAGCTATTCAACAATCTTTACCGAGATCTCATCGATATAAACCTTGCTGTCGGCATCTCCGCCCAGGATAATATCCGGGAAGAAGTTGCTTCTTGTTTTTCCGTTATCCGGCACAATAACCCGGATGGAAACTTTGGTCCATGTAGTGGTAATATTCAAGGGAAGAGTAAGTCCGGAAATGTCATAAAATTCTTCATATCCCTCAGCGACACCTGTTTTCGCGAATACCGGGCTCCATTCAGGCAAATGGTTAACTCCTCTGAAAACATCCAATCGAATAGGACTTTCGGCCCTTACATACATACTAACGGTATATTCATGGCCATTTTCAAGGGCAATCATATTGTTCGGGAAGTCGCGACTTATGATCTGACCCCAGCCCCACGCGCCTTTGAAATCAATGAAAGAGGTAAAATCAGTTCCATTGGCTCCGCCAGCCACCACGGTGTATGGGAAGGCTGATCCCTTCCAGGTTTGCCAATCCACAGCATTTCCAATGCCGGTCTCAAAATTACCATTCAGACAAAGCTCGGGAGGACCTACCTGCAAACTCGCTTCCTTCGTTGCGGTGCTGCCATCCGCTGCCCTGGAGATCGTCAGTTTTACCTTAACAGGATTATTCACGTTAAAAACCACGGTTGGATTTTGGTCTGTTGATGTTGCAGGCACCCCACCTTCAAACTCCCAATTCCAACCCGTAGGCTGACCAATTGATTTGTCAGTGAAAGTTACTGACTCACCGACCTTGATTTTTGTGGCTGACATATCAAAACCAGCAACCAAAATGGGGAACACCGTAATCGCAAAGTTCATGGTTTCGGTGGTTCCATCATAATACACAACTTTCAGGCTTGGGGTTATAGCTCCTTCGTCGGAGAAGATAACCTCAACTTCCGGCTTGTCAGATGTTGCCGGATCGCCCCCGGGGAAAGTCCACAAGCGGTTTTCCACACCCAGTGACAGATCGGTAAAGGTGATGCTGCCCCCATTGGCTACAGTCGCCTTTGACGACGATATTGCCTTCAATTCCTTCGTTGTTTCCTGCTTTTTCCCATAATCCTTTTCACAGGAACTCAGGAAAAAAAGCGGCATGATTGCAAGAATGAGCAAGTACTTCAGAGAAGTATTCCGCTGTAATAACCAGTTGTTTCTCATAGTAATCGATTTAATTTGTTAAATGCCTGTTTTCCGATAGGTGAATATCTGTTGATTTCGAGTCAATTTTAATTGATCCTGTCTTGCTATTGAGCGCCTGATAAGAGTTGCCTTTTATTGAAATCCGGTTGCAATTCTCAATCCTGAGATTTGGCACCTCAGGGAATATCGGCGGATAGGTTGCTGTTTGTGTAATCTGATTACCCTCAAAACTCAGTCCGTCAACCGAAATGGCCCACAATATAGATGCGTCAAAGGTATTGATGGTGTTATTCCGAATAGTGATATTCCGGCTGTATTTACCCACGATATGGTCGGGAGACTCGTAGGCCGGACCGATTTGAATCAGCGCCTGAGCTCCGTTCCCTCCATATACACAATCCTGAAAAATATTATTTTCAATCAACAAGTTATTGCAAGGGCCCGATTCATTCCAAAGCCCCAGATCACCGGTGATCAGCAAGGCGCACATTTGTGAAGAAAAATAATTATCGCGGATAATGACCGGTCGGGGTGTTGAAATCAGAAGACTTCTGGCCCGGTTATTTCGGACAATCGTGTTTTCTATAATTGCCGAAGGATACCATGAAATATTTTCCACACCGTAGTATAGTTCGACCTTGCCCTTAATGGATTCGTTGAAAGTTAATATTGAGATTTTTTCGTTAACGCGCTCCACCTGGGTCAGCACAAGGGGTTCCGTGGTGGGGACCAAAAAATCCTTATGGATGATTTGGACGCTGTCCCCAACTTCGCCAAACAAATAATCATTTTGATGGGGATGGTATGTTTCGACGGCAAGTCGGTGATCATCCAAAATTTTGTTTACCCTGACATAGGTACCATGTATATTGGTTGCATCGTCGAGCATGTTCTCAAATGTGCAATTCCTGATCGTAATTAAGCCTTTACAGTTGCAAAAATGGGTTGCATCCGCCGTGGTGGTTACCAGGCGTTTGTCTCCGGCCTTCAATACCACGTTAAATCCATCCAGGGTTATGTCAGCGCAGCGTTCAGCAATCAAGCCCATCGCCCCGGCATGGTAAACGTTAACATCCTTAAAATAAATGTCCTGACTCTTAAATAATCGAAATCCCGGGTTTTGGCGATTGTACAGGTACTCACCTATAGAAATGAAGACCGTTCCAACCGGCGGCACTTTGGGGTAACGAGTGGTTAACCTTACGGTACCCGGTACCAATTCCACGGCTGGAAAAGGGAATACGTCAAATCCGCTGTATTTCTCATGGTCGTACAAAGGTGCCTTTGTTGCCTGGTCCCATATAATGTTTAACCCGACTAACTGGTCGTACTTCTCTCCCTTGGTAAAAGCAAATCCATATTTCTGTTCGTAGGGCGAGTTTTCCCGTTCCAATGAAAGATAGAGATGTCCGTCACTTATTTTATAAGGCGTTTGTATTTCTATGTCGAAAGTATTTTCAGCCTGGTTATTGTTTACCACATTGCCCTGTAAATGGAAAGGCACTTCCCAGTTTATGCTTAGGTTTTTGATCGTAAGGTCTTTACTCTCTTCAATTATAAAAGGAAGCATCTTCCCGTGAAAGATGAATTCAGACCCGTTGCCATCGATTTCAAAGCCGGCCATACCAATCAGCGGGAATGCCGTCCTTCTCAAACCATTATCATTGTTGGTAATGGCGCAATACCGGTCAGGAGCGAACGTCGGATAGAAATGATAGGTCCCTTTAGGAAATGTTAATTTAGCGATCCCCTTCTGCCTGCACTCCCTGATAGCCTGAACAACGACAGGCGTTGCATCGCTGCAATCAAGAATACCCCTGTCGCCCAAATACAGTTCACCTATACTCTCGTTCGATGTACAGCCAAAACATGTCAGGAGGATCAGCAGGAAGGAAGTGTTCTTTTTGACCATAGGTTTTCAGCTAGTTACGGTTGGTTAATTTTTGGTTGAAAATTATTGCGAAAGAGAGGATCGAACCGCCTGTGCTGTAACAAGAACAGTTGCAAATGTAACATTGCCATATCGACCCCTAATGAGTTTTAAATTCTTGTATTTCAAGCTATTTCGACCGAGTAAGCCGCCGGTTTGGTAATCAGTTCATGGAATCCCGAACAGAAAATGACCGTTTGCCCGGGGTGAACATGCAGAATGTTTGGCTATTTTCACCATCGGTAAATCGAGGTAAACATGAGAATGTCTTTGATAATAATCCGGTTACTGGTGGCACTGCTGATCATTGCACTTCCAGTTCGGCGGAGCGAGGCGCAATTGCTTTTTAATCGTTTAACCGTCAATGACGGACTTTCGCAGCATGATGTCAGTTGCATCCTGCAGGATAGTTATGGATTTATCTGGATAGGAACTTACGATGGATTGAACCGTTTCGATGGGTATAATGTTGAGAATTACTCTTCCTTAAGCAAGAATCCTGAAAGCATATCGGGCAACCGGATCATTTGCCTGTTCGAAGATTCACAAAAACGCTTATGGATTGGAACGGATGGAGAAGGACTAAACTATTTCGACTTAAGAACCGAACGCTTCAACCGGATTGAAACCCCCCAAGGATTCCGGGTCATCAATGATCTGGCTGAAGACAGGAACGGAGACCTCCTGGTGGCTACGTCGAATGGCGTTCTCAAAATCAAACAATCTCCCGCCCTGTCATCCCCGGAACTTCTTCAACTGCCTTTAACCAGCATGATAATCAATCAAATAGCTATAAGTAAGTCCGGGGTTTTCTTTGCCACAAACGATGGACTTTGGCAGATGAAAGATGACCTGTGCAAACAGGTTGAAGGAACCGGGAACAGGTTCATTACTTCCGTCATTGCCGACATTGATGAAAAGATCTGGTTTGGGGCACAAGGCTTTCTGGGATATCTCTCCAGTCAGAATGATTTTTCCAACCTGGCAGAAATCGCAATCGGAGACGAGGCTGAAATCACTTCGCTTTGTGCATCGGAGGATAATAGTACCATTTGGGTTGGCACCTTAAAAAACGGACTCTATAAGCTTGATATTTCCGAAAAGCGGATTACCGATAACATTACAAGCGACTACAAGCAGGATAGAAGCCTGTTAACCAATAGTATCCTGTCGCAGTATTGCGACCATTCCAATACCCTGTGGGTGGCAAACAGGAAAGGGGTATGCTATGCCGCCCTATCCATCAAAAACTTCGAACAGATCCCCCTCAACCTGGATCTCTCTTCATCCCGGCATATACGGACACTATTATATAGTAAACAGAATATTTATTTCGGAATACAAAATGAGGGATGCTTCGTTTTCAACATTGGAAAGCAGGTCACCACCAAACTTGATCTGCCCCGCAACATCTTCCCCAATCATTTCGACAAATACGACAACAATATCTACCTGATGAGTAATCTGGGTGTGTTTTATTCGGGTGAAAACGAGCACAATTTCAGGCAACTCAAGCTAACCACGGGGCATGAAGAAAGTCAGACTCCGAATGTTTTTTCCATGTGCCGGGATAAGTCCGGGAATTTCTATTACGGCACCTATAACGGGCTAATCATCCAATCGCAAGGTGAATGCGACTGGGCCCATTACCTGTATGAAAAGGCTGATTTGCTTCGCAACAAACGCATCTTCACACTTTTATACGATAGTTTAGCCAATTGTATATGGGTCGGGACCATTTCTGACGGGATCTACAAAATCAACCTGACCGAACAGGGGAAATTGCAATCGCTGGAATGGTATAACCGCTCCATGTCAAATGATTACCATCTTGCCAACAACACAATCTGGTGTTTTTATACCGATCAAAACCACAACGTATGGGCGGGCACCGATGCCGGGTTATTATTAAAGCGAAAGGGAACGAATGAGTTTTCCCAGATATCGGTCCAGGGAGTCATTGATAAAAAGATTATGGCGATCATTGAGGATCGGCAGGGGAATTTGTGGCTCAGCAATTCACAGGGGATCATTTCCTATTCTCCGGAATCTCAGCAGGTCCAGACATATTCCTATAGTGACGGGTTATCAACCAGCACGTTTACCGAGGGAGTTGATCAGGACGAAGCAGGCCGTTTGTATTTTGCCAGTATCAACGGGATCAATGTATTTAATCCGGCCACCATCAGTCAGAGTAATCAAGTCAACGACGTTTTCTTCACCGGCCTAAAAGTGCACCAGAGTTATATTAAGCCCCAATTGCCTTATCTGGGAAGCGTAATTGCAAAAAAAACGATCAATGAGACAGATTTGATCCGGATAAACTACCGGCAAAACAATTTTTCGTTTGAATTTGCCGGAACTAACTTCATCAATGCTGAAGAGAACGAGTTCAGGTATAAACTGCAAGGATATGATCCGGAATGGATTCTAACAACGGGGAAGCATCCTGTGGCCAGCTATTCAAATCTTGACCCCGACGATTACACCTTTATTGTTGAAGCAGCCAACGATGATGGAATGTGGAGTAATGATCCGAAAACAATTCGGGTAAAGGTTACTCCAGCCCCATGGAAAACCCTTTGGGCTTACCTGATATACAGCACTATAGGAATCACTCTGCTGGTTGTTTTTCTCTATTTCCTTTTTAATCGTCAGAAGCTGATGCACCAGATTAATATTGACCAGCTGAATCGTGAAAAGGAACATAAACTGAATGAATATAAACTCATGTTTTTCACGGATGTAGCCCATGAGTTCAAAACACCCCTGTCCCTGATTATCGGTCCGCTGAATGATTTAATGGAAAAAGACCTGATCAAGGAAAGAAAAGAATTCTGTTTCCAGGTTATTTCGAGAAATACAAAGCGGATGATGTTCCTGGTAAACCAGTTACTCGATTTCAGAAAGATTAATGCTGATATAAATATTCTTCAGGTCAGGGAAAACAACCTCACTGAATTCATACAAAACACAACAAAGGCGTTTTTATGGCAGGCTCAAAATGAAGACATTCATTTTAATATACTGGTTCCAAAAGATTTCATGTGTTATTTCGACTCCAACATCACCGAAAAAGTCCTCTATAACATGATATCCAATGCCTTTAAACACACCCCCAAAAAAGGGATTATCGAACTGGAAGTCAAACCTGTGTGGAAAGATCAGCTGCAAATGGTGAATATCATGGTACGCGACAGTGGCAAGGGCATCCCGGTTGAAGAAAAGAACAAGATCTTTGAACGATTTTTCCACGGTAAAGATCGCTACTCCTCCGGCATAGGGCTTCATCTCAGCTACACACTCATTAAGGCGCACCGGGGTGAAATAACCGTTTCGGACAGCAAATACGGCGGTGCCGAATTCATCCTTTCCATACCGGTCTCGCAAAGTGCATTCACTGAGGAAGAGCTGAAAAGTGGTGAAGCTTTAAACGAGTGGCCACAGGATTTCTTTAACGGCAGGAATCATGAGGCTAAAGTAACCGCTCCAGAGCGTGAACGGGTGCTGATCGTTGAGGATGATCACGATTTGAGGGCTTACCTCAATAATTGTCTGCAATCGCGATATCATGTCAGTGAAGCATCCAACGGTATTGAGGGAATAAAAATCGCCATGAAAGAACTGCCCGACATCATTATCACCGATGTGATGATGCCCGAGATGGATGGGATTGACATGTGCAGGCAAATCAAAAACTCGATTGAAACATCACACATCCCTATACTGATGCTTACTGCGAAATCAGATGAGGAATATCAGAAGGATGGTTTGGAATCAGGAGCCTGGGATTACATAACAAAACCCTTCAATACGGGTGCTCTGCTGAAAAAGATCGACAACATCATTGAAACCCGGAACCGGTTTAAAACATTTCTGGTTTCACAGAATATTACCGTCGAGGTTAAGAACCACTATACCACCTTCGACCAGAAAATCATCAGCAAATTAACTGAAACGATCCAGCTGCACCTCGACGATGCAGAGTATTCGGTCGAGGAATTGGCCAGGGAAATCGGGTTAAGCAGGATGCAGTTGCACAGAAAACTCAAGACGTTGATTGGCCAGACCACCACCGGCTTCATCAATTCAATGCGCATTTCGCACGCCCGGTATCTGTTTGACAATGGATGCGACCGGATACAGGATGCGATGACAGCAGTTGGCATAAACAGCTACTCCCACTTTAATAATATCTTCAGGAAGATTGTCGGGGAAAGCCCGTCAGAATACCTGGCAAAAGTTAAAAAGAGACAAACGTAACTAAGTTAAAAACATGAAAAAATCAGCTTGGCTTTACCTGTTCCTGATCATGGCCTTTTCGACTGAGACCTATTCACAGGAAAACATCAATAAAAACTTATTCAGGCCGTTAACTGAAGAGTTGCCTACACCGAACCAGTACCGGACAGCCAGCGGTCGTCCCGGAAGCGGATATTTCCAGCAACAGGTCGACTACCTGATGGATATCAAACTCGATGAGATAAAAAAGACGGTTTCAGGTACCGAGGTGATTACTTACAGGAACAATTCCCCGGAAACGCTGAGCTACCTCTATATCCAGCTCGACCAGAATATTTATGAGCCAAATTCCCTGGGGAGTAAAATCGGAACTTCCGAAATGGCCATCCAGCAGTCCGCATCAAACATCATGCGGATGAACAGCAAGTTTGACGGTGGTTTCCAGCTGGGTGCGGTTACCTCCGGCGACGGCACAGTTCTTCAAACAGTCAAGAACCACACGATACTGAAAATTCTGCTTAATGCCCCCCTGCTACCCGGCAAATCGACGCAGTTAAACCTGAAATGGGAATATAACCTGAACAATATGAGAACGCAGGGAGGCCGGTCGGGGTATGATCCTTTCGAGGGCCAGGATGAAAGCACTTATGCCATTGCGCAGTTTTACCCGCGTTTATGCGTTTTCAATGATCAGGGATGGCAGATCAAGCAATTTATTGATGCTGAATTCGCCCTGGAATTCGGCAATTTTGATGTGACCATTACCGTACCCGCTGACCATACCGTGGCGGCTACCGGTGTACTGCAGAATGGCAGCACGGTTTTGACCCCCAAAATGGCTGCGAGGCTTGAGCAGGCAAAAAAATCTGAAGTGCCGGTGTTCATAATAACAGAAGATGAGGCTATAACCAATGAGAAGAGCCGGTCTACCCAGTCGAAAAGCTGGCGTTTCAAGGCTGAGAATGTTCGTGATTTTGCCTTTGCCAGCTCCCGCAAATTCATCTGGGATGCCATGAGTGTTCCTTTCAAGAATAATCGCGTGCTGGCCATGTCGTTTTATTCCCGGGAGAGCAACCCGTTGTGGAGCCAGTATGCGGTAAAAACCGTTGCCCATACCATCAGGTCCTATTCAAAATACACCTTCGATTATCCCTACCCCGTGGCACAGGCGGTTGATGCAAGCCTCGGCATGGAATACCCGATGATTGCCTTCTGCGGCGGACGGCCGAATGCCGATGGCAGTTATGCCAAAGGAACGCGCGACTGGGTTATCGGTGTGATCAGGCATGAAGTCGGGCACAATTATTTTCCGATGATCGTGAACAGCGATGAGAGGCAATGGGCCTGGATGGACGAAGGATTCAACATTTTCATCCAGGGAATTTCCGAGCGCGATTGGGACCTTAACCAGAGCTGGTCGGGCAAACCCACTGAAATGATCGGGTACATGAACAGCCCCAAAAACACCCAGGTACCCCTCATGACCGATGCCGATGCATTGCTGCAGGGAGGGATGAACAGTTACCGCAAGCCGGCGTCGGGCCTCAATATCCTCCGTGAAACCATCCTGGGTCGCGAGCTGTTCGATCAGGCTTTTAAGGAATACGCCAGTACTTGGATGTTCAAGCATCCGCAGCCCGCCGATTTCTTTCGCATCATGGAAGATGCCTCCGGTGTGGACCTCGACTGGTTCTGGCGCGAATGGTTCTTCACAACCGATCATGTTGACCTGTCCATCAGCAATGTGACTGTTTTTGAGCCAGTTTTTGATGAGCAATCAGCCATGAAGGCAGCACAATACAAAAGTAAGCTGATCAGACCCGACATTGCCACCATCCGCGATCGGGGTCAGTTTGTAAGCGAGATCGACCGCGACAAGAGCCTGCGTGACAAGTACAATGAACCCGAACCGGTATTAACGGCCGAAGAGAAAACCAGAATCGATGCGCTTTACAGCAAATTGACACCTGATGAGATCAAACAACTCAGCAGCGGTCAGCGGTATTATCAGATCACCTTCAAGGCACTGGGCGGCATGATCATGCCGCTGGTCATCGAATTCGAATTTGAAGATGGGACCACGGATGAAGTCCGGATACCGGCCGAGATCTGGCTCAGGAATCAGGAGGAGGTCACTAAGGTTTTCATATATGACAAGGAGGTCCGGACTGTCACGCTCGACCCGCACCAGGAAACCGCCGATGTGGATCCCTCGAATAACCGGTGGCCCCGAAGGACTGACCGGGTATTCTTCACTATACGGAAGTAGGAAAGGTTCTTCCTGAGGATGGGTCAGGTCGTGGTACCCCGACTTTCAGGAATAAATCCATATTTTCAGGAGTCACCACGTCAAAAGAAAAGTTTGGATAAGCATTTGCGAAAGTCAGCGGGATTCTGGCTTTGGAATTTTTCCCCCACTTAAATTCATAGGCATATATAATACCATCCCTTTCTTCGAGGTAATCAATTTCCTGCTGCTGGTGTGTACGCCAAAAGTACCTGTTGGCGTACAGTCCGTTGTTAAGTAAAAACTTTATTCGTTCGCTTACCAGGTAATTTTCCCATAAGGCTCCCTGATCCGTTCGAAGTTTAAATGGGCTAAAATTGTTGATGATCGCATTGCGGATGCCGTTGTCATAGAAATAGATTTTCCGCGACTTCTTAATTTCATTCCTGAGGTTACGGCTAAATGAACGCAGGCGAAAGATTACATAGGTTTTCTCCAGCAGTTCGATATACCTTTGAACAGTTTCAGAGTCAGCGCCAATAATCTGGCTCAATTCATGATAAGATACCTGTGAACCTAATTGCAAGGCAAGGGCTTGTAGCAGCGATTCAAGTAATTCGGGCCTGCGCAGGTCTTTATATTTAAAAATATCCTTATACAAATAGCTTCCCGCAAGTAATCCAAGGGTCTCCTTCATATTCTCCGGATTAGAAACCACTTCAGGATAGGATCCGAAGATCAGACGTTGTTCGATAAGACTTTTCTCCTGTAACCAGCCATGATCATCGACTAACTCTTCAAAGGACATAGGATAAAGAAAGAATTCAAATTTTCGTCCCGTCAGAGGTTCGGTAATCTCTTCAGCCAGTTCCAATGCTGAAGAGCCACTCACCAGTAGCTGAACCTCCGGGATATGATCAGTAATAAGTTTTAAGGTTATCCCGATATTTTTTATTTGCTGAGCCTCATCGATTACCAGAATTGTATTTTTACCGATGAGGTTTTTTAATCCTGAGACATTAACTCCCGTTAGCTCATTTCGCACAATCGGCTCATCGGCATCCAACCATAATACATTGTATAACCGCTAATTCTTATAAGTTTTTCCGGTTATATACCTAAATATTGACTTTACGGGACATCTATTCAAGATTGTGGAAATTTGTGGTTTTTGTAAATTCCATCGGCCTTTCCACATGTTGACTATATTGGACAAAACGGACAAGGTTTCCAGTCTCCGGCGTTCAATGCTATCCAATCCCCAGGAAGGTCGGCCGTACCTTGGTGGTAATTCTCGGAAAGCCTCATATTCACTCATCTTTTGGTGGTCAGGAGAATTCGCCGGCCATCGTTAAACCGGATTGGTAAATGGGATTGAGGAATGTCCGCTGGAGATTGGTTTTTGGAGCGTTTTTTCCACCATAGCTCAGTTGGTTAGCAGCATCTGACTCATAATCGGTCAGAACACCCTCTTTTCAAACCATAAAACCCTCAATTTAAAGCTATTACTTTTATATTTGTCCAGGGGTTACCTGGAATTCCTTTCGGTTCATGGGGTTTTCGTGCTCAGAATCGTGGCCAGAAGCGCTCCGGTCAGATACGACAGCGCATTGGCCAACTCCTCGTTTTTACTGTATCTCGATTTAATTTCGGGCATGCACTCAAAATTACTATATTTCAATCGTACAATGAACAAAAGAAAACTCCGAAAAAAGCTTACTATCACTGGATCTGCAGTTGCGCTGCTTGTCCTTTTGATATTTATCACGCTGGGATCGTGCCAGATTTCCTATGTCATACAGGCCATGACGGCGCACCTTCGGATCATGCATGCCAGGCAACCCATCGGGAAAATCCTGACAGATAACAAAACTGACCAGAAGACAAAGGAAAAGCTGAAGATGGTGCTTGATGTTCGTAAATTTGCCGCAAAGGAACTTGGACTACCTGATAATAAAAGCTATACACTCTATTCTGATATCAAAAGCGATTACCTGGGCTGGAATGTTTATTGTACTCCGAGGTTTTCCGTGGAACCAAAAATCTGGTGCTATCCCATACTGAGCACAAATTTACGGTTCGACTCGGTTAATCTGGCCGGGTTGATCATTCACGAGCTCGCCCATCAGAAATTATACCGGAAAGGCGATTCCGGGTTCAGCGAAGGCTTTGCAGAATGCTCAGGGCATTCTGGACTCCTGCGGTGGCGATTTCCGAAAATTTTACGAAAAAGTTAAAACAATAAAATAATGAAACGAAAACAGATTCTGATCATCGCTGCAACATTTCTGGTAGGCCTGGGGGTAGGTCTTGCCACGGGAATATACCTCGGTGGGAATCATTCAACGGATTCCTTAACTGAAACAGGATTGGTGAGGGGAACCCTGACCGGTGATTTAAGTCAGTCAGACGTTGAAGCAGTTCTGGCAGATTGCAGGCAATATACCTATAATGCTTTTGTTACGTCCTTCAGTCCCACGGATCAACAAAAAAATGATTGTAATGCTATTCTGGAGCAATGCTATCATACCCTTTGTTTAATGCCATCGTTGGTCAACAACTTCCGGATGGGTGTGCTCTTAGTAACAATGGACTGGTATCGTCCGGTTGACCATGCTTTTAATAACATAAAATACCTGCTGACTGATGAACAAAGAGACTTAGCCCGTACGGTCGCGTTCGAAAACCAGATCGAAAGCTACTATAGAACCAAAATGGCCGAGCTGAAAGCCAGGTTGGGATGACCCTGATAAAAGACCCGATGCTTTCTTCCATTCGCGGTAGTCGCGCGTTAACCAGGCAGGATTACCGGTACCTTCGGCAAAGCAGAGTTTGGCCGGGTCCCACTTGATCGTCTCATTATGGTAATAGTGGACAAAACGGACAAGGTTTCCAATCTCCGGCATTCAATGCTATCCAGTCCCCAGGAAGGTCACCTACAGCTTGGTGGAAATTCTCGGGAAGCCTCATCTTCCCTCATGTTTTGGTGGTCAGGAGAATTCGCCTGCCAAAGTTAAACCGGATTGGTAAATGGGATTGAGGAATGTCCGCCGGAGATTGGTTTTTGGAGCGTTTTTTCCAATTGATCAACTGGTTCGGCGGAAGGTGGTAAAAAAGCCTGGCGAGGACTGGGTTTGTTTGTCGGCATGTCAATTTGACAGCCTGATCCATTCTTACCCCGGACTTGAACAAAACATTTTCAAAATCGTTATTAACATTGCGATGTCGCTAATTTTGTTTTTTTTCATTTGGATAGTTATGCTGAAAAAGGGAAAACTCAGTTTGGGATTAATCACTGTTCTAATCTTGCTTAACGCTTGTTCCAAACCATTGGACTGGCCGGAATCCCCCTTGTATCATTTCGATCAGGGTGAGCCGAATGCTACTCAACCAGCAGACCTTGAAAGCGCCAGAACAAAGATTGTGGGGCATTATGCCCATTATGATGTGGTGGCTTACGAAGACACCACCACAAAGACGACTATGCGGACGTTTATCATTTCTTACGGTTTTACTGATTTTTACCTGGAAAACGGAAAGCTTATGCAGCGGGACCGGTTTCTGCACGCTGAACAAAAATTAAGCAACAAAAATGCCAAATCGGAATTCAGCGACGAAGCCGTACAGGCCATCAAGCCCCGTGTTCAGGAAGTTGAATTGTCACTGAAAAATGGAAGATGGCATATTTACCGGCCCCCAACGCCATCCCTCCTCGGAATCAATGGCGACGCGTCACAGCCCCTATCGAAGGATCCCAACGACCCCAATTTGACAGATTCCGATCAGGACGGTCATCCCGGAGTTACTGTAAAAATCAGTGTGGGGAATTTTTTTAATGGCGAAATTTATATCACGAGAAGGGAAATATTCACCAATTTCCTGACGCTAAACAATAACGGCACCATAAGCGGATATGTGATTGACCAATCGGAACAGTTCGTTGTTGGTGCTTCCAAAAAAATATTAAGACAGAACTCAAATTCAATTCAGCATCCGGATATGGGATTGAGCCCGGTATTGTTGGTTCCGATCGACCCGGCCATTGATACTCAGGAGGAACTCAAGCAGATACGGGATATAATTTTTCCCAAAGAACCGGAATTCCTTTCCAAGTAAAATTCATTACCTGCTAACCAAATCCATAATGACAGAAAAGCCGGGAAATCCTGCACAGGATATAAATTTGATGGAAGTAAACGCAGAGACCATCAAGGAGCTATGGTCCAAAACCTACAATACAGAGGGGAAACCCGACTGGTCCCATATCCTCCCCTATTACGCTGACGATATCTATTTCAGGGACACAATCCAGGAGATCCGGGGAAAGAAGGAATTTACGGCCATGACCGAGAGGCTGACAGCCCGTTCCAACGACCTGACGATGGAAATTCTCAGGACCGCCCAGAACGGCAAGGATATCTTCATTGAATGGGAAATGACGATTGTCTTCAAAAACAGACCGCGTTCCGTGATATATGGCTCGAGCCGGGTTACCCTGAATGAAGAGGGAAAGATCATGGTGCAACGGGACTATTATGATCTCTGGGGAGATATTTTCGACAATATTCCCAGGTTTGGAAAGGCTTACAGGAGGTTCATACACAAGAAATTCGGATGATGACCGATAAGGAGAAGAATGCTACCCAAATATTTTAATGAGTATAAGGTCTCAAATATTTCGGCAATGATCAGAAACAACAGCCGGAATCCGAAGATCTGCACGGATGATTATAAGGGCCGGTTCGTTGTGATCAGCGGAGCAACATCAGGGATCGGGTATATCACGGCCAAAAAGTTCGCCTCCCAGGGAGCCGACCTGCTTTGCATTAACCGGAACGAGAAGAAGAGTGCCAAACTGAAGGAGGAGATCGAAAGGGAATGGGGGGTCAGCTGTCGGTATATCATTGCCGACCTGAGCAATCTGAGTGATATTCGGAATGCCGCGGCACAACTTCTAAAGGTCGAAAGACCGATTGACGTATTGATCCATAATGCAGGTGTTTACCTCACCAAACGGGAAATGACCCGCGACGGAATAGAAAAGACTTTTGTGGTACACTACCTTTCTTCTTTCATGATCAATAACCTCCTCAGCGAAAAGTTGAAATCCCAGGAGAGAGCCAGAATCATCCTGGTCAGTTCTGAGGGTCATCGGTTTGTCCCATGGGGATTGCAACTGGATGATCTGAACTGGAAAAAACACCGCTATACAGGATTGAAGGGCTATGGATCGGCCAAGCTGGCACAGCTGCTGTCCATGCTGATATTTGCCGATCGTTTCAGTTCATCCGGCGTAACGATAAACGCCATGCACCCGGGTGCCGTCATGTCAGAGACCGGCCAGGAAAACGGTGCATTTTACCGCTGGATAAAGAAGCATTTTTACGACCGGATGCTGAGGCCTACCGAAATATCATCGGAATCGATCTACTACCTTGGCGTTTCAAAAGAGATGGAAGGAGTAAGCGGCAAGTTTTTTAATCTTACCACGATGGAAGAACCCGCCCCACCCGCATTGGACAAGGAAGCTGCCTTTGTACTCTGGACAAAAACACTGGAAATGACCGGAATGCAAAACATTTTAGCCTAACTTTAAATCGACATGGTGGAAAAAAGGTACCATACGGTTGTAGTTGGCGGAGGAATGGCCGGACTCACCAGCGCCGCTTTTCTGGCCAAAGAGGGCAAGAGTGTTCTCCTGATCGAGAAAAATCATGAATGCGGCGGTCTGGTAAATTCCTTTTCGCGCAACGGATTTCAGTTTGAAGCCGGAATCCGGGCTCTGGAAAATGCCGGAACTATTTTCCCCATGCTGAAGGAACTGGGTGTTGAGCTCGAAGTGGTTAAAAGCAAGGTGTCCGTGGGGATCGGAAATGACATCCTGCATGTTGAGGACATTAACAGCCTGAAGGAATACGGCAATCTGCTGAAGCGGTTTTATCCGGAAAGTGAAGCCGAAATCGATGAGGTGCTCCGGATCATCCGGAAAGTGATGAAAAACATGGATGTCCTTTACGGGGTGGAAAATCCCAATTTCAAGGACATGTTCGGCGACCGCGAATATCTGCTTAAGGTCCTCCTACCATGGCTGCCCAAATTCATCCTGACCATCATCAGGATCAACAGGATGAGCATGCCAGTAGAACCTTATCTCGAGAAAATCGTAAAAAACCGCTCCCTGAGAGACATGATCTCACAGCATTTCTTCAAGAATACCCCCGCTTTTTTTGCACTGAGCTACTTTTCGCTTTACCTGGATTATTTCTATCCTAAGGGAGGCGTGGGCAGGCTGGCCGGTGTTGTCGAGAAGAAGTTCCTTGAGCTGGGGGGCGAAATCAGGCGAGAAACCATCATTGAAAAGGTTTCGGCCAGCGAACGCATGGTAACCGATAAAAACAACGTTGGCTATGCCTATGATCACCTGGTTTGGGCGGCAGATCTGAAAACATTTTACCGGATCACAGACACGGCAGGTCTCTCCGCCAAAATCCGGTCGAAATTTGAAAAGAGGAAAAACCGCCTGCTGGAAAAACGCGGCGGGGATTCCGTTTTCACCCTTTATCTCCAGGTGGACGAACCGTTGGAGCATTTTCAGGCTATTGCAAACGGACACTTCTTCTATTCTCCTTCGAAACAGGGATTGGGAGAAACCCATTGGAGCGATCTGAACAGGATTCTGACAGCCCCCGGGGAGCCTGACAGGGAACAGGTCCTGGTGTGGCTCGACAGGTTCATTGACCTGAATACCTTTGAGATTTCCATTCCTGGCCTCAAGGATTCCGACCTTGTGCCAGAAGGCAAGACAGGTCTGATTGTCAGCATACTGGCCGAATATGACTTGTTTAAAAAGATTGCCGATGCAGGATGGTACAAGGAGTTCATATCAGAAATGGAGGACCGTATCATCAAGGTACTTACCGATTCGGTCTATCCCATGCTGAAGGACAAGATCATTGGCCGCTTCTCTTTCTCACCCCTGAGCTATGCGAACAGGGTTGGCAGTTCGGAAGGGGCGATCACCGGATGGTCGTTCCAGGCGCCCATTCCGGTCATCCATAAGATCCAGGCTGCAAACAGTGCAGTTGTGACACCCATTCCTTCCATCTTTCAGGCCGGACAATGGACTTACAGCCCTGCGGGTGTGCCCATGTCAATTCTTACGGGCAGGCTGGCTGCGAAAAGAATCCTGTCGCGTAAACAGAAGGATTAATTACCAGCGAGCTGCCATTTAACAGTGGCGTTTATTCCCGATTCGATTTTTATTTTTCCCAATCCATCGTTGCCTTTGAACCAGGAAATCCGTGCATCCGGGTTCGAAGAGGATGCCTTCTCCGGTGCAAAACCATTGGGGGCAATGGTGGTGATATAGGGATCACCTCCGACCGCTTTACTGGTTCCCGACAAGATTTTTCTTCCATTGCTCCATTTCTCATCCTACCTGTCAAGGTAAACCTGCATTACATGACGGTTTGCAGAGAGTACCCGGGGATGAGGTAAGACTTCCCTCACCAACATAATTCGCGACTCTCCCGGCCTAAGGCTCTGCTCCCTTGCAGCCAGAAAGATTTTAACACCAATAGCATTACTGTCATCAGGATTCCAGCTTTACTTTAATCTTCGTTTGTCCAACCCGGAAGAGACTGTTCAGTTTCTCTTGGCGGGGACCGATGAATGGATCCTTTTCTTCCACCTTAGGTGTAAACTACCACCTATCTCCTGATATCGTGCCTATTTCGTGCCCAGTTACTTTTTCCCGATTTCAGGCAGTCCATGAAATTCCCCAAATCCTCTCCGGTCTGGGAAAGGTCATATCTTATCCCTCTTCCTCCCGTACCCCAATGTCCTCAAGGGTTTTGGATATTGAAATTTTTCCTATCTTTGCAAACCCTGTCCCGAAAGGGACATGGATCGGGCCCATAGCTCAGTTGGTTAGCAGCATCTGACTCATAATCAGAGGGTCGCTGGTTCAAGCCCAGCTGGGCCCACAGAAAATCAAACAGTTAGCCGCAGAAATTGCGGCTTTCTTTTTTAGTAGCAATCAAGGTGAGTAACAATGGCTTTCCTAATGCCTCGGGTCAGCCCATCCTTTGGATATAAAATCAACATTCCCATCCTTCATTTATCCAGGATAAAGGGTTTCATATTAGCTGGGAACCGGATTAACTAAAGAAGAAGATATTCAACAACACCTTTTGCAAGAACTATTTTTATTTACCCTTTAAAGAAGGAGGCATTATGGCAGTAAATCCAGGGGCTGAATTATCAAGCATCAATTTTGGGGCGCTGATTGGCGGACCATTGGTAGCGGTGATAGAAGCTCAGACGCTAGCAGCACGAGCCACGGCTGACTTTATTAAAACAGTGGGCTTTGATGACAAAAACAAACCGGTTTACGTGGAATTTAAGTACCCCAAGGAGGTACAACCTTACCAACCGGCGGTTGAAGCTAAAGACGAAGTTCCAGCAACAGCTACAGATCCGGCTGTGCCTGCAGTGGCTGCAAAAGCTGCGGTACCCGCGGTATATGCAGAAATGAAAATTGCAGTGCCTCTCCTGACTATTCTACCGATACCCTTCATCCGGATTGAAGAGGCTACTATTGATTTTAATGCCAAAATAAATGCAATGGAAACTTCCACCACGAGCAGCGAACTAAATATTGGCGCTAATCTGGAAGTTAAACAACGATGGCCTGGTGGATCAGCAAAACTGAATGTTTCCTGCTCCTATCAGAAAAAATCTGCCAGTGGAAATACTGTTGAGCGGACCTATTCCATGCAGATCCATGTTCGGGCAACACAGGACGAGATGCCGGCGGGCATGGAGAAATTACTGAGCATTCTGGAGGGTGCCATTAAATCTTCCCCAACCGGTAATCCGGCTTAATGACAGGCAAAACAGGCACTCCGGTACTCATCGGAGTGTCCTGTTTATTACTATCTTTTCTGCAACAATTAATTCGGTAAACAATTTCATATGGCAGATTTAAGCGATTTTCTCGGGCATATTCTTGAGGAACTTACGCGTGCCCGTGTGATGGCCGATGTGGAGGCTATCAAAACAGCAGCAATGTACGTTGATGATAAGCAAGGTCTCCTCAAGCATTTTCCCATACCCAGAATGAGACTTCCAAACATTGAGATCACCGTCCCTATCGTAATCGAGGATACGCCCGACGGGTATGTTGAAAAAACCGATCCTGTTTTGCTCGGTAAATCATTGTCGGTTGATATCCAACAGGTTCTAAAGGAGCAAAAAATACACCTGACCTTATCTGAGATAAACAAAATCATCGAAACGGACGACCAACTCACCCTTGGCCATCTCCGTCCGATGTCCGTCGATTCGGTAACCACACGTATTTCCAACCACATTCGGGCATCCGCAAAACGAAAAGCCGTGCCATCTGCCATTCATGAACAGGTCGTCGCCGAAGTCAGGAAACAGGTAGCAAAAACCTTTAAAGCTTTACCCAGTAAGCCTGTTGGAATCATGATCAATCCCAAAAGTTCGGTGATAAAAGAATACACACAGGATGCAGGTAAGTCAGGCAGTGTTGTATATTTAAAACTCTCCATCACTGAAGATGCCCTCAATATGGATATCGATATGACCAGCGACAAGCCAGAATTAAAAAGATTGATACCCGAGTAACCCAATGCAAATCATTGTTACCACCTTTCTGGACGAACTTTACGGACTTCTTTCGAAAGTTCCTAATCTGGTTACATTTTATGAGAATAAAGAACTATCCTTTATCCCCGAGCTACGGCTTTGGTTTTTAAAATGTGAAAGCCTGCTAGAAAAGAATCATCGGCCGCAAGTTGGTGATATTGCTGCATTAAGAGCAAAGCTAGCAGCAACGTCCGATGGATTAGTTGAGACATCAATCTTTCAGAACGGATCAAAAGGAAGCAGGCGTAAAATAGAACAAGCAAATGCTGCTCTATTACTCACGGCAGGGGAAGCTATTCTTGGCCGTCTGTTCGAATTGTTCAGTGGTAAGCGCGAGCAAGCCGAAAAGTTTGTCAACCAGATATTGCTCATTTCCCTTCAAAAAAACACGTTTTATCCAATCTGGAGTTCAGGTGATTTACTTTCGACCCGGTTAAATCATCTTTGGCAATCCTTTGCTGCTGACCCGGATTTAGTACAGGGAACCAGACAAATCCTCACTCAGGTCGCCTACCCTGATGCACTTCGGCTGCTGGATGAAGCAATCACCGCCTTAAATCTCTAGCAGAACATACAATTCTGGTTCCCGGCAGATATCGATCACGCTCGATCCTGCCTCTTGCTGTTTCAGAATACTCACGATCTGAGATTCCGTAAATCTGTTTTGCTCAATCGCCGCGGCCTCACGGGCTTGGCTACCATTTAATCTTGATCGGCCGAATATCAGGGAAGCTTACAAAACCCCAAAAAAGTGTTTTCATCCTGGCAACAATCAGATGATCAATTCTATTGTGTCAAAGGAGCAGGATTATTCCGGTACTTCTTATAACTTTCTTTATCCAGCAGAATCATTTCCTGCATGACCAGTCCGTATCCGCTTCCCGGAGGATTTGACTTGATCGTCATATTATTCCAGCCGCTTGCAAAATTCCCGGAGTAACATAACCAGAGCTTTTTCCCGTCGCTTGAAATAAACTTGGTCGGGAAGTTTAAGAAATAAGCTTGTTCACCAAAATCTTTCAGATAGGTCACAAGTTTCCAGGGACCGGTGATATGATTCGACTCCAGGATATAAGAATTCATTTTTGCAACGGTTGGCCAGCCGTCTGTTATGGTTAGGAGGTATTTTTTTAATGGCGCATTATAGGTCATGGTAACACAGCCCATATTGTTGTTCCACTCCAGTAAAGGTTTTATTTGATTAAAATCGTTTGTCCAGATTGGTTTGCCATTTTTGTCATTACCTCCAAAGAATTCATATTTTGACTTGTCATTAATGTTTTCAATGGAAGGTGTTACCCGGCACATATAAATCTGATCCCCGGATATCCAGCTCAGGTTTGCCGGCCGTGGCATTGGATCATTCACCTCAGCTCCCATCCCAACCAAATAAGCTTTTCCGTCGGGTGAATGCTCCATATTTTTCCCGAAATCTACAAAATGCGGAGTCCCCATCTTAACCGGATACCCCCACATGCCGGTTTCTCCAAAGAGGGGATCTTCAGGAGTATGCGGGGTGTCCTCCCAGGTAATGCCGTAATCCTTCGAAATTCTGTAACCAACCAGCGGACCTAACCACGGCCAGTTGTAATCGAACCCGCCGATATTGGTTGTACCTGCCGGTGCAAGACAGTAGGTGCCATAGTACCAAATACCATTATGTACCAATGATCCGGAGGGATAGCGTCCCTGGTAGGGAGCCGGATCACCGTTTTGGGTGCCCAGACTGTATATGTGCAGGTCAAGCGGATCGCTGCCAGCCATGACAGCCTGGCCTGTTGTGGCTTGTAAAGGTTGTTTTGGGACACTTTTGTAAACCGTTTCTTTATCGTAATTAACCCAACCGGATTGGGAATAATCCAGTGAACCATCCAGCCTTTGAAGCTGGCCATCTGTCCAGGAGGAATATAATGTGTCGTTGGCAGCCCAGGTGGGATACCAGGTATCACCCCAGGTACCTCTGATTTTCAGCTGATAATGCCGGTAATTCATGGTGAATGCAACACCAGCGATTTCAGTCGACTGTTCAAAAGGGCAATCCTTGGGAGGTTGTGAAACCCAAATCCAGGGATCATACTGTTTGACTTGCTGAGCAAACATGCC